>NZ_KV800120.1:418698-492294 GCF_001810165.1 Neisseria sp. HMSC070A01 | reverse complement strand
CGTCTGAAAGAGTATTTCAGACGGCCTTTTTGAGGTTTTATGTCTATATTTTAGTCGGCAAACTGTTTTTTCATTCGTTCGCGTCGCTCTTGCGCTTCTACGGACAGTGTCGCGGTCGGACGTGCCAGCAGGCGTTTGAGGCCGATGGGTTCGCCGGTATCGGCACAGAAACCGTAATCGCCTTCGTCAATGCTGCGGATGGTCGCTTGTACTTTGCTGAGAAGTTTACGCTCGCGGTCGCGGGTACGCAGTTCTAAAGCGTATTCTTCTTCTTGGGTAGCGCGGTCGGCAGGATCAGGGGCGGATTCGTGCTCTTGGAGATGGCCGGTAGTGGTGTTTGCATTTTCAATCAGCTCTTCTTGCATTTTAACCAGTAGTTCGCGGAAGAAGGCCAATTGGTCGCTGTTCATGTAGTCCTCTTCGGGACCATCCCAGTTTAAAATATCTTGTTCTGTCAGCTTTGCCATGGTGTCTGCTTTCGGTTTATGTTAATGATTTGGATGCTATGGGTTTGCTTTTATTGGGTTTTCTTGAATTTCCGTTTTGGAAATTGGGCGAATCATATCATGTTTTACCTATTCATTTGTTCTTTATATTTCGATTTGCACTTTTTTGCACTAGCTTACGCCTAAATATATTAATGTGCTTTTTAGGACGTTGTATTTTTGGTCGTTAATACCTACTGCGCTTTCAGACGGCCTATTGGAGCAACCATATATTCGTTTGCTGGATAAGCTGGGGAAACCATCGTGTCAGCCACAACCATAATAAGAGTGCCAGCAAACTGCCTGAAAAATCGTATCGCCCTGCGCGTAAGAGGGAAAACGGTTTGAGCAATGGCTGCAGGATTCGTTCGATGGCATAGGTCAACGGCGAATAGCGGCCCTGTATGCTGGACACCATTCTGATAATCAGAGCGATAAGTAATGTATAGGCTGCGGCTTTCAGCATATGGAGTATGGCAAACCAGAAGTTTGCCAGAATCAGCTTATTGCTGATGGATAATGCCGGCGAGATGAAAATAATGGCGGTACAGGTAAGGTAATACACCAGGAAACCTGAAGGCAGGCAGTACCAATCGGTTTTCTCGCCGGATGGAAATGCTTTTTGCCAAGGTTTGGTCAGCCAGCCTGTTGCCTGTATGCTGAATTTGAGCAGGGGGTATTCTGCTGCCAATCCTGCGTATCGGAGCAAAAAGCGTGTGATACACAGGATGGCAACGGCGTCTGCCAATAATAGGAGCAAGTCGCCGCGCATGTTCAGACGGCCTTGTATTGTTGCGCCATTTCTTGCGAACGTTTAACGCAGGCTTCTACGCCCTGTTCGATGGCTTCGGCAACGTGACGGGCTTTGAAGGTTTCGATGGCTTCGTGTGTCGTGCCGCCTTTGGAAGTTACGTTTTGCTGTAATTGTGCGAATGCTTCGCCGGTTTGTTCGGCCAAAGCCACGGCGCCTTTAAATGTGGCAAGGCTCAGTTCGCGTGCGTCTTGTTCGTTGAAACCTTGTGCCAAAGCCGCTTTTTGGAGTGCACCCAACAGATAGAAAACGTAGGCGGGGCCGCTGCCGCTGATGCCGGTAATATTGTGGAGTTGCTCTTCCTCGTTCAGCCAAACGGTCGTGCCGACAGAACGCATGATGCCGTCTGCGGCTGCGCGGTCGGCTTCTGAAACACTTGCATCGGCAAACATACCGGATACGCCCAAACCGATTTTGGCCGGCGTATTGGGCATGATGCGCACGATACGGCGTGTGCCACCCAGATACTGGCTGAGGGTATCGATGGACAATCCGGCCGCTACGGACAACACCAGCGCGCCATTCAAACGAATGTTTTGACAGGCTGCCTGCATGTCTTGCGGTTTGACGGCGAGAATGAGGACGTCGTCCGCACTCAATTCGGGCAGGTTTTCAGAAGTGGCTACGCCCAATTCTTGAACCAGTTGCTCCCGTCTTTCGGCGCCGCGTTCGACAATGTGGACACGATAGCCATCTTGTTTGACCAAACCGCCTGCAATGGCAGTCGCCATATTGCCGCCGCCTAAAAAGTAGATGTTCATAAATTTCCTTAATTTTTTAAATGAGATACATTTGCCGAGGTCGTCTGAAATACCGTTTCCATCATACCGACAAAATTTCAGACGACCTTTTTACCAACGGACGCTTTCGGGCAGTGATGTTCGGTATAAACCCTGTTTTTCCAAACAATCCAATCCTTCTTTTTTAAAAGTTTCCGCTAAAGGGCGTTTATCGCGGGTTTGCCAAGCTAGCCCGCAAGCTTCAAACTTCTTGATTTTCCTACTGAAATAATCATTAGCTGCGGTACGATAAGCATTATCGTCAATAGAATAATTCCCGTCCGCCAAACGCTTCCCGCGGAAATCCTCGATAGAAGGCGGCGGTTCGCCTTTAATTTCCCAAAAATCTATTGCTGCCGGCTTTTTGGGTTTGCACCAGCCCGATAAGGACTCACATTGATACCAGCCCATCAACCGACAACCCGTTAAGGTCAAACCAAGCAAAACGACCGAGATAATCTGTTTCATTGGCTGCCTTCTCCTTTTTGTTTTTGTTCCCGTCTGCCGAAAATCGCGCTGCCGATGCGGATATGGGTTGCGCCGCATTCTACCGCGATTGGCATATCTCCGGACATACCCATAGACAAAACATCTGCTTCGACGCCTGCCGTGTTCAACTCAGCCAACAGCCGCTGCATGGTGTGAAACTGGCTGCGCAACTCATCGTCGCTGCTGTCGGCCTTGGCCACACACATCAATCCGCGCACTTTAATATTCGGCAACTTGGCCACTTCAAGGGCCAGCCCGACCGCTTCATCGGGCGCTACGCCGTGTTTCGCCTCTTCCGCGGCAATGTTCACTTCAATGCACACCTGCAACGGCGGCATTTCAGACGGCCTTTGTTCGCTCAAGCGCCGCGCCGTTTTCAGACGGCCTATCGTATGCACCCAATGTGCGCGCTCGGCCACAAATTTGGTTTTATTGGACTGCACATCGCCGATAACGTGCCAAACAATATCCGGCAAATCGGCCAGCGTTTCCGTTTTTTCAAACCATTCCTGAATATAGTTCTCGCCGAAATCACGCTGACCGGCCGCATACACTTCGCGGATATCGTCTGCCGGAAACGTCTTGCTGACCGCCACCAGTTTCACCGCATCCGCAGGCCGCCCTGCAGCCTCAGCCGCCTGTTCAACCGCCCGGCATACGTCCCGATAGTTTTGTTGCAATACCGACATGGTTTTCTCCTTTAACCCGTTCATCACTCGGCATTTTGAAAATTTTACTTGGTCGAACGGGTTTATCTATTTAAAATAAAGCGATTTTATTATTCTAAACCAAAACAAGGCCACATTATGCAGATTACCGACTTACTCGCGTTCGGCGTGAAAAACAAAGCCTCCGACCTCCATTTGAGTTCGGGCATTTCCCCTATGATACGCGTACACGGCGACATCCGCCGCATCAACCTGCCCGAGATGAGCCCGGAAGAAGTCGGCACCATGATTACCTCGGTCATGAACGACCACCAGCGCAAGCTCTATCAACAGGATTTTGAAGTCGATTTCTCATTTGAGCTGCCTAATGTTGCCCGTTTCCGTGTCAACGCCTTTATGACCGAACGCGGCCCGGCCGCCGTATTCCGTACCATTCCGAGCACCGTCCTGACGCTGGAAGAATTACGTGCGCCGCGCATTTTCCAAAAAATTGCCGAAAATCCGCGCGGTTTGGTCTTGGTAACCGGCCCGACCGGTTCGGGTAAATCCACCACGCTGGCGGCGATGGTCAACTACATCAACGAAACCCAACCGGCCCACATTCTGACCATCGAAGACCCGATTGAGTTCGTCCATCAAAGCAAAAAAGCGCTCATCAACCAACGCGAGCTGCATCAGCACACCCACAGCTTCACCAACGCCCTGCGTTCCGCCCTGCGCGAAGACCCTGACGTGATTCTGATCGGCGAGATGCGCGACCCTGAAACCATCTCCCTCGCCCTGACCGCCGCCGAAACCGGCCACTTGGTTTTCGGCACGCTGCACACGACCGGCGCCGCCAAAACCATCGACCGTATTGTCGACGTATTCCCAGCCGGCGAAAAAGAAATCGTGCGCTCCATGTTGTCCGAATCCTTGCGCGCCATCATTTCCCAAACCCTGCTGAAAACCCGCGACGGCAACGGCCGCGTCGCCGCGCACGAAATCCTGATTTCCACACCGGCCGTGCGCAACCTCATCCGCGAAAACAAAATCGCCCAAATCAACGCCGCCCTCCAAACCGGTCAGGCCCACGGTATGCAAACCCTCGATCAAGCCCTGCAAACCCTTGTCCGCCAAGGCACCATCAGCCCCGAGATGGCACGCAGCAAAGCGCAAAACATCGAAAACCTCTCTGTTTTCTAAACCATACTCAGGCCGTCTGAACCCCATCATCCCGTTTTCAGACGGCCTTTGAGCCTGACCGAATACCCGTTTTAAAGAGAATCATCATGAGCGACCTCGCCCCTCTGCACGACCTGTTAAGCGAAATGGTGCAAGCCTACTCACAAAAAAACCAAGCACCGCACATCCCCACACCGGCCGAAATCGGCACGCATCTTCACCCCCTGCTCGACCGCATGTGTGAAGAGGCCGAAAAACGCAACGCCTCCGACATCTTCATCAGCGCAGGCTTTCCCCCTGCCATCAAAGTCGGCGGCACCCTCACGCCCATGCCCCACAAGGCACTGACCGGCGCGGACACCGCCGCCATCGCCGAATCCACCATGAACCCCGACCAGCTCGAAGCCTTCAACCGCGACTGGGAAATCAACTATTCCGTCCAATCGCGCAGCAACACGCGCTACCGCGTCAACGCCTACCACGAACAAGGCCGCGTCGGCATGGTATTGCGCCGCGTCAGCCAAGACATTCCCGAGATGAAGACCCTCGGTTTGCCCGAAAAGCTCCAAGAGCTCGCTCTTGCACCGCGCGGCCTGCTAATCCTCGCCGGCCCGACCGGTTCGGGTAAATCCACCACCATGGCCTCCATGCTCAACTACCGCAACCAAAAGCTGCCCGGCCATATCGTTACCATCGAAGACCCCATCGAGTTTATCTACAAACCTTGCCGCAGCATCTTCACCCAGCGCGAAATCGGCATCGATACCGACAACTGGAAAACCGCCGTTCAAAGCGCCATGCGTCAAGCACCCGACGTCGTCTGTATCGGCGAAGTCCGCAGCGAAGAAAGCATGGAATACGCCCTCCAACTGGCTCAAACCGGCCATCTGTGCGTTTTCACCATCCACGCCAGCACAGCCTCCCAAACCATCGAGCGCATCATCAACTTCTATCCGGAAGACCGCCGCCAACAGGTCTTGATGGATTTGGCGTTGAACCTCGTCGGCATCATCGGCCAACGCCTCGTCGTCAAGAAAAACCGCCAACGCACGGCCGTTACCGACCTCCTGCTCAACACTCCGGCCATGCAGGACCTGATTTTCAAAGGCGAATTGCTGGAAATCCGCGACCTGATGGCACGCTCCGGCAGCAACGGCATGCAGACGTTCGACCAGAATCTCTTCAATCTCTACGCACAAGGCCAAATCGAACTCAGCGAAGCCCTGCGCCAAGCGGTATCCGCCAACGATTTGCGCCTGCGCATTCAAATGCACGACGAGGGCAACAATACCGAGCGTCTCTACGACCGCATCAGCGACCTCAACCTGATGACCTGATGACGCAGGCCAAACAAGGCCGTCTGAACAGATGTGGAAACGAAATCAAGCATTTCGCCGTATCCGTTCAGACGGCCTTATCTCATTTAAAGCATTCTGAAACCGACTGAAAATCCTGTTAAAATCCAATCATTCATCTCATAACAAATAAAACAACCCAATCATGAACACCCCGCCGCTCAAACCTCTGATCATTGCCTCCCTACCCGTCTTCGCCAGCGTATTCATCGCCGCCACCCTCGTTTGGCACTTTAACACCCCCAAACTCGCCATGCCCTTCGTACTCGGCATTATTGCCGGCGGTTTGGTCGATTTGGACAACCGCCTCACAGGCCGTCTGATAAACATCGTTATCACCGTCGCCCTGTTTACCCTCTCCTCACTGCTTGCCCAAAGCACCATCGGCACAGGCATTCCCTTCATCTTGGCTATGACCCTGATGACTTTCGGCTTCACCATCCTCGGCACCGTCGGCCTCAAATACCGTACCATCGCTTTCGGTGCGCTCGCCGTCGCCACCTACACCACGCTGACCTACACCCCCGAAAGCTACTGGCTGACCAATCCCGTCATGATTCTGCTGGGCACCGTCCTATACAGCGTCAACACCCTGATCTTCCAAATCATCCTGCCCCACCGCCCCGTCCAAGAAACCGTCGCCAACGCCTACGACGCACTCAGCAACTACTTCGATGCCAAAGCCGACTTTTTCGATCCCGACGAAGCCGCATGGCTGGGCAACCGCCAAATCGACCTGGCCATGAGCAACACCGGCGTGATTACCGCCTTCAACCAATGCCGTGCCGCACTTTTCTACCGATTACGCGGCCAACACCGCCATCCGCGCACCGCCAAAATGCTGCGCTACTACCTCAGCGCGCAAGACATGCACGAACGCATCAGCTCCGCCCACGTCGATTACAGCGAAATGGCCGAGCAGCTCAAAAACACCGACCTCATCTTCCGCATCCGCCGCCTGCTCGAAATGCAGGGTCAGGCGTGCCGCAACATTGCCGCCACCCTGCGCAACAACAAACCCTACGCATACAGCAAACGCCTCGGCCGCGCCATGGAAGGCTGCCGCCAATCCCTCGGCCATTTTGCCGAAACCCACGCCGACAATGCCAACCTCCACAATATCCGCCGCCTGCTCGACAACCTCAGCAGCGTCGATTACCAACTGCGGCAACTGCAAAACGATGCGTCCCTTGCCGAAAACGACAACACCGACACCCGCATCGCCGCCCTTGAAAACACCAAGTTCCGCAACATCGGCGAGACCGTCCTCAGCCAGCTCAATTTCGAATCCGGCGTCTTCCGCCATGCCACCCGCCTCTCCATCGTCGTGGCCGCGGCCTGCATCATCGTCGAAATCCTCCATCTCAACCTCGGCTACTGGATTCTGCTGACCGCCCTCTTTGTCTGCCAGCCCAACTACACCGCCACCAAAAGCCGCGTGTACCAACGTATAGCCGGCACGATTCTCGGCGTGATTGTCGGTTCGCTCGTCCCCTACTTCACCCCGTCCGTTGAAACCAAACTCTGGATTGTCATCGCCAGCACCACCCTGTTCTTCATGACCCGAAGCTACAAATACAGCTTCTCCACCTTCTTCATCACCATCCAAGCCCTGACCAGCCTCTCGCTTGCTGGTTTGGACGTGTACCACGCCATGCCCATCCGCATCATCGACACCATCGTCGGTTCCGTTATCGCATGGGCCGCCGCCACCTACCTCTGGCCCGATTGGCGTTACCTCACCCTCAGCCACACAGCCGCCCAGACCATCACTGCCAACGGCCGCTATCTCGACGCCATCCTCGACCAGCTGCAAAACGGCAGCCGCGACGATGTCGACTACCGCCTCACCCGACGCCAAGCCCACGAAAGCACCGCCGCCCTCAGCAGCACCTTATCCGACATGAGCAGCAACCCGAAAAAATACCAAGACCGCCTGCAAGACGGTTTTACCCTGCTCAAAACCAGCTATGCGCTGACCGGCCACATTTCTGCGCTCGGCGCATACCGTGACCAGGTTCATCACGACGGCAGCGATACCTTCGCCCCATATGCCCGCCTGACCCACCACATCGCCGAACTCCTCAAACAAATGCCGCAGACCGAACCGGCCACCTTCGATGCAAGCATCGAAGCCATCCGACAGGAGTTTGCCGATTTGGAACAGACCGACAAAGAGCAGTCCCAACAAAACCAAATCCTCAAACACCAGCTCGACCTCATCATCCGCCAGCTTGCACCGTGTTATCAGGCATTGCACAGACAGTCGGATACGCAAACCGCCTAAACCGATAACACATTTCAACAAAATAAATAAGGCCGTCTGAAACCTGATTCCAGATTTCAGACGGCCTTTATTCAGCCATCAAGATTAAAACCGATTATGCGCCGCGTTTTTCCAAAGCGGCTACGGCAGGCAACTCTTTGCCTTCCAAGAATTCGAGGAACGCGCCGCCGCCGGTGGAGATGTAGCTGATTTGGTCGGTCACGCCGAATTTGGCAATCGCCGCCAAAGTGTCGCCGCCGCCGGCAATCGAGAACGCATCGCTTTGGGCAATCGCTTCGGCCAATACTTTGGTACCGCCGGCAAATTGGTCAAACTCAAACACGCCGACCGGGCCGTTCCATACGACAGTGCCTGCGGCTTTGAGCAGCTCGGCCAAAGCAGCGGCGGATTTCGGGCCGATGTCCAAAATCATGTCGTCTTCGGCAACGTCGGCAATGTCTTTCACCACAGCTTCCGCATCGGCGGCAAAGGCTTTAGCGACAACCACATCGGTCGGTAGCGGAACAGAGCCGCCTTTGGCCGCCATTTTCGCCATGATTTTTTTGGATTCTTCCACCAAATCGTGTTCGGCCAAAGATTTGCCGATGGCTTTGCCTTCTGCCAGTAAGAATGTGTTGGCAATACCGCCACCGACGATGAGTTGGTCGACTTTGTCGGCCAAAGATTCGAGGATGGTCAGTTTGGTGGACACTTTGCTGCCGGCAACGATGGCAACCATCGGATGAGCCGGTTGTTTCAGGGCTTTGCCCAAAGCGTCGAGTTCGCCCGCCATCAACACGCCTGCGCAGGCAACCGGTGCGGCTTGGGCAACGGCTTCAGTCGAAGCTTGGGCGCGGTGGGCGGTACCGAACGCGTCATTGACGAACACATCGCACAAAGAAGCGTAGGCTTTGCCCAGCTCCAAGTCGTTTTTCTTCTCGCCTTTGTTGATGCGCACGTTTTGCAACATCACGACATCACCGGCGTTCAAAGTCGGTTTATTTTCACGCCAGTCGTTCAATACTTTCACGTCTTTGCCCAACAGTTTGCCCAAATGCGCGGCAACAGGCGCTACATCGTCTTCAGGATGGAATTCGCCTTCGGTCGGACGGCCGAGGTGGGTCATCACGATCACAGACGCGCCGTTGTCCAAGCAGTATTTGATGGATGCGAGCGAAGCACGGATACGGGTGTCATCGCTGATGTTGCCGTCTTTGAACGGTACGTTCATATCGGCGCGGATCAGAACGGTTTTGCCTTGAACATTTTGTTCGGTCAGTTTCAAAAATGCCATGATGATTCCTTTGTGATGGTTGGGAACGGGAATGTTTGGGATTATCCGCGAATGAGGCGCGACGGTAAAGATTGGCAACGGCCGCGCTTGATGTGAATCAGCAGATAAAGCCGCAGGCCGTCTGAAACATTCGGCCAATCTTTGCAGATTTTCCGCTATACTTTGGCGATTGATTTTCATTTTACGGATTAAACCATGTTACGCCGAATTGCTTTAATGCTTGCCTTCGCGCTGCCTGCCGCCTCATGGGCGCAGACGCTTTCTGAAACCCTGCCCAACGGTCTGAAAATCATCGTCAAAGAAGACCACCGCGCGCCTGTGGCCGTTTCGCAGATTTGGTACAAAATCGGCAGCGTGGATGAAAAACCGGGCAAAAGCGGCCTGAGCCACGCTTTGGAACACATGATGTTTAAAGGCACGAAAGACGTCCCCTCCGGCGAGTTCAACCGCCGCGTGTCCGAGCTGGGCGGGCAAAACAACGCCTACACCAACCGCAATGAAACGGTGTATTACGAAAACGTCGCCGCCGCCAACCTGCCCGAGATTCTGAAGCTCGAAGCCGACCGCATGCACAACCTCAACTTCAGCGACAAAGAATTCCTCAACGAGATGAACGTCATCCGCGAAGAACGCCGCCAACGCACGGAAGACACGGCCGACGGTAAAATGTGGGAGCAAGCCTATCTTGCCGCCTTTACCCAACCGTCCATGCGCGCCTCCGTCATCGGCTACATGAAAGATTTGCACACCCTAAAAGCCGACGACCTGCGCGCGTGGTACAAACAATATTACGCGCCCAACAATGCCGTATTGGTCATTGTCGGCGATGTCGATGCCAAACAAACGCTTCAGACGGCCGCCAAACTCTTTGGCGATATTCCGGCCAAAGCCCAGCCGCCGCGCAACAAGCTCCATACCGAACCCTATTTGCGCAAGCCTGTTACGGTCAAAGCCACTTCTCCGGTTACACACCAGCCGCTGATTGCCATCAACTTCCGTGTACCGAAACTCCAAAAACTCGATGACACGATGCCTTTCGCCCTCGACATCCTCTCCGATATTTTGGCAGGCAACGCGTCCAGCCGTTTTGATAAAAACCTCGTGCGCGGCAAGCAAACCGCATTGAGCGCAGGAACGCATTACGACATCATCAGCCGAGAGATGCCGCTGTTCAGCGTCATAGCCATGCCTGCCGAAGGCGTGAAAACCGATACTCTGATTGCCCAGCTGCGCCAAGAAATCAAAGACATTGCCGACCACGGCGTTTCAGAAGAAGAATTGCAGCGCGTCAAAACCCAAGCAGCGGTCAACGAAATCTACGCCAAAGACTCCATGTCTTCCCAAGCCTCCATGATGGGCCGCCTCGAAGCGCGCGGTTTCCAATATACCGACGAACAAGAAATCCACCGCCGCCTACAGGCCGTCAGCGCACAAGAAGTACAGGCCGCCGCCCGGATGTTGACCGACGAGCGCATGAGTACCGTCATCATCGAGCCACAAAAAACAGCCGCCGCACCAAGCAAAAAAGCTGCCAAACGCCGATAAACATCAGGCCGTCTGAAAGCCCATATCCTTTCAGACGGCCCTAACAGAAAGCCACAACATGAAACCCACCCTGCTCGCCCTTGCCCTACTCCTGCCCTTAAGCGTCCAAGCCGCCACCGACATCCAACGCTGGCGCAACCGCGACGGTACCCAAATCCTCCTTGTCGAACGCCACGAAAACCCCATCATCGACCTTGAAGTCAGCTTCAAGGGCGCAGGCAGCGTCGCCAATCCGGACGGCAAAAGCCAAGTTGCCGAATTTACCGCCGCCCTCCTGACCGACGGCACCCAAGAGCTGGACGAAGAAGCCTTCAATGCCGAAGCCGACAACATCGGCGCACAAATCAGCAGCGACAGCAATGCCGAAAGCGCGTCCGCAGGCTTCCGCAGCCTCAGCAAAGCCGACATCCGCGACAAAGCCGCCAACTTGCTCAACCACTCGCTGACCCGTCCGCGCTTTGACGAAGCCGTTTTCCGCCGCCGTCAAACCCAATCCATTACCGGCTTGCAACAACAAGAAACCACCCCCGACTACACCGCCACGCGCGAACTGACCAAACTCATCTACCCGAAACACCCCTACGGCAGCGGCGCAAACATAACCGTTGACAGCCTCAAACGCGTCAACCTCGACGACATCCGCGCCTTCCACCGTACCCACTACGGCAAAGACAACGCCATCGTCGCCATCGTCGGCGACCTCAACCGCAAACAGGCAGAGCAACTGGTCGATCGCGTCCTCAAAGACCTGCCGGCCAAAGCCACCGCAACCCACGCCATCCCGCCCGTTCCCAAACAAACCGCCCAACGCCGCGACATCCCCTTTGCCGGCACACAAGCACAAGTCCTGCTCGGCACCTCCCTCATCAAACGCCACGACCCCGACTATTACGCCCTCGTTGCCGGTAACTACATCCTCGGCGGTGGCGGTTTCGACAGCCGCCTCATGAAAGTTTTGCGCGACCAACACGGCTACACCTACGGCGTATACAGCAGCCTCGCCCCGGCGACAGAAGAAGGCACGTTTGCCGTTTCCTACTCCACCCAAAAGAAAAACACCAAAGCCTCACTGGCCGACACCCAAGCCGTCATCGAACAGTTTATCGCCGAAGGCCCGACCGAAGCCGAACTGAAACAGGCCAAAGCCAACATCGTCGGCAGCTTCCCCCTGCGCTACGACTCCAACGACAAACTGCTTAACTACCTGAGCCTGATCGGCCTCTACGACCTGCCCAACGACTACTTGGAAGCCTACCCCAAAGCCATCAACAGCCTGACCGTCGAACAAGTCCGCGACGCATGGCAACGCCGCGTCAAATTCAAAGACCTCAACACCGTCGTTGTCGGCGCAGAATAAAACGCTTTAAAACAACAGGCCGTCTGAAACCTTGAAATAGGTTTCAGACGGCCTTTAGCTTTGTTTAAAATCAATCAAACCATTTGTAGATAATTGGTAGAATTTAAGTCCCCTTTTTACATTTTCTTTTGATTTTACTTAAGAAATCCTCGCTCCATGTGATTGGGATTGCACGATTTGTTTTTGTTGCTCCTCATATTCAATTCGTTGTGCCGTTTGCTGAATTTGGCTCAGGCTTTCCTCTACCGGCGTCTTAGCCGCTTCCCACATATCTACAGAAGCCATTATTAATCCGGGGGCTCTGTGTCCGACCGAGACTTTCCCATTATCGTTAATATTGATTAAAGACACACCACTCATCTTGTTTTTATAAGCCACTGAAGCTAACGACATCGCAATATTGTCCAAACTATTTGCATCGTAAGCGATGTTTTTCTGGGCACAAAAATCAGCAAAAATCTGTTTCCCTTGATGATAGATTTTTTGGGCGTTTTGCGGCATATCCTCAATAGTTAAAGCCGTTGGTTTATCAATATCCGCCGCGTATTGATCGCGTTCATCCCTTTCATCCAAAGACATCATATTTGGATCTTTTTCGATAAGGTCACGGGTTTTTTGGTACATTTCGTTGGCATTCTGCTCAATGTCTCGCCAACGCCCCAGCAGGCTTTTATCATATAAGGCTGGTGATTTTTTCAGCTTATTAAATAACCCTCCTCCTTGACGAAACAGAAGAATACCTGTTTCTTCCATCAGAATATCTGGTTTTTCTTGGTTCGATTTCTCCGATTGGAGTCTTTTGAAGTCCTTATCCGTAATATTGACAAACGGCAGCTTGTCGGTATCGGTATAGACAAGGGGTACAGACCTGCCTATACCTTTCGGATCAATAGCTTTCTTGAACCCCGCGTTTGCCGTATCTACCATCATTTTTAACATCCTGCCCGAAGCGTCTTGGGAAGATGAACCGCCGATAAAATCGAAGTTGTCGTCTTTGGGCGTGATTCTGAGGTTGCGAATTTCGCGGCTGCCGTCCGGACGGACGAAGAATTGGAGCTTTCTAAGATCATCAGGTGTAACAACTACTTGTGTTGAACCGAAGATAAAAGCACGTTCGACGTAGTCTGAAGATGAAGTGTCGATTCCGTATTGAGAAACAGCGACAGTAAAACCATTTCCTGGAGTCGTACTGTAGAAACCATTTTTCCAACTGTTAAATCTCTCTACCCCATAGATTTTATTACCAATCTCATCGAAAGAATAAGGTGTATTTCTTGCAGGTAAATTCGAGGCTTTAAAAAAATTCTCAAACATCTTGAAATCTGCTGCCGTGGCATATCTGCCTGCACCATTCTTCATATAGTCGGTTGCGTCAATTTTTACTGGTGTACGATTAGCTGATGTTATCGATATTCCCATATCTTCTCTTTTGGGTGGTATCGGGCTGTTCCACAAATATTGGGATAAAATTCTATCTACTGTAACATCGGATACAGCTAAAGATTTTTGGTTATCTGGCATGATAATGTTGCTCCTCGTTAAGAAGATAAGTTATTTGACATAAAAAGGTTGCCACAAAACATCTCCGCAATTGTTCATGAATAATATTTCTGTAGCGTATTGTTGATACGTTCTCTCTTTATTTACATTCCATCTATGCAGGCCAGGATCTACACCAGTAAATTTAAAATAAAAATTACCTACTCCGTAATTTTGAATATTGATATTTTGGGGTATGTCATTTTCTGGAAAAATTGCTGCTCCTTCCAAATAAGTAATTAAAGCATCTTTTTTAATTATTGGTTCAGCCTCTTTTTTACTTAAAACTGTACAGCAATCAGAACCATACACATCTGCACCGTTCTTACTGGGACCTCTAAGAATCAAAGTAAAACCTTTATTGTCATATTGTTTCAAATAGTTTTTCAAATCATTTTCCTGTCTGATTTCCTTTTTAGGATATTTTGCCAGCAGCGTCCCATCCGTCGGATCTTTCTCCGCCAAAAACATACTATCCCATTGCTCGTTAGTGTAATCCTGCGGGACAAACCAGACGCTACAGGCCTTTTCGTGACGTACGCAGTCTGCTCCCGTAGAATAATCCCGTCCGCCCTGATTGGTGGTCATGTTGGCCTTATAGGCTTCTGTTTCTCCCAACAACCTACCTGCAAAACTGACCATTGCTTTCCTGTGTAATTCCTCAGGGGTGTAAAATTTCCTGTCCCGCCAGCAGTAACCTGCCCTGAGTTTTTCCCTGTATTCCTGTTCCGAAACCCCGTCAGGCTTGGGGTCTTTGGCAATCAGTTCTTTCCAGTATTGGTATTTATCGGGCGCAGTATATTCATATATACCGAAGCCTGCTGCCGCCAAAGCAGCGATTGCCAGTAGGTATTTATAGACTTTATTCATTTGTTTGCCTTTAATTAATAATCAAGGTCGTCTGAAACTTTTCAGACGACCTTTTATCGTTTAAGCCAGGCTTTACTCAACCGTTACCGATTTAGCCAAGTTGCGCGGTTTGTCCACGTCTGTACCGCGTGCGAGGGCAGCGTGGTAAGACAGGAGTTGCACGGGGATGGTGTGCACAATCGGTGAGAGTACGCCGACGTGGCGTGGGGCGCGGATGACGTGCACGCCTTCGGTGGCGTTGAAGTTGCTGTCGAGGTCGGCGAAGACGAAGAGTTCGCCGCCACGTGCGCCGACTTCCTGCATATTGGCTTTCACTTTGTCCAACAGGCTGTCGTTCGGGGCAATCACGACAACGGGCATGTTCTCGTCCACCAATGCCAACGGGCCGTGTTTCAGCTCACCCGCAGGATAAGCTTCGGCGTGGATATAGGTAATCTCTTTCAGCTTCAACGCGCCTTCGAGGGCAATCGGGAAGTGGATGCCGCGGCCCAGGAAGAGTGCGCTGGTTTTCTTGGCAAATTTTTGCGCCCAAGCGGCGATTTGCGGCTCAAGGTTGAGAACGTGCTGAATGCTGCCCGGCAGTTGGCGCAATTCTTCGACGTATTCACGCGCCTGTTCGTCGGAAACCAGGCCGCGGTGTTTGCCCAAGGTAACGGCCAGGCCGAACAAGACAACCAGTTGGGTCGTGAACGCTTTGGTAGAGGCAACGCCGATTTCTGCGCCGGCGCGTGTGTACAGTACCAATTCGCTTTCACGCGGCAGGGCGGATTCCATCACGTTACAGATAGACAGGCTGTGTTTGTGTCCCAAGGATTGCGCGTATTTCAGGGCTTCCATGGTGTCCAGGGTTTCGCCGGATTGGGAAATGGTGATGACCAGTTGTTTCGGATCGGCAATCACGTCGCGGTAGCGGTATTCGCTGGCGATTTCCACGTCGGTCGGCACTTTGGCAATGGATTCGAGCCAGTATTTGGCAGTCAGCGCGGCATAGTAGGACGTGCCGCAGGCAAGGATTTTGATGCTGTGGATATCGTCGAACACTTCGCGGGCGTTCGCACCGAAGTTTTCAGGTTCAAAACCACCGTCCAAGAAGACTTCGGCGGTATCGGCGATGGCGCGGGGTTGTTCGTGGATTTCTTTTTGCATGAAGTGGCTGTATGGGCCCAACTCCAAAGAAGCCAGAGACAATTCGGATACTTTAACCGCGCGTTCGGTTTGAGCACCGGTTTTGTCGAGCAGTTTTTCGATACCGTTTGCGTTCAGCAGGGCGATGTCGCCGTCTTCCAAGTAGGCGATGCGGCGGGTAAAGGCAATCACGGCGGATACATCGGAAGCGATGAAGGTTTCCTGGTCGCCCAAGGCCACCAACAGCGGGCAGCCCATGCGCGCAACAACCATTTCTTCAGGGTTGTCTTGTGCGATAACAGCAATGGCGTATGCGCCGTGGAAACGGGCAGTCGCAGCTTGGACGGCTTCAAACAGTTTGCCGCCGTTTTGCGTGTATTCGTGGTTGACACTGTGGGCGATGACTTCGGTATCGGTTTGCGATTCGAAGGTGTAACCCAGAGCTTGCAGGCGTTCGCGTTCGGCTTCGAAGTTTTCGATGATGCCGTTGTGGACAACCGCAATCATGCCGCCGGAAATATGGGGGTGGGCGTTAGGCTCGGTTACGCCGCCGTGGGTCGCCCAACGGGTATGGCCGATGCCGATATGGCCAAACACGCCTTTTTCGCGTGCAGCATCTTCCATCAGCTGCACGCGGCCGACGCGGCGGACGCGTTTGATTTTGCCGTCCATGTTTACGGCAATACCCGACGAATCGTAGCCCCGATATTCAAGGCGTTTGAGACCATCGGTCAGAAAATCGACTACATTGTGATTGGCGCGAATAGCACCTACGATACCGCACATATAAGTTCCTTAGTATCAAAAGTTTGAGAAAATCTACGCCACTGACTTTCAGACGGCATAGGGGATTACTTCAGTTTGCAACGTCATTATTATCCAAGGGAACGACCACCGAAACTTTGCTCATTTGCTTTCTGTTGTACTTCTTGAGCCATATTTTGTTGTTCTTGTATTATTTTTTCTTGAACTTTTGCATCTAAAGCAGCAACAATATTTTTGTTATCGGCAATAACTTGCTTAGTAAATGAACCATCTTTATCACTTATAAGATTATCAATTAGCGCACTAAAATCATCACGAGAAACCTGAGCACTTACTTTTTTACCTTCTTCTCGTTTAATTTTATTAATAGATTTCTCAGGCTCATTAAACAATTTTCTAATTTCATCATGACTATTTTTTTTATCTCCTTCTAATTTAGAAGGATTTTCAAGAGGATTCGTTTTAACACTATCCCACTCATCAGATAAAATATTATTTTTTCCCATTTTATTTAATTGAGAAATTAGAATTGCACCTAATACTGCCTCTTTTCTACCAGTTTCTATATAGTCATTTTTGTCCTTAAGAATACTATCAATTCTATTATTTACCTCATTAACTGAATGAAATTTACCATTTTTAATTTCTTGTAATACTGTTCTCCCATTGCGTTCACTTTGATTGTAAAGTTTCGAAGTTACTGCTACTAATTGTATTTTGTCATCAAAAGACAATTTTTTATATAACTCTGTCTCTTGCAAAGGAGTAAAAATATTTTTCTCAATCTTATTAATCTGATTTACATCTCGAGTATGAACCCAAGTAATTCCATCTTTACTACTGAAGAATTGATTAAACCTAGCTTTAAACTCAGCTGGTAACGGTCTTCCATCTTCTTTTTCTATCTCTCTACCTGTCCTTCCTAAATCATGAATAATATCCTTTTCTTGTTTTTCAGAAAGTTTCCATTCGGGTTTTTTCTCTAAAGCCCATTTTTGATATGCATCAACTAAATCTTTTACAACTTCGGGATGCTGTCCTAAATCGGTTTGTATTGTTCCGATAGAATATCCACTATTCCCAACAGGATATAATTTCCCATTTTTAGTATTTGCTGCTATAACTAATTTATAAGCATTTAATTTTGATTCAGAAGAAACACCTACTGCAAAATAAGCTATTGTTTGAAAATCTTCTTTACTTAATGTTTTTTGTTGATTATTTGACACCATGATTTAAAAATCCTTATTTAATCAAAATAAATTCTTTACCCTTTTTATATTCTTTATTATTATTTTTATAAAATTCAATAATCTTATTATTATCTATAATAAAATAACTTTCATTACTATCGTATCTAGGACAAGACTCATACCAGTTATTTCCCTCATCAGAACAATAACTTAAAAATAGTTTATTTCCCTTCACATATCCTTTTAATTTTCCACTTCCCCCGCTACCTGTCGAAATTCCCTCATTCCATACTCCTGTAACTGAATTACCCTCCTGCTTGAGAACCAATTCTTTCCCTCCCACAGTATCTTCAACCTGATCAGTATATGACCAAGTACCAGAAAAAGATGATGGACGAGCACATGCCATCAATGGGATTAATAAAAAAATTGAAATATACTTTTTCATTTCTTACTCCATAGATACTATTTTTACCGTTTATGAATAACTCTATACCCATTTTCTCCAGCTTTACTTGTCCTTGCGCATAAATCATTTCCGCAACGGACAATATCTGCTTGATTAATCCGTGTAACCATATCTGCATCAATTTTCTTACTCTGAATAACTCCCGAATAAAACCAAATCAATGCAATTCCCCCAATAACCAACGTTGCCAATGTTAGCGATGTAACCCATACTGAACGGGAAGAAATTTTATTATTTTCCTCCTGTACTTTCCGAAGGTAGCCATTAAACTCTCTAACTTGATCTGCCATCTGATTACGTGCTTTTTCCATATCTTTTACATAAGCATAAACAGTTTGAGAGACTTCTTTTGTTACTTCCTCCCTAATCATTTGAACAAGCATACGACGTTGTTCAATTAAAGATTTGTCTAACTCATTTCGAACATCATTCACAAGTTTTTCACTATTGTCTCGATATGCAACCATTAATCTAGATGTCTCGATAACCAAACTTCGAGCTTGTTCTATATCAGTGTTTTCTTCCATTATACGTCCTATGAAAATTAAATCTTTCTTACCTTCAGACGGCCTGTTGTTTCTCAAGGCCGTCTGAAAATAAATAAAAGGCCGGTTTTACTTCTTATCGCCTTTTTCCGGACGTACCCAGCCTTCGATGACGGTTTGGCGCGAACGGGCGAGGACGAGTTTGCCGTCTTCGACGTTTTTGGTAATTGCGCTGCCTGCGCCTGTCGTCACTTTGTTGCCCAGCGTTACGGGGGCGATTAAAACGCAGTTTGAACCGATGCGCACTTCGTCGCCGATGACGGTTTTGTGTTTGTTCACGCCGTCGTAGTTGGCAATAATCGTGCCAGCGCCGAAGTTGGTTTTGCTGCCGATTTCGGCATCACCGATGTAGGTGAGGTGGTTGGCTTTGGTGCCGTTGCCGATGGTGGCGTTTTTGACCTCGACGAAGTTGCCGATGTGTACGTCGTCGGCCAGTTTGGCTTGCGGACGCAGACGGGCGTATGGGCCGATTTGGTTGTTTTCGCCGACTTCGCAACCTTCAAAATGGGAGAATGGGGCGATTTTGGTGTTGGCACCGATTTTGGCGTTTTTGATCACGCAGTTGGCACCGATTTCGACGTTGTCGCCGAGTTCGACTTCGCCTTCGATGACGACGTTGACATCAATCACGACATCTTGTCCGTGTTTCAGACGGCCTCGTAAATCAAAACGTGCCGGATCGCGCAGGGTGACGCCTGCTTTGAGCAATTCTTGCGCCTGTTCGATTTGGAAAATGCGCTCGAGTTCGGCCAGTTGGAGTTTGTTGTTCACACCGGCGGCCAGATGGGAGGCGCGGACTTGGACGGGATGAACTTTGATGCCGTCGGCAACGGCTTTGGCGATGAGGTCGGTCAGGTAGTATTCGCCTTGGGCATTGTTGCTGGAAAGGCTGTTCAACCAAGCTTCAAGTTTGGCGTTAGGCAGAACCAAAATGCCAGTGTTGATTTCTTTTACGGCTTTTTGGGCGGCATCGGCGTCTTTTTCTTCGACAATGGCGGTTACGCTGCCGTTGCTGTCGCGGATGATGCGGCCCAAACCTGTCGGGTCGTTGGGCACGTCGGTCAACAGGCCGACTTCGTTGCCTGCGGCTTCGAGCAGGGTTTCGAGGGTGGCTGCGTCAATCAGGGGGACGTCGCCGTACAACACCAGCGTGCGGCCTTCGGCGGCAAGGTGCGGCAGGGCGGTTTTGACGGCGTGGCCGGTACCGAGCTGTTCGGTTTGTTCAACCCAAACGACATCGCGTTTGACGGTGTCCAAGACCTGCTCTTTGCCGTGGCCGATGACGACGCAGATGTTTTGGGGATTCAGGGAGGCGGCGGTGTCGATAACGCGCTCAACCATGGGAAGGCCTCCGATGCGGTGCAGCACTTTGGGCATTTTGGAGTACATGCGCGTGCCTTTGCCGGCGGCGAGGATGACGATATTTAAAGCTGTCTGAGCCATGATACGGTTTCCGTTGTCGTTGTTTGAGGCCGTCTGAAAAGTTCAGACGGCCTTGGGGATATTGTTATTCGGTTGCTGGCTGTTGGTTGGCAAATTGCGGTTTTTGCCAGTTTTGGCCGCGTTCAGCGTGTTCCGCTTGATGGGATTGGACGGCGCGGCGCTCTGGGCGGAACTGGTTGTAATTCATGTTTTTAGAATAAGTACCGTCCTGATAAACAATGGGTGTGCCGGTAGCATACTTTTGGCGTACGGCGGTACGGCCGGATTCGGTGGTGTAGGTTTCCCAAGAGCAACCGGCCAAAACGGCGGCGGCAGTCAGGATTAAAGCGAGTTTACGCATGATGTTGTCCTTGTTTTTAAATGTCGTCAATACCGTGTATTGTACTTGATTTTTAAAAATTTCACGGCAGTTTTGTGCAAAATTCAAGCAAACCCTGCATATCTTTCGCCATGCCGTCGGCAAATGGCAACGGATGGGCTTTTTCGCCGTACCAAACGGTCTTCATGCCCAAGGCTTTGGCTTGGTGCAGATTGTCGGCGCTGTCGTCCACCATGATGCACTGTTCGGGTTTGACGCCCAACAGGCGGCAGACGTTGAGATAGGCTTGCGGATTGGGTTTGTAGAGCAGGCCGAAGTCGTCCGTGCCGAACAAGCCGTCAAAATGCGCTTCCAAGCCCAACGTTTCAACCAATGCGCGGACATAAAACGAAGGCCCGTTGGAAAATACGGCTTTTCGCCCTTTCAGACGGCCTAAAACGTCATCAGTTCCATCCATACCCTCCACCTTTGCCAAAATTTGCTTAAGCGGGTGACTTTCACGCAAAAATTCATCGATATCGACTTCAGGATGGTGGATTTGCAAACCGGCAAGCGTCGCGCCGTATCGGTGCCAATAATCTTGGCGCAGGTGGGAGGCGGCTTCTTCGGAAAGTTTCAGACGGCCTGCCATGTATTCGGTCATGGCGCGGTTGATGATGTAGAAAATGCCGGCTTCGGCATTGTGCAAAGTATTGTCGAGGTCAAACAGCCAAACGGGAGAATGATTCATATCGTGCCTTGATATGCAGATTTTGTTATGATATTTCGTATTTTACCCGTACAAAGGAAAGAGAATGAAACTGAAATTGTCCGCCCTCGCCCTGTTGCTGGCTTCGGCAAACCTGTACGCCCAAACCGAAGTGCGTTTGGCCGTGCACAAATCCTTCAGCCTGCCACAATCCGTCATCGCACAATTTGAAAAAGCCAACGATGCCAAAGTGTCCGTCATCAAGGCAGGCAGTGGCAACGAAATGCTCAACAAGCTGATTTTGAGCAAGGCCAACCCGATTGCCGATGCGGTTTACGGTTTGGACAACGCCAACATCGGCAAAGCCAAAGCCGCCGGCATCCTCGCCGCCAACCAACCCAAATCCGCACCCGTAACCGCTTCCCTGCCCGATGCGCTGGCTGTCGATTACGCCTATGTCGCCATCAACTACGACAAAAAATGGTTTGAACAGAAAAAATTGCCCCTGCCGCAAACCCTGCAAGATTTGACCAAACCGGAATATAAAAACCTTCTGGTAACCCCGTCCCCCGCCACATCCTCGCCCGGCCTCTCCTTCCTCTTGGCCAACATCGGCGGCATGGGTGAAGAAGGTGCGTTCAAATGGTGGGCGCAAATGCGCCAAAACGGCGTGAAAGTTGCCAAAGGCTGGAGCGAAGCCTACTACACCGACTTCACCCAAAACGGCGGCGCCTATCCCCTCGTGGTCAGCTATGCCACCAGCCCGGCGGCCGAAGTCCACTACTCCAAAGGCAAATACAGCACCCCGCCCACCGGCAACCTCTTCCTCAAAGGCGGCACATTCCGCCAAGTTGAAGGCGCGGCCGTTTTGAAAGGCGCAAAACAACCCGAGCTGGCGGCCAAACTGGTGAGCTGGCTGCAAAGCGGCGACGTGCAAAAAGCCCTGCCTGCCGAAATGTGGGTCTATCCGGCTGCCAAAAACACGCCGCTGCCCAAAATATTCGAGTTCGCCCAAACCCCGAAACACAGCGATTCCCCCAACCGCGCCGACATCAACACCAAACAAAAACAATGGGTGAGCCGTTGGAGCAAAACCGTTTTACGTTAAGCTGAAAAGAATTTAGGAAAGATTAAAGGCCGTCTGAAAAAACAAATCATTAGTTTTTCAGACGGCCTTGTTTTACAATGACCTTTTAAACAACTTCACACGCACACACAATTATGAATTTCGATCTTCAAGTCCTCTCTTCGTTCTCCGGCTGGGAACAACTCGCCCAAACCGGCATGTCTTTCGGTACCAACCTGCTGGCCGCCTTAGCCATCTTCTTTATCGGCCGCTGGGTCGCCACGCGCGTGGTGACACTGATGAAAGCCGCGCTGACACGCGCCAAAGTCGATAAAACACTGGTCAGCTTCCTCGGCAACGTTGCCAACATCGGCCTGCTGATCCTCATCATTATCGCGGCACTGGGCAAACTCGGTATCCCGACCACTTCCGTTACCGCCCTGATCGGTGGCGCAGGCTTGGCCGTGGCTTTGTCATTGAAAGACCAACTGTCCAACTTCGCCGCCGGCGCGCTGATTATCCTGTTCCGTCCGTTTAAAGTCGGCGACTTTATCCGCGTCAACGGTTTTGAAGGCATCGTCCGCGAAATCAAAATGGTGCAGACCTCTTTGAGTACGCCGGACAACGAAGAAGTCGTCCTGCCTAACAGCGTGGTCATGACCAACAGCATCACCAACCGCTCCTCCCTGCCCCTGTGCCGCGCCCAAGTCGTTGTCGGCGTCGACTACGCCTGCGACTTGAAAGCCGCCAAAGCCGCCGTATTGAGAGCGGCAACCGAGCATCCATTGTGTGTTCAAACTGAAGAACGACCTGCCGTCGTATACATTACCAACCTTGGCGACAGCGCCATCGAAATTACCCTTTGGGCGTGGACGCAAGAAGAAAATCTCGGCCCGTTCCGATTCGCCCTGAACGAGCAAGTGGTTGAAAACCTGCGCGAAGCCAACATCAACATCCCATTCCCACAATGTGATGTCCACCTCATTCAGCCGAAAGACTGATTTCAGCTTTCAGGCCGTCTGAAACCCGGCGGGTCAAACGCCCGCCCCATTCCACCCTTTCCATAAGGAGCCGCCATGTCCCATCTGCAAACCATCGCCGAACACCTGACCAGCCGCCGTCAAACCGTTACCTGCGCCGAGTCCTGCACCGGCGGCCTGCTTGCAGGTGCGCTGACTTCCATTCCCGGCAGCTCGCAGTGGTTTCATCAAAGCTTCGTCACATACAGCAACCAAGCCAAACAAGACCGCCTCGGCGTCATGCCCGATACTTTGCTGAAACACGGAGCGGTCAGCCGCGAGACCGTCTATGAAATGGCACGCGGCGCAAAGGCCGTCGCGCAAGCCGATTACGCCTTGAGTATTTCAGGCATCGCCGGCCCAAGCGGCGGCAGCGCGGCCAAACCGGTCGGCACAGTCTGGTTCGGCCTGACCACGCCCGAAGGCTCGTTTGAGCAAACCGCGCTTTTCACAGGCGACCGCGAAGCAGTAAGGGCGCAAGCCGTCGAATACGCATTGGCTTTCTTGGCGGAACATTTGGTTTGATAGAAAAAACTCAGGCCGTCTGAAATCTGGAAATCAGGTTTCAGACGGCCTTTTTATCTATTCAAACCATCGGCGGATTTATACGCCCAAAAGCTCTTTGCCGAGGAAGCTGCCTTTTTCGACACCCGGCAGGACGAAGAAATAGCCGCCGCCAAACGGGCTGATGTATTCCTCCAGCGGCTCGCCGTTAAGCAGGTTTTGCACGAAGATGAAGCCGTCGGCAAGGTTGGCCTGATAGCAGATGAAAATCAGGCCGACATCGAGCTGGCCGTTGGCGGCGAGGCCGCGCGAGTAGTTGAAGGCGCGGCGGTAGAGCAGGTGTTTTTTCATAAACTCCGGATCGCGCGGATTGGCAAGGCGCATATGGCTGTCTTTGGGCGTGATTTTGCCGTCGGGGTCTTTGGCAAAATCGGCGGTGTCGCCCTCTTTTTTACCGTCCATGGGCGCGCCGCTGTATTTGCGCCGGCCGAAAATATCGGTTTGTTCCTGCATCGGGGTGCGGTCCCAAAACTCGACAAAGTGGCGGATGAGGCGGACGGCCTGATAGCTGCCGTTTTTCGCCCATGCCGGTTCGTCCAAGCTGTTGGCGGCAACGCCCGTCCACAGGACTTGATCGGCGACTTTGGGATCTTCGACTTTGGGATTGCCGGAGCCGTCGCGGAAACCTAAAAGGTTGCGCGCGGCAATGGCGCCGGGTTCGGCTTTAGGGAGCCAACCGTCTATGCTCCAACGGATCACGGCAAACTGGGCGGTGTTTTTGATGATGTCGCGCAGGGCGGCTTGGCAGGTTTCGGGGGAAAACGCGCAAATTTGCAGGCTGAGGTCGCCGTCGCACCAAGATTTTTGGAGTTTGTCGTTAGGAAAGTCGCGCATTTCCTGCAGGTGTTTCGGCTTTTTGTCTTTGAGGCCGAAGCGATCGTCAAAGAGGCTGCTGCCGACGCCGACGGTAACCGTCAATCCGTCGGGGCGGAATTGTTTGCCGAGGATGCCGCTGCCCGCAGGCGGGAGCTTGTCGTCGCCGTCTTGGTATTCGCCGCCTTGGGTAAGGAATTCGATGCGGGCGGTCAGGGTGCGGAACAGGTTTTCAAGTTGTTTGGCGTCTTTGGCGGTAACGTCAAAGGCACACATGATGCCGAAGAGCTGGTGTGGCGTGACGATGCCTGCCTGATGCTCGCCGTAACACGGATAGGCCAGCTCGGAATGTTGGTTGTTTTGGGTATCGGCGGCGGCTTCGCCTTGTTTTTTACCGGCAAAATAACCGGCAACGCCGATAGCGCCGGCGGCAAGGGCAGTTTTGAAAAGGGTTCGTTTTTCGGGTTGTGCCGGTTGTTTGTTTTGGCTCATGGTCTGCTCCTTGGCAGGGAACGGAAAGATTGCAATCGTGTGAAGTAAGGTTGGTTTTCAAGCATATTTTGTGTGGGAGACAATAAGATTCAGACGGCCTTTCAATATCCAAAGGCCGCCTGAAAACGCGTTATC
Organism: Neisseria sp. HMSC070A01; assembly: GCF_001810165.1. Lineage (NCBI taxonomy): Bacteria > Pseudomonadati > Pseudomonadota > Betaproteobacteria > Neisseriales > Neisseriaceae > Neisseria > Neisseria sp. HMSC070A01. The sequence continues at coordinate 467,036 of NZ_KV800120.1, read as the reverse complement.
TTATTTCAAACCCAAAATGCCGCGCAGTTTGGCCAAATCTTCTGCCAAGGCATTAATCGGCGCCTGCAGGGCTTTGCGGTCTTCTTCGCTCAATTTGTCGTACAGCTCGAAACCGTTCGGGGTTTTGTATTTCGCCAAAATGTCTTCAACCTGTTTGAAGTTGGCATCGGTTTTTTCCAACAACGCTTTGTCTTTGGCTTCGATCAGCGGACGGAACAAATCAACGATTTTTTTGGAGCCTTCCACATTAGCTTGGAAGTCGCTCAAGTCGGTATGGCTGTAACGGTCTTCTTCGCCGCTGATTTTGCTGCCGGCCACTTCTTCAATCAGTTCGGACGCGCCGCCGACCACCTTACCCGGAGGAAACGCCAATGCGTCGATTTCTTTTTGCAGTGCTTCGACATCGGTCATCAGTTTCGCTGCAATTTCCTTCACGCCGGATACGTCTTTTTCTACCCAAAGGGCGTGTTCGATACGGTGGAACCCAGTAAACCCGGCATCTTTCGCGCCGTCTTTGAAGTCGTCTTCACGCGCATCGATGACGGGGTCGAGTTCGCTGAAAAGCTCGGCAATCGGTTCGATGCGTTCGTAATGGACGCGGGTGGCGGCAAACAGGGATTTGGCCTTTTCAATGTCGCCGGCTTTAACGGCTTCGGTAAAGGTTTTGGTTTTCGCCACCAGCTCTTTAACCTCGCCTTGAACGTAAGCTTTATAGTCGGCCAAAGGTTGCGCCAGTTTTTCCAAATCGGCTTCGTTGGCAGTGTCTTTGAAGCCGCTGTCGGTAACAATCAGCTTACCGCGCGGATTGGTCAACAGGCCGCAAGTCATTTCGTATTCGCCCGGCAGCAGGGTAACGGTCATTTTGTCGGATAAACCCGGGGCGATGTTTTCACGCTCGTCCACCACCATCACGCCTTTCAGGATTTCCCATTCCAGCTTGCGGCCGCTGTCGTTTTTGATGTTGAACACGACTTGGCCGCTGGGGACGGTCAATTCCATCGGTTCGCAGGCAGTATCGTTCACACCGATATTGACCGAACCGTCGGCATTGGCGGCAGCGGATGCACCTGAAGCGGCAGGCGCGGCTTTTTCGGCTTCAGGCGGCTGACACGCGGTCAAACCCAGAGCCAGCATTACAGACAAAGCAGTCAGATTGAATTTTTTCATTTTCATTCCTTTTTATTTAGTTAACGTTTTTGCCGGAGCGCTGCCGCGCAAAGACCAAATCATGACGGGAACCAGATACAGCAGCCAAATCAGGACTTCGCCTTCGGTCGGATGGTCGGTATAGCCGAAGAAACCGCCGAGCAGCACGCCTAAAGGGCTGTCTTCATGCAAATATTTCGAGGTGTCGAAAGCGATGTCCTGCATCGCATTCCATACGCCAGCCTCATGCAGCGCGCGAAACGAACCGGCCAACAGACCGGCCGCCACCACAATCAAAAACGCGCCCGTCCAACGGAAAAACTTCGCCAAGTTCAGGCGCATACCGCCCTGATAAATCAGCGTACCGATGACAACCGCCGCCAGCAGCCCCAATACCGCGCCTATCGGCATAGACCACGTCGGGCTTTGCTGGAACACGGCAAGCAGGAAAAACACGCTTTCCAAACCTTCGCGCGCCACGGCCAAAAACGCCATGCCGACCAAGGCCCAGCCCTGGCCGCTGCCGTGGTTCAAGGCCGTCTGAACAGAATCCTGCAGATGCTGTTTCATCGAACGCGCGGCCTTCTTCATCCACAAAATCATGTACGTCAGCATCGCCACGGCCACCAGGCCGATGACGCCGACCACCAATTCCTGTTCTTTTTGCGGAATCTCGCCCGTAACGGAATGAATGCCGTAACCGATACCCAAACACATGGCCGCAGCCAAAAACACGCCCAGCCAAACCTTCGGCATCAGCTCGCTGTGTCCCGACTGTTTTAAAAAACTGGCAACAATGCCGACGATCAGGGCGGCTTCGATGCCCTCGCGCAGCATAATCAAAAAAGCAATCAGCATAAAAAACTCTAAAGTGAAACATTCATTTGTTAACGCATTTATAACGCTTTACGCTTAATAACGCAAATTATTTTCATTTTTTAATAATCCTATAATTATTAAGATTTTTTAAAATAAAATAACGAACGTAATCAATAAAAACTAAAAGGCCGTCTGAATTTTGTTTTTTCAGACGGCCTTAAAAACATTAACTAATTGTAAAAAAACAATAAAAAAGTTTCATAGTATAAAATTCTCTATCGGTTATATTTTCAAAATTTATCAAAAATAAAAGGTTGATTTACAGCAAGAATCAAAAGCAACTTATCTCATATAGTTCAAATACTGCTGTCGCAACCAGCAAACCATTACATAACAAATGCATAATAAAGAAACCTCCTATGCCACGTTTGAAACTCCACCAAATCGTTCTGGCCTTGGCCGTTTCTGCCGCGTTGACCGCCTGCGGTGAGAAAACTGCACAAACTACTGAAACTCCTCAAGCTGCTTCTGCCGCGAGCACTGCCGATGCTGCCGCAAGCACCGCCGCCGTTTCAGCCCCTCAAAATTCTGCCGATGTTTCTGACGAAGACAAAGCCCTGTTGGAACGCGCGCAAGCTACGTTCAAACCTTTGCCTGACCTAGCCGAAATGCAAAAAGTCCGTCCGTTTACCGAAGAACAAGTCAAACTCGGCCAACAACTTTGGTACGAAAACCGCCTGTCCAAAGGCAACACCGTCAGCTGTAACTCTTGCCACAACTTGGCAACTGCCGGCGTAGACAACATGCCGACCAGCGCGGGCCACAAAAGCCAATTCGGCGGCCGTAACTCCCCGACTGCTCTGAATGCCGCCTTGTTGGGCAGCCAATTCTGGGACGGCCGTGCAGCCGATGTGGAAGAACAAGCCGGCGGCCCATTGCTCAACCCTGTTGAAATGGCCAACGCTTCCGAAGCCGATGCCGCCGCAAAAATCGCCGGTATTCCTGAATACCAAGAGAAATTCAAAGCCGCATTCCCTGAAGACGGCGCGGTTTCCTTCAAAAACATTACCACTGCATTGGGCGCGTTTGAACGTACCCTGCTGACCCCGACCCGTTGGGACGACTACCTGAAAGGCAACGTATCTGCCCTGAGCGAACAAGAACGCAAAGGTGTACGCGCATTTATGGACAACGGCTGTATCGCTTGTCACAGCGGCGTCAACTTGGGCGGTACCATGTTCCAAAAATTCGGTTTGGTGGACGGTCCTTACTGGAAACACATCGACGATCCTAAACACGACAAAGGCCGTGCGGACGTAACCAAAAAAGCCGAAGACGAATTCTTCTTCCGCGTTCCCGGCTTGAGAAACGTCGAACGTACCTATCCATACTTCCACAACGGCAGCGTTTGGGAACTGGATAAAGCCGTCAACATCATGGCGAAAGCGCAATTGGGTAAAACCTTGGCTCCGGAAGACACTGAAAACATCGTTGCCTTCTTGAAAGCCCTCTCCGGCAATGTTCCGGAGTCTGCCCGAACCATGCCTGAGCTGCCCGTCTCCCACGATGTCAAATCCCAACCTGACAACAAATAAGGGTTAGCATAAAACAAAGGCCGTCTGAAAATCCGTTTCAGACGGCCTTTTTGCTGCCGGCCATATGGGCGGCTTTGTTTCACGATTGCGCACAATATGGTAATCTTGAGCCGATTTTCACCATACATCCGAAAGGAACATCATGAGCCTGATTATTGAAGACTTGCAAGAAGGCCACGGCAAAGAAGCCGTCAAAGGCAAAGAAATCACCGTACATTACACCGGCTGGTTGGAAGACGGTACCAAGTTCGACTCCAGCCTCGACCGCCGTCAACCGCTGACCATCACTCTGGGCGTCGGCCAAGTGATTAAAGGTTGGGACGAAGGCTTCGGCGGCATGAAAGAAGGCGGCAAACGCAAGCTGACCATTCCTTCCGAAATGGGCTACGGCGCACACGGTGCCGGCGGCGTGATTCCTCCGCACGCGACTTTGATTTTTGAAGTCGAGCTGCTGAAAGTGTACGAATAAGCATTTGACGCTTCAAAAGACCGAGGCCGTCTGAAATCCGAAGTTTGGTTTTTCAGACGGCCTGTTTTTATCAAGATTCGGTATAATGCCCTCTTTTACAAGCAAACCATTTCCCAAGGAACCCCCATGCTTTTACCCGAACAAGTCAAAACCCTGATTGAAGGCGTTACCCCTTGCGAACACGTCGAAGTCGAAGGCGACGGCCATCACTTCTTCGCCGTAATCGTTTCATCTTCCTTTGAAGGCAAAGCCCGCCTCGCCCGCCACCGCCTGATTAAAGACGGCCTCAAGCCGCAACTCGAAAGCAACGAATTGCACGCGCTGTCGATTTCCGTTGCCGCCACTCCGGCCGAATGGGCGGCCAAACAGGCTTAATTTGGAATCAAACAAAAGGCCGTCTGAAAACTTTTCAGACGGCCTTTTTCATACATGTCAAACAGCGCAGGCAATCGATACAAACGCCAAACTGCATTCCACAATACGCCATCGCGGCGTAGACCCTACCGCCACAACCGCCAAACTAGCCCTGCCGTTTCGGGAAAAACTGCACCACGTTCTCCCCTTGCGGCAACACCAATTTCTTCACGGCATGGCCGTACACGGTTTCAAGCGTGATGTTCAGACGGCCTTCGTCGGCAAAAATCTTATCCACACATTCCTTAGCCGCTTGCGGATTGCTGAACTTCAACGCATTCCACAATCCCAAGGTTTCCATGTCCTGCCAAAACGTCCCGGCTTTTTTATAGCTCAATTCAAGCTTGGCCGTGTCGGTTACCGGATCGTAAAAGCCGTTGTCGGCGAGCATATCGCCCAAGTCGTGCATATCAATCAGCGTGGGCGCTTCGCATTCGATGCCTTCATGGTTCAGACGGCCTGTCAGCTCGGTCAGGCTGTCGCGGCCAAAGTGCGTGAAAAATAATAATCCGTCGGTTTTCAAAGCGGCGGCCCAGTTTTTCAATACCGGCAAAATATCGTCGGCGCGGCTGAGGCTGAGGTTGGCCCACAACATATCAGCGGCGGCTTCAGGCAGCGGCGCGGTCAGGGCTTGGCAATGTTGCGGAATGGTTTTGCCGGTCAGCTTCTGCCAGAAACCGCCTTTGCGCGCGGCGGCGGCGGTTTTCAAAAAGTCGGCATTCGGATCGTATTCTTCAAACACGGCGTCGGGATAACGCGCGGCCAGCAGGCTGCGGCTGATGTCGGCATCGGCACCAATCAGCATGATGCGTTTGGGTGCATTGCGGACCAGCTGCAGGCGCTCGTCGGTGTCTTGGGCGAGATGGCGGTGAATTTGCCAGCGTTTGTCTTGTTCGGTCATGGTGGGTCGTGTCAGCGGGCTTTGCCCGGTAATATTCTGTTTTTATGGTTGAAGTCTGTTTCAGACGGCCTTTTCGACAAAATTGCGGTAGGTTTCGGCAAATTCGTCGGCATGGCTTAAAAAGGGCGCGTGTGCGGCTTTGTCGATAAGGACCAGCTCGCTGTTGCTCAAATGGCGGTGTAAATATTCGCCCATGCGCGGCGGCGTAATGGCGTCTTTCTGTCCAAACACCAGCAATGACGGCGTTTGAATCAGCGGCAACAACGGACGCGCATCGGCATGGTTGACCGCTTCAAGCGCGGCCTGCAGGGCGGAAGGCGTGCCGCAGCGCGCCAAATCGGGCAGCACCCGGTTTAAGATTTCGCCGGAATGGGGCGTGTGCAGCAGTTGCAGTTGTAGAAACTGCTTAATATGTTTGGCATAATCCTGTTGGAATGCGCCGACCATCTTGCCCAAGGCAGGTTGCGCCAAGCCTTCGGGATAATCCGTGTCGGCAGTCAGTCGGGCAAAACTTGCCGTCAGGCAGAGCGATCGGATTTTGTCGGGATAAAGCGCGGTCAGATACAGGGCAACCAGTCCGCCCAGCGACCAGCCGAGAATGTGTGCCGGCGTGTCGATTTGTCCGGCGAAGGCTTCGGCAACGGCGGCAATATCAAACGGCTCGGCAAAAGGCGCATCGCCGTGTCCGGGCAAATCAAGCGCGCGGACGTCCCAACCGGCAGGCAGGCGCGGTATCAAATCGTCGAATACATGGCGGTTCGCCGCCCAACCGTGTATCAGATAAACTTTTTTGGCGGAGTGTGGCATGAATGTTCTTTCTTGGTGGCGCAATTTGAAACGGCTCAATGCGCGACGTTGCGTATTATGCCACGATTCCGTTTCAGACGGCCTTTGCCGAGGCTGCGCAAACGATTTGACGGAATATTTTATCGACGCGGCACAAAGCTGTCCTTTGTGTTTCCGCCATGTCACGGGCGGGGCGGTATGCGGCGGTTGTCAGAAAAAGCCGCCCGCATTTGATAGAATGTGGGCCTCGCTGTATTACGAACCGCCCGTCAGCAGCATGATACGCGAGCTGAAACACTTGGCCGACTTGGGCATGAGCCGTCCGTTGGCGGATTTGATGTGCCAAAACGCACCCGGCTGGCTGGCGGCGGAACACTTCGATTTCGTCCTGCCCATGCCTTTGAGCAAAGAGCGGCGGCTCAAGCGCGGATTCAACCAAAGCGAGGCGTTGACGGATATTTTGGCAAAACGCTACGGCTGGACGCTGCTGCCGCGCCACGCAGTTTTCAGACGGCATGGCGAGCCGCAAAGTACGCTGAAAAGCGACGAACGTCGGCGAAATATCAAGAATGCATTTAAAATCAAAGCCGAATTGCCGAAGGCGTGTAATATTCTGTTAATTGACGATGTCTTCACCACCGGCTCGACTTTGGACGAATTGGCGAAAACGCTGAAAAAATCAGGCGCAGGTAAGATTTTTTGCTGGAGTTTGGCGCGTCCGCCAATGAAAAAATAGCTTAAAGTTTTTGACACCCATGGAACATTTCGGCATTATGCCACTCTATAAGTGATTGATTTATATGTTTACCATAGTTTTGTACCAACCCGAAATCCCGCCTAATACGGGCAATATCATCCGCCTGTGCGCCAATACCGGTGCAGATTTGCACTTGGTCAAGCCGCTTGGTTTCCCTCTGGATTCGTCCAAAATGAAACGCGCGGGTTTGGATTATCACGAGTTTGCCAAACTGACGGTACATGAGAATTTCGAAGACTGCCTCAAGGCACTCGAAGGCCGCCGCATTTTCGCGCTGACCACCAAAGGCTCTACCCGCCCCGACGAAGTTTCCTTCCGCGAAGGCGACGTGTTGCTGTTTGGTCCCGAAACGCGCGGCCTGCCTGCCGAAATTCTCGACAGCCTGCCTGCCGGACAAAAAATCCGCCTGCCGATGATGCCCGGCAGCAGGAGCATGAATCTTTCCAATACCGTCGCCGTTATTCTGTTTGAAGCATGGCGACAAAACGGTTTTGCCGGCGGCGTATAACAGGCCGTCTGAAACCGCTGCGTTATCAACTCAAGAACGGAACCCGTTTTGATTTTTACTAAAAAAACCCTCCTTTCCTTAGCCGCCGCCACCATCGGCGTCCTTTCCATCAATGCCGCCGTCGCTGACAGTGTGGTCCGAGTCGAAAAACTGCATCCTTCTGCCAACCGCAGTTACAAAGTTGCCGGCAAACGCTACACGCCGCTGACCAAAGTTTCCTCTTTCAGCCAAACCGGCAAAGCCTCATGGTACGGCAGCCAATTCCACGGCCGTAAAACTTCCAGCGGCGAGCGTTACAATATGAACGCCCTCTCCGCCGCCCACAAAACCCTCCCTATTCCCAGCTACGCACGCGTGACCAATATGCAAAACGGCAAAAGCGTCATCGTCCGCGTCAACGACCGCGGCCCTTTCCACGGCAACCGCGTCATCGATGTTTCCAAAGCCGCCGCCCAACAATTGGGTTTCATCAACCAAGGCACGGCCAACGTTAAAGTTGAACAAATCATCCCCGGCCAAACCGCCGCTCAAACCATTATTTCCCCAAACAACAAAGAATTTTTTGTTGATTTGAAATCCTTCGGTACCCAACGCGAAGCGCAGGCTTATTTGAACCAAGCCGCACAAAGCCTGCCGTCCGACAGCAAAGTCATGCTTGAAAAACGCAACTACGAATACGTTGTCAAAATGGGGCCGTTCAGCAGCCAAGAACGTGCCGCCGAAGCAGGCGAACGCGCCCGTCATCTGAACCTGGCATCCGCCATCTGATTTCGTCCGCGTTACCGCTGAAGTTTGATACAATACAAGGCCGTCTGAAACCCGATTGCAAGGTTTCAGACGGCCTTTTTTAATCACAGGGGAACACCATGATCAGCAGGCTCACAGGCAAATTGATTGAGAAAAATCCGCCACAGGTCGTTATCGACGTCAACGGCGTCGGTTATGAAGCCGACGTTTCCATGCAGACTTTCTACAACCTGCCCTCCGTTGGCGAAACCGTCCATCTCTACACCCAGCTTGTCGTCCGCGAAGACGCGCATTTGCTGTTTGGTTTTGCCTCAGCCGAGGAACGCGCCACCTTCCGCCAACTGGTTAAAGTCAGCGGCATCGGTGCCAAAACCGCATTGGGCATTTTGTCTGCCATGAATGCCGACGAGCTGGCGCAAGCCATCGCCGAAGAAGACGTCAAACGCCTCTCCTCCGCCCCCGGCATCGGCAAAAAAACCGCCGAACGCATGGTGTTGGAACTGCGCGGCAAACTCGTGTCCCATACCGTTTCAGACGGCCTGTTTGCCCCTGATGCCGTTGCCGACGAAAGCCAAGACATCATCAACACCCTGCTTGCCCTCGGCTACAACGAACGCGAAGCCAAAGCCGCCACCAAAAGCATTCCCAAAGGCACGGAAGTCGGCGAAGGCGTACGCCTGGCCTTGAAAAACCTGCTCAAATAAGAGGCCGTCTGAAACATGAAGGCATTGGCCCTGAGCATCACCATCTTTCTAAGCGCATGCGTCTATACCGAGACCCCGTATGGACGCACCGCCGTCTTGGACCTGCCCGTCCACTCGCAAACCACCGTCAACAAAACCGTGACCATCAACGCCCCGCCCGGGACGACCGTCATCTATCAAGACAGCGAACCCGTCCGCAATTACCCGGCCTATCCCGTTTATCCCCGCCGGGTTTATCGTTATCGATAAACAACGCTGACCGTTTGAAACCATAGGTTCAGACGGCCTGTTGAGAGACCAACCATGAAATACATCCTTCCCCTGTTTTTACTCCTGAGCGCCTGCACACCGGACACCAAGACCACGGATGCCGCATCCGCCCCCAAAACACACGGCTTCGCACACCGCCTGACCGAAGGCGAAAAACTGCTGACCCAAGCCCTCATCAAACAAGACCTCGCCGCCTACTTCAAACACGAAACCGGCGGCGCATTTGCCGAACAAGCCCCCTTATTCTCGGCCCAACAACTTGCCGAACAGAAAAACATCCCCCAAAACGATGCCATCGGCGTTTACGGCAAAATCATCAAAACCCAAGGCCGCACCGCCTGGCTGCAAACCGACAAGCAAACCCTCAAACTCGATTTGGCCGAACCGCTGCAAGAAGCTCAAGGCGAAGTTACCCTCGTCTGCCAACATGAAAACACCGCATTCCAAGACTGCCAAACAGAAGAAAACTTCGCCCGACGCTTTACCGAACAAATCTTCTCGGCGGTCGAGTCCGGACGCGTATCCGCCCAAACAGACGCACCGGCCGAAGAAATCATGGCCGGCCGCCTCATCCCGTTTTTAAGTGCTGCCAGCGACTTTACCGGCAACTTCAAAGCCTGCGCCACCACCATGACTGAATACTGCACCAGCCGCCTGGCACGCGAAATGCCCGAATCCGCAGTCCGCAAAAAAGCACAGGAATTGGGTTTGACCGAAATAGCATTTAAAAAGAAAAAATAAATATTTAGGCCATCTGAACCCTATGGCGGCTGTGTTATAATCCGCGACTCATACAGGTCGGACAGACAGTCGCCGCGTATCGCGTAAGGCATACGGGGAGGAAAGTCCGGGCTCCACAGAGCAGAATGCCGGCTAACGGCCGGGCGCGGCAACGCGACGGAAAGTGGAACAGAAAGCAATACCGCCGATGATTGCCTTCGGGCAAAACAGGTAAGGGTGAAAAGGTGCGGTAAGAGCGCACCGTGCATTTGGTAACAAAGCGCAGCAGGCTAAACCCCATTCGGAGCAAGACCAAACAGAACGCGATGACGCTGCTCGCCGAGCGTTCGGGTAGGTTGCTTGAGCACACCAGCAATGATGTGCCTAGAGGAATGACTGTCCGCGACAGAACCCGGCTTACCGTCCGAGCTGTATGTCCCCATACCGCGCCAGGTTTTAAAAACCTGACGCATTTTTATAGAAATAAAAAGGCCGTCTGAAACCTGAATCTTGGTTTCAGACGGCCTTTTTTAAAACCGCTGTTTATGGACGATATTCCGGTTTCATGCCGTTGGGCAGGAGCTGCCATACATAGCCGGTGGTTTTCATTTTACCGGCCACTTCGCCTGCTTCGTCGCCATAGCCCCAGAAATAATCCACACGGACTGCGCCTTTAATCGCGCTGCCGGTATCTTGCGCCATAATTAAGCGGTTGAGGGCTTTTTTGGTGATCGGATGGGCAGTGGCGACAAATAACGGTGCGCCAAGCGTGATGTAGTGACGGTCGATGGCACCGGCGTATTCGCCCATCAACGGCGTACCCAATGCGCCCACCGGGCCGGAATCGCCGCTGCCGGTCAGCTCGCGGAAGAAGACGTAGCTTGGATTTTGTCCCAAAACTTCGGCAAGGCGGCCGGGGTTTTGCTTCATATAGGCCTTGATGCCCTGCATGCTGGTCTGACCCAGCGGCAGATAGCCTTTGTCCGCCATATAGCGGCCGATGGAAACATACGGATGTTCGTTTTTATCGGCAAATCCGACACGGATGTATTTGCCGGACGGCGTTTTCAGACGGCCTGAACCTTGAATGTGCATAAAGAAAAGTTCGACCGGATCATCTGCGTAACCCAAAATCGGCGCTTTGCCGTTAAGCGCGCCGCCGTTGATTTGGCTGCGGGTGTAGTAAGGAACGAAACGGCTGCCTTCAAAACGGCCTTTCAGCGCGGTGCTGCGTGCTGTAATCGGGAATCTGGACAAGTCGGCCGTGTATGCGCCGCTGTTGTCGATGACGCCGCTGTTTGGGCCGGTTTGGCGGATGCGGACGGTGGCTTTGCTGCCCCTCAAGTTTGCAGCCAGCGGAACGGAAACAAAATCGTTCGGAATGCCGTAAATAGGGAAACGGGATTGGCTCGTGGATTTGTCGTCGCCGCGCAGGACCGGTTCGTAATAACCGGTAATGGTGCCGGCAGGATTGCCGCCGTTATCGACGCGCCATGCGGTGAAATAGCGCTCGAAAAAGTGCTTGGCTTGGAAATGGTGCACCGGTGTTTGCATGGCCTGGATACAAACGTCCTGCCAGCCTTGGCGGTTTTTAAGTTTTTCACAGCCTAAACGGAAAGATTGCAGGCTTTTGGTAAAGTGTTGGAGGTCCCAGTGCGGCAATTCGTTGTAGGAAACTACGGTGTAGTTTGCTCCTCCCCCGCTCACTGTCGTACCGACGGGATCGGGCGTACCGGTGGGGCGGTCAGGGCCTTTGATAACGCTGGTGTCGGTTTCGGGGAGGTTTTTAATGCTTTTGCTCGGACAGGCGGCAAGAATGGCCGCGGCAATGCTGACGAGCGTAATGCGGTACAAATGTTTTTTCATGAAATCAATAGCGTGTCGAAAGGCCGTCTGAAAGCGATTTTTCAGACGGCCTATGTTGGAAAGTGCTGATTTTACATAAACATAAAATACACTAAGTTATTTTATTGAACATATATCGTACTTTATCTATCCGACTATTTGGACGACGGGGCTGGCAAACAGGTTCACCGGTAGTAACATGGTACCCTTTTAACTCTGTTAAACAAACACTACGTCCATTTGTAAAGAAAGTTAAATCACTACGATATTCTTGAATACACCGAGCAGGGATTTCTCCACTAAGAATGACCTCATTATTTTTCAATTGAGTGTCTACGATGTTCGCACAATATTTAGGAGCATCGTTGTATGCTCGTGAAAGATATTCCTGTGGCGCATAAATTTTAAAACTAAGATATGGCTCTAACAATTCTGTTCCAGCTTTTTTTAAGACTTGTTCCAATACAATAGGAGCAAGCATCCGAAAATCTGCTGGGGTACTAACAGGGCTATAGTATAAGCCATACTTAAAACAGATTTTACAATCCGTCACATTCCAACCATATAATCCTTGTTCGCAACCATAGCGTATCCCTTCCATAACTGCATTTTGAAATGATTGATTTAAGTATCCAAGAGAAACCGAGCTCTCATACTGCATTCCACTTCCCAACGGAAGCGGTGATACAGATAAACCAATGGAAGCCCAGAAAGGATTTGGCGGCACTTCGATGTGAATGGTATATTCTGCATTTTTTAACGGTCTCTCCATATAAATGACTGTAGGCTCTTTTAGTTCTATCTCCACATGATACTTTTCTTGCAACAGTGCACTAATCACTTCCATTTGTACTTTCCCTAAGAAAGAAAGTATGATTTCATGTGTCGCAGAATCCACATAATATCGCAGAAGCGGGTCACTGTCGGAGATTTCTAAAAGTGCATCAAGTAACATTTCCCTTTGTTGAGGTTTGCTCGGTTCAACAGTCGTTTGCAGCAGAGGGAGGGGATTTTCAATTCTCTCTCTCTGTGGCAATAGCTTTGTATCTCCAAGAACACTATTTAACTTCAAAAACTCATTCTGCAAAATAACAATTTCCCCGGAATAAGCCTTATCGATTTTACATAATTCACCATTTATTGAAGTATACATTTCTGTAATTTTTATTTTTTCCTTTTCCGATATTCTAACCGAATCTCGCAAATGCAGTACGCCACTATAAAGACGTATATATGCAAGACGCTGTCTTTTTTCCGAATACTCAATTTTGAAAACTTTTCCGCAAAGTTCAGACTGACCTCGATGTGTTGATGAATAAAATTTATTCGTAATCACTTCTATAAGGTTATCAATCCCTATATTGTTTTTTGCACTTCCGTGATAAACAGGGAACAGGGAACAATTATGAAATCTTATGCTTTCCTCTTGTTCGAGTTCTAATGCTTCCAATAATTTCCCAGACGTATATTTCTCCAAAAGGTAATCATTTCCTTCTATTACCATATCCCATTGTTCAGATTCGGTAAAGTTCATTACACGCATATTAGGATGCAGTTCTACCTTCTGTTTGATTACAATTTCGGCAGAAAGTTTCTCTTTAATATCCTGATAAACCGTTGATAAATCAATTCCATTTTGGTCAATCTTATTGATAAAAAAGATTGTGGGAATCCCCATTTTCCTAAGTGCATGAAATAATATACGAGTTTGTGCTTGTACGCCATCTTTTGCAGAAATCAGTAGAATTGCCCCATCTAAAACTGATAATGAACGATATACTTCTGCTAAGAAATCCATATGTCCTGGCGTGTCTATGATGTTCACCTTCGTATTTTCCCACTGAAAAGAGGTTATTCCTGTCTGAATTGTAATTCCTCTCTGACGTTCTAAAAGCGTATTATCCGTCCTCGTTGTACCTTTGTCCACGCTTCCTAATTCTGTAATCGCTCCACTGTTATATAATAAGCTTTCTGTTAAGGTAGTTTTTCCTGCATCAACATGAGCTAAAACTCCAATATTAATAATTTTCATGTGATTTTCCTCCATTCAAAAACCCAAAAGGGCATAAAAATCCCAGTGATAAATACTTTTATCACTGGGATTTTTATGCATAACCATAGGTATACAAAGCATACAGATATTCTCTGGATACTTTAGAATCACATGATAAAGGTATTCTTAAACTGGGTACAAAAAACTAAGCCCTCCTAAAAAAGGACATCTAATTATTTGTTCCCGCTATCAAATTGACAGTTTATTTAAGAATACCTTGCCGCATATTTATTAACTCCTTTTAAATAGTCACTTAAATAATAGCACGTAAGAGCATATTTGTAAAGGAATCTCCAATTTTTTATCAAAAAAAGCGATTTATCGGCGCGGCGGCAATTTGACGACAACCGTATCGGCCAGCATATCGTAGAGCGTGCGGCGGTCGCGTTTGACGGAAAAGAGCATGATGAAGTTGATGAAGGCTATAAGCAGAGAAATCAGGTTTCCACCCGTGTCACTTATTGCCAACGATACAATAGTTACCACAACACCAACAGCAAGCGCCCAAACAACTTCGCGGATTAAAACTGTTCCTTCAAAACCTGGATTATTCCCGTCACTTTTTAACACGCGGATGCCCATAATTTTTTTACCTAAAGACTGACCGTCCCGGCTCATGTAATACAGTTGGAAGATACCGAAAACCAAATAAACAGCCAAAGAAATAAAAAATGTTATGGCAAAATATTCAGGGGTATTAGAAAGAGAAGACTCCGAAACTAATTCTTTGCTTTCATCTAAAGTGAAAACTACCATCACAATGAATGGCAACCATATCAAAAAAGTAAACAGATTATTCAACAAATATGCCGCAACCCTCGCCCCCGGCGAAGCAATATGGACATCTACTATTTCTGTTTGGGGCAAATCCGACAAATTGATTTTGCTCATTTAATCTTCCTCTGTACCATTAATGAAATGCAATTTCATTGCCATCTTAACCTATTTTCCTATCATTCTAAAAATTTTCGATAAAAACCTTTACATTTTCCGCAGACGGCGTTAAAACGTTTGTTTTCCCCTTTTTTATAGTGGGTTAACAAAAATCTGAACAAAGCGGCAGGCGATGCCGTTCCGATTTTTGTTAATGCACTATAAACTTATCCGGATTTTCTTTGTAAGGAGTAACACATGAAAGTAGGTTTTGTCGGCTGGCGCGGTATGGTCGGCTCTGTTTTGATGCAGCGTATGAAAGAAGAAAACGACTTCGCCCATATTCCCGAAGCGTTTTTCTTTACCACTTCCAACGTCGGCGGTGCTGCCCCTGATTTCGGTCAGGCGGCCAAAACATTGTTGGATGCCAACGATGTTGCCAAATTGGCAAAAATGGACATCATCGTTACCTGTCAGGGCGGCGATTACACCAAATCCGTGTTCCAACCCCTGCGCGACAGCGGCTGGAACGGATACTGGGTTGACGCGGCTTCTTCCCTGCGCATGAAAGACGACGCGATTATCGTCCTCGACCCGGTCAACCGCAACGTCATCGACAACGGCCTCAAAAACGGCGTGAAAAACTACATCGGCGGCAACTGCACCGTTTCCCTGATGCTGATGGCTTTGGGCGGCCTGTTCCAAAACGATTTGGTCGAATGGGCAACCAGCATGACCTACCAAGCCGCTTCCGGCGCGGGTGCGAAAAACATGCGCGAACTCATCAGCGGCATGGGCGCGATTCACGCCCAAGTGGCAGACGAGCTTGCCGACCCTTCCAGCGCGATCCTCGACATCGACCGCAAAGTGTCCGATTTCCTGCGCAGCGAAGACTATCCGAAAGCCAACTTCGGCGTACCGCTCGCCGGCAGCCTGATTCCTTGGATTGACGTGGATTTGGGTAATGGCCAGTCCAAAGAAGAATGGAAGGGCGGCGTGGAAACCAACAAAATCCTCGGCCGCAGCGACAATCCGACCGTAATCGACGGCTTGTGCGTACGCATCGGCTCTATGCGCTGCCACAGCCAAGCCCTCACCCTGAAACTGAAAAAAGACCTGCCTGTTTCTGAAATCGAAGCCATCTTGGCAGGTGCAAACGATTGGGTGAAAGTTATCCCCAACGAAAAAGAAGCCAGCATTCACGAGCTGACGCCTGCCAAAGTTACCGGCACGCTGTCTGTTCCTGTCGGCCGTATCCGCAAACTGGAGATGGGCGGCGAATACATCAGCGCGTTCACTGTCGGCGACCAACTCTTGTGGGGTGCTGCCGAGCCGTTGCGCCGCGTATTGCGCATTATCTTGGGCAGCCTGTAATTTAGGTTGGCATGAAAAAAGCAACGGTTTGATCCGTTGCTTTTTTTGTCACAATAAGGCCGTCTGAAATGTTCAGACGGCCTTATTTCCTATTCTTTCTTACCGGCCAAACCGATTTCTTTGGTAGAGTCGCCAACTTTGATTTGCGCCTTACCGGCAATTTCTTCAGCCTGCGGGCCGAAGAGTTTCAAATCATAACGGCCGTTTTCGACACCACTCAAACTGGTTTTACCGCTGATGGCGGCTTTGCCATTGTTATTGGCAATGCCTGCGGCAAGCAGGTCGACATTATTGTGGGAAGCCATGCTGCTGATTTTGCCGTAACCTTGTTTTTTATCGAAATCCACGGTGTATTTCAGACGGCCACTGCGGTCGTCGCCATTAAACGCGATGCCCGAATACTGATAGCTGCCTTGTTTGGGCAAATTGCGATACGCTGTTTCATCGCCTTGGACTTCGCCGACGGTGAATGTGTATGTATCGAGGTTTTGCAGCTTGCCTGCGTCATCGGCTTTTTGTTTGGCGTAACGCGCGGCAACAGTGGAATAATTTTGTTTATACACTTGGAAGTCGCCGGTTTCCAAAGTGATGACTTGGCCGTTTACCTTGATTTTTTGGGCGTAGTCGTAAGAGGATACTTTATCGGTTTTCAAAAAGCCGGTATCAAGTTTGCCGCCTTTTTGCAGGGTTTGCGTTTTACCGTTGGCCGTCAGCTCCAACGTACCGTTTTCAGGGACGGATTCGTTCAATTCAACAGACAACACGCCTTTCGGATGCGGATTGAGCGGCTCGGTAACGGCATTCGACAAGCCGCTTGTTGCACCGCCGCAGGCAGCCAACATCAAAGACAGGGAAGCAGTCAAAGCAGAAATGCGGAGGGTTCTCATCATTTTTTCCTTTCCTTTTTTATTTGGTATGATATTTATCATATACCTAAAAAAATGAACAATAAATGATTTTTGTCAAAATCAAGCATTTTGAATATTGATTTTATAAATATTGAAACATTTTTAGAATATCGGGCATTCAGTTCTTCCCGACTCCCTTCCGCTATAATCATTTTATTTTACAAACGGATTTTATCATGCCGAAAATCACCCTTATCGCCGCCTACGCCGCCCGCCGCTGTATAGGCATCAACAACACCATGCCTTGGCATTTGCCCGAAGATTTTGCCTTTTTCAAATCCTACACCACCGGCAAACCCGTCATTATGGGCCGCAAAACATGGGAATCGCTGCCGCGCAAGCCGCTGCCCGGTCGTCAAAATATCGTCATCACCCGCCAAGATTATCAGGCCGAAGGCGCACAAACGGCGGCTTCTTTGGAAGATGCGCTAGCTTTGTGTCAGGGGGTTGAAGAAGTCATCATCATGGGCGGCGCACAAATTTATGCACAAGCCCTGCCGATTGCCACCGATTTGCGTTTGACCGAAGTCGGTTTGGATGTGGACGGCGATGCGTTTTTTCCTGAGTTTTCCACAGAAACATGGCAAGAAGCCTCTCGGGAAAACCATGTTTCCGCCAAAGGCATCGAATACGCGTTTGTGCATTATGTGAAAGCATAATCCGACAACGCAAAGGCCGTCTGAAACCCTGTTTTTCAGGTTTCAGACGGCCTTTTTTTTATCTCGTTTGTTTACGGCATACCGTTTAAGCCGTTTTGTTTTTCAAAGGCAGTTTGATATGCGGTTTAGCCGGCTTGGGCGCTTCTTTCAGTCCAAGTTCGATTTGCTGCTCTTCGCTCAACAAATTGCTCCAGTCGCCTTTTTTATACCAGTCGCGGCCGTCCAATTCGATGGGGTGTTGGATGCGTTCGCAACCGTTGCCGCATTGCAAATCGTCTTCTTTGCAGTATTTGTCGCAACCCCAGCAGATACGCTCGGGATTTTTCGGAAAAATGGGAAATTTCTTGGCCATGATGTTCTTCTTTTGTTTGTGTGCGGTATGGGCAGAATTATAAGTGATTTGAATGGGGCTGGCGGCGGGTTTATCGTGTTTTACGCTGATTTTTTAAGATGTGTTAACCTTTCAGACGGCCTATACTGTGAAAATAATCCCTATGCAGTACAACAAGAGGAGCCAATTATGAACATATGCCGTCTGAAGCCTGAATTTGTCGAGCCTTTAGCCCTCGCGTTGTTTGAGGAATGGCACGATTTTGCGCCATGGTCGTCTCTGGACAAAATCCGTGCGTATTACGCGCAGTGCCTTAATGGGGATAACTTGCCGCTGGCGTTTGCGGCTGTGGATAAGGAAGGGCGGCTGATGGGCTCGGCGGCATTGAAGCGGTTTGATATGGCGTGTTTTCCCGAATACGAATATTGGCTGGGCGATGTGTTCGTTTTGCCGCAATTTCGCGATTTGGGCGTAGGCAGGCAGCTGGTTTCGTTTTGTCTGGATAAAGCACGCGAACTGGGTTTGCCGCATCTGTTTCTCTATACACCGGATGTGCAGGCTGTGTATGAAAAGTTCGGCTGGAAAGAAATCACCCAGACTTGGCACAACGGGGAAACCGTATCCGTCATGAAATTGGATTTATAGCTTGAAAAGAATAAAAGGCCGTCTGAACATTTGGTTTCAGACGGCCTTTTATTTTAAATTATCCACAACTACCCTATCCGCTTAAACGGCGGCAGACAGGCCAATAATTGCTGGCCGTAGCGTTGCGTTTTGACGCGGTTGTCGAGGATGGTCACGCGGCCGTAATCCTGTTCGGTACGGATAAGGCGGCCGACGGCTTGGATCAGTTTGATGCTGGCTTCGGGCACCGTGATTTCGATAAAGGGATTGCCGCCGCGTTGTTCAATCCAGCGGTTTTGGGTTTTCTCGATGGGATTGTCCGGCATGGCAAACGGCAGCTTGGCAATAATGACTTGCACGCAGGCCGTACCGGGCAGGTCGAGCCCTTCGGCAAAACTGTCGAGGCCGAAAATAATGCTGGCTTTGCCTTCGGCAATGGCTTGATGGTGCCTTTGTAAAAGAACGGCCTTGGGCAACTCGCCCTGTACAAGCAGAAGCGGTAAATATTCGTCAGGCAGGCGCAAGGCGACGTCCTGCATTTGTTTGCGCGAGGAAAACAACACCAGCGTGCCGATGGCTTCAACCGGCGAAACCAGCTTCGGCAACCATTCGACAATAGCGGCCGTATGCGCATCAGGATCTTTGGGGCTGGCGTGCACCGGCGGAATATACAGCTCGCCTTGCGCATCGAAATTAAACGGGCTTTCCAAAGCGAGCGTGGTGGTTTCGGGCAGCCATAATAGGCCGGTTTGACGCAAAATCAGGTTGAAGCTGCCGAGCGATTGCAGGGTAGCCGAAGTCAACACCGCACCTGCCGCGCGCCGCCACAGATTGTTGGCAAGGTGGGATGCGCTGCTGATGGGGCTGGCGTTGAAAATATAGTCGTTTTTGTCGTCGGCACGGCGGGTTATCCATTTCGCCAACGGCTCTTCGCCCTCGATGGGAACGGTGGAGAGTAAATCCCAAACCGCGCTGATTTGTTCGATACGGGCGATAAAAAGGCCGAACTCGCTGGTCAGGCGGTCGATGAGCGCACCGTCCTGTTCTTTTTCGCGGCGGGCGGCGGAAAGCGCATCGTTCAGCCCGATAACGTGTTTGAGCAGGCTGCGTGCAGCAATGGCCGTATTAGAAACCGTGGTTTCCAGGCCTTCGGGGATTTTGCCGTCTTCCCACAGCCAAGTCGGTTCGTTGTGTTTCCGCCTGTCGTTTTCAGACGACCCCAGACTTAAAGACGGCTCTTCCGCCAAGTGAAACTGCCATTCGTGCAGGCTGTCGAGCAAGGATGTTGCAGCTTCGTCGGCAAGGTTGGCAAGTTCGGCTTTATCGGTGAGCGCGGCAATTTTGCCGGTCAGCTGCGGCAATTTTTCCAGCGTCCAAACGGCAATATTCCATGAATGTTCGGCGGCAAAACGACTGAGGGCTTTTTTGGGCAGGTGGTGCGCTTCGTCTATGCAATAGAAACTGTTTTCGGGCGCAGGCAGAATCACGCCGCCGCCCATGCTGATGTCGGCAAGCAGAAGATCGTGATTGGCAACGACGACATCGACGGTTTCCAAAACATCACGCGCCAGGTAAAACGGGCATTCCGGACGGTTGGGACAGGCGGATTTCAGGCAGCCGTGGCGGTCGTTGGTCACTTTGAGCCAAATTGCGTCATCGATTTTTTCCGGCCAAGTGTCGCGGTCGCCATTAAAGCGGCGGGCGGAAAATTCATCGGCAATGTCGCGCAGCAGGTTCAATTCTTCCGGCTTGGGTTTGCTATCCCACAACACTTCCGGCGCTTCAAAACCAAGCAGGTTTTGCTGGGCATTGTTTTGCGTCAGTTGATAGAGTTTGTAAGGGCAAAGATAACGGCCGCGCCCCTTGGCAAGCGCAAAGGTCAGCTCCAAACCGCTTTTTTCGACCAGAAACGGCAAATCGCGGTCAACCAACTGCTCCTGCAAAGCCACCGTCGCGCTGCTGACGATCAACCGTTTGCCGCGCGTCTGCGCCATGATGCCGCCGGCCAAAAGGTAGGCCAACGATTTACCCACACCGGTCGGCCCTTCGATCACGGCAATGCTCTCACCCTCGCGTTTGGGCGCTTCTTCGTCTTCTTCACGCGTCAACGTCCGCGAAAAAGCGTTGGCAATCGCCGCAATCATTTCCCGCTGCGAAGCGCGCGGACGGAAACCGGGCAAATTTTTGCCGATGTTTTGGTAATGGTCGCGGATGGTATTTTTTTCTAAATCGGTGAGCATTGAGGCCGTCTGAATGGGTTTGCAAGAATAGCGTATTTTAGCATTTTTACCTTCATGAGGCCTTCGTAAAGTCTTACTCTATTTTAGGGTTTGGCATTTTTATGGCGATAGACGAACCGCAAAGGCATAATCGGTTTTGATCAAGCAAAAGGCCGTCTGAAACTTTAGCCGCACTGATGTAAAGGCACCCACAATTTTTGCTTGTCGGATTTGTTTTTCTCGTAGCGGTTCCACGCTTTTTCGTGAAAATAAAAGACGACGGTATTGACGATGGGTTCGACCAAAGCGACCGCGCTGGAAACGCCGATACTGCCGGTCAGAATATAGGCGACACTAAATGCGACGCTGAAATGCAAAATAGCAAATGTAATGGTTTTAATCATGCTGTTTTCCTGATACATTGATGTTTTAATCGCTACATAATAATTATTATCAACTAACGCGTATATTTTAAATCCTTTATCCTGATTTAGATTTTATAAATCGATATTTTATTTTTGATAGGAATTTTATGAATCCGCTCCAAATTGTCGTCCTCGACAGCGATACCCTCGTCAACCGCCCGTTTGACTTTGATTTTCCACACACATTAAGCAGCTACGGCACAACCGAAGCACACGAAACGCTGGAGCGCATCCACGGCGCGGACATTGTGATTACCAACAAAGTCGTGATTTCCGCCCAAGCATTTGCCGAAAATCCACAACTCAAGCTGGTTGCCGTTACCGCGACAGGCGTCAACAATGTGGATGTTGAGGCCGCCAAACAAAACGGCACGGCCGTGTGCAATATCCGCGCTTACGGTAATGAATCCGTGGCGGAACACGCGTTTATGATGATGATTACCCTGATGCGCAACCTGCCTGCCTATCAGCGCGACGTTGCGGCGGGCTTGTGGGAAAACTCGCCGTTTTTCTGCCACCTCGGCGCACCGATGCGCGATTTAAACGGCAAAACGCTGGCGATTTTCGGTCGCGGCAATATCGGTAAAACGCTGGCAGCTTATGCACAGGCTTTCAAAATGAATGTCGTGTTCGCCGAACACAAACATGCCCAAAGCGTCCGCGACGGCTATGTTTCCTTTGACGAAGCCATCCGCTCCGCCGATGTCGTGTCGCTTAATTGTCCGCTCACGCCGCAAACGGCCAACATGATAGGCGAAGCCGAATTACAGCAAATGAAACCCGGCGCCATCCTCATCAACTGCGGGCGCGGCGGTTTGGTCGATGAAGCCGCTTTGGTTGCGGCGTTGAAATACGGCCAAATCGGCGGTGCAGGTTTTGACGTGTTGACACAAGAGCCGCCGCGCGACGGCAACCCTCTGCTGAAAGCCCGACTGCCCAACCTCATCGTCACGCCACACATTGCATGGGCAAGCCAAGAGGCCGCCAACCGTCTGTTTGACATCCTTTTGGACAACATCAACCGCTTCGTAGCCGGCAATCCGCAAAATCTGGTTTAATCTATGGAAAACCTGTTGATAAGGTTGTGAACAATTTTAAAGGCCGTCTGAAACATTCAGACGGCCTTTATTAATCTTTATTTATTTCATAAAGTTATCTATCAAGTAGATTAAATCATTTCATTCTTCATTGTGGATAACCCTATAAAAAGGCCGTCTGAAATACTCAGACGGCCTTTTGTTTGCCCGGGCAAATTAGATATCGTATGTGGTTGAAGCGGTATCGCCGCCTTTACCTGTCCAGTTGGTATGGAAGAATTCGCCACGCGGTTTGTCGGTACGCTCGTAGGTGTGCGCGCCGAAGTAGTCGCGTTGGGCTTGCAACAGGTTGGCCGGCAGGCGCGCGGAAGTGTAGCCGTCAAGGAAGGTAATCGCAGAAGCCATGCAAGGCATCGGAATACCGCACTCGATCGCTTTGGCCACCACTTTGCGCCATGCAGGCAGACAGGTTTCCAATACGCCTTTGAAATAAGGATCGGAACCCAAGAAGACCAAATCAGGATTGGCTTCGTATGCGTCGCGGATGTTGCCCAAGAAGGCGCTGCGGATAATGCAGCCTTCACGCCACAAGAGGGCGGTGTTGCCGTAATTCAATGCCCAATCATTGTTTTCACTGGCTTCGCGGATGAGCATGAAGCCTTGTGCATAAGAAATAATTTTAGATGCCAACAGGGCTTGGCGCAAAGCATCCACCCATGCGGCTTTGTCGCCTTCAATCGGGGTAATGGTTTTGCCAAACAGGCTGTTTGCTTGGACGCGTTGGTCTTTGAACGCAGAAACGCAACGTGCAAACACGGCTTCGGAAATCAGGGTCAACGGGATACCCAAATCGAGGGCGTTGATGCCGGTCCATTTGCCCGTGCCTTTTTGACCGGCGGTATCGAGGATTTTTTCAACCAAAGGTTCGCCGTTTTCATCTTTGTAGCCCAAAATCGCGGCGGTGATTTCAACCAGATAAGAATTCAGTTCGGTTTGGTTCCATTCGCTGAAAATGCGGTGCATTTCATCGTAGCTCAGACCCAAGCCGTCTTTCATGAATTGGTACGCTTCGCAAATCAACTGCATATCGCCGTATTCGATGCCGTTGTGCACCATTTTGACGAAATGGCCCGCGCCGTCGCGGCCGACCCAGTCGCAGCAGGGTTCGCCTTGCGGGGTTTTGGCGGCAATCGCTTGGAAAATTGGTTTGACAGCAGGCCATGCGGCTTCGTCGCCGCCGGGCATAATGGACGGGCCGTGACGCGCGCCTTCTTCGCCGCCGGAAACGCCTGCGCCGATAAAGCGGATGCCTTTTGCCGCCAGCTCGTGTGTGCGGCGGGTGGAATCGGGATAATTGGCATTGCCGCCGTCAATAATAATGTCGCCTTCGTCCAAAAGCGGAACGAGTTGTTCGATAAAATCGTCAACAACAGAACCGGCACGTACCATCATCATGATTTTGCGCGGTTTTTCTAATTTATCAACCAAATCTTGCAGTGAATATGCGCCGATAATATTGGTATTTTTGGCTGCACCGTTTAAAAAATCATCTACTTTGCTGGTCGTACGGTTGTATGCGACAACTTTAAAGCCGTTGTCGTTCATGTTGAGAATCAGGTTTTGCCCCATTACGGCAAGGCCGATTACGCCAATGTCGCCTTTCATTTCGTGAAACTCCGTTATTGATTAATTTTATCAAGCGTAACTCTAGCTGATTTACACGTTTTTAACAATCCTTAACTTTTTAATTTTTTGAAAAGATGCCTTTACGTTTCAGACGGCCTTTGCCTTCGAGAAAACAAACTATAAATAAGATTTTAAATAATAAATAGAAGATGATATTGAGTGTTGCCACAGCTTGTTGATAACTTTGATTAAAACAATTTTTCAAATACTTAGCTGATATTTTTTGATGAGGATAAAGTATGGTCGGCCTTGTTTGCATATGTGGATAAAAATTTTCTGCCGCTTCATTCTGTGGATAAATTTTCGCCTGTGCACAATCTTAGCTTGTTTTATACTTCTCCAATCGGAACTGATTGAGTAGGGAAATAGTCAAATGGTTTTTTATTTCTGAATATTTTCATATTTCCTCTTGTTCAAGTTGGGAAAAGGCCGTCTGAAAATATTTAAATTTATGGAGTGAATATGAAATTTTCCTTTGGTATTAAGTTATTACCTGTTTTGGTCTTGGCCGCTTGTGCGCAACAGCCGGCTCTGAAACCTCAAGTTGCCCTGCCCTCCGTATCTGTGGATAACCATGCGCCGGAACAAGGGACGGGGCTGACCGAGCAGAAATTGATCCGCGCCAAGCATTATATGGCGGCGTCTGCCAATCCGTTGGCGACCGAGGCGGGATACGAGGTTTTGAAACGCGGCGGCAGCGCGATAGATGCGATGATCGCCATGCAGACGACCTTGGGGCTGACCGAGCCGCAGTCTTCCGGTTTGGGCGGCGGCGCGTTTCTGGTGTATTGGGACAATAAGGCGAAAAAACTGACGACGTTTGATGCCCGAGAAACGGCGCCGAAAGCGGCAACGCCGGCGCTTTTTTTGGATGAAAACGGCAAACCGATGGGCTTTATGAAAGCTGTTGTTGGCGGCCGTTCGGTCGGTGTGCCGGGGATTCCGAAGCTGCTGGAAGATGTCCATAAGCATTACGGCAAATTGCCGTGGGCAAGCCTGTTTGACAAACCGATTGCTTTGGCGGAACAAGGCTTTACCGTTTCACCGCGCATGGCGAAATCCATCGAGCAAAATTTGGAGCCTTTGAAACGTTATCCGCAAACCGCCGCGTATTTCCTGCCCGACGGCAAGCCTTTGGCAGCGGGAACGGTGTTGAAAAACCCTGAATTTGCGCGTTCCGTACGCCTGTTGGCGAAAAAAGGCAGTGCGCCGTTTTATCAGGGAATGCAGGCGCAGAATATTGTCCGTGCCGTTACCGGTGCTGTGGATAATCCCGGCAAAATCAGCATGGCGGATTTGAAAAACTACCGCGTTATCGAGCGCGAACCGGTTTGCGCGCCGTATCGTGAATACGAAGTCTGCGGCATGGGCGCGCCAAGTTCGGGCGCGATTGCTTTGGGCGAGATTTTGGGCGTCCTGCAAAATCAGGATATGAAGGCGTTAGGCGCGGAAAATATCCACAGTTGGCGCTGGATAGGCGATGCGTCGCGGATTGCGTTTACCGACCGTGATTATTATGTCGGCGATCCTGCGTTTGTCAACGTCCCGACCCGCGCCCTGATTTCTCAGGCTTATTTGAAACCGCGTGCCGAAGAAATCCGCAAGGCTGACAAGGCATTGGAAACTATTCAGGCAGGTAAGTTTGGCAAGGCATACGCGCAAGGCATGGCAGTAGAGCTGCCGTCCACCAGCCATTTGGTGGTTGTGGATAAAGACGGCAACGTTGTATCGATGACGACTTCGATTGAAAACGCATTCGGTTCGGGGCTGATGGCAAACGGCTATCTGCTCAACAATGAATTGACCGATTTCGCTTTCAACCCTGTCGGTGCGGACGGTAAAATCGTTGCCAACAGCGTGGCGGGCGGCAAACGGCCACGTTCTTCAATGGCACCGACCATCGTGATGAAAGACGGTAAGCCTTATCTGGCGGTCGGTTCGCCGGGCGGCAGCCGTATTATCGGTTTCGTCGCCAAAACGCTGGTGGCGCATATCGATTGGGGCATGGACATTCAGGCGGCAATCTCCCTGCCGAATATGCTCAATCGCGGCAGCCAGTATGAAATCGAGGAAAAAACCGCTGCGGCGGACAAAGCGTCAGCATTGGAAAAACTGGGCTACAAAGTCCAAATCCGCGATTTGAATTCCGGCGTACAAGGCATTGTGATCGGCAAAGACGGTTTGCTCGGCGGTGCCGACCCGCGCCGCGAAGGCAAGGTTATGGGCGATTGATATTGTCGGTTTGACATGAAAAAGGCCGTCTGAACTTGGTTTCAGACGGCCTTTTTAGTTTGGGAAAATATATGGATAAGATGTGTATAAGAATAACGCTAAATTTTAATATTTTTATTTTTCAATAAGATAAAAAGAATGAATATGTGGATAATTAATTGTGGAAAATGACATGATTTAGGCCGTCTGAACCTTTCAGACGGCCTTCTCATTGGACTGCTTTATCTATTTTTTATCAGGCTGCCGGCAGCTCGTGAAAAGCGGTGGGCAATTCTTCGTCATCGGCAAACTCAACCCATTCGTAAGCCGTTTCGTCTGCCAAAACGGCACGCAACAGCGCATTATTGATGGCATGACCTGATTTGTAACCTTCAAATGCGCCGATAATCGGATGGCCGACAATGTACAAATCGCCGATGGCATCCAGGATTTTGTGGCGGACAAATTCATCGGGATAGCGCAAACCTTCCGGATTCAAAACGTCCATGTCGTCAATCACAATAGCGTTGTTCAAATTGCCGCCCAGTCCGAGATTATGAGCGCGCATCATTTCCACTTCGTGCATAAAGCCGAAGGTACGGGCGCGGGCAATTTCATCGATATAGGATTTTCCTGCAAAATCAATCTCAAAAGTGGGCGAGCTGCGGTTGAAAACCGGATGGTCGAATTCGATGGTTAAAGTAACTTTAAAGCCGTCGTAAGGTGTAAAGCGCACCCATTTTCCGGTTTCTTTGATTTCAATAGGTTTGAGGATTTTTAAAAAACGTTTTTGGGCTTTTTGATCGACAACGCCCGCATCTTGCAAAAGATAAATAAACGGCAGACTCGAGCCGTCCATAATCGGAATTTCGGGTGCGTTCAATTCAATCAAGGCATTGTCGATGCCGTAGGCAGACAGAGCCGACATAATGTGTTCAATCGTACCGATGCGCACGCCCTTATCGGTAACAATGGTTGAAGAGAGGCGGGTATCGTTGATCAAATAAGGATTCAATTGGATGACTTCGCCCATTTCCCCGCTCAAATCAGTACGGCGGAACGAAATACCGCTGTTTTCTTCGGCAGGATGCAAAGTCAGAGCGACCCTTTCGCCCGAATGCAGGCCAACGCCGGTAACGCTTACTGATTTGGCTAAAGTCCGTTGCAGCATATTTGCTTCCTTTTAAAAAGTCTGATGGACAAATGATACGTTAAAAAGGAAAAAACAAGCCATCATTTTTAATAGTATTTGCCAATATGGACGTTTTGCAGGGATGAACTTCACGTTTTGAATTATCCACAAGGGTGTGTGAAATTGAAGTGGGTAATTTGGTTTTTATCCACAGGTAAATAGGTAAACTAAGATTTTATCCTTTTTTATTCCGACATTCAGTTAGGGTTTGCCTCAAAGATAAAAATTGATTATTGGATTGGTTTTAAAGAAAAATATTCTGTTATCCACAAAGGATCGGGACCATCATCAAAATCATCGTTTTAAAAATTTAAATACTATGATTTGAAGAAAAGACTGTGCTATCAGCACAAAAACGGCAAAATACAGAAAAATAGAACTAAATTTATGAAAATCATAAACTTACAAAAAAATTAAGATAAAAAAATGAAATTTATGAAATAAAATACCAAAAAACAGGACTATTTAGACAAATCCGATATTTTCCTACAAGCAAGAATTTCACGTTTTGTTTATTTAAATCAAACATTTTAAAAGTAATTACATGTAATTCTAGAAAGTAATTTTATTTCAGGATACAATGGCCTTACTGAAAAATTTTTCCCATTCCATCTAAAGGAGTAGCAAAATGAGTATTAAAGTAGCGATTAATGGTTTTGGCCGTATCGGTCGTCTGGCATTGCGTCAAATTGAAAAAGCCCAAGGTATCGAAGTCGTTGCTGTTAACGACTTGACTCCTGCCGACATGCTGTTGCACCTCTTCAAATACGACAGTACCCAAGGCCGCTTTGAAGGCTCTGCCGAATTGAAAGACGACGCTATTGTTGTTAACGGCAAAGAAATCAAAGTATTTGCCAATCCTAATCCTGAAGAATTGCCTTGGGGCGAGCTGGGTGTGGACGTCGTCCTCGAATGTACCGGTTTCTTTACCAATAAAACCAAAGCGGAAGCCCATATCCGTGCCGGTGCGCGTAAAGTTGTGATTTCTGCACCTGGCGGCAATGATGTGAAAACCGTTGTATACGGCGTAAACCAAGATATTTTGGACGGCAGCGAAACCGTCATCTCCGCCGCTTCTTGTACGACTAACTGTCTGGCTCCTATGGCTGCGGTATTGCAAAAAGAATTCGGTATTGTCGAAGGCTTGATGACCACCATCCACGCCTATACCGGCGACCAAAACACCCTTGACGCGCCACACCGCAAAGGCGACTTCCGCCGCGCCCGTGCCGCTGCCTTGAATATCGTACCGAACAGCACCGGTGCCGCTAAAGCCATCGGCTTGGTTATCCCTGAATTGAACGGCAAACTTGATGGTTCTGCCCAACGCGTTCCCGTAGCTACCGGCTCTTTGACCGAACTGGTTTCTGTTCTCGAGCGTCCTGTGACCAAAGAAGAAATCAATGCTGCGATGAAAGCTGCCGCCAGCGAGTCTTACGGCTACACTGAAGATCAAATCGTTTCTTCCGACGTCATCGGTATTGAATACGGCTCACTCTTCGATGCGACTCAAACCCGCGTGATGACTGTTGGCGACAAACAATTGGTGAAAACCGTTGCTTGGTACGACAATGAAATGTCTTACACTTGCCAACTGGTTCGTACCTTGGAATTCTTTGCCAGCAAAATCTAAAAAATAACGGGCTGAATCAATTAGTCTGTGGATAACTCAAAGGCCGTCTGAACATTTCAGACGGCCTTTTGTTTGTAGAAAGATTCAATCTGCAATCAAATTGTGGATAGTTTAATCACGGTGGCACATTTGTTTTCTATCCTAAACTGCACTTCATAATCCGCAATATTCATTACATAAATCCGTTCGGGAATATCTTGGTAGGCAGGACGGGGATCTTGGGCAATGCTTTGCTCAATAAGATGTTTTTCTTCTATGGATAAATGTTCCGCAAGCGTACTTTCTGCCCAGACTACACTCAATTCTTCAGGTTTGCCGCTGACAAAGCCCGATGATGCGCCAGGTTTGGATTCGACAAACGGGATGTAGGGTTTGATATCCACTACCGGGGTACCGTCCAACAGGTCTGCACCGCTGCAATAAATGCGGACAGGTTTGCCTGTTTCGATGCGTTCGAGTTTCAGCAGGGATAAACCGAGATGATTAGGGCGGTGCGGGCTGCGCGTGGCAAATACGCCCATTTTTTGTTTACCTCCGAGCCGTGGCGGACGCACCATTTGTGCCCAACCTTCATCCAATACACCGTGGAAAATAAAACTTATCCACACATAGTCGAAATCCTCCAAGCCCCGAACACTGTCTGCGGTAAATTCAGGAGAGAGTTCAATGCAAATTTCTGCCGCAGGAACCAAGCCGGGTTGGCGGGCAATGCCGAATTTTTGCTTGTAGGGGGAATGAACGGTTGCAATAGGCGTAATCGAATAGGACATAATTTGTGGATAAATATACTGTGCAAATTGTCATCATATCACAGATGTTTTCCCACATTTTGCAGTCGTAATTTGTTATAATACAAAGCATTTATTCCAAATGTCCGAACATGGGCAACAAATGCAAAATTTAAATTATTTAAAATAAAATCAATAGGTTAAATTAATCCATGATTGTTTCTATCGATGTAGATGCACAAAAAACGTTTACGCCTTTGTGTCCGAAAGAATTGCCTGTTGCCGAAGGCCATCTGATTGCGGATGAACTCAATGCCCAAGCCGCATTGGCGGATTTACGCGTGATGACGAAAGATGCGCATCATGTCGCGGCAAAATGGCTTGTGGATAATCCTGTTGATATGTTAAAACCGACGGGTTTACCCGATGCGGATTTGACTTGGGTGTCACATGCGATGGTTGGAACATATGGCTATGAGTTGTTGGATGGCCTGCCTTCAGCCAAGGAATACGATTATTGTGTTTGGAAAGGCGTCGATCCTGAGTTACACCCTTACGGCGCATGTTTTCACGATATTGAAGAAAAGCTCAGTACAGGTTTGATCGAATGGTTGCGCTGTCAAAATGCAGATACAGTTATTGTCGGCGGCTTGGCAACGGATTATTGTGTGAAGACAACGGTTTTACAGTTGCTTAAAGGCGGGGCTTGGAAAGTCATCGTCAATCAGGCGGCTTGCCGAGGTATTGCTCCGGAAACGGTTGAATCTGCATGGCGTGAAATGCATTCTGCCGGAGCCATTATTTTAGAAAACGCCGAAGAAATAAAAAAATACATTAATAATCAATAAATTATATTTAAAATTCTGTTGTTTCACGTGAAACATTTTCCAAAATATGAAGATTTTACTTGTCCGCTTGTCCAGTATGGGCGATTTAATTCATACGTTGCCCGCAGTTGAAGATTTGGCGCGACAATGTCCTGAGGTAGAGCTCCATTGGCTGTGTGAGGCAGGGTTTGCAGATATTGCCCGCTTACATCCTTTTGTCAAAAAAGTTCATGTAATGAAATGGCGGCAATGGCGCAAGCACCTTTTTCAGGCTGAAACGTGGCGTGAAATAGGCCATCTGAAAACGGATTTACAGGTTGAATCTTTTGATTTTGTTTTAGATAGCCAAGGACTGATTAAAAGCGCATGCTTTGCCAAAATGGCGAAATCCCCTATTTACGGTTTAGATAAACACAGCGCGCGTGAAAGTTTGGCTGCCCTTGCGTACAACAAAACATTTGCCGTGCCGAAAGGTAAAAATGCGGTTTGGCGAAACCGTGAGTTATTCGCCCAAGTTTTTGGTTATACAATGCCTGAAACGCAGGTGTTTGGTTTGTCGGTTCCTGAATCAGGCTGTCTGAAAAATGTGCAATCCCCTTATTACGTTGCTTTGCATGCAACCAGTCGCGACAGTAAATTATGGCCGGTAGAACACTGGCGTGCATTATTGAAAAAGTTGAATGAAAAACGACGATACACCGTATATCTGCCGTGGGGAAATGAAACCGAAAAAATGCGTGCCGAACAGATTGCAAGCGATTTACCGTTTGCTTTCGTCTGCGACAAAATGAATTTATTACAGGCTGCATTTTTATTGAAAAACGCAGAGGGTATTATTGGTGTAGATACCGGATTGTTACATCTTGCCAATGCGTTGGAAAAGCCTGTCGTTGGAATTTATACGGATACAGATCCGGCCAAGACCGGCGTTCAAGTTTCGGTTTATGCAAAAAATTTAGGCGGTATCGCTCAAATTCCCAATGTTGACGAGGTTTACCAAACCTTAATGGATTGTGTTGCAGTATACGGTAAATAATTGTTGGGGAGTTGGATTTATTTTCTGAGTAAATGCTTTAGAAATGATATAATTCCGCTCTATTTGCCAAGATTTATATAAATTTGGTTTTGTCATGTTGGTGAAAACCGAATTGGATTTTATACAAAGAATGTATCAAAAGCAGTATGCTTGATTTGATGAACATTCTTTTTAGGAGAATTGAATGAAAGCACTGGTCGCAGTAAAGCGCGTAGTGGACTACAACGTCAAAGTTCGTGTGAAAGCCGATGGTTCCGATGTGGATATCGGTAATGTCAAAATGTCGATGAACCCGTTTGATGAAATCGCGGTAGAAGAAGCTGTCCGTTTGAAAGAAGCCGGAAAAGTAAGCGAGATTGTTGCTGTTTCTCTTGGCGAGAAAAAATGCGAAGAGACGTTGCGTACAGCTTTGGCGATGGGTGCCGACCGTGCGGTTCATGTTGAGACTGATGCGAAATTGGAGCCTTTGGCCGTTGCAAAATTGCTGAAAGCTGTTGCGGATAAAGAAAATCCGCAAGTTTTACTGCTGGGCAAACAGGCAATTGACGATGATGCCAACCAAGTTGCCCAAATGCTGGCTGCGTTGTTGAATGCGGCTCAAGGTACTTTTGCATCAAAAGTGCAAATTGAAGGTGAAGAGGCATTGGTAACCCGTGAAATTGACGGCGGCGAAGAGACTGTTGCGTTGAAGCTGCCTGCAGTCATCAGTGCGGATTTGCGTTTGAACGAACCACGCTTTGTCAAACTTCCTAATATCATGGCGGCAAAGAAAAAACCTTTGGAAAAATTAAGTCCTGCCGATTTGGCTGTGGATATTTCTCCGCGTTTAAATACCGTGAAATTTGCCGAACCTAAAGCACGTCAAGCCGGTGTGAAAGTGGCTGATGTTGCCGAGTTGGTTGAAAAGCTGAAAAACGAAGCCAAAGTGATCTAAGGAGTATGAAATGAGCGTATTGATTATCGCGGAACATAATAACCAACATTTGAATCCTGCCACTTTGCATGCGGTAACGGCTGCCGCCAAATTAGGTAATGTAGATTTATTGGTCGCCGGCAGCAATGCTGCTGCGGTCGTTGAAGAGGCAAAACAGGTTGCAGGCGTAGCGAAGGTTTTGGTAGCCGATGCGCCCTATTATGCTGAAGGTTTGGCAGAAGAATTGGCGCCTTTGGTTGTTAAACTGGCTGTGGATTACCGCTATGTGGCTGCGACTGCAACTGCGTTTGGCAAAAATCTTCTGCCTCGAGTAGCAGCCTTGTTGGATGTACCACAAGTTTCGGATTTAACCGAAGTTGTGGATAACTCGACATTTGTCCGTCCGATTTATGCCGGTAATGCGTTTGAAACTGTTCAATCCGATTCTGAAAAACTGGTGCTGACTTTCCGTGCGACAGCATTTGATGCTGCCGGACAAGGCGGTAATGCAGAAGTGGTTAATGTTGAGGCAACGCCTGCTCAAAACCTGAGCCGTTTCGTAAACCGTCAACTTTCCCAATCTGACCGTCCTGAATTGACTCAGGCTAAAGTAATTGTTTCCGGTGGCCGTGCATTGGGCAGTGCTGAAAAATTCAATGAAGTGTTGACTCCTTTGGCAGATGTTTTGGGTGCGGCGATTGGTGCGTCCCGTGCAGCAGTGGATGCCGAGTATGCGCCAAATGATGCCCAAGTGGGGCAAACCGGTAAAGTGGTGGCGCCGCAACTGTACTTCGCTATCGGTATTTCCGGTGCTATCCAACACGTTGCCGGTATGCAAGACAGTAAAGTGATTGTTGCCATCAACAAAGATGCTGACGCTCCGATTTTCAATGTGGCGGATTACGGCTTGGTTGGTGATTTGTTTGAAGTTGTGCCTCAACTGACTGAAGCACTGAAAAACTGATGTTTCACGTGAAACGTTCAGACGGCCTTTTATAATAAAGGCCGTCTGAAAATATTTTGGCATGATTACGACCTATAAAACCATTACCACACCGACACAGGCTGAATTTAAAGATAAAGGCAGCCGCTTCATCGCATATGCCTATCCGATTCGCACTTTAGCCGATGTGAAGAAATATCTCGACCCATTAAAGGAAGAGCATCACAAGGCACGACATTGGTGTTACGCTTACCGATTGGGTGTAGATGGAATGCAGTTTCGCGCAAACGATGATGGAGAACCGTCCGGAAGTGCAGGCCGCCCTATTCTAGGGCAGATTGATTCTGTCGGCGTAACGGATGTGTTGGTTGTGGTTGTGCGCTATTTTGGCGGTACGCTATTGGGTGTTCCCGGTTTGATTTATGCGTATAAGGAATCAACGGCTCAGGCACTGGCGATAGCAGAAGTTGTTGAAAAGAATGTCGAAAAGACAGTTTGGTTGAAGTGTGAATATCCTGTTTTGAATGAGGCTATACGGATTGCCAAACAATATCAGGCCGATATTGTAGAACAGGATTTGCAGCTGGATTGTAAGTTGACAGTGAAAATAGCGTTGGCCGATTATGAAGCTTGTATTGCTGCTTGGAAAAATACGCGTCAAATTGAAGTAGATACTGAGAAGCCGTTTGAATAAAAGGTCGTCTGAACATATTTGAGAAATCAAAAGTTTCAGACGGCCTTTGATGTTTTAGCCTTGGTATCTGTCTAAAGCATTTACGCTTGAACGCAGGTGCTCCCAAGCCAGTTGATGAAATTCCCCCAGTGCGTTCCATAGGGCATCTTCGCTCATAATGCTGTATTCGCCCTGTGTTCGCAAATCAACATCTGCTCCTTCTTCAATGGCTTGATGGCATGCTTGGTATTCGTTGGTATAGAAGTCATCCATGTCTTGCATGAGGCTTGCAGCATGTTTCCAGCGGGCGATATCTGCTTCCAGTTGCGGCAGTAATTCGCACCATTCGCGGTATTTGCTTTGAATTTCATCAATACGTTTTTGCATGATTTTCCTTTCGTTGTTTGAAATTAGAGTATGGTTGTCTTGGTGCAATATTATTCTTAATTTGAAACAGCTATGCAAGATGGAACAATAATTCCATCGATTGAATTTTATTTACAACATCTATTCTTCAAGGAGATGGTATGAAATTGCTCGTTATTGGTAATGGTGGACGTGAACACGCACTGGCTTGGAAATTGGCGCAGTCGTCTAAAGTAGAAACTGTCTTTGTTGCACCTGGTAATGCCGGAACGGCAATTGAGCTTAAACTGCAGAATATAGCGTTGACGGCGCATCAAGATTTGATTGATTTTTGCCGTAATGAAAATATTGCCTTTACCGTAGTCGGCCCTGAAGCGCCTTTGGCTGCGGGTGTGGTGAATGACTTCCGTGCTGCCGGATTGAAGATTTTTGGCCCGACTCAATACGCGGCTCAGTTGGAGAGTTCAAAAGATTTTGCTAAAGCATTTATGGCAAAATATAACATTCCAACCGCGCAATACCAAACCTTTGAAAATGCCGATGCGGCACATGATTACGTCAACCGAAAAGGTGCGCCGATTGTTATTAAGGCGGATGGTTTGGCTGCCGGTAAGGGTGTGATTGTCGCCATGACTTTGGATGAAGCCCATGCCGCTATCGACGATATGTTGTTGGGCAATAAAATGGGCAATGCAGGCGCGCGCGTCGTGATTGAAGATTTCCTGCAAGGCGAGGAAGCGAGCTTTATCGTTATGGTGGACGGCAATCATGTTTTACCGATGGCAACCAGCCAAGACCATAAACGCCTGCTGGATGACGACAAAGGCCCTAATACCGGCGGTATGGGCGCATATAGCCCTGCTCCGGTGGTAACGCCTGATGTATACGAGCGCGCGATGAATGAAATTATTTTGCCGACCGTGGCCGGTATGAAAGCAGAAGGTCATGAATTTACCGGCTTTTTATACGCGGGCTTGATGATTGATAAAACCGGTGCGCCTTATACCATCGAATTCAACTGCCGTTTCGGGGACCCTGAAACGCAGC
Organism: Neisseria sp. HMSC070A01; assembly: GCF_001810165.1. Lineage (NCBI taxonomy): Bacteria > Pseudomonadati > Pseudomonadota > Betaproteobacteria > Neisseriales > Neisseriaceae > Neisseria > Neisseria sp. HMSC070A01. The sequence goes on along the minus strand of NZ_KV800120.1, from coordinate 431,597 downwards.
CGATTATGAGCCGTTTGGATAGCGATTTGGTGGACTTGGTTGAAGCGGCAATCGACGGCAAACTGGATAGTGTTGCTGCCGAATGGAATCCGCAGACTGCAGTAGGCGTGGTGTTGGCCGCACAAAACTATCCTGATTCTCCGAAAAAAGGCGATGTGATCTTTGGCTTGGATAAGGCCAATAAAATCGGTAAAGTTTTCCATGCCGGTACTGCAACGAATGAAAAAGGCGAAGTGGTAACCAACGGCGGCCGTGTGTTGTGTGTCGTCGGTTTGGGCGATAATGTTGCACAAGCTAAGAGTAAGGCTTATGAGGCATTGGAAACCATCTGTTTTGACGGTATGCAATACCGTAAAGACATTGCTGATAAAGCCATCAATCGTTAATAATGAATAGAAATAGGCCGTCTGAACACAGATTGTCCGACAATCGCAGTTTCAGACGGCCTTGGTATATGATGATGTTCCCCAGAATTTTATCGGCTGCAGCCCAACGCAGGTTGCAGGCGCATCTTAAAAAAGGCGGTTTGGTCGCCTATCCTACCGAGTCTTGCTATGGCTTGGGCTGTATCCCTACTTTGCCCAAAGCACTCAATCAACTGATTCATCTGAAAAAACGACCGCAACACAAAGGTATGATTGTCATTGGGCATAGCTTGGAACAGTTGCAACCTTTGCTACAAAGGCCGTCTGAAAATATCCAAACCATGCTGCGTGAAGCATGGCCGGCTCCGAAAACTTTTTTATTGCCGGCCGGCAAAAAAGTATTGCCCTCATTGCGAGGAAAAAGACGCAGTAAATTGGCTGTCAGGGTTCCGGCGCATGCAGGTGCAAGGCGTTTGTGTCAGGTTTTGGAAATGCCTTTAGTCTCTACTTCATGCAATCGTGCGGGTAAACGGGCGTGCAAAACGGAAAGGGAAGTCAGAAGACAGTTTGGTAGGAAAGTCTGGGTTGTAGGCGGATTGATAGGTAAGCAGAAAACGCCTAGCCAGATTATTGACGGAGAAACAGGGGCAAGGCTGCGTTAAAGAAGAATTGTATTTTCAAAGGAAAAAGGTATTTATTTGGAGAAGCAAATTTTTTCCAAAAGATTGGAAATATCTTTGTGAAAAGCATTTAGCGCAGATCCAGTTTGATGTATAGCAGTCTGTAAATACAGATCGATTAAGCAGATAGTAAGTCAGTAAATAGAGTATAAAGCAGTATTTTGTGAAATGCTCTGGCAAAGAGTGAAGCAAATTTTGAGTGTAAATGAATCGCTGTAATAAATTATTTTTGAATAAACAAATTTTGTGGATAAATTTGAAGATAAATTTCCATAAAAACATAAAAAGGCCGTCTGAAACTTGATATTCAAAGCATTCAGACGGCCTTTAAAATATTTAAACTGTGGGTAACTTTGTGAATAAGTGTGGATTAAAGCTTATGTCCGCACACAGTTTCGTATTGTTTTTCAGTAATCGTGCCGCTCATGACGCTCATTGGGCGGATGCTGGTCGGCGTATAGCTTTGGTTGGAAATTACCCGGCCGTGTTCGTCCATCAGTTGCAGCGCTGCCAGGCGATAGGTTTTGTTTGAGCAATGAATTTCCCAGCTGCCGATGGCCGTTTTATAGGCCGGCGTGTTGACGAAACGTTCCTCTTTCAGTTTGGAAACGGTTTTTTTATCGCGGAAAGTAACCAGTGCGCCATTTCTTTTAATGCTGCTTCTATCAATGGCCACTTTGATATTGCCTTCAGAGATGGTGCCGATATTGGTCCAGCTGCCGCCACCGCTCGATGTGGTGGTTGTTTCACAGGCACTCAACATCAAAGTCGCAAATACGGTTGCAGCTAGGGAAAAACGTTTGATATTCATAAAACCTCATTATTTACAGAAAGTCAGCCAATATTATCCGTGAAGATGGCATATATCGTAAATCGATTTTGCAAAGTTGAACCTCTGAAAAGAATTTTATGAAAAATACGCTGAAAAGGCCGTCTGAAACCTGTCTTTCAGACGGCCTTGGAGTGTAAAATCATGTATAATTGCAAACAATTTGGTTTTCATCCCATAGGAAGATCCGACATGATTAACCCTATCGCTGCACTTTCCCCATTAGATGGCCGCTACGCCAAATCCGTTGAAGCATTGCGCCCGATTTTCTCCGAATACGGCCTGATGCGTGCGCGTGTCAAAGTTGAATTAAACTGGCTCAAAGCCCTTGCCGCCGAGCCTAAGATTGCAGAAGTTCCTGCTTTCAGCGATTTTACGCTTGCCGAAATCGACAAAGTGATCGAAAACTTCTCGCTTGAAGATGCCGCCGCCGTCAAAGCCATTGAGGCGACCACCAATCACGACGTCAAAGCCATCGAATATTGGCTTAAAGAACGCTTCTCCGGCGTGCCTGAAGTGGCTGCTGCCAGCGAGTTCATCCACTTTGCCTGCACCAGCGAAGACATCAACAACCTGTCCCACGCTTTAATGCTGCAAGAAGCGCGTGAGGCTGTTTTGCTACCGAAACTGGTTGAAATCATCGAGAAGTTGACCGGCATGGCGCATGAGTTGGCTGCCGTCCCGATGATGAGCCGCACGCATGGCCAGCCTGCTACACCAAGCACACTGGGTAAAGAAATCGCCAATGTCGTGTACCGCCTGCAACGCCAGTTTAAAAACCTGCAAGCGCAAGAGTTCCTCGGCAAAATCAATGGCGCAGTCGGCAACTACAATGCCCATATGGTCGCTTATCCCGATGTGGATTGGGAAACCCATTGCCGTAACTTCGTTGAAATCAGCCTTGGTCTGACCTTCAACCCCTACACCATTCAAATTGAGCCGCACGACTATATGGCGGAATTCTTCCAAGCCATCAGCCGTGTCAACACGATTCTGATCGACTTCAACCGCGATGTTTGGGGCTATATTTCTTTGGGTTACTTCAAACAAAAAGTCAAAGCAGGCGAAGTCGGTTCTTCCACCATGCCGCACAAAGTCAATCCGATCGACTTTGAAAACTCCGAAGGTAACCTCGGTATGGCCAATGCCGTATTGGGCTTTTTGTCCGAAAAACTGCCGATTTCCCGTTGGCAGCGCGACCTGACCGACAGCACCGTATTGCGCAATATGGGCGTAGGCGTGGGCTATACCGTATTGGGCTTTGCCGCCCATCTGCGCGGTCTGAATAAGCTTGAACCGAATCCTGCCGCCCTTGCTGCCGATTTGGACGCTACTTGGGAGCTGCTGGCCGAGCCGATTCAAACCGTCATGCGTCGTTACGGCGTGGCCAATCCTTACGAAAAGCTGAAAGACCTGACACGCGGTAAAGACGGCATTACGCCTGAAGTGTTGAAACTCTTTATCGAGTCGTTGGAAATTCCGGTAGAAGCCAAAGCCAAATTACTTGAGCTGACCCCTGCGTTGTATGTTGGCAAAGCCGAAGAGTTGGCAAAACGAATTTAAAAGGCTTTTGTAGGGTGCACTTTCTTAGTTATTGAGATTTTTTGATAGATAAGAAACCAACCCTCTACATCCGACAAATTAAAAAGGCTGTCTGAAATCTCTTTCAGACGGCCTTTTTCGATTCAATCCGTTATTTCACTTTGTCTTTCAATGCGCCGTAGCCGGCTGCGTCCATTTCTTCCAAAGGAATGAATTTCAAACTTGCGCCGTTGATGCAATAGCGCAGGCCGCCTTTGTCTTGCGGGCCGTCGGCGAAGACGTGTCCCAAGTGCGAATCGGCGGCGTGGCTGCGCACTTCGGTGCGGCGCATGTTGTAGCTGAAATCGTCGTGTTCGGTAACGGCGGCGGCGTTAATCGGGCGGGTGAAGCTCGGCCAGCCGCAGCCGGAATCGAATTTGTCGGCAGAGCTGAACAGGGGTTCGCCGCTGACGATGTCCACATAAATACCGGGTTTGAACAAGTGGTCGTATTCATGACTGAAGGCGTATTCGGTTGCGTTGTTTTGGGTAACTTGGTATTGCTCTTCGGTCAGAAGGCGTTTGAGTTCGGCATCGCTGGGCTTTTTATACCTTGCCGCGTCGAAGCCTTTGCCTTGCGGGGCGGCTTTGGTTTTGCCCGGTAGCGGTTCGTCGGCTTTGCGGATATCGATGTGGCAATAGCCGTTGGGGTTTTTAATCAGATAGTCCTGATGGTATTCCTCGGCATCGTAGAAGTTTTGCAGCGGCTCGTTTTCGACGACGAGGGGCTGTTGGTATTTTTGCTGCTCGCGTTTGAGCGCGGCGGCAATGACGGCTTTTTCGGCGGGGTCGGTGTAGTACACGCCGCTGCGGTATTGCGTGCCGATGTCGTTGCCTTGTTTGTTGAGGCTGGTCGGATCAACGACGCGGAAGAAATATTGCAGGATGTCGTCTAGACTGAGTTTGTCGGCATCGTAGGTGACTTTGACGGTCTCGGCATGGCCCGTGTTGCGGTAGGACACATCTTCGTAGCTCGGGTTTTCCGTTTTGCCGTTGGCATAGCCGGATACTGCGTCAACCACGCCGTCTATGCGTTGGAAATAGGCTTCCAAGCCCCAGAAGCAGCCGCCGGCGAGGTAGATGGTGCGTGTGTTCATGATTTTTGAATCCTTTTTCTGTGTGTCGGGTTTGTAGAACGAGTTTTTCAGACGGCCTAAATCGGCATTCGGGTCGCGGATTAACGCCAATGCCTGCGCTTCGTTGATGCTGCCTTTGACGATGCGCTGCACGTCGCCGTCTTTGCCGATTAACGCCCACGACGGGTAAACGCCGATATTCAGGCTTTGGGCGATGGTGCCGCCGTTGTCGGTCACGACGGGCAGCTTGGGATAGTTCAAACCGGCATACCATTTTTGGAAGTCGCCGTCTTTTTTCTCGTGCAAAAAGCCGGGGGACGCGACGGTAATCAGGTTGGCGGAGCTAAACCGCTTGTCCTGCGCCCATTTTTCGGTCTGCCCCAGTTCGGACAAACACAAAGGACACCAACTTGCCCAAAATTTAATCAGGGTTGGTTTGTCTTTTTTCAGGAAGACACTGGCAGGGCGGTTGTCAGGAGTTTTCAACGAGGACAATGCCTGCGGTACAGTTGCGGCTTCGGTATCCATCATTTTGGATGAGCAGGCGCCAAGCGCAAGCAGGCAGCCGAACTTGGCACAAAGGGAAAAGAAGGTACGGGGTTTCATCTCTATGTTTCCTGTATGGATGGTTTGCCTTGTTAGACGTTGGAAATGCCAAAACCTGACAACCTTGATTTTCAGACGACCTTGCCACGTAAAATACGCTACAATACTCCCTATTTCAAGTTTCTAAAATTAAAAGGAAAATTTAATGTTCAGCTTCTTCCGTCGCAAGAAAAAACAGGAAACTCCGGCTCCTGAGGAGGCTCAAGTTCAGGAAACCGCAGCAAAAGTAGAGTCTGAAGTTGCTCAAGTAGTTGAAGATATTAAAGAAGATGCCGAATCTTTAGCAGAAAGCGTCAAAGGGCATATTGAATTAGTTGTCGAATCGGCTGTTGAAACTGTCAGTGAAACCGTCGAGCAGGTGCGGGAAGCTTTGACCGAAACGCCGTCTGAAACAGTCGAAAAAGTGGAAGAACACGTTGAAGCGGCAAAAGAAGCGGCTGTTGAAACCGTCAGCGAGGCTGTTGAACAGGTTCAAGAAACCGTTGCCGAGATGCCGTCTGAAGCGGCTGAGGCTGCTGAAGAAGCAGCGGAACAGGCTGAGGCGACAAAAGAAGCAGCCGTTGAAACCGTCAGCGAGGCTGTTGAACAGGTTCAAGAAACCGTTGCCGAGATGCCGTCTGAAGCGGCTGAGGCTGCTGAAGAAGTAGCGGAACAGGCCGAAGCGGGCAAAGAAGAAGCTGTTGAAGCAGTTAGTGAAGCTGTTGAACAGGTTCAAGAAGCCGTTGCGGAAACCCCGGCTGAAGCCCCTGCTCCGGTAGAAGAACAAAAGCTCAGTTGGGCTGCGCGTTTGAAACAAGGCTTGACCAAATCACGTGACAAAATGGCAAAATCGTTGGCCGGCGTGTTTGGCGGCGGACAAATCGACGAGGATTTGTACGAAGAGCTGGAAACTGTGCTGATTACCAGCGATATGGGCATGGAAGCCACTGAATACTTGATGAAAGACGTGCGCGACCGTGTCAGCCTCAAAGGCCTCAAAGACGGCAACGAATTGCGCGGCGCGCTGAAAGATGCGCTGTACGACTTGGTTAAGCCTTTGGAAAAACCTTTGGTCTTGCCGGAAACCAAGGAGCCTTTCGTGATTATGCTTGCCGGTATTAATGGCGCGGGTAAAACCACGTCTATCGGTAAATTGGCCAAATACTTCCAAGCGCAGGGCAAATCTGTATTGCTGGCGGCAGGTGATACTTTCCGCGCCGCCGCGCGTGAGCAGCTTCAAGCTTGGGGCGAGCGCAACAATGTAACCGTGATTTCGCAAACTACGGGTGATTCCGCCGCCGTTTGCTTCGATGCCGTCCAAGCCGCGAAAGCGCGCGGTATCGACATTGTGCTGGCCGATACTGCCGGCCGCCTGCCGACGCAACTTCATTTGATGGAAGAAATCAAAAAAGTGAAACGCGTGTTGCAAAAAGCCATGCCGGATGCGCCACATGAAATCATTGTTGTACTTGATGCCAACATCGGTCAAAACGCCGTCAACCAAGTGAAAGCCTTTGACGAAGCATTGGGTTTGACCGGCCTGATCGTCACCAAGCTCGACGGTACGGCCAAAGGCGGTATCCTTGCCGCCCTTGCCTCTGACCGCCCAGTTCCCGTACGCTACATCGGCGTAGGCGAAGGCATCGACGATTTGCGTCCGTTTAATGCCAAAGCGTTTGTGGATGCCCTATTGGATTAAACGGACAGGCTGAGGCTTGTCAACGCAGTTTGCGGAGGATTTCTGAGCCGTATTTTGAAAGATTCCGCATTCGGTTGATACCAGCCAAACAGGCTGTTAAAAAGGCCGTCTGAAACCTAAAATCAGGTTTCAGACGGCCTTTATTGATTTACAAGGTTTAGTTTTTCCGTGCGGTAACAAACTCGGCCAGTTGGCGCAGGCGCAGGGCTTTGCCGCCGAATGGCTCGATCAGGGCAACGGCTTCTGCAATCAGCGTTTCTGCGTAAGTACGCGCGGCCTGCAGGCCCATCAGTTTGACGTAGGTCGGTTTGTCGTTGTCCGAGTCTTTGCCGGCGGTTTTGCCCAAGGTGGCGGTATCGGCTTCGCAGTCCAATACATCGTCGATCACTTGGAAAGCCAAGCCTAATTTGGCGGCGTAGCGGTCTAAGGTTTGGATTTGCGCCGGTGTTAAGTCCGGGCAGGAAAGTGCGCCTAAGGCCACGGCCGCGCGGATGAGTGCGCCGGTTTTGAGACTGTGCATCTGTTCCAATTCGGCCTGATTCATGGCTTTGCCGACATTGGCCAGGTCGATGGCTTGTCCGCCCGCCATGCCGAGGCTGCCGGATGCCTGGGCCAGCGTGGACAACATGGCAAGCTGACGTTCGGCAGGCAGGCCTGTCGGACGGCTCAGTACATCAAAGGCTTGGGTTTGCAGCGCATCGCCGACCAAAAGGGCGGTTGCTTCGTCGTATTGCACATGGCAGGTCGGTTTGCCGCGGCGCAGGCTGTCGTTGTCCATTGCCGGCATATCGTCGTGAACCAGCGAATAGACGTGCACCATTTCGATGGCCGCCATCGCCTGCTCAACGGCATTTTGGTTTGCTTCGCCCAATTCGGACGCGGCAAGCACCAAGAGCGGGCGCAGCCGTTTGCCGCCGCCGAGGGTAACGTAACGCATGGCTTCGTGCAGCGTGTGCGGCACTTGGCTTTCATACGGCAAGAAATGCGCCAGCAGCAATTCAGTTTGCGCTTGGGCTTTTTGCTGCCATGTTTTGAGTTCATTCGCCGGGTTCAAGGTTCAACTCCTTCAGTTCGCCGGCATCCAAGACTTGCAGTTTCTGCTCAACTTCCGCCAATTTGGTTTGGCAGTATCGGACCAATTCGTTGCCTTCCTGATAGGCGGCCAAAGCATCTTCCAGCGGCATTTCGCTGCTTTGCATGGCCTGGGTCAGGGTTTCGAGGCGGGATAAGGCTTCTTCAAAGGATTGGGGGGCGTTTTTTTTCATGGTTTGAAATGATGGGCAGAAAAGGGGAATTGTAGCATTTTTAGATGATTAAGGCCGTCTGAACAGGGATGAAAACGAAATCGAAGATTTCTGTTTCTTCGTTCAGACGGCCTTTTTTCAAACGGAATAACGTTATCAGCCCGGTAAAACGGCTTTTTGATAGTTGAGTGCGATAAACTGCTTCTCGGCATCCAATTCAGTGATTTTGAACAATGCCTGCGATTTGGGCAGCGCGTCAAACGGAATACCGGTCGCGCGCGTTACCAGCGGCAGCCCCTCAATGCGGACGAGGTCTTCTTTGAGGATGGTAGCCGTCAGCTCGCTCGTGCCTTGCTGTTGCAGATAGACGAGGCTCCAGTAGGCTTCCATTTGGCGTTGGAAGTCGGCGTAGGCTGTATAGGCGGCATCAAAGTCGCGCAGCGCGGCGAAAAGCTCGGCATCGCTGTTTTGGTACAGCGGCTCGGCAGTGTCGTCGATCAGGCTGATCAGCTGCTTTTGGTTGATGTAGTCGGCGGCGCGGCGCAGCGGCGAGGTGAACCAGCCGTAATGCTGCACGCCCATGCCGATGTGCGGTTCGGATTTGGTGCTCATGCGCACTTTGCCTGCCGGTTGGACGCGGAAAAGGCCGGGCAGCTCGTTTTTGTCCAGCATTTGCGCCCAAGTGCTGTTGGCAAGAATCATCATCTCGCTGACCAGCGTATCGATGGGCGAACCGCGTTCGCGGCGGACGACGGATACGTTGCCTTCCTCATCTAATTCGATGCTGTAATCGTATTGCGGCGCGCGGTCGGGCTCGTATTTGCCGCGCGCTTTTTGCAGGGCGATGGCGAATTGATAGAACCAAATCAGGTCTTGATGGTGGGCAAACATCATTTCGCCGGCTTCGTCCAAGCCGGTTTCGGCGTTGAAATGCGGTTCGATGGCTTGAATGCGCAGGTTTTCGGCGATGTTGACCGCTTCGATTTTGCAGGTTGGCTCGCCGACGTTGAACTCGCCGTCCACATCAAAATAAATGCTGACGGCAGGGCGGTACGCGCCCGCATCAAGGCTGAACGCGGCAATCCAGTTTTCGGGCAGCATGGTGATTTTGCCGCCGGGGAAATAAACCGTGCTCAAGCGTTCCATGATGTTTTTTGCCATTTTGTCGCCCGGTTTAACGGCAAGCGACGGCGCGGCAATGTGGATGCCGACGCGTTTCATGCCGTTGCCCAAGTCGGTCAGGCTCAAAGCGTCATCGACTTCGGTGGTTGATTCGTCGTCAATGGAAAAGGCGGTAACATCGGCCTTGGGCAGGTCGGGCATTTCAGGAAGCGGAAGATCGGGGAAACCTGTTCCTTTGGGGAAGTATTTGATTTCAAACCCGTCTTGCAGGTATTGGGGAATGGACGTAATGCCGCCTGTCTTTTTCGCCAGTTCGTAGGCAGAGATTTTCAGCGCGTCGGCGGCTTTGGTAAAGGCTTTATAGGTCAGCGACTGCTTGTCGGGCGCATGCAGGATGGTTTTCAAATCCGCCGCGATTTCAGACGGCATCTCGCCGCGTTTTAAGGCTTCCGCCCAAGCGTCAATTTGCGCGTCTTGTTGTTTTTTGCGTTCGATGGCGGCAAGCGCCTGTTTCAAAGTTTCTTCAGGCGCGGCTTTGAACACGCCTTTGGCTTTTTTGTAGAAATACATCGGCGCGGCGTAAAGCGCAATCAAGGTCGCCGCCAGCTCGGTTTTGGTCGGTGCATGGCCGAAATATTCTTCGGCAATCGCCTCAGCGGTAAACTCCTCTTCGCCGCATACTTCCCACAATAAATCGGTGTCGATGTCCGCCGCCTGTGTCTGCGCGTTCTCCAAAAACGCCGCCATATCGCCGTCAAACTCGGCAAAGACATTATTTGCCTTCACTTTGGTGCGTTTGCCGTGTTGGGTATCGACTTGGTAGGTGGCGTCGTTTTTTTGGACGATGGAGGCAACTTTGAATTGGCCGGACTCTTCGTAAAAGATATTCATTTTTTTAGGATTTTATGATTTGTAGGAAACGCGTGATTTTAGCAGATTTGCACAAGAAAGGCCGTCTGAAAAACATACTTTCAGACGGCCTGTTCAAACGGCGGATGATTAATACTGATATGCCGCCAGTTTGCGTTTGATTTCAGGCAGGGCAGTGCGTGCGGCCTGTTCGCCCAATTGGATGGCGCGTTGTTTTTGGTCGAAGCCGCCAATCGAGCCCAGCTCCAAAACCTGCGGTTTGATGACCACATTGGCTTGGCCCAATTCTTGGCGCAAGGCGGTTTGGCTCATCACGTTGATGGTTTGGTCAAGATAGGAGAACATGCCTTGGCTGACGTTTTTGGCCGGACGGGCGGAAATATCGACGGCAATGATGAAGTTTGCCCCCAGTTTTTTCGCCGCGCTGACCGGTACGGGCTGCGACAGGCCGCCGTCCACATATTTGCGGCTGCCGATAACGACTGGTTGGAACACGTTCGGAATCGAAGCAGAAGCGCGGACGGCCTGTCCGGCATTGCCTACGTTGAACACCACCGGTTTGCCGCTTTCAAAATCGGTTGCAACGGCGGCAAATTTGATGGGGAACTGCTGCATCGGGCGGTTGCCGACTTTACGGTTGATGTAGTTTTGCAGTTTTTCGCCTTTGATGAAGCCGCTGGTGGACAAGGTCAAATCCACCAAATCGGTTTTACCCAAAATTTCCGCTTCCAATTCGAGGCGGTCGGGCGACATTCCCGAAGCGTACATACTGCCGACAATCGAGCCTGCGGATGTGCCGGTAACGATTTTGATCGGAATATTGTTTTCTTTCAAAACCTTAATAATCCCGATATGGGCAAAGCCTTTGGATGCGCCGCCGCCCAAAGCCAGCGCAACCGTGGCTTTCGGTTTAGGTGCAGTATGCGAAACCGTATTTTGACCCTGCGCAGAAGGTTTGGATTGCGGCGCGTTGCCGCTCGGACAGGCAGCCAATACCAAGACGGACGAAGCGGCTAAAAACGTTTTGAATGTGGAAAAAAGTTTATTCATGTTCAGACAGCCTTTAATATGTCGAAAGGGTTATTTTACTCTGAAATTAAGTCGAAAGGCCGTCTGAAATTAGGATTCAGACGGCCTTTTAAATCCGGCTTAAGCCAATTCGAGCTGTTTTTCCAAACTTTCGACCAGTTGGTCGTCCAAATTCAAAGCTTGGGACAAACGGCTCAGGAACACGATTTCCTTGCGCGACAAGTCCGCGCAGACCAATCGGGCCGCCAGATAAGTTTCGGCTGCCAAAGCCTCGTCATTGCCGACCGAAGCGGCAATTTGCTCGATGGAGGCCGGTTGCGCATATTCCGCCTGCAGCCATGCCGCCGTTTCCGCATCGCTGCCGCTTTCACGCTCAATGGCCGCGCGTTCCGCATCGTCAATCAGGCCGTCTGAAGCCGCCGCCGCAATCATCGTTTGCAAAATCACACGGCTGTGGTTTTCACCAATCAGGCCGGCAGGTTGGAACACACTTTGCGGCAATTCGTCCTGCTGCTGGTTTTGTTTCCAGTTTTGATAGCCTTTATAAGCCAGAAAACCCAAAGCGGCGACCGAGCCGGCCTTGACCAGCTTCTTTGCGTTTTTCTTTTTCAACAGCATCGATGCCAAAGCACCCGTCAGCGCGCCGCCGCCGAAAGAATTGAGCGGGCTGTCCGCCACCGCTTTGCCGCCTTTTTGAGCCGCACCCAAAACCTGATTGAGCAACTGACTGAAATCCATAAAAAAATCTCCTGAAAACCAATACATTGCAAATATAGAGTAGAAACACCCAAAAACCAAGCCAAAGAAAGTTAAAAGGTGCAAACAAGTTTTCAGACGGCCATAGCCGACTTTCGGTACAATCACACCATTCCAAACAATAAACCCCATCATGACCGATACCGCCCAAATCATTACCAGCTATGGCCGCCGCTATATTGTCCGCACCCCCGACGGCCAAACATATGACGCCACCACCCGCAAAAAACGCGTCGATTTCGCCTGCGGCGACCAAGTCCGCATCAGCCCCATCAACGGCGAACAAGTCGTGATTGAAGACTACCTCCCGCGCGAAAGCCTGCTCTACCGCCAAGACGCATGGAAAACCAAACTGATTGCCGCCAACGTTACCCAACTGCTCATCGTAACCGCCGCCAGCCCCTCACCCAGCGAAGCCCTGTTGCAACGCGCCCTCCTCGCAGCCGAAGCGGCCGGCATTAATGCCGTCATCGTCCTCAATAAAGCCGACCTTCCCGAAACCGCCCAATGGCGCGAGAAACTCAAATTCTACGAAACCCTCGGCTACCCCGTAGTCGAAACCAACGCATTGGAAAACGCCGACATCCTGCGTCCCATTTTAGAAGGGCAAACCAACATCCTGCTCGGACAAAGCGGCATGGGCAAATCCACCCTGACCAACGCCCTACTCGGCAACCAAGCCGCCCGAACCGGCGACATTTCCACCGCGCTCGACTCCGGCAAACACACCACCACCCACGCCCAACTCTACGATTTAAACGCAGAAACCCGACTCATCGACTCCCCCGGCCTGCAAGAATTCGGCCTGCACCATCTCCAAGCTGCCGATTTATTACAATACTTCCCTGACCTGCGCCACCTTATCGGTCAGTGCCGTTTCCACAACTGCACCCACCGCGCCGAACCCGGCTGCGCCGTCAAAGCCGCTGCCGAATCAGGTGAAGCCAAACCCGAGCGCATCGAATTTCTGCAACGCGTTACCGATGAATTGTTGAGATAAAGATTGAACGGAAACTAAGCGTTTGGATAAATAAAAAGGCCGTCTGAAATTTTCAGACGGCCTT
>NZ_KV800120.1:363495-418598 GCF_001810165.1 Neisseria sp. HMSC070A01 | reverse complement strand
GGCCGTCTGAAATTTTCAGACGGCCTTTTGTTGAAGTATAACCAAATTTACCTTTCAACCAGTATCGGTACCTTAGCGGGAAAGAGACGGTGCTTTTCGTGGCGGATTGATCATGAGAAGCACGGCTTCTTCAATTTGTTTGTCCTCCCGATCATGGAGCTCTACCGGAAACTTCAGACGCAATACTGTAATAATAGCGCCAACCGATAAGCCTGCATCATTAAGCAACTCAATTTCTTTAAGTACCGGTGCGGAAAGGTTTAACATGGTTTCTCCTTATGGTTTGGCTAAGGCTTAGCCCACTTTATCCCCGGGCTGCGCGCCGACATCGACATCGAGGAGCTTCAGTTTGCCCTCGGCGGTGGCGGCACTCAAAATCATGCCTTCGGATACGCCGAATTTTGCCATTTTGCGCGGGGCGAAGTTGGCGACGGCGATGACCATGCGGCCGTTCAATTCGGCGGGGTTGGGATAAGACGCGGCGATGCCGGAGAAGATGATGCGTTTTTCAAAACCGAAATCGAGGTCGAATTTTAAGAGTTTGGTGCTGCCTTCGACGGCTTCGCAGTTCAATACTTTGGCGACGCGCATGTCGATTTTCATGAAATCGTCGAAGCTCGCTTGTTCGGCGACTTTTTCGTATTTGCTCTCTTCGGCGGCAGGCGCGGCTGTGGCGGTGATGCTTTGTTTGTTGGCTTCGATTAAATCGTCCACTTGTTTTTGCTCCACTCGTTGCATTAAATGTTCGTACTTGTTGATGGCGTGTTCGCCTAAGGTTTCGCGTGTATTTGCCCAAGTGATGGCTTCCAAATTTAGGAATTTGGCGGCGTTTTCGGCCACTTTCGGCAATACGGGGGCGAGGTAGGCGGTCAACATGGTAAAGGCGTTGATGAGCTCGCTGCATACTTCGTGCAGGCGTTCGTCTTGGCCTTCTTGTTTGGCCAGTTCCCAAGGTTTGTTGGCATCAACGTATTCGTTGACAATGTCTGCCAAGGCCATGATGTCGCGCAGGGCTTTGGCGTATTCACGGCTTTCGTAGCATTCAGCAATGGCTTCGCTTTGCGCAGTCAGTTTTGCCAGCAATTCGCTGTCGGCAACGTCTTTCAGACGGCCTTCAAAGCGTTTGGCGATGAAACCTGATGCGCGGGCGGCGATGTTGACGTATTTGCCGACGAGGTCGCTGTTGACGCGGCTGATAAAGTCCTGCAGGTTCAAATCGATGTCTTCGATTTTGCTGTTGAGTTTGGCGGCAATGTAGTAGCGCATCCACTCGGGGTTCAGGCCTTGTTCCAGATAGGATTTGGCGGTGATGAAGGTGCCGCGCGATTTGGACATTTTTTGCCCGTCCACGGTCAGGAAGCCGTGTGCGTACACGCCGGTCGGGGCGCGGTGGCCGGAGAAATGCAGCATGGCGGGCCAGAACAGGGCGTGGAAATAGAGGATGTCTTTGCCGATGAAGTGGTACATCTCGGTTTGACTGTCGGCTTTGAAGTATTCGTCGAAATCGATGCCGATGCGGTCGCACAGGTTTTTAAACGACGCCATGTAGCCGACGGGCGCGTCCAGCCAGACGTAGAAGTATTTGCCCGGCGCGTCGGGGATTTCAAAACCGAAATACGGCGCGTCGCGGGAAATGTCCCAGTCGGACAGGGTGGTTTCTTCGCCTTCGCCCAGCCATTCTTTCATTTTGTTGAGGGCTTCGGCTTGCAGATGGGGCTTGCCGTCGTGCGGGTTGTTGCCGGAAGTCCAGGCTTTGAGGAAGTCGGCGCATTCGCCCAGTTTGAAAAAGAAGTGTTCGGATTCGCGCAATTCGGGTTTGGCACCGGAAACGGCAGAATACGGGTTGATCAGTTCGGTCGGGGAATAGGTCGTGCCGCAGACTTCGCAGTTGTCGCCGTATTGGTCTTGGGCGTGGCATTTGGGGCATTCGCCTTTGACGAAGCGGTCGGGCAGGAACATTTGTTTTTCGGGGTCAAAAAGCTGCTTGATGACGCGGCTCTCAATCTTGCCGTTGGCTTTCAGCGCGCGGTAAATTTGTTCGGAAAACTGTTTGTTTTCAGGAGAATGGGTGCTGTAATAATTGTCGTAGCCGATGAAAAAACCGGTAAAGTCGGCGAGGTGCTCTTCGCGCACTTTGGCAATCATGTCTTCGGGCGCGATACCTTGTTTTTGCGCGGCAAGCATTACAGGCGTGCCGTGGGTGTCATCGGCGCAGCAGTAGTAGCATTCGTGGCCGCGCAGTTTTTGGAAGCGTACCCAAACATCGGTTTGGATGTGTTCGACCATGTGGCCGAGGTGGATGCTGCCGTTGGCATAGGGCAGCGCGGAGGTAACGAGGATTTTGCGTGTCATGGTTTATGCTTGGGAAAACAATGGATAAAGATGTTGGGAATTATACCGCAAAACAATACGCAAAGGCCGTCTGAAACCCGATTGCCGGTGTTTCAGACGGCCTTTTGAGACGTTATAGAAAGGTTTTGTTACACGATACTCATTCCACGCGATTGAGATTGCACTAATTGTTTCTGTTGCTCTTCATATTCAGAGAGTTGTGCCGTTTGCTGGATTTGATTAAAACTCTTTTCCACGGGAATAGATGCAGATAGTCCTATATCCATAGAAGCAAGATTTAATGTAGGATTTCGGTTCCCGATTAGATACTGGTCGTTTTTTACACTAAATAAAGTAAGATCAGTTATATTTTTTGACTGAGCCAAGGCGGTAAGTGCCATAGCGGAATTTTGTAGTTTTCCCTCATCAATAGACAGGTTGTTTGTCTTATGATAAGTCGTTAGGTGTGCCATTGCAGTATTGAAGAGTTTTTGGGTTTCGGGCGAAATGTTTTGTAGTTTTGTAGCATTTATTTGCGGATCTAAAAAGGCGTATTGAGGACGATCCTGTTGTTCATATGGATTTGAATACTGGGGTTGGTTTTCTGCAATAAATTTATCAGCCCAGTTAATATATTTTTCAAATGCTTGTGGTGATTGACGAATTTTTTCTTTTACTAGATTATTAAATCTGCTTAGCATAGCCATATTTTTTTCAGCCAGTTGATGAGCTGGAGAATGTGGAGATAAAACAGATAATCCCTTTTCAGGGGTAAAATTGTTTATAGCATGAGATGAGTAAAGATTCCACTTGTTAGCCAAAAAGTTGTCATCCGAAGTATCTTGTGTGGCAAAACCACCTTTACGCAGATTATCTACTTCGTTTTTTGTAGTATACAAAATACTTCTGCCTAAATGATTGCTTGCAGATGAGACATAGTCTCCACCCATGCGGTGATTGATGATTAATCTGTCTGCTAAAGGGTTAATTGGGAGAGCTTCTTTCAAGCCTGCTGCTCCAAAGGCATTGAAAGTTTCGGTACGGTGGCTATAACGATTACCACATAGCTGGGCAAGTGCTCCTCCTAGTGAATGGCCGGTTTGGTAGATTGTTGCTCCGTTATGTTTTGCCATTGCATTTGCTACTTCAGTTAACGCTCTAGCATCGTTGTACTGAGGATTGGTATGGCTTTTAACCATACGCATATCGGCTTCTCGGTCTTGGCGTGTTTCAAACTCCGTACCTCTGTGGACGACTACTAACTCGTTGGTGTCTAAGCGACGGTAAATGGCACCAAAATAACCATTTTTGGGATTGTCGCTGATTCTTTCAACAGCATATTTAATACCGTTTAAAGTTATTTCTTTATTTTTTTCGTTATCAAAAACCAGTTTTTTTTCGCCGTTTTCATCTTTCTTCCCATAAATGTGATCAGACAGCAGGGCAAAATCCTGACTATTCAATGCTCTCATTTTTCAACCTTTCTTAATGTTAATTCAACTGTAAAAAGAGAATCCGGTTTATAATCCGCCACATTTTTATGCCAACTTTCAATACCTCTATCAGAATATCCGCTATCAATTGAACCATTACCTTGAAATTCGGTTGCTATGGGATAAAGGTTTTTTTCATAATGATTGGTTACTTTTAATTCAGGATTTTCCTCAGTCAGTTTTTTTAAATCTTCCGAATCAATACGGACAATCAAAGCTGTTTCTCGCTTATCTTTTCCTGTCGGTTCCATTACTATGGCAGCACTTAAAAACTGCCATTTACATACGCCTTCCCCATAGTAATCTTCATCTAAAGGAGTATCCGAATAAAAGTCTGTAGCATATGTATTATTATCAATTTTAGTCATCTCCAGTTTTTTTCGGTATTGAGGCCACGTTGTCGCACCTACCCAACGATTGGTTACATATTTGCAGTTTTCCGATTGGTAAAGTTCATCTCCCGTCACAATCTGGAAAGCTAGAGGCGCATCTTTAATTTTAACCACTGCTTGATAATGTTCTTTACGGTTTGGGTTAATTTTGACATCCTTTGGAGGAGCATCTCCTTTTGGCAGTTTATAGGTAGGGAATTCCGATTCTTTAAATCCGTATTCCTCGTACATGTTTTTCTCCTTGTTGCAGGCAGTTAATGATAAAGCGGCACAGAGACCGAATAGTAAGATAAAAGGTTTCATAAGAGTTCCTTCTACAATAAGACTTTGAATCTTGATTCAAAGTATACAGGAATATTTGTTGTTACTTTATTCTTTTGTATTTTCTTTCAAATTTTGATAAATACGCTGTTTTAGAAACTCTGCAATGGTTGTCAATAAAAATGCTGTAAACCATAAATACAATCCTAATCCGTAAGTTGGTTTTTCATGCCCTCCCGCTTCATTCACAATTACTTCGTTTAAGGTAAATGTAAGTAGTGCCACAACCCATAATAAACCATGCAAAGTAAAGATAAGTTTTTTTGCTTGAGGTCGGATAAGAGATATGAATATTAAAATGAACCAAATATAATTTGCATAAACAGCAAAATATCCAATGTGGCCTAAACCAGGTCCAAATATTGTTCCAATAATGAGAACAAAAAATCCCTCATATTGTCCTTCTTTTCCGAAAGTAAATACATTTTGAAATAAGGAACAAATCCAAATGAAAATGGCAATAAAGAAACATAGTTTATGGCCATAATGGGTTATCCGTTTCTTTGTCGTGTGCGATGAACTGTTCATAATGAATATTGATTATATGGAAGATTAGCAGTGAATAATCATTAGGTTTACTACTGCTTTAATGATTATTTTTGTATCAATCAGATTAATTTTGAGAAGATGGGACGGTAGGTTTTCTGAGTGGTTACTAATCAAAAAATCCTATTTCTTATCTTGTTACCTGCTTTTTATTTCACAAGTAGATAGGCCGTCTGAAAACAAGCATAGCGAGTTTGCTAGATTTTGTTTTCAGACGGCCTTTTATTTATCGGCTGCGTATGGAATCAACCGCGTACGCGTTCGATTTTTGCGCCTACGCCGCCGAGTTTTTTCTCGATGTATTCATAGCCGCGGTCGAGGTGGTAGATGCGTTCGACGATGGTTTCGCCTTCTGCGACCAAGCCTGCCATGACGAGGCTGGCGGAGGCGCGCAGGTCGGTTGCCATCACGACGGCGCCGGAGAGTTTTTCCACGCCTTTGATGTAGGCGGTGTTGCCTTCGGTGGTGATGTCTGCGCCCATGCGGTTGAGTTCGGGAACGTGCATGAAGCGGTTTTCAAAAATGGTTTCCACCACGCGGCTGCTGCCTTCGGCAATGGCGTTCATGGCCATAAACTGCGCCTGCATGTCGGTTGGGAAGCCTGGGTGGACGACGGTGCGGATGTCCACGGCTTTGGGGCGTTGTTGCATGTCGATGGAAATCCAGTTGTCGCCTGCTTCGATGATGGCGCCGGCTTCGGTCAGTTTGTTTAGCACGACTTCCATGGTTTTGGGGGCGGCATTGCGCAGGACGACTTTGCCGCCGGTCATGGCGACGGCGCAGAGGAAGGTACCGGCTTCAATGCGGTCGGGAACGACGCTGTGTTCGCAGCCGTGCAGCTCTTTTACGCCTTCGATGGTCATGGTTGCTGTACCGATGCCGCTGATTTTTGCGCCCATTTTGACGAGGCATTCGGCCAAATCGACAACTTCGGGCTCGATGGCGCAGTTTTCGAGGATGGTGGTGCCTTCGGCAAGCGTGGCCGCCATCAGCAGGTTTTCGGTACCGCCTACGGTCACGACGTCCATGGTGACGCGCGTGCCTTTCAGACGGCCTTTGGCTTTGACGTAACCGTGTTCGATGGTGATTTCCGCCCCCATGGTTTCTAGGCCTTTGAGGTGTTGGTCAACCGGGCGCGAACCGATGGCGCAGCCGCCGGGCAGGCTAACTTGGGCTTCGCCGAAGCGGGCGAGGGTCGGGCCCAAAACCAAGATGGATGCGCGCATGGTTTTCACCAGCTCGTAAGGTGCGCAGGTGTTGTTGACGGTGCCGCCGTTGATTTCAAATTCGGAGATGTTGTCGGTCAAAACGCGTGCGCCCATGCCTTGCAGCAGTTTTTGGGTGGTTTTGACGTCGGCGAGCATGGGTACGTTTTTCAGGCGTAAAGTGCCGGAAGTCAGCAGGCCGGCACACATCAGCGGCAGGGCGGCGTTTTTTGCGCCGGATACGGTGATTTCGCCGTTGAGGGGGCCGTTGGCAGAGATTTTGAGTTTGTCCACAGGATGTCTTTCGTTATTTGTCTGCACGGTTTATGCCGCACAAATGAAATGAGATGGATCATAAACCATCAATTATAAGGGATTATGCCCTTGCTGTTAGATTTGGCAGTATTAAATTTTCACAAGGTTTGTTTACGTTGCGAAAGGATAAGATTTCAGGCCGTCTGAATGGTTCAGACGGCCTGTTTGCCAAGGCTTATTTTTTGGCTTTGAAGCCTAAGAGGTGTTGCGTGGTGGCCAGCCATGCGCCGAATACGCCCAGCGCGATGACGAAGCCGAATACCAGCGACACTTCGCTAAATGTGAAGAAACGCCAGCCGATGTTCAGACCGTAGGGTTTGAATATCGCGTCCACCAGCGGCCGTACTTCGGCCAAAAGCCAAGCCGACAAGCCCAGGCTGACGGCGGCGGAGAAAATACTCTGCCACATTGCCTGATAAAGGAAAGGGCGGCGGATGAAGGAAGCGGGTGCACCCAATAGCTTGGTGATTTCCAGCTCTTCCTTGCGGCTGAGGATTTGCAGGCGGATGGTGTTGTGTGCCACCAAGACAAAGGCCATGCCCAATGTCAGCGAGAGGAACCACAAAATCTTGCGGATAAATTCGTTAATACGATAAAGGGTTTGTACCCATTCCGTATCCATGGTTGCAGATTCGACGCGCGGTAGCTTGGTAATGTCTTTATAGATAGCCTGCATCTGGTCCGGCGAAGTGGCAGGGTCGGGCGTAACGATAAAGACGTCGGGTAACGGGTTGCCATCGAGCATGGAAACAAGGTTTTGGTCGAGATTGGTCTGCAATTCTTCCAAACCTTCCTGCTTGCTGATAAAGCGGACTTTATCGATACGGCTGTCGCGTTGGAGCAGGTTTTTCACCGTATCGGCATCAGAACTTGCCGCATCGGTGTCCATATAAACCGTAATCTGCGGCGACTCGTTGAGTTTGCCCAACACGCTTTGACCGCTTTGGATGCCTAAATACATAAACAGCGGCAAGGTCATGGCAACGGCAAGCATGAGCAGGGTCAGCAACGTGCCGATGGGTTGGCGCAGAAGCTCTTTGAGTGCGGCGCGCGCCGATTCGACGTGTAACGAGATGTAATGAATCATACTCATGCGAGGCGTCCTTTCTGCAGGCGCAAGACGCGGTGGCCGTAATCCGCCATCAGCGTTTCATCGTGCGCCGCAACGATCACGGTCGTGCCTGCTTCATGGAAGGTTTTAAACAACTCCATGATATCCAGCGCATAGGCGCGGTCGAGGCTGGCGGACGGCTCGTCGGCAATCAGCAGGCTGGGTTGGTGAACCACTGCGCGCGCGATGCACAAGCGCTGTTGTTCGCCGCCGGACAAAGTGATGGGCATATCGTTTTCGCGGCCTTTCAAGCCGACTTTCTCAATGGCAATACGCGCACGCTCTTCCGCTTTGCGCGGCTGGTAGCCGCTAATCCGCAAAGGCAGGATAACGTTTTGCAAGACATTGCGGTCGTAGAGGATTTTGTGGTCTTGGAAGACAATGCCGATATGTTGGCGCATAAAGCCGATTTGATTGTCGCTCAAGGTGCCGAGGTCTTGATTGTTGAACCAAACCTTGCCTTTGGTAGGCTTGGTAATGCCTGAAATCAGCTTCAAAATGGTGGATTTGCCCGAGCCCGAATGGCCGGCGATAAAAATCATCTCACCTTTTTTAATCTGGAAACTGACATTTTTCAGGGCTTCGAAACCGCCGGGATAGGTTTTGGAAACTTGTTCGAAACGGATCATGGGTTTTCCTGAAAATAGGGATTCAGACGGCCGGCGTCATCGATAGGGCAACATGCCGTCTGAAAAAATGGGGATATTCACAGATTATAAATATTTCGGCTGCTTTTTGATAGTGAAACCCCGGTTCTGCCTGTGGATACACTGTCGGTTTGCAACACAAAGCAATATGGTTTGAAATAAAGGCCGTCTGAACGGTTGGATTTCAGACGGCCTCGGTATCAGCAGAGTAGGTTAAGCACCCTATCCGCTGTTTTATTTACATTTGGTTTTGGCCAAATTCACGGCGGCGGTCAGGCTTTTTTCGTTGACTTCGCCGGTGATGGTTTGTTTGTAGCCGCATTTCGGCGCTTCGACGACAGTGAAGGGCAATACGCCGACGTTGTTGCCGTGGGCTTTCATGAAGTTGCGGCTGTTGGCACCGGTGTAACGCCAAATCGGGTAGCTGACCGGTGTTTGTTTCAGGAACTTGCCGATGTTGTCGGTCGTATCCAGCGCGATGCCGACCATATCGACGCTGCCTTTTTTCTGCGCTTTGTACCATGCGGACATGGCGGGCATTTCTTTACGGCAGGGGCCGCACCAGGTTGCCCAAAGGTTGACCACGCGCACGGGGGCTTTGAGCGATTCCAGGCTTTGCGGTTTGTTGTCCTGCCAACCTGCCGTTTCGTCGGCGGCAAAGGCCGGCGCAGCGGTAAAAACGGCGGCGGACAAGAGAAGGGCGGTTAAGGCTTTCATGGTTGTATCCTTGAGGTTGCCAATCGAAATTGGGTTTATTGTAAAACGGTTTGGTGGGTATGCCTACCGATTCATATCAAGATATCAGGTAAAAAGTTTGAGTAAAAATCAGTTGCAGACGATAATAACCGCCATCATTGAATGATTTTGCAATAATACGGAGACTTTCATGCCGTCTGAATTCACACTTTATCACAACCCGCGTTGCAGCAAATCGCGTGCCGCGCTGGCTTTACTCGAAGAAAAAGGCGTTGCCGCCGACGTGGTCAAATATCTAGATACAGCGCCTGATTTGGCGACTTTGCAGGATATGTTTGCCAAACTCGGTATCGAATCGGTGCGCGGCATGATGCGCACGAAAGACGATTTGTACAAAGAATTGGGTTTGGACAATCCCGATTTGGACAATGTCGCCCTGCTTCAGGCAATCGCCGAACACCCCGCCCTGCTCGAGCGTCCCGTTTTGGTAACGCCTACGCGCTCAGCCATCGGCCGTCCGTTGGAAAACATTGCCGCCCTACTCGGCTGACGGGGTTGGATAAGGCCGTCTGAAGATGATTTCCCTGCTTAAAAGCCGCAATGGCCTGCGATATTACCTGTTTCGCGGCCTTGCTTTGAGCGTTTTGCTGGTGTGCGGTATTTTTTTGAGCGGCACATGGCAGATTTACCGGACAGGTTTGCAAACCTTGCCGAAGGACGTTCATGCCGATGCGGCGGTGGTGTTGGGTGCGGCGGCGTGGGACAAACGCCCGTCGCCGGTATTCCGTGAGCGCATCAACCACGCCATCACGCTCTACCAAAGCCATCGGGTCGGCAAAATCATTTTCACCGGCGGCACACCTAAAAAAGGATTTATGACCGAAGCCGAAGTGGGGCGCCGATACGCACTCAAGCAGGGCATACCGGCGCACAATATTCTGTTTGAAAATACTTCGCGCAACACTTACGAAAACCTGCGCAATATCGTTCCCATCATGCACGCCAACGGAGTCGGCAGCATTATCGTTGTCAGCGACCCGTATCATTTGGCGCGCGCCGAAGAAATGGCCGCCGATTTGGGCTTGTCAGACGCGCAGTTCTCCGCTACCCCGACTACACGCTTTGACGAGCGCAGCAAGAAAGCCAAGTTCCTGATACAGGAGAGCTATTCTTTGTTTCTCTACCGTATCGGCAAATGGAGTGATGCGGTTTGGAATTGGATAAGCAGTTGAGCCTTGGGCAAGCCATACAAAAGGCCGTCTGAAGCCTTTTAGGTTTCAGACGGCCTTTTGTATTCTTACTTATTGATATTGATTTGCAGCTATACTGCCAAAAATGACTACGGCCAGCACCAGATAAATTGCCATTACGATGGCAAACAGAATCAAGGCAGCCTTGAAATAATTGGCTTTATTCGGATTGGTGTTTGAGCTGAATGCCCATACAAAAATCATAACTAGATTGACCATCGGAATCATCAAAATCAAGTTTGTTATCAACCATTCTTTGACGCTTACAATCGGAGCCTGTTGATGGCCGATTTGGTTTTGTCCGTTCATACGTACCCAGTAATTTTGTTGAAAGAACAGTAATTATACTCATTAAATCTTTATCGGCATAGCATGTTCAGGCCGTCTGAATCTTCAGACGGCCTGAGCCTATGATTTTTGCAGCCGCTATTTCAATCGGATGTAAAACGTACCGTCCGGCACGACGGGCAGGTATTTGCGGTAGAAGTCCAGATAGGTCTTGTTTGGGTCTATGTCGGCAAACTGCTGCGGATACAGGGTTTTGGCGATAAATTGCGCGCTGGCCAAATCGGTGAGCGAGCGGGAGGCGGTGTGGTAGATGCCGTAAACGCGTTTGTTTTTGACGGCAGGAATGTCTGCCCAGCCTTTGCGTTTGACAAATCCGGCCAGGCGGCGTTGCGCATCGGCCTGGCTGATGCCTATGCCCATCGCCATAATGCCAGGCTTGTCTTTATGGCCGTTTTCCGTCCCCGAAATGACGATGACGTCGGGTTTGGCCGTCAGGAATTTTTCAGGGTTTATCGGTCCCCAGTTTTTAACGTAAGGCGCGGCGATATTGTTGCCGCCTACTGTGTCGGCAATCGCGCCCCACATATCTTTGCCGAAGGTGTAGCTGTATTCGGACGGGCCTTTGTCGCCGAACTCGATATAGATTTTCGGTTTGGACTGCTTGGCGCGCGCGACGCGTTTTTGGATGTCGGCAATGCCTCGGGCGTATTCGGCGGCAATTTTTTGGGCGCGCGCCTGCGTACCGTTGAGTTCGCCGAAAATTTCCGCACTGCGCGTGTGCCGCGCGACGGTTTCGGCGTTGAAATCGACCACGACGACGGGTATGCCTGCCGCTTCAATGCGCGGCAGGTGGGTGGCGACGGCCTTATACTGCCAGTCGGCCAGAATCAATACGTCCGGCTTGAGCGCGAGCGTTTTCTCCAGTGAAAACGTGCCGGTGTTGATGTTGCCGATGTCCGCAATGTTTTGCAGCGTAGGCAGCTTCTGTTTGAACATCGCCCAGCTGCCGGGATTGAATTTCTCCCAAAACTCACGCGAAATGCCGATGACGTTTTTAAATTTGTCCGCGCCCGTTACCGCGATATAGTCGGGATAGTAAAACGCCAAAACCGCGCGTTTGACCGGGACATCGACTTTGACTTCGCGTCCCAATACGTCTTTGATAGTTTTGATTTCGGCTTGGGCAAAAAGGGGCAGGAGGGCGAGGGAGGCAAATAAAGCGCGTTTGTTCATGAGCGGATACTTTCAAAGAAATGATTATCATTTGTCTTGTTTTCAGGAGAAAAGTTCCCAGACGGTCCTTCTGCGCCGACATTATTTTCAGACGGCCTTACATTGTTTAAACCTTGCCGAAAAAGTAAAATAACCGTTTTAAAAGATTTTGGAGCCATCATGACCGTCAAAACCCGTTTCGCCCCCAGCCCCACCGGCTACCTGCACATCGGCGGCGTACGCACCGCCCTGTTCTCATGGGCGTTTGCCCGCCATCATAAAGGCGAATTCTTATTGCGTATCGAAGACACCGACTTGGCGCGCTCTACCGCCGAATCCGTCAACATCATCCTCGACGGCATGAAATGGGTCGGCCTGGACTACGACAACGCCGACAACGTCGTGTACCAAACCCGCCGTTTCGACCGCTATAAAGAAGTCATCGCCGAACTTTTAGAAAAAGGCCATGCCTACTACTGCTATTGCAGCAAAGAAGAGCTGGAAGCCATGCGCGAGAAAGCCGAAAAAGAAGGCACGGCGACTTACGACCGCCGCTGGCGTCCGGAAGAAGGCAAAACCCTGCCCGAAATCCCTGCCGACATGCAACCCGTTGTCCGCTTCAAAACGCCTTTGGACGGTGTGACCAAATGGACGGACTTGGTCAAAGGCGAAATCTCTATCCCCAATGAAGCACTTGACGACCTGATTATCGCCCGCGCCGACGGCACGCCGACCTACAACTTCTGCGTTGTGGTGGACGACTACGACATGGGTGTTACCCACGTTATCCGCGGTGACGACCATGTGAACAATACCCCGAAACAAATCAACATATTAAAAGCCATCGGCGCTACCCTGCCTGAATACGGCCACCTGCCGATGATTCTTAACGAACAAGGCAAAAAAATCTCCAAACGCAGCGGCGATACCGTTGCCATCACCGATTTTGGCGCAATGGGTATCCTGCCCGAAGCCATGCTCAACTATCTGGCACGCTTGGGCTGGGCGCACGGCGACGACGAGTTCTTTACGATGGAACAATTCATCGAATGGTTTGATTTGAAAGACGTTTCCCCATCTCCAAGCCGCATGGACTTGAAGAAACTCTACTGGATTAACGGCGAACACATCAAAATCACACCTAACGACAAACTGGTCGAAATGGTGAAACCGCGCCTCGCCCTGCGCGATATCCATGAAACAAGCAAGCCTGCTTTGGAAGATGTGTTGGCATTGGTCAAAGACCGCGCCCAAGACCTGAACACGCTTGCCGACGAGTGCCTCTACTTCTACGTCAAACAAACCCCTGCCGAAGCGGACGTGCAGAAACATTGGGACGACGAAGCCGCCGCCCGTATGCTGCGCTTTGCCGAACGCCTCGAGGGTTTGGAAGACTGGAACGCCGAAGCCATCCACGACCTTTTCAAACCTTTCTGTGACGAAGAAGGCATCAAAATGGGCAAACTCGGTATGCCTTTGCGCCTCGCTGTCTGCGGTACGGCAAAAACCCCAAGCGTTGATGCCGTATTGGCATTAATCGGCAAAGAAGAAGTGTTGAAACGGATCCGTTCGTAAGGCATGAATGATAAAAGGCCGTCTGAAAATTTTTCAGACGGCCTTTTGGGTTGTTCAGATTTAGTCTTCAGACTATAATCATTACGTCTTTATAAGGGTATGATTATGAAAAAAATTTCTTTTAAAGTTATTCTAGTACTCATATTTATATTAATAGTGTTTATTTGTCTATTTTTTAGATTTTTTAATGGAAATAATAACTTATTTCCATTAATTCAAGGAAAAAATAGTATCCCTTTAATCGAGATTTTTAATGGGTATGATGAAGTTTGTATTCAAGAACCTTATGTATTGGAAACTGATTTTGAAAATAAATTAGGACAAGATTTATTTTTTTACAAGATGGTAGAAGATAAAACAATATTTTGGGGTAAAAAAAATGGAAAATTTGAGAAGGTTTATTACATTGAATCATGGCCTATGAACAAACAACCCGAAGTTTGTTATCCCATAAATAAAAATATTTGTTTACAGGCAGAAATATCAAATAATTCAAGTTTTTCTAACTTTAATTTAGGGAAGTGTGAAAATGAGTGACTACTATTATAGCCCTAGTACTTTTGTGTCGTATGCAGTAAAAAAGGCTAATGAATATGGTGGCTTTGCAGGCGAAGATGATAAAAGACCACATAATAATAGTTATGATGCATATAGACATGCTCTTTTAAGTGCAGTTATTACTCAAAATATTCAAAAAGTAGCTGAAAGTACATTAATATCTGGTTCTGGTATCGTTTACCCTGTATTTCAGGATCAATTTCATGAATTATCTAAGGCAATAGGACGTGATCGAGCTAAAGCAATACTTGATGATCATGAAGATATTTCTAATAAGCCTGCTAACATGAGTATGGAAGATTGGCGAAAAGAAGTTAACATGGATAAATGGAATAATGCCGTTGGACAAAAGGAATATTTCAAATGGGAGCAAGCAAAAATCAAAGGAGAAACTAAAGATCCATTGGAAAAATGGATCTATGATGCAGTAAAAAGAGGAGAGACGATAAATAATTTGAAAGATAATCGCGTTTTTACTGAGGAAATGAAATTATCATTTAAAAATGAGAAAGAACAGCTACTACAATATTCACAGTCCTTTTTTGTATCTAAACTACAATCTCTTGCCCCAGAAACCCAAAATCTTTTCAATGCAGTAAAAGGACATCTAACCGAATACCATGAGAAAAATGGGATACCGATTGAGGAAGCAAAACTGCAAAACTCTGCAATGGCTCTTACTGCGTTGGGTTATTCCAAAAAAATGACAGATGTCACGCTGTTTAATGTAAAAGACGGACAGTATCTGATTGGTGAGCGTAATCCCATATTGAATCGAGTATCTATGGATATGCAGACAGCAGCCTATATTCCGATAGAAGAAAGCCTTGCAAAGGTTCAGGAAGCGACGCAGCGTTTTGAGTATGAAGAACAGCAAAGACAGTATGCGCAGTCACAAGCACAGGGGATAAGTCGTTCTTAAAACGTAATTAAAGGGAAGGCTGTCTGAAATGTTTCAGACGGCCTTTTATAATAAAACCAGAAAATAATGGAATAAGGCGGAGAATATGAGAAAATAATAGCCACCTGCCTGTCACAACTGCCGATTGAATTAATTTTTATCATCAGCCTGAATGTCCGGATTGGATAAAATAAACCATCAAGAACAAAGACCAATAAGCCTATTATGTAAACTTGGCGGCTGAAAAATCGGCTCTGCGCTTTACTTTACAAATCAAACAACTTTAAAGGAAAACCCATGAAAAAAACCTTACTTGCCCTGATGATGTTATCTGCCGCCGCGGCGTATGCCGGTGAGGCGGAAGACCGTTTGCTGTCCGTCCAATCGGTTTACCGCGCCGCTTTGCATGAGCAAAACAGCAACGACAGCAAAATCATTTCCCTGCAAAGCGATTTGGAAAGCGCGCAGCGCCGTTTGCAGGCTGCGCAATCCGATATTGACCGTTTGAAAGGCGAAATTCAGACGGCCTTGGCTCAGAAAGAGCAGCAAAATGCCAAGCTGCAACAAGCCGGCCAGATGTTGGATGCGGCGTGGAATGCCGTTTACGGCGTAGGCGGCAGCAAGGCGAATCAATAATTTAGACATTGTATTATTTGCGTTTTACGCTTCTTTTATCATATTTATAAGGAAACCTCATGTCTCTACCTCCCTGCCCGAAATGCCACTCCGAATACACTTACGAAGACGGTGCCCAATACGTTTGCCCTGAGTGCGCCCATGAGTGGAACGAGGCCGATGCTGCGGCTGCAAGCGATGATGTATTGGAAGTCAAAGATGCCAACGGCGCAGTATTGCAAGATGGCGATACGGTTGTCTTAATTAAAGATTTGAAAGTCAAAGGCAGCTCTATGGTCATCAAGCAAGGTACCAAAGTCAAAGGCATCCGCCTGCAAGAGGGCGACCACAATATCGGTTGTAAAATCGATGGCAGCGCGATGAACTTGAAATCTGAGTTCGTCAAAAAAGCCTAAAGATTTTATTTTTGAAAGGCCGTCTGAAATCCGAAGAGTAGGATTCAGACGGCCTTCATACATTTCATTTAAAATAAAACAAATCTTTATTTAAAATCAAACAAGTTTAATAGAGTTGAATTTCAGGCCGTCTGAAAAAGCGGCGGCAAAATGTTCCGCACATATGCGGGTGCAAAACCGTTAAAATAACGCTTTCCCCTATTCTACGGAACCATTATGCCTCAGCCGACCGCCAAACAGATTTTGCACGAAGTATTCGGTTATCCCGAATTTCGTGGCAAGCAGGAGGCTATCGTCAATGCTTTGGCCGGCGGCGAGAGTTTGATGGTGCTGATGCCGACGGGCGGGGGTAAGTCTTTGTGTTACCAGATTCCGGCGCTGATGCGCGAAGGCGTGGCGGTTGTCGTATCGCCGCTGATTGCGCTGATGAACGACCAAGTGGCCAGCCTGCATGTGGCCGGGATTGAAGCGGCGGCAGTCAACAGCAGCACATCGGCGGATGAGGCGCGTGAGATTGCCGACAAGCTTGCCCAAGGCCGTCTGAAACTGCTTTATGTCGCACCGGAACGCTTGGTTACCGACCGCTTTTTGCGTTTTCTCGACCAACAAACCGTCAGTCTGTTTGCCATTGATGAGGCGCATTGCGTCAGCCAATGGGGACACGATTTCCGCCCCGAATATCAACAGCTCGGCATGCTTGCCGAACGCTATCCGAACGTCCCGCGCATCGCCCTGACCGCTACCGCCGATGCGGCCACGCGCGCCGACATCAAGCATTATCTGCACTTGGACAATGCGCCCGAATTTATTTCCAGCTTTGACCGCCCGAATATTTATTATCAGGTTATCGAAAAAAATAATGGCAAAAAACAATTGCTGGATTTCATCCGCAAGCAGATGCATGGGCAAAGCGGCATTGTGTATTGCTTAAGCCGCAAAAAAGTCGAGGATGTGGCGCAGTTTTTGTGTGAAAACGGCTTGGAGGCGATTCCGTATCATGCCGGTTTGAGCATGGACGTACGCGAGGAAAACCAACGCCGCTTTACGCATGAAGACAATATTATTGTGGTGGCGACCGTGGCGTTCGGCATGGGCATAGACAAACCCGACGTGCGCTTTGTCGCCCATCTCGATATGCCCCAGAGTGTCGAACATTTCTATCAGGAATCGGGGCGCGCCGGCCGGGACGGGCTGCCTGCCGTGAGCTGGCTGTGTTACGGCTTGAACGATTGGGTGTTGCTGCGCGAACGGATTGCAGAAGGCAACAGCGACGAAGTGCAAAAGCAAATCGAAATGCAAAAACTCGATGCCATGCTTTCCGTCTGCGAAACCGCAGCCTGCCGCCGCGTACTGCTGCTCAAACATTTCGGAGAAGAATCCGAACCCTGCGGCCATTGCGACAACTGCCTGCATCCGCCCGTGCGGTTTGACGGCACGGTGTTGGTGCAAAAATTACTCAGCTGCGTGTACCGCGCCGGACAACGTTTTGCCGCCGGTTACATCACCAACCTTTTGCGCGGCAAAAGCGACGATTGGATACAGCGCAACGGCCATGACAAATTATCCACATTCGGCATCGGTAGCGAACAGACCGACAAGGAATGGCGCAGTGTCATCCGCCAGTGCATCAGCTTGGGCTATCTCACTGTTAACGTCGAGCAGCATCAAGCCCTGCAGCTGACCGAAGCGGCAAAAAAAGTCCTCAAGGGTGAAACCGAAGTCATGCTGCGCCCCCTGCGCCGCGAAAAAACGGCCACCCAAAAGCCGAAAGACGATTGGTTGCGTACCGAGCGCGAAGAGCGTTTGTGGCAGGCATTGCGCCAATGGCGGCAACAACGCGCCCGGGCGGAGGAAGTGCCGGCCTATGTGGTTTGCGGCGACAAAACCCTGCGCGATATTGTCGAAAAAATGCCCCGAAGTTTGGAAGATTTGCATCAAATCTACGGCTTGGGCGAGGCGAAAATCAATAAATTCGGTTTGGAGATACTCGACGTTTGCGAAACGGCTGAAGCCGGTACAGTTTCCACAGACAGTACACAAGTTATCCACAGTTTGGGCGAGCGCGAACAGGCCTTAAAACAGGCTTTGGAAACTTGGCGCGAGCAGCAGGCAAGTGCCGATCAAGTCACGCTGGGTACGGTATTCTCCAACGAAAGCATGGACGACTTACTGACCAATACGCCTGCCGAACCCATCGATCTTTTAGGCGTGTATAAACTCGGCGAAAAACGCATCGAACAATACGGTGAGGGCATTTTAAACATCTGCCGCCCGTTTTCAGACGGCCTGAGCGAAGAGGACAAACGCAAACGCCGCTTGATGCGCCGTCTGCTTCAGTGGAACATCGACACTGCCCGCCATGAAGGGCTCGAAGCTTATCAGATATGCAGCAAAGTTACCCTGCGCGCGATTGCCGCCCGACGGCCGCAAGATTTGGCGGAGCTGGCGGAAATCCACGGCATGAATGAGGAAAAAACCGACAAATACGGCGCGGAGATTGTCGAATTGTGCAAACAAGCAGATTAATTCAGCGCAATGATCATCAAAGGCCGTCTGAAACCCAATCAAACATGGCGTTTCAGACGGCCTTTTTGAATTTTTAATCTTTATAAAACAATGAATAAGAAAATATCTTCATTTGTTTTGTCAGTTTTTTAAAGCTGCCGCGTCTAAACAGGCATGAAAGATGGGATGGTGCCGATGGATTTTTCGTCCCAGCCCATTCGACACACATCGATTAGGAAAATAAATGAACACCTCATCCAATCCCTCTTGGCAGGCCGCTTTCGGCTTGTTGGCACTCAGGCTTTTTGCCGCGTATGAATTTCTTGAGTCCGGCCTGGAAAAATGGAACGGGGAAAACTGGTTTGCAGAAATAAACAGTCAATTTCCCTTTCCGTTCAATTTGTTGTCGGATACGGTCAACTGGAATTTGGCGATGTGGGCGGAACTGGTTTTGCCTGCGCTGCTTATTGTCGGCTTGGCAACGCGGCTGTCCGCGCTGGGATTGATGGTCGTAACGGCTGTCGCATGGTCTGCGGTACATGCCGGCTTGGGTTACAATGTGTGCGACAACGGTTATAAAATGGCACTGATTTATTTGGTGGTTTTATTTCCTGTCCTGTTACAGGGCGCAGGCCGTCTGTCTTTGGATGCACTGCTGAAGAAACGCTGTTGCCGCATCAAGCATTTTCTTTAAGGATTATCTTTAAGGATTAATGGTCGCGGGCCGACTTTAAATGCCCGATATTATCCCTTGATTTGTTTTAAAACCCATATTTTAAAAAGGAAGTTGAAATGAAAAAAAATGTAGCTGCTGCTCTGGCCGGTGCACTGTCCCTGTCTTTGGCTGCCGGTGTTGTTGCCGCTGATAAAGCTGCCAGCGACGTGGCCGTTGAGAAAACTGTTAAAGCTGCCGAAGGTACTTGCGGCGCAGCCATGAAAAAAGCACACGCCAAAAAAGGCAAAGCATCTAAAGCCAAAGCTGCCAAAGTAGTAGAAGGCAAATGCGGCGAAGGTAAATGCGGTTCTAAATAATCCTGCAACATACCTTTAACAAAGTCGCATTTTACAAACGAAAATGCGACTTTGTCGTTCATACGGCACCATAACAGGACATCACCATGATTCAACATGCAGGCTTGGGCTACCGCCGCGACTTGGCGGAAGACTTCCTCTCGCTTTCAGACGACAGCCCGATACGCTTTATTGAAGCCGCCCCCGAAAACTGGCTGAAAATGGGCGGCAGGGCGCGCAAACAGTTTGACCGTGTGGCGGAACGGCTGCCGCTGGCGTTGCACGGATTATCCATGTCGCTGGGCGGACAAGCCCCGCTGGATACCGCCTTGATAGACGGAATCAAAGAAATGATGCGCCGTTACGATTGCACGTTTTTCTCCGACCATTTGAGCTACTGCCACGACGGCGGTCATCTCTACGACCTTTTGCCGCTGCCCTTCACCGAAGAAATGGTGCAACATACCGCGCGCCGTATCCGCGAAGTGCAGGATCGGTTGGGCTGCCGTATTGCCGTAGAAAACACGTCCTACTACCTGCATTCTCCGCTTGCCGAGATGAACGAGGTTGAATTCCTTAACGCGGTTGCAAGCGAGGCCGACTGCGGCATTCATCTCGATGTGAACAATATCTACGTCAACGCCGTCAACCACGGCCTGTTGTCGCCCGAAGCCTTTTTAGAAAATGTGGATGCAGGGCGCGTGTGTTACATCCACATCGCCGGACACGATGTGGAAACACCGGAATTGTTGATTGATACCCACGGCGCGGCGGTTTTACCGACCGTTTGGGATTTGCTCGAACTCGCCTATGCCAAGCTGCCGACGATTCCGCCCACCCTGTTGGAACGCGATTTCAATTTTCCGCCTTTTGCCGAACTCGAAGCCGAAGTTGCCAAAATCGCCGACTATCAAACGCGTGCCGGAAAGGAATACCGCCGTGCAGCCTGAAACTTCCGCCCAATACCAACACCGCTTTGCCCAAGCCATACGCGAAGGCAAAGCCGCAGACGGACTGCAGCAAGAGCGCCTGAATGTCTATATCCGCCTGATACGCAACAATATTCACAGCTTTATCGACCGCTGTTATACCGAAACGCTACAATACTTTGACAGCGAAGAATGGGGCCGTCTGAAAGAAGGTTTCGTCCGCGACGCGCGCGCCCAAACGCCCTATTTTCAAGAAATTCCCGGTGAGTTTCTCCGATATTGCCAAAGCCTGCCGCTTTCAGACGACCTCTTGGCACTGATGGACTTTGAACACTCCCAGCTGCTCGCCGAAACCGCTCAAACCGACAGCCAAGCAGTCCATACAGATTCAGACGATTTGGCGTACACCCTTTCTCCCGCCGCCTTTGTGCGCCGTTATCAGTATGACGTGACCGACGAATTGCAGGAGGCGGAAACTGCCGTTTTGGTGTGGCGCGATAAGGAAGACGACGTGATGTATCAAACGCTCGACGATTTCGACGCATTATTGCTGGAAACGCTGGCAGAGACGCCCACTTCCCTAAACGGCCTGCAAACCATGCTGGCAGAGTTCATGCCGTCTGAAAACGCTTGGCAGGACGCATTAAGGCAGAAATGGGCGGACTGGCTGGAACAGGGCATTTTGGTTGCAGCATAAATCAAGGCCGTCTGAAACGGACGCAGTCGGTTTCGGCGAAACAAAAATACTACTGAAATCGTTTATAGATTCAATCGCATGCTCTTGCCGTATCAGCGTAAAATCAGAAGCATATTGATCATTCCTTTCATACTGATACATTATGGCCCTACCCGAACTGACCAATGCCGAGCTTGCCGAATCCCGCAAACTGCTGCTGCGCTTTGCCCATATCCAGCTGCCCGACCGCCCCGATTTAGCGGAAGACCTCGTACAGGAAACCATGCTTTCCGCCTACCGCGCGGCCGAGGGTTTTAAAGGTGGCGCCCAGGTGAGCAGCTGGCTGTTTGCAATCTTAAAAAACAAAATTACCGACTGCCTGCGCCAAATCGGGCGGCAACGCCAAGTTTTCGTCACGCGCGACGAGGAAGCCTTGGATGAAGCCTTTGAAGGACATTTTGCCGCCGACGGACATTGGACGGACGAAGGACAGCCTCAGGGTTGGGACTCGCCCGAAGCCAGTTTGAACAATAAAGAGTTCTACCAAGTTTTGCAGACCTGCCTCTACCATCTGCCGGAAAACACCGCCCGCGTGTTTACCATGAAAGAGATTCTTGGCTTTTCAAGCGATGAAATCCGCGAACAATGCGGCATCAGCCATGCCAACTACCACACCATCATGCACCGCGCGCGCGAAACCTTGCGCCAGTGTCTGCAAATCAAATGGTTCTCCCATGTCTGACAGGAAAACGCCATGAAAAAATGCCGCAAAATAACCGATCTGATTTCCAAACAGCAAGACCAAGTGCGTCTCAGTCTTTTTAACCGCATTGCCCTTGCCGTGCACCTGTCGCTCTGTCCCCGTTGCCGCGAATATAAGAAACAGCTCGCATTAATTAGCAACGCCATGCACAAGATGTTTCGATGATTCAAAAAAGGCCGTCTGAAACCTACCCCTGTCAGTTTCAAACGGCCTTTTTGTGTCCGCTTGATTTATCGCTAATCTTGAATAAGCTGTGGCTGGCCGCTCACTTTTTTAGTTGCCTTTATTTTCAAACTTGCGCCGTTGGCCTTTGCCTTTTGAGGCATGGCTGCGGATTTTGATACGGCAGAACAAGATAAAGGCCGTCTGAAAGATAAATTTCAGACGGCCTTTTTCACGGCTTTTAGTGTTGTTCTTCCGGCTCTGGTTCGTCTTTGCCGAACCAGTTGTCAAAGCGGATGGTGTATTTCAATTCGCCGCCGGATGAGCGTGTGCCGATGCGGGCAATGGCTTGGATGGCGCGGGTCAGTTGGTACACGAGTTTGACGGATTGTTCGGCGCTGGAGATGCCATATTCGTAACCTACGTAGAGGTTGTTGGTGAGCTGTTTGCCGACGGTCAGGACTTGTTCGGCAGGGTTGAGCTCGCCGGTTTGGGCGTTGCGGCTGCGTTTGCTGGTAAAGCCCAAATCATCGACAAGGCCGATGCGGTCGTTGACTTGACCGGCAAGCAATGCGCTGGCGGCGGCGGAGAGTGTGGCGTTGTCGCCGTCGCTGCCGCTGCTGGCACGGTTGAGGATGAGCCAGGAGAGTTTGTCTTTTTCGCTCATGGCTTCTTTGGCAACCAAGGTCACGCGCGGATTGCTGAGGCTGCCGAGGACTTCGACACCTGCGCCGACCGGGGAGAGACGGCGTTCGGCACGGATGTTGAGGTTCGGATCGGTCAGCGGGCCGACAAAGGAAACCGAGCCTTTGGTGATGTCGAGGTCTTGGCCGTAGGCTTTGTAGCGGCCTTTGACAACGCGCACGGTACCGACGCCTTGGACGGCTTCGCCGGGGCGGGACGTGATGGTCAGTTTGCCGCCGATGGTAACGTCTGCGCCGTAGCCGACAAAGCGGACATTGTCGTTGATGTTCAAGACAAGGTTCAGATTAATCGGCGTGGTGGCCGTTGCTTCTTTTTTGGTTTCGCCCAGTACGACCACGTCGTCATCGAGGGTCGGCATGGAGGATTTTTGCGAACCAAACCTGCCGTAGTCGGTGTTGAGCGTGCCGTTGAGCGATACGCCTTTTTCCGGATTGTAGAGGACTTTGGCCGCGCCGGAGAGCTGCAGTTGGCGGTTTGGACGTGAAAGGGTGCGGTATTTGTCGAAGACGATGTCCACGTCGACATCGGGGTTGGCGTTGGCAAGGTTGACCGCGCCTTTGAGCTCAATCGTGCCGCCACGGTGGAATTTGAGGCTGTCGATCACCCATTTTTGACCTTGCAGGCGTGAACGCAATACGCCGTTGTCGAGAATCAGGCCTTGGGTTTGATGGCGGTAATAGAGGTTGTCGCCGTTAATCTGGCCGCTCAGTTGCGGATCGTTCAGACGGCCTGCCAAGTTGACGGCGGCGTTCAGACGGCCTTTGAGGGTTTGGCCGACGGGCAGGAAGTTGCGGAAGACTTCGAGGTTGGCGACGTTCAGGTTGAGCTTGCCGCTCAGAGGGGCGGTATCGAAGCTGGTACCCTGACCGATGTTGACAATGCCGTCGGCCCGGCCGTAATTGGTTTGGAGGTCGAGGTTGCTGTTGACGGTAGGCGAACCGAGTCGGCCGCCGATGGTGGCGGTCGCGTTCAGACGGCCTGTAATGCCTTGGGCTGTGGCCGGCATAAAGGATTTGAGCGAGCCCAGATCGGGAACGCTGATATTGACCTTGCCGCTGACGGGGGCGTTGTTGATGTTGTTGCCGAACTGTTGGGCGATGCCGAGGGTGCCGTCAACTTTGCCGAAGCGGGTGTTGCCTTCCAGCGTGCTGTCGATGCGGCCGTTTTGGAAACGGGTGCGCAGGGCGAGTGCGGAAAGTCCCAAAGGCTGTTTGTTTTTCAGGTCTTTGCCCGGCAGGATGATGTCGCCGCTTTGACGGCTGATGTTGAGGAAGCCGCGCGCGTTTTGACTGTACGCCAAATCCCAGTCACCGCCCAAGACGAGGTTGTGTTCGATGGGCGGGGTGTAGAAGTTGTGCAACTCGGTAATGTGCAGATTTTGCGCGCTGCCTTTGCTGGTAATGCCGGCTTTTTTGTCCCAAACGAAATTTTGCAGGTTGAGGCTGCCGCCCATGGCCGCCCAGCGTGCGCTGCTGAGGGAAACGCGTTCGCTGCCGGCTTCGAGGTTGAGGCGGTTTTGCAGTTTGAGGTTGAACGCGCCGCTGATGTCGAGCGTGTCGACCGTGCCTTTCCATTGGGTTTGGTCTTTGTTGAGGCCGCCGGCGGCGTCGAGGTCGAGCTTGTAGCGTTTGCTGTCCACCGCCATGTTGCTGTTGCCGCGGATGTGGTGGTGGGAGCCTGTGCCGCTGATGAGCAGGTTGACGTTGTCGATCATGGCCGCGCCGCCGGAGACGGCGATGTGTTCGCCTTTAATGTCGGCACTCAGCGGACGGTTGGTGTCGGGCGAACCTTTGAGCTTGAAGTCGAGGGTGCGGATGTTGACGGCATCGGCGACTTTGAAGTTGCGCGCTTCGCCGTTCAAATCGGCTTCAAGGGTTTTGAGGCCGTCTGAAAAACTGCCGGAGATGTAGCCGCGCGCGTTGAGCAGCCCGCCCAAGCCGAAGCCGAAACGCGACAAATCGGGGGCGGTAATATTGAGATTGAGGCGGTCACCTTTTTTGCCGAAGCTGCCGTTGGTTTTGACGATGTTGTTGCCGAGGGTCAGGTCGGTCAGGGCGCGAGAGAGGTGTTTGTTTTCATAGGCGACGTCGGCTTTGCCGCTGAGTGGAACGCCGTTGAGCGTACTCGGTGCAAACTGCATTTTGCCGGCGAATTTTTCTTGCGCCAGTATGCCGGTCAAGTTGATGTTGCCGTTGACGCTGCCTTGAGGAAGCTGCGGATCGATGCGCGCAGGGTTGAAGGCTTTGCTGACGATGTCCAGTTGCAGTTTGCGGTCTTTGAAGAGTTCGAGCGAGCCTTTGGCGTTGAGTTCGCCGCCGTTTTGCGGAACCAGGCGGACTTTGTCGAGCTTGAGCGTGCGCTGGCCGAGCTGTTTGTCGGTTTGGAAAAACAGCATGCCGTCTGTGCGCGCAAATCCGCTGTCGAGATTCCAGTTGACGACGGGGGAGGAGGTTTCGCCTTTGACGTCGATACTGCCGTTCAGACGGCCTGCAATGTTTTGACGGACAAAGTCGTCTGCGCCGGTATTGTTGATGCCCAGTGCGAGTTTGAGCTGATCTTGGGCGGTGTCGATAGAGCCGGATACATCAATGCTGCCGTCTTTGAGCAGGCCGACGCCGATGTCTTCGATTTTGACCGTGCCTTTGTCGTCGACGATGAATTCGCCGAGGATGCGTTTGACGGGGATATGATTTTCATCGGCAAAACCGGCTTGGTCGTTTTCCAAGTCAATCGAGCCTTCCAGTGCAACGCCGTCTGTAAAGGACGGAATGGTGGTGGCGTCGAAATTCAGACGTGCTTTGGGCAGAGTGGGCAGGAAGGCCTGCGGATTGATGTTGGAACCTTTAACCAGGATTTCGCCGACGGTTTCGTTGAGGCTGTCGGCGAATGGGTGGATGGTGGATTTGGCAGACAAATGAACGTTGTCGCCGTCGAGCAGCAGGTCGGTGTACACGTCTTGCAGGCTGCCCCACAGGCGCACCGTGCCGTGTATGGTTTCGCCCTCAAGCTGGCCTTTGGTGTAGATGGCGGTATTGAGGACGTAAGGTTTGTTCAAACCGAGCACCACCGCGCCTGTCGAGCTGCTCCAGGGCGTGTCGGCGGTTTTGATGTGGAGGCGGTGTTCTTTTTTGTCGTAATGATAGGCCGCGTGCAGATGGTCGAGATAGACGGTCTGCTTGTCAAAACGCTTGCCCACGCTGATTTTGCCGGTTTCCAAACGGTCGAGATAGGCGGTAACGGGCAAGTCTATGCTGTCGGGCAGGCCTTTTGACGGCTCTTCTTCTTTGGGCGGCGTGCGTTTGGTCACAATGGCGATGTCGCCGGCCACGACTTCGGTGATGTGCAAGGACGGACGGGTCAGCTCGGACGGTTTCCAATCAAAGCGGAAGCTGCTGATTTTGATGTCCGCACCGTCTGTTTCAATCAACCATTTGTCGCCTTCAAAACCTTCAATCAGCGTGCCTTTCAGTGTGTCCGAAGAGATTTTGACGCCGAACCATGACGGGATTTTGTACAAACCGAAACGCAAACCCGATTCCGTACCGACCAGCCAGCCGATCGCGCCGGCGGAAACGGTCAATACGCCCAAGGCGGACAGGACAAAGCCGCGCAACAGGCGTTTTTTGCGCTTTGGCGGGGCGGGCTGTTGTTCAGACGGCGTGGAAGTGTTTGCAGTATCGGTCATGATATTTTTCTGTTTGTCTGTTGTTCAGACGGCCTGGAATGGCTGAGGCCGTCTGAAAAAATGGATGGTGTATGTTTGTTAAAACCTTGTGCCTAAGCTGATGTGCCAGCGGATTTTTTTGTCGTGGTGGCCGTAGGCAATGTCGAAGGAGAACGGCGCAACCGGGCTGAACCAGCGCACGCCCAAGCCGGTACCGTGTTTTAAGGTCATGTGTTTGAAGTTGCTTGCCGCATCGCCGACATCGTGGAAGATGGCGCCGGAGAAGCTTTTGGTGACCGGAAATTGATATTCGAGGCTGCCGACCACCAAGGCGCGTTGCGGCAGGACGGAGCCGTTGGGGCCTGCCAAGCCGATGCTGTCGAGTTCGTAACCGCGTACGGAAGTTGCGCCGCCGGTGCGGAACATCAGGCTGGAAGGCACTTCTTCGCCTTCGCGGGCATAAACGTAGCCTGCCTGTCCGCGTACGATGAACGTACCG
Organism: Neisseria sp. HMSC070A01; assembly: GCF_001810165.1. NCBI lineage: Bacteria > Pseudomonadati > Pseudomonadota > Betaproteobacteria > Neisseriales > Neisseriaceae > Neisseria > Neisseria sp. HMSC070A01. The sequence goes on along the minus strand of NZ_KV800120.1, from coordinate 391,812 downwards.
ATTTTTTTGTTTTCAGGCGTGAAGAAATAGCCTGCCCGTGCCGTAGCGCGCGCCATTTGGGTGGAGGAGAGGAATTTGCCCAAGGTCGAGCCGATTTTGCCGTCGAGGTAGTAGCCGTTTTGAGGATGCAGCTCGGTTTCGATGCTTTGCCGTTTCCATGAGGCGGTCAGCATGGTGGCATGGCTTCGGCCCAAATCGTAGCTGGTGTCGGGGACTTTGCGGTCTTCGGTAATGAATTCGAGGCCGAAGCGGGCATCGATATTGTTGCGGTCGCGGACATACCAAATGCCGCTGGACAGGGCGCGTTTTTCAAGGTTTTGCGTGGTCGAGCGGTTGTAGGAAACGTTGCTTGTCCAGTAGTTGCCGCGGTTGTTGCGCGGCTGGCTGATACCGGCGGCCAGCGTGGTTTCGTATTTGTCCATGTCCCAAACGACCGAGCCGATGTAGCCTTTGTTGAAGAGGTTGTAATAGTCGTAGGCGATGCGGCCGCCGATTCCGTATTCAGAGTCGTAGCGGATACCGGTTTCCAGTTTGTGGCGTTTGACTTCGGTCACGTTGATTTTGACGGGAACGCGGTCGCCTTGCAGTTGGTCGAAGTCGGCCTGTACGGACGCGCCGGAATAGTGGCCGTTTTGCTCGAGCGCCTGTTGCAGGTCGAGGATTTTGTCTAAGTCGTAAGGCGAACCGGGTTGGAAGCGCGCCATGCCGGAAACCACGCTTTCAGGGTAGCGGCGCGTGCCGGTGATTTGGAACTCGCCAAAGTAAATCGGGCGGTTGCTTTCCACGATGACGTTTAAGTCGGCCTTTTGGGTATTGGGATTGATGGTGGCCTGGGTGGTGGTAAGTTTCGCCAAAGGGTATTTTTTGCGCGTTACCGCGCTGAGGACGGAGGTTTTACTCGCATTCCAGCCATCTTGGTCGAAGTTTTCGCCAATGGGCTGCTGCCAGTTTTCCATCGCATTTTGGTAGTACCCGGCCAGGTTTTCGTCATTCAATACGTCGCCGAGGATGGCCACGCTGACGTTGTCGATTTTGGTGCGCGGGCCGGGGGTAACGTTGACGGTGTAGCTCTCGCCATGGTCTTGAATACTGACGTTGCTGTTGAAGTAGCCTTTGGTCCGGAGCATGGTTTTGACGTTGTCGGGCGCCTCTTCGGCGAGGAAGCCGACCTGCTCTTTGTCCAGCTCTTCGTCCTGCTGCTGGGTAATCAGCGGCAGGTATTCTTCAAGCATTTCTTTGACTTCGCTGTCTTGGGTGTCGATTTTGACGGGGAATTTGGGCTTGAGTTTGCCTGTTTGGTCGTCTTTGGGCTGCTTGGGCATTTCGGATTCGGGGACAGCCTCGTAGTCTTCCGCTTTGGGAACGGAAGTATCTACTGCCAACGCGTGTCCGTAGGCGAGCGCCAAAGATGCGAATAAAACAGGGTAGGTCAGTTTGGTCATGATGTGTGTTCGACAGCGACAATTCTTCAGTCTGTGGATTTTAACATTATTTCTGCAAGGTTTCAGGCTATGGTTATAAACGGAAATTTAGCGCGATAATGTTGCCAAATGCGACTTAAGGGAAGATTTTGGTTTGTTTCTATACGATTGTAATACTTATATTTTTGTATTTTGACTGATGAAGTTGCCTTTGTATTCGGCCTTATGGCGCAGATTTCAGGCCGTCTGAAATCAAGATACAGAGGGATAAGGCAATGGTATGGGTATGCTTTAAATTAGGGTTTGAGTGGGTTTTACTGTATTTTTGGCATAAAGTGCTAACTGTGTCATAAATGCTAAACTTTAATGCCGTTTTTGTGAGGTGTGCATGAAAACCTCGCCGACAAATGATTTTTTATTTTAGAATGTAAGACTTTTTTAACATATCTTTAAATTGAAGGAACGGATATGGCAAGTGGCAATCCGCTTTTGAACGCGCTCAACAGCGTCAGCCTGGTGGTACAAATCGCCATCGGCTTGGTTTTAGGTATTCTTGTGGGTGCAGTTGCGCCGCAAGTCGGTATCAGCGCAGGACTGCTGGGCAGCCTGTTTGTCGGTGCGCTTAAGGCTATTGCGCCGATTTTGGTATTTGTTTTGGTGACTGCCGCCATCGCGCAACACCAAAAAGGCAATCAGGCCTACATCAAACCGATTTTGATTTTGTATATTTTTGGTACGTTTGCAGCCGCTGTGGTGGCGGTTGTCGCCAGCATGGTATTTCCGACCACGCTGATTCTGCGTGCGGCCGGCGATGTATCCGTTGCGCCGCCTTCCGGCATTATCGAAGTGTTGAAAACGCTGCTGATGAATTTGGTGGCCAACCCGATTAATGCGCTGGCCAATGCCAACTATATCGGCATTTTGGCTTGGGCCCTGATATTGGGTGCGGCTTTGCGCCATCACGGTTCGGATACGACCCGTCAAGTGGCGGCTGATTTGGCCGATACCGTTTCGACCGTTGTGAAATGGATTATCCGTTTTGCGCCGTTGGGTATTTTCGGCTTGGTGTCCTCTACCATTGCGGAAACCGGTTTTGAAGCGCTTGCCGGCTATATGCAGCTGTTGGCCGTATTGCTCGGCTGTATGCTGTTTATCGCGTTGGTGGTCAACCCGATTATTGTGTGGACGCAAATCCGCAGCAATCCTTTCCCGCTGGTGTTTACCTGCCTGCGCGAAAGCGGCGTGTATGCCTTCTTCACCCGTTCTTCCGCCGCCAACATCCCTGTGAACATGGCATTGGCGAAAAAACTGGGTCTGCACGAAGACACTTACTCTATCTCCATTCCATTGGGTGCAACCATCAATATGGCCGGTGCGGCCATTACCATTACTGTTTTGGCGATGGCTGCGGCGCACACGCAAGGCATTACGGTTGACTTCGCCACCGCCCTGCTGCTGAGCCTGGTGGCTACCGTCAGCGCGTGCGGCGCGTCCGGTGTGGCCGGCGGTTCGTTGCTGCTGATTCCTTTGGCGTGCAGCCTGTTCGGTATCGATAACGATGTGGCCATGCAGGTGGTTGCCGTCGGCTTCATTATCGGCGTGATTCAAGACTCTGCAGAAACTGCGTTGAACTCTTCCACCGACGTTTTGTTTACTGCCGCTGCCGATTTGGGTCGTCAACGTAAAGAGTGATTTTTAAGGGCAACCTAAATCCAGCAAAGGCCGTCTGAAAAGTTTCAGACGGCCTTTGTTTTGGGCAAAGAAAAGGGATTTTTAGATGGTCAAGCCGATAGATTGGTTTGGTCGGACTGATGGTATCTGCTGTCATCGGTCGGATTTTTCCCGTAAAATACAGTCTTGAATGTATTTGAGTTATCCTTTTCAGACGGCCTGGCCGTCTTATCAAATTTGCAAAAACAATGATTAAAAAAATATTCTCATGGTTCGAGTCCCGCATCGACCCTTATCCCGAAGCCGCCCCGAAAACGCCTGAAAAAGGGTTGTGGCGGTTTATTTGGAGCAACATTGAAGGCGTGCGCAAATGGATTGCCGTGTTGGCCGTGTTTACGGTCGGCGTCGGCATTATGGAAGCCTTGATGTTCCAATTTATGGGCAAGGTGGTCGACTGGCTCGGCGCTTATACACCGCAAACACTTTTTGCTGAAAAAGGCCATGCATTAATCGGCATGATGGCCATGGTGGCATTTTTTGCCGTTTGGACCTTTTTCGCTTCCAATGTGCGCCTGCAAACCCTGCAAGGCGTGTTCCCCATGCGCTTGCGCTGGAATTTCCACCGCCTGATGCTGGGTCAAAGCCTGGGCTTTTATCAGGACGAGTTTGCCGGCCGCGTGTCCGCTAAAGTCATGCAAACCGCGCTGGCGCTGCGTGATGTGGTGATGACCGTTGCCGATATGGTTGTGTATGTGTTGGTGTACTTCATCACTTCCGGCGTGATTCTGTCCTCATTCGATGCCTGGCTTATCGTGCCGTTTATCTGCTGGATGATTGGATTCGCGATGATTATGCGTTTCCTGATTCCCAAGCTCGGCAGAACCGCTGCGCGTCAGGCTGATGCGCGCTCGCTGATGACCGGCCGCATTACCGATGCATATTCCAATATCGCCACCGTCAAACTCTTCTCCCACGGCGCACGCGAGGCCGCTTATGCCAAGCAGTCGATGGAAGAATTTATGGTAACCGTCCATGCCCAAATGCGTTTGGCAACGCTGCTGCACACCTGCAGTTTTATCGTCAACAGTTCGCTGACCGTCGGCACAACCGCCTTGGGCATTTGGCTTTGGTATCACGGCCAAGTCGGCGTGGGCGCGGTTGCCACCGCCACGGCCATGGCATTGCGTGTGAACGGTTTGTCGCAATACATCATGTGGGAATCCGCCCGATTGTTTGAAAACATCGGTACCGTCAACGACGGCATGGCCACCCTGTCCAAACCCCACACCATCCTCGACAAGCCGCAAGCCCTGCCGCTGAAAGTTACCCGGGGCGAAATCAAGTTTGAACACGTCGATTTCTCCTACGAAGCAGGCAAACCGCTCCTCAACGGCTTTAATCTGAACATCAAACCCGGCGAAAAAGTCGGCTTGATCGGCCGCAGCGGCGCGGGCAAATCCACCATCGTCAACCTACTCCTGCGCTTTTACGAACCGCAAAGCGGCACGATTTCGATCGACGGCCAAAACGTGGACAGCGTGACCCAAGAAAGTCTGCGCGCCCAAATTGGTCTGGTAACGCAAGATACCTCGCTGCTGCACCGATCCGTGCGTGATAACATTATCTACGGCCGCCCCGATGCCACAGACGCCGAAATGATTTCCGCTGCCGAACGCGCCGAAGCCGCCGACTTCATCCCCAACCTTTCCGACGCCAAAGGCCGGCGCGGTTATGATGCACACGTCGGCGAACGCGGCGTGAAACTTTCCGGCGGTCAGCGCCAACGCATCGCCATCGCCCGCGTTATGCTCAAAGACGCGCCGATTCTGTTGCTTGACGAAGCCACCAGCGCGCTCGACTCCGAAGTCGAAGCCGCCATCCAAGAAAGCCTCGACAAAATGATGGAAGGCAAAACCGTGATCGCCATCGCCCACCGCCTCTCCACCATCGCTGCGATGGACCGCCTCATCGTCTTGGACAAAGGCCGCATCATCGAAGAAGGCAGCCATGCCGAGCTCCTCGAGAAACAAGGCCTGTATGCCAAACTTTGGGCGCACCAAAGCGGCGGTTTCTTGAGTGAGCATGTCGAGTGGGAAAACAATTAAACGCTTTGAAAGAAGATAAAAGGCCGTCTGAAAACATTTTCAGACGGCCTTTATTCATGAAGCAAAGGGCAGGCGGGATAACCGCCCTTTACAGTTGAAACCTTAGTTTTTTACAGCCCCAGCGACCAAGCATTTTGGTGTTCGGACAAGTCTTCCAAGCGGTTTTCGTAATGGGCGAAGATTTCTTCGATGATTTCGTCTTCGTCGTCGATGACGCGGATCAGGTTCAAGTCCTCTTCCAAAATCAGGTTTCTGCCCAGCAACTGTTCGCGTATCCAGTCCAACAGTCCCGCCCAAAATGCTTTGCCCACTAAGATAATCGGGCGGTCGGGCGTTTTGCCGGTTTGCACCAAGGTCAGGCTTTCAAACAATTCGTCCAATGTGCCGAAACCGCCGGGCATGACGACATACGCCACGGCGTGTTTGACGAACATGACTTTGCGCGGGAAGAAGTGTTGGAATTTAATCGACAAATCTTGATACGGATTGGCTTTTTGCTCGTGTGGCAACACGATATTCAGCCCCACCGCCGGACTTGCGCCTGCAAACGCGCCTTTGTTGGCCGCTTCCATAATGCCCGGCCCGCCGCCGGAAATCACGGAAAATCCGGCATCCGACAGCTTGCGTGCCAAGCGCAATGTGAATGCGTAGTCGGGATGGTTTTCGGGCGTGCGCGCGCTGCCGTAAATGCTGACGGCCGGCTGAATGGCGCGTAATTCTTCGCCGGCTTCGACAAATTCGGAAATAATCTTCAATACATGATACGACTCGCGCGCCTGAATATCGCGGCGGGTTTCGTCGGGCAGCATGGGTTTGGGCAGTTTTTTGAGCAGGCTCACGGCTTTTCCTTCGTGTTTTGTGTGCTGTATTGTAACCCGAAAGGGGCAGGCCGTCTGAAAGTTGGGTTTTGGCGGCAAGTGTGCCTGCCACATTTTCAAAAGCCCGTTACAATATCTGCTTTTATTCAACTGCTCCGCCATGCTCGATATTATCCACCGCGACAGCCGCACCATCGCCGTCAACAAACCTGCTGGAATGCTGGTGCACCGAAGCTGGTTAGACAAACATGAAACCCGTTTTGCCGTGCAGACCCTGCGCGACCAAATCGGGCAGCACGTCTATCCCGTCCACCGCCTCGACCGCCCGACTTCCGGCGTCTTGCTGTTTGCCCTCGATACGGAAGCCGCACGATTATTGACGCAGCAGTTTGAAAACAAAACCATCGAAAAAACTTATTGGGCGATTGTCCGTGGCCATCTGCCTTCAGACGGCCTGATTGATTACGCCCTCAAATATATGCCCGACAAAATCGCCGAAGCGCAGACCGAAGCCACTTTGCAGGAAGCACAAACCGCCTACCGTTGTCTGGCGCAAACCGAGTTGCCGTTCCAATCCGCCCTGCGTTATCCGACCTCTCGTTATTCGTGGGCCGAACTCACGCCGCACACCGGCCGCAAACACCAACTCCGCCGCCATATGAAACACATTTTCCACCCCATCGTCGGCGACACCAACTACGGCGATTTGCGCCAAAACCATGCCGTTGCCGAACATGTCGGCACGCAACGCCTGATGTTGCACGCGCGAAGCCTCAGTTTTCAAAGCATAGAAGACGGCAGCCGGATGACCGTACAAGCGCCGATAGACAACGACTGGCGGCTTTGGTTGGAAAAATTCAAAACCGAGGCCGTCTGAAAACTGAAACCGCACATTTTCAGACGGCCCGGTCATGGAAAAAAACAGGCAAATCCCTTACAATACGCCCCTAAAATTTTGAAAGAACACAAGAATCATGGAAGCCGAATTAATCAACCAGCTTAATAACACCCTAAATGACTTGGAGAAGCGCAGCGAAGACATCCGCGTCTATATGGACTATCAGGGCAAGAAAGACCGATTGGAAGAAGTCATCGGCCTCTCCGAAGACCCGGAACTTTGGAACGACCCTAAACGCGCCCAAGAAATCGGCAAAGAGCGCAAAATTCTCGAAGGCATCGTGTTGACGCTCGACAACATCGCATCAGGCATCGAAGACAACCGCATGCTGATTGAAATGGCCGTCGAAGAAAACGACGAAGAAGGTTTCGCCGCCGTGCAGGAAGATGTGGCCGGTTTGGAAAAACAAATGGCCGACCTCGAATTCAAACGAATGTTCAACCAGCCTGCCGACCCGAACAACTGCTTTATCGACATCACCGCAGGCGCGGGCGGTACCGAAGCCGAAGACTGGGCGGGCATGCTGTTCCGCATGTACAGCCGCTACGCCGAGCGCAAAGGCTTCAAAATCGAAATCCTTGAAGAAGACGACGGCGAAATCGCGGGCATCAACCGCGCCACCATCCGCGTGGAAGGCGAGTACGCCTACGGCCTGCTGCGTACCGAAACCGGCGTTCACCGCTTGGTGCGCTATTCGCCGTTTGACTCGAACAACAAACGCCATACGTCTTTTTCATCCGTGTTTGTGTACCCCGAAATCGACGATTCCATCGAAATCGAAATCAACCCGGCCGATTTGCGTATCGACACTTACCGCGCATCCGGTGCCGGCGGTCAGCACATTAACAAAACCGACTCCGCCGTGCGTATTACCCACGAGCCGACGGGAATTGTGGTGCAATGTCAAAACGACCGCTCGCAACACGCCAACAAAGCTGCTGCGATGGAAATGTTGAAATCCAAACTGTACGAATTGGAAATGCGCAAACGCAACGAAGAGAAACAGGCATTGGAAGACGGTAAGTCCGATGTGGGTTGGGGCAGCCAAATCCGTTCGTACGTCTTAGACTCCTCACGCATCAAAGACTTGCGCACAGGCTACGAAGTCGGCAACACCAAAGCCGTTTTGGACGGCGACTTGGACGGCTTCATCGAAGCCAGCCTGAAACAAGGCGTATAAACCGTAAAACATAAAATGCCGTCTGAAAGATTTCAGACGGCATTTTTCAGTTTGAAAGAAACATTATTTTGCAAATATTAAAACATGTTTTGCAAATGCAAAGATTGGCGGTAATATATAGTTTCTATAAAAATGATTGGTAGGTATAACAGGCCGTCTGAAGCCTGATCCTGTCCAATATAATTAGGAGAACTTATTAAATGTCCGGTCAAAAGCTGTCTTCTGCCGAGAAAACTTTCTTCGGCCATCCTTTGCAATTATCCACCCTATTCCATATTGAGCTGTGGGAGCGTTTTTCCTTCTACGGTATGCAGGGCATCCTGCTGATTTATCTGTATTACACCGCGAGTCAAGGCGGTTTGGGTATGGATAAAGCCTTGGCCGGCGGCATTGTCGGCGCGTACGGCGGCAGCGTTTACCTGTCCACCATTCTCGGTGCGTGGTTGGCCGACCGCATTTGGGGTGCGGAGCGTACCCTGTTTATCGCCGGCATCGTCGTGATGACCGGCCATATTTTATTGGCGATCGTACCGGGTTTGATGGGATTGCTGCTGGGTTTGGTGTTTATCGCGCTGGGCAGCGGCGGCGTGAAATCGTCTGCCGGTTCGATGGTCGGTTCTTTGTATGAACGGGAAGACCTGCGCGAATTGCGTGATGCCGGTTTCTCTATTTTCTATATTTCCATCAATATCGGCGGCTTCTTAGGCCCGTTGTTGACCGGTATTTTGCAAGACAGGATGGGTTTCCATTACGGTTTCGGCGCGGCGGCCGTCGGCATGGCATTCGGCCTGCTGTGGTATTCGCGCGGCCGTAAAAACCTGCCGCATACGCCGGTTCCCAATCCGTTGCGCCCTGAAAAGGTGCAGACCGCCATGGCTGTCGGCGTGTTGCTGGTTTTGGTGTTGGGCAGCGTGATTGCTTCCGGCGCACTCACCCTTGAAAACTTCTCCCGCTGGCTCTTGGGCGTGGTTATCGTTACCGTCGTCGCTTATTTCGCGCGCCTGTTGGGCAGCAGCCACGTTGAAGCGGCCAATAAACGCTATATTGTGGCCTATATTCCGCTGTTTTTGACCATTTGTATGTTCTGGGCGGTTTGGTTTCAGGTGTACACCGTTGCAACGGTCTATTTTGACGAAACGGTGGACCGTACTTTCTTCGGCTTTACCGTGCCTGTTTCATGGAAAGATTCGATACAGGCCATGTGGGTGGTCCTCTTTTCCGGCGTGATGGCGGCGGTGTGGACGAAAATGGGCAAACGCCAACCTAAAACGCCGTTGAAGTTTGCACTGGCCATGTTGGTAACCGGCGTCTCTTATTTGAGTTTTATTCCGTATATTTCATCCGGAACCCCGATGCCGATTATCGTGTTTATGCTGGTATTGCTGGCGATTACGATAGGCGAGCTGATGCTGTCGCCGATTTCGCTGTCGTTTTCTACCAAAATCGCACCGAGCATGTTTAAAACACAAATGGTTGCTTTGAATTTCTTGGCATTGTCCATCGGCTTTACCTTGGGCGGAGTGTTGTTTAAAGACTACTACAATGCTCAGTCGCCATTGGATTTCTACTGGATGCTGGCCACCATCGGCGCGGTAACCTGCGGTATCCTGTTGGTACTCGCCCCGGTATTGAACCGCATGCTCAAAGGTGTCGATTGATTTTTCCATTTAAATGGATGTGATGTACGCAGGCCGTCTGAAAATAATCTATTTCAGACGGCCTCATGTTTTATTGAGAATTGGAAAGAGGGCGGATTCGGGGCATAAATCGGATAGGCGGAGAATCCGAATGAAATGATACATGATTAAACCGAAATTAAAATTTAGAAATATTAAATACAAATAAGAATTGTTCTCATAACTTTATTGAATTTATTGAGGTTTTTTTGCTGATTTGCTGATATTTACCTTTAAATGGCTTTTGAAATTCGATAAAATGGTAATCTCTTTTTAAGATTTGTCTGTCAACCAGTTAGGTACGACCATGTTGGCCAGTTATTTTCCCGTCCTCGTATTCATCCTCGTCGGCCTTGCGGCCGGTGTGCTGTTTATCCTGCTCGGCACGATTTTGGGTCCGAAACACCACTACGCCGAGAAAGATGCGCCTTACGAATGCGGTTTCGAAGCCTTTGAAAACGCAAGGATGAAATTCGACGTACGTTATTACCTCGTCGCCATCCTCTTTATCCTCTTCGATTTGGAGGTTGCGTTTATGCTGCCGTGGGCAGTGGTATTTAAAGAATTGGGTACATACGGCTTCTGGTCTATGCTGGTGTTTATCGTCGTTTTGACGGTAGGCTTTGTTTACGAATGGAAAAAAGGTGCGCTGGAATGGGAATAGAAGGCGTTTTGAAAAAAGGTTTCATCACTACCAGCGCGGATACGGTGCTGAACTATATGCGTACCGGTTCGCTGTGGCCGGTTACTTTCGGTTTGGCCTGTTGCGCCGTGGAAATGATGCACGCGGGTATGGCGCGTTATGACCTTGACCGTTTCGGTATCATTTTCCGTCCGTCCCCCCGTCAGGCCGACCTGATGATTGTGGCGGGTACGCTCACCAACAAAATGGCGCCTGCACTGCGCCGCGTGTACGACCAGCTTGCCGAGCCGCGCTGGGTGTTGTCTATGGGCTCGTGTGCCAACGGCGGCGGCTATTATCACTATTCTTATTCCGTCGTGCGCGGTGCCGACCGCGTCGTGCCGGTAGACGTTTATGTGCCGGGTTGTCCGCCGACTGCGGAAGCCCTGATTTACGGCCTGATTCAGCTCCAGCAAAAAATCAAGCGCACTTCCACCATCGCGCGTGACGAGTAAGGAGAGGACGATATGGCAAGCATTCAAAACTTATACGAGACCGTCGTCGGCGTGTTCGGCGAGCAGGCAGGCAAAGTCATTTCAGCTTTGGGTGAGATTACCGTCGAGTGTCTGCCCGAACACTATATTTCAGTCATGACCGCATTGCGCGACCATGAAGATTTGCATTTCGAGCTTCTGGTCGACTTGTGCGGCGTCGATTACAGCACTTACAAAAACGAAGTATGGCAGGGCAAACGCTTTGCCGTCGTCAGCCAGTTGCTTTCCATTAAAAACAATCAACGCATCCGCGTACGTGTCTGGGTTTCAGACGACGACTTTCCCGTAGTCGAATCCGTAGTCGATATTTACAACAGCGCGGATTGGTACGAACGCGAAGCCTTCGATATGTACGGCATCATGTTCAACAACCATCCCGACCTGCGCCGCATCCTGACCGATTACGGCTTTGTCGGACATCCGTTCCGCAAAGACTTCCCGATTTCTGGCTATGTCGAAATGCGTTACGACGAAGAGCAAAAACGCGTGATTTACCAACCCGTTACCATTGAGCCGCGCGAGATCACGCCGCGTATCGTCCGTGAGGAGAACTACGGTGGCCAATAAATTAAGAAACTACACCATCAACTTCGGCCCGCAACACCCTGCGGCGCACGGCGTATTGCGTATGATTTTGGAGTTGGACGGCGAACAAATCGTCCGTGCCGACCCGCATATCGGCCTCCTGCACCGCGGTACTGAAAAACTGGCTGAAACCAAAACCTATCTGCAAGCCCTGCCCTATATGGACCGCTTGGACTACGTTTCCATGATGGTCAACGAGCAGGCGTATTGTTTGGCAGTAGAAAAACTTGCCGGTATCGATGTACCTATCCGCGCCCAATACATCCGCGTGATGTTCGCCGAAGTAACGCGCATCCTCAATCACTTGATGGGCATCGGTTCGCACGCTTTCGACATCGGCGCGATGACCGCCATCCTTTACGCCTTCCGTGACCGCGAAGAGCTGATGGACTTGTACGAAGCCGTGTCCGGCGCACGTATGCACGCCGCCTACTTCCGTCCCGGCGGCGTTTACCGCGACCTGCCCGATTTCATGCCTAAATACGAGAGCAGCAAATTCCGCAATGCCAAAGTATTGAAGCAGCTCAACGAATCCCGCGAAGGTACCATGCTCGACTTTATCGACGCCTTCTGCGAACGTTTTCCGAAAAACATCGATACACTCGAAACCCTCCTGACCGACAACCGTATTTGGAAACAGCGTACCGTCGGCATCGGCGTTGTCACTCCTGAGCGCGCCATGCAAAAAGGCTTTACCGGCGTCATGTTGCGCGGTTCCGGCGTGGAATGGGATGTACGTAAGAAACAGCCTTACGAAGTGTACGACAAAATGGATTTCGACATTCCCGTCGGCGTCAACGGCGACTGCTACGACCGTTACCTCTGCCGTATGGAAGAAATGCGTCAATCCGTACGCATCATCAAACAATGTTCCGAGTGGTTGCGTGTCAATCCGGGTCCGGTCATTACCACAAACCACAAATTCGCTCCGCCCAAACGTACCGAAATGAAAACAGGTATGGAAGACCTGATTCACCATTTCAAACTCTTTACCGAGGGTATGCACGTTCCCGAGGGCGAGACCTACACCGCTGTCGAACATCCGAAAGGCGAGTTCGGCGTTTACATCATTTCAGACGGCGCAAACAAACCCTACCGCCTGAAAATCCGCGCACCCGGCTTCGCCCACCTGCAAGGCATGGACGAAATGGCAAAAGGCCACATGCTGGCCGACGTCGTTGCCATCATCGGTACGCAGGACATCGTATTCGGGGAGGTTGACCGATAATGTTATCCGCAGAATCCTTAAAACAAATTGACATCGAGTTAGCAAAATATCCTGCCGACCAACGCCGTTCCGCCATTATGGGCGCATTGCGTATTGCCCAAACCGAAAAAGGCTGGCTTGCGCCTGAGACCATCGCCTTTGTCGCAGATTATATCGGCATTTCGCCTGCACAAGCCTACGAAGTCGCTACTTTCTACAATATGTACGACCTCGAGCCTGTCGGCAAATACAAACTGACCGTTTGTACCAACCTGCCCTGCGCCCTGCGCGGCGGCATGGCTACCGGCGAATATCTGAAGAAAAAACTCGGTATCGGCTACGGCGAAACCACGCCCGACGGCAAATTTACCCTTGTCGAAGGCGAATGCATGGGCGCATGTGGCGACGCACCGGTCATGCTGGTCAACAACCACAGCATGTGCAGCTTTATGACCGAAGAAGCAATTGACAAGAAACTTGCCGAACTGAAATAAAAGGCCGTCTGAAAAGTTTTGGGTAGCGTGGACTCATACCAATAAGATAATCGCAATAAAGATAACAAATCTAGGATTAACACGGAAAATTGCAATGAGCAGCATAGACTATCATGTATCCACCACTATGTTGGATTGGATAGCTGAAACCCAAGCCACCAATAGAAATGGTTTGGCGGAACTTGTTGCGCCTAAAAAACGCCAAAAATTTCTTGAAGGTATTATTAACCAAAGTCAAGCCGACAAGTTAATTAAAATGGCAAATATTCCGTTTGGTTTTCTGTTTCTGAACCAGCCTCCGCCCGAGAATTTTGGGAAGCCGTCTTTACCTGATTTCCGTACTGTGCAAGACAGTGAGCCTTTATCTGCCGATTTCTATGCGGTATTAAGTGATATTGACGATAAAGTTGATTGGTATCGCGATTATTTGCGCCAAACTGATAGGTTGCCTGAAAGTTTACCATTTGTTGGTAAATTTGGTTTGAAGGATACAGCAGAAACGATTGCTACTGATATTGCAATAACCATTAATTATGATGTAAGCGAACGTCGAAAACGAAGTAAAGACGGTTATTTTGGTTATATCAGTAGTCTATTGGAGCAAGTTGGGGTTTTAGTATTTAAAAGTGGGATTGTTGGCGGTAATACTCACAGAAAATTAAATGTACGGGAATTTCGTGGTTTTGCTATTGCTGATAAACAAGTGCCTGCTATTTTTATAAATGGTGCAGACGCAGCTTCTGCCCAACTGTTTACCCTTTTGCATGAAACTGCGCATATCTGGCTAGGAGAAAGTGGAGTTTCTAATCCAGATCCAACTAGTGAAAATAAAACTGAGCAACTTTGTAACCGTGTTGCCGCAGAATTTCTTGTTCCAAATAAAGAGTTCACAAGGGCATGGCAATCTGAAACAGCTATTGAAGAAAATCTAGAAACATTAGCAAGGCAGTTTCATGTCAGTACTTATGTAATTGCCATTAAGGCTTATCAGAATAAACTGATAGTACAAAAAGAGTGGCAAAAAATCCGTCAAAAAGTATTGAATACGTCAAAGAAAGAGAGTAGTGGTGGGAATCCTTATGCCACCATTCCATTGCGTAATAGCAAGAGATTTACTCAGACTGTTATTAGAGCAGCAATGAATAAAGAAATATTATTAAGAGATGGTGCAAAATTATTAAATACTATGCCAGCAACAATGGTTGAGCTTTATAAGAGAAGTAAAGGATAAAGATTGATGACACATTATTTGTTAGATAGCAATATTTTCATTCAGTCATCTTTCTTGGAGTACCGCTTCTCATTTTGTGGTGGTTTTTGGGAATTGTTGAGAACGTTGCATGATGCCGGGAGGGTGTCTTCTATTCGTGCAGTGAAGCACGAGTTAACTAAGAAAGATGATGAATTAGCACAATGGATAAAGACTTTACCTGATGATTTTTTTCGAGATGAAAGAACGAGAGAAACTCAAATTCGTTATGCTGAATTAATGAATTGGGCAGCAAATAATTCACAATTTACTGATGCTGCTAAAAACAAATTTGCTTCTGAGCATGCAGACCCATGGCTGGTTTCATATGCAGCAACAAATGGTATGAAGATTGTTACGCATGAAAGATATGACCCAAATATTAGAAAGTCGGTAAAAATTCCGAATGCTGCCAAGCAAATTAATGTGGAATGCGTGAATTTATATGATTTTTTAGAGCTGGTTTCAGAAAATAACTTCCAAATGAAACCATGATGAAATAAATGAAGGTCTCAGGCGTTCTGAAACCTGAAAGATGCAAAACATTCGAAAACAGGCACACCAAAAATGGCTATTTACCAATCAGGCGTGATTTTTGACCAAGTGGATACCGCCAATCCCGATTGCTGGACATTGGACGAATACGTCAAACGTGGCGGTTATACCGCCCTGCGTAAAATCCTGTCCGAAAACATCTCGCAAAGCGATGTGATTGACGAGGTCAAAGCCTCCGGCTTGCGCGGTCGTGGCGGTGCAGGCTTCCCGACCGGTTTGAAATGGAGCTTTATGCCCCGTTCCTTCCCGGGCGAAAAATACGTCGTTTGCAACACCGACGAAGGCGAACCGGGTACATTTAAAGACCGCGACATTATTATGTTCAATCCTCATGCCCTGATTGAAGGCATGATTATCGCCGGTTACGCGATGGGCGCGAAAGCAGGCTACAACTACATTCACGGCGAAATTTTCGAAGGCTACCAACGCTTTGAGGCCGCACTCGCCCAAGCGCGTGCCGCAGGTTTTTTGGGTAAAAATATTTTGGGTTCGGATTTTGAATTTGAACTCTTTGCCCACCACGGCTACGGCGCATATATTTGCGGTGAAGAAACCGCATTGCTCGAATCGCTGGAAGGCAAAAAAGGCCAGCCGCGCTTCAAACCGCCATTCCCTGCATCGTTCGGCTTGTACGGCAAACCGACCACCATCAACAATACCGAAACGTTCTCCTCTGTCCCATTCATTATCCGTGACGGCGGACAGGCATTTGCCGACAAAGGTATTCCGAATGCAGGTGGTACCAAATTGTTCTGTATTTCCGGCCACGTTGAGCGTCCTGGCAACTATGAAGTGCCATTGGGTACGCCGTTTGCCGAAGTCCTGAAAATGGCAGGCGGTATGCGCGGCGGTAAAAAACTTAAAGCCGTCATTCCCGGCGGTTCGTCCGCGCCCGTGTTACCTGCCGATATCATGATGCAGACCAATATGGACTATGACTCGATTTCCAAAGCAGGCTCCATGCTCGGTTCTGGCGCGATTATCGTGATGGACGAAGACGTGTGCATGGTGAAAGCCCTTGAGCGCCTGAGCTACTTCTACTACGACGAGTCTTGCGGCCAATGTACGCCTTGCCGAGAAGGTACGGGCTGGCTCTACCGCATCGTCCACCGCATCGTAGAAGGCAAAGGCCGTATGGAAGACTTGGATTTGCTGGATTCTGTCGGCAACCAAATGGCAGGCCGCACCATCTGCGCCCTCGCCGATGCCGCCGTCTTCCCTGTCCGCAGCTTTACCAAGCATTTCCGTGATGAGTTTGTGCATTACATCGAACACAGCGGACCGATGAAACCAAATAAGTGGTGCTAAATTTTCAGACGGCCTCTAAAAGAATTATTTATTAAATACCCGTAACTAGGAACGAACCATGTTACAAATCGAAATCGACGGCAAACAGGTATCTGTGGAGCAGGGCGCGACGGTGATTGAAGCCGCGCACAAGCTCGGTACTTATATCCCGCATTTCTGTTACCACAAAAAACTTTCCATTGCCGCCAACTGCCGTATGTGTTTGGTGGACGTGGAAAAGGCCCCCAAACCCCTGCCCGCCTGTGCCACGCCGGTTACAGACGGCATGATTGTGCGTACGCATTCGGCAAAAGCCCGAGAGGCGCAAGAAGGTGTGATGGAGTTCCTGCTCATCAACCATCCGCTTGATTGTCCGACCTGCGACCAAGGCGGCGAATGCCAGTTGCAGGATTTGGCGATGGGCTACGGCAAAAATACCAGCCGTTATACCGAAGAAAAACGTTCCGTCGTCGGCAAAGACATGGGTCCTTTGATTTCCGCCGAAGAAATGAGCCGTTGTATCCACTGTACCCGTTGCGTGCGTTTCACTGAAGAAATTGCCGGCGTGCAAGAAATCGCTATGGCCAACCGCGGCGAACATTCCGAAATCATGCCTTTTATCGGCAAAGCAGTGGAAACCGAATTGTCGGGCAACGTCATTGATTTGTGTCCTGTCGGCGCATTGACCAGCAAACCGTTCCGCTTCAACGCGCGTACTTGGGAGCTGAACCGCCGCAAATCCGTTTCTGCCCATGATGCTTTGGGCAGCAATCTGATTGTACAAACCAAAGACCATACCGTCCGCCGCGTGTTGCCGTTGGAAAACGAAGCCATCAACGAATGCTGGCTGTCCGACCGCGACCGTTTCGCCTACGAAGGCCTGTATCACGAAAGCCGTCTGAAAAACCCGAAAATCAAACAGGGCGGCGAGTGGATGGATGTGGATTGGAAAACCGCGTTGGAATATGTCCGCAGCGCAATCGAATGTATCGCCAAAGACGGCAACCAAAACCAAGTCGGCATTTGGGCCAATCCGATGAATACGGTTGAAGAGCTGTATCTGTCCAAAAAACTTGCCGACGGTTTGGGCGTTAAAAACTTTGCCACCCGTTTGCGCCAACAAGACAAACGTCTTTCAGACGGCCTTAAAGGTGCGCAATGGTTGGGACAAAGCATCGAATCTTTGGCTGACAACGATGCCGTATTGGTAGTCGGTGCGAACTTGCGCAAAGAACAGCCGCTCCTGACCGCCCGTCTGCGCCGCGCCGCCAAAGACCGCATGGCTTTGAGCGTATTGGCCAGCAGTAAAGAAGAATTGTTTATGCCGCTTCTGTCTCAAGAAGCCGCACATCCCGACGAGTGGGCAGGCCGTCTGAAAAATCTGTCTGCCGATGCAGAACACGCTGTTACCGCCAGCCTGAAAAACGCTGAAAAAGCAGCGGTGATTTTGGGCGCGGAAGTGCAAAACCATCCCGATTACGCCGCCATTTATGCCGCCGCGCAAGAGCTGGCAGACGCGACCGGCGCAGTGCTGGGCATTTTGCCGCAAGCCGCCAACAGCGTCGGTGCGGATGTATTGGGTGTGAACTCGGGCGAGAGCGTTGCCGAAATGGCAAACGCGCCGAAACAGGCAGTCGTGCTGCTCAACGTCGAGCCTGAAATCGATACGGTTGACGGCGCAAAAGCCGTAGCCGCGTTGAAACAGGCGAAAAGCGTGATGGCGTTTACGCCGTTTGTCAGCGAAACGCTACTGGACGTGTGCGACGTATTGCTGCCGATTGCGCCGTTTACCGAAACCTCGGGCAGCTTCATCAATATGGAAGGCCGTCTGCAATCCTTCCACGGCGTGGTACAAGGTTTCGGCGATTCGCGTCCGCTGTGGAAAGTGTTGCGCGTATTGGGCAACCTGTTTGACCTGAAAGGTTTTGAATACCACGATACCGCTTCGATTCTGAAAGATGCGCTGGATGCAGAAAGCCTGCCGTCCAAACTGGACAACCGCAGCACATGGGCAGGGGAGGGCGTTCAGACGGCCTCAGACCGCCTCGTCCGTGTCGGCGGCGTCGGTATTTATCACACTGATCTTATCGTGCGCCGTTCCGCGCCGTTGCAAGAAACCAGCCATGCCGCCGTGCCTGCCGCGCGTGTGAATCCGAACACATTGGCACGCTTGGGCCTGCAAGACGGACAAACCGCTGTCGCCAAACAAAACGGCGCAAGCGTATCGGTTGCCGTCAAAGCCGATGCCGATTTGCCTGAAAACGTGGTGCATCTGCCGCTGCATACCGAAAATGCCGCGTTGGGTGCGTTGATGGACACTATTGAACTGGCGGGAGCTTGATCATGCAAGAATGGTTCCAAAACCTCTTTGCCGCAACGCTCGGTCTGGGCGATTTGGGTATCACCGTAGGCTTGGTGGTATCCGTCATCGTCAAAATCGTGATTATCTTGATTCCGCTGATTCTGACCGTTGCCTACCTGACGTATTTCGAACGTAAAGTCATCGGCTTTATGCAGCTTCGTGTCGGTCCGAACGTAACCGGCCCGTGGGGTCTGATTCAGCCGTTTGCCGACGTGTTCAAACTCTTGTTTAAAGAGGTAACCCGTCCGAAGCTGTCAAACAAAGCCCTATTCTATATCGGCCCGATTATGTCGCTTGCCCCGTCTTTTGCGGCGTGGGCGGTGATTCCGTTCAACGAAGAATGGGTGCTGACCAATATCAATATCGGCCTTTTGTACATCCTGATGATTACCTCGCTGTCGGTTTACGGCGTGATCATCGCGGGCTGGGCTTCCAACTCCAAATATTCGTTCCTGGGCGCAATGCGTGCTTCCGCACAAAGCATTTCCTACGAAATCGCCATGAGTGCCGCGCTGGTGTGCGTTGTGATGGTGTCGGGCAGCATGAACTTCTCCGACATCGTTGCCGCACAAGCCAAAGGTATTGCCGGCGGTTCAGTATTCTCGTGGAACTGGCTGCCGCTCTTCCCCATCTTCATCGTCTATCTGATTTCCGCCGTTGCCGAAACCAACCGCGCGCCGTTTGACGTGGCAGAGGGTGAATCTGAAATCGTTGCCGGTCACCACGTTGAATACTCCGGCTTCGCATTCGCGCTGTTCTTCCTTGCCGAATACATTTTCATGATTCTGATTGCCGCGCTGACATCGCTGATGTTCCTCGGCGGCTGGTTGTCTCCGTTCCCGCAAAGCTGGGGCTTTATCGGTACGCCTTCCGCATTCTGGATGTTCGTGAAAATGGCGGCGGTTCTGTACTGGTACCTGTGGATCCGTGCAACTTTCCCGCGCTACCGTTACGACCAAATCATGCGTTTGGGCTGGAAAGTGCTGATTCCGATCGGCTTCGCCTACATCGTGATTTTGGGCGTGTGGATGATTTCACCGCTGAATTTGTGGAAATAGGGCAGGGAGGCCGTCTGAAAGTTTTCAGGTAGCCTGAACCCCAAATTTTTAACCGTTTCAAACCGAGAGAAACCGATGAAAGCTCAATGCCTGTGCGGCGCAGTATCACTGGAAACCGCCGAAAACCGCGAACTCCACGCCTGCCATTGCGGGAAATGCCGCACATGGGGCAGCGGCGCGTCTTTTACTTTGGCCGCCCGGTCGCCCGAAATCACAGGCAGCGAGCACATCGCGCATTATCAGTCGTCCGAATGGGCGCAACGCTGTTTTTGCAAACACTGCGGCACACACCTGTTTGTGCAGGTTGGCAACGATTATTACATCAACGCCGGGCTGTTTGCCGACAACGCGGGCTTTGAAACTACCTCACAAATCTTTATTGATTGCAAAGCTCCGTATTATGACTTGGCCAACGATACCCCGAAGCTGACCGAAGCCGAGTTTTTAGAAATGGTGGGCGCGGCAGGTTAAAAAAACCGCTTTCAGACGGCCTGTAAACAGAACAATCCGAAAAGAGCATCCGAAAATGGCTAATTTAGTAAAAACCTTCCTGCTGGGCGAATTGGTGAAAGGCATGGGCGTAACGCTCAAAAACTTTTTTGCCCGCAAAGACACAATTTATTTCCCCGAAGAGAAAACGCCGCAATCCGTGCGTTTCCGCGGCCTGCACGCGCAACGCCGTTATCCGAACGGCGAAGAGCGCTGTATTGCGTGTAAATTGTGTGAGGCAGTTTGTCCGGCAATGGCGATTAACATCGAATCGGAAGAACGCGAAGACGGTACCCGCCGCACCAAGCGTTACGACATCGACCTGACCAAGTGCATCTTCTGCGGTTTCTGCGAAGAGGCCTGCCCGACCGATGCGATTGTGGAAACCCATATTTTTGAATACCACGGCGAGAAAAAAGGCGACTTGCACATGACCAAGCCGATTCTTTTGGCCATTGGCGACAAATACGAACCCGAAATCGCCAAACGCAAAGCCGCTGACGCGCCGTATCGTTAAGGAGCAGACGAATGACTTTTTCCGCGATTCTGTTCTATATCCTTGCCGCCATCGTTTTGTACGGTGCGGTTCGTACCGTTACTGCTAAAAACCCCGTACATGCTGCTTTGCATCTGGTGCTGACCTTCTGCGTGAGCGCGATGATTTGGATGCTGATGCAGGCCGAGTTTTTGGGTGTGACGCTGGTGGTGGTTTACGTCGGCGCCGTGATGGTGTTGTTCCTGTTCGTCGTGATGATGTTGAACATCGACATCGAAGCCATGCGCGCCGGTTTCTGGCGTCATGCGCCTGTTGCCGGCGTGGTCGGCACATTGTTGGCGGTTGCCCTGATCCTGATTTTGGTCAACCCGAAAACCGACTTGGCCGCATTTGGTCTGATGAAAGACATTCCGGCCGATTACAACAATATCCGCGATTTGGGCAGCCGTATTTATACTGACTACCTGTTGCCGTTTGAGTTGGCGGCGGTATTGCTGCTGTTGGGTATGGTGGCCGCGATTGCGCTGGTTCACCGCAAAACTTTCAATCCAAAACGTATGGATCCTGCAGACCAAGTCAAAGTACGCGCCGATCAAGGCCGTATGCGTCTGGTGAAAATGGAAGCGGTCAAACCGCAAGTCGAATCTGCCGAAGAAAGCGAAGTTTCAGACGGCCTCAAGCCGGAAGGGGAGGGCAAAGCATGATTACCTTGACGCATTATCTGGTATTGGGTGCGCTCCTGTTCGGTATCAGCGCAATGGGTATCTTTATGAACCGCAAAAACGTGCTGGTATTGCTGATGTCCATCGAGCTGATGCTCTTGGCGGTGAACTTCAACTTTATCGCTTTCTCCCAATATTTGGGCGATACTGCCGGACAGATTTTCGTATTCTTCGTATTGACCGTTGCCGCTGCCGAATCCGCCATCGGTTTGGCAATTATGGTGCTGGTGTACCGTAACAGAAAAACAATCAACGTTGCCGATTTGGATGAGTTGAAAGGGTAATCATGAACGACATGACTTTATATTTGGTAATTGCCCTTGTGCCTTTGGCAGGCTCACTGATTGCAGGTTTGTTCGGCAACAAAATCGGACGTGCCGGTGCGCATACGGTTACGATACTCGGTGTGGCGGTGTCCGCCTTGCTGTCGGCTTATGTGCTGTGGGGATTCCTCAATGGCAGCCGTACCAAGTTTGACGAGAACGTCTATACTTGGTTGACAATGGGCGGCTTGGATTTCTCCGTCGGCTTCTTGGTCGATACGATGACGGCGATGATGATGGTCGTAGTAACCGGCGTATCGTTGATGGTGCATATCTATACCATCGGCTATATGCACGATGAAAAAGTCGGCTACCAACGCTTCTTCAGCTATATTTCTTTGTTTACTTTCAGCATGTTGATGCTGATTATGAGCAACAACTTCATCCAGCTCTTCTTCGGCTGGGAGGCTGTGGGTTTGGTGTCGTACCTTTTGATCGGTTTCTATTTCAAACGTCCGAGCGCAACATTTGCCAACCTGAAAGCCTTTTTGATCAACCGTGTCGGCGACTTCGGCTTTTTGCTCGGTATCGGCTTGGTGCTTGCCTATTTCGGCGGCAGCCTGCGCTATCAAGATGTATTCGCCTATCTGCCCAACGTACAAAATGCCACCATCCAACTGTTCCCCGGTGTGGAATGGTCTTTGATTACCGTAACCTGTTTGCTCCTGTTTGTCGGTGCGATGGGTAAATCGGCGCAATTCCCGTTGCACGTTTGGCTGCCTGATTCGATGGAAGGCCCGACACCGATTTCTGCATTGATTCACGCCGCAACCATGGTTACCGCCGGTCTGTTCATGGTATCGCGTATGTCGCCGATTTATGAGATGAGCAGCACTGCGTTGTCTGTCATCATGGTAATCGGTGCGATTACTGCCCTGTTTATGGGTTTCTTGGGCGTGATTCAAAACGACATCAAACGTGTGGTTGCGTATTCCACCTTGTCTCAACTGGGCTACATGACCGTGGCACTGGGTGCGTCTGCCTATTCCGTGGCGATGTTCCACGTGATGACCCACGCTTTCTTTAAAGCCTTGTTGTTCTTGGCCGCAGGTAGCGCGATTATCGGTATGCACCACGACCAAGACATGCGCCATATGGGCAACCTGAAAAAATACATGCCGATTACTTGGCTAACCATGCTGATCGGTAACTTGTCGCTGATCGGTACGCCGTTCTTCTCCGGCTTCTACTCCAAAGATTCAATTATCGAAGCGGCGAAATACAGCACCCTGCCGGGCAGTGGCTTTGCCTATTTTGCCGTCCTTGCCAGCGTGTTTGTTACCGCGTTTTACGCATTCCGCCAATACTTTATGGTGTTCCACGGCGAAGAGAAATGGCGCAGCCTGCCTGAACATCATGACGATAATCATGGAGAAGAGCATCACGGCTTGGGCAAAAACGACAATCCGCACGAAAGCCCGCTGGTCGTTACCCTGCCTTTGATTTTGCTTGCCATTCCGTCCGTCATCATCGGCTATGTTGCCATCGAGCCTATGCTTTACGGCGATTTCTTCAAAGACGTGATTTTCGTCAATGCCGATGCGCATCCGACCATGCACATCATGAAGGAAGAGTTCCACGGCGCATTGGCAATGGTGTCGCACAGCCTGCATTCGCCTGTACTCTACCTTGCTATCGCAGGCGTGTTGAGCGCATGGCTCTTGTACGTCAAACTGCCGCACCTGCCAGCCAAAATTGCACAGGCGTTCCGTCCGATTTACGTTTTGTTTGAAAACAAATACTACCTCGACGCCCTGTATTTCAACGTCTTTGCCAAAGGCACGCGCGCATTGGGTACTTTCTTCTGGAAAGTCGGCGATACCGCCATTATCGACAACGGCATCGTCAACGGCTCTGCCAAACTGGTCGGCGCGATTGCCGCGCAGGTACGCAAAGTCCAAACCGGCTTCATCTATACCTATGCCGCCGCTATGGTATTCGGCGTATTAGTACTGCTCGGCATGACCTTCTGGGGATTGTTCCGATAAAAGCGGGATTTCAGACGGCCTGTTTATAGTTTGTGTATAGGGCCGTCTGAAAAAGAAAATTTGAGCAACAATGATTGAAGACAAATTACCGCAAACCCTGGACGAAGTCCGTGAAGCCATCGATGGTTTGGATAAGGGATTAATCGAATTACTCGCCCGCCGGCAGAAATTGGTACGGCAGGCTGGTCGTCTGAAACCTAAAAACGATGTGCAGGCGGTTTCTGCGCCCGAACGGGTGGCTCAAGTGATTGCCTCTCGCCGCGCTTATGCCGAAAAGGCCGGTTTGTCGCCCGAAGTAGCAGAAGCAGTTTGGCGCAGCATGATTGATGCGTTCATTAAACTTGAGATGGACACCAACCGTACCGACGGGGCGTAGTCAAAATCTTCGGATAACGGTTTTGACAAGAAAAATAGGGAAGAGGCCGTCTGAAATATAAAGGCGAGAAAAAACCATGTCGGACACACAAATCATCCGCTCCGCCGAATTTACCGCTTCCCGCGCATGGGGCGCACTCGACATCGCCAATATGAACGGCATCACCGTGCGCCTGCACTGGACGAACCAGCCCTACACATGGCACATCAACGACGGCGAGGAAGTGTTTGCCGTGATGGATGGCGAAGTTGAGATGCACTACCGAGAAAACGGCGAAGAACACATCGTTCGTTTAAAAAGCGGAGATATCTTCTATGCAGGAATCGGCACGGAACACGTCGCCCATCCGTGCGGCGGGGCGCGGATTCTGGTGATTGAGAAAGAGGACAGCGTTTGAGGCCGTCTGAAAAGAAGGTTTGAGACAGCAACAGAATAAGAGAATGACGGCAGATATACATTTTTCTTGATTTTGCCGTACACAAAATACACAATCTTTTTCAGACGGCCTCCTGAAATGTCGTCTGGAAACCAACCCATACAACTATATTTTTTATTTTAACCACAGGTTAACCACTATGTTTTCCAACTACCTACTCAGCTTGGCAATATGGATACCCATCGCCGCAGGTGTGCTGGTTTTGGCGACCGGTAAGGACAGCCGTGCGCCGCTGGCGCGTGTGCTTGCCTTCATGGGTGCGCTTGCCGGTTTCTTGGTAACGCTGCCCCTGTTTACCGGTTTCGACCGTTTGAGCGGCGGTTATCAGTTTACCGAGTTCCACGAGTGGATTCCGCTGCTGAAAATCAACTACGCATTGGGCGTGGACGGTATTTCAGTGCTCTTTATCATTTTAAATGCGTTTATTACGCTGTTGGTGGTATTGGCCGGTTGGGAAGTCATTCAGAAACGTCCGGCGCAGTATATGGCCGCTTTCCTGATTATGTCGGGTTTGATTAACGGCGCGTTTGCTGCGCAGGATGCGATTCTGTTTTATGTGTTCTTCGAGGGTATGCTGATTCCGCTGTACCTGATTATCGGTGTATGGGGCGGTCCACGCCGCGTCTATGCGTCGGTCAAGCTGTTCCTCTATACGCTGATGGGTTCGCTTTTGATGCTGGTTGCCATGGTTTACCTGTACTATCAGACAGGCAGCTTCTCTATTGTCGATTTCCAAAACATCAAACAGATTCCGTTGGGCGTGCAACAGCTTTTGTTTGCGGCATTCTTCCTGTCATTCGCCGTAAAAGTGCCGATGTTCCCTGTGCACACTTGGTTGCCGGATGCCCACGTTGAAGCGCCGACCGGCGGTTCGATGGTGTTGGCGGCCATTACGCTGAAGCTGGGTGCGTATGGTTTCTTGCGCTTTATCCTGCCGATTATGCCGGATGCGGCACGCTATTTTGCCCCTGTGATCATCGTATTGAGCCTGATTGCCGTGATTTACATCGGTATGGTGGCTTTGGTGCAAACCGATATGAAAAAACTGGTGGCATACTCTTCCATCAGCCACATGGGTTTTGTCACTTTGGGTATGTTCCTGTTCGTGAACGGCCAACTGAATGACTGGGCATTGAAAGGCGCAATCGTTCAAATGATTTCCCATGGTTTTGTGTCTGCTGCGATGTTTATGTGTATCGGTGTGATGTACGACCGCCTGCATACCCGCAATATTGCCGACTATGGCGGCGTGGTCAATGTGATGCCTAAGTTCGCGGCGTTTATGATGTTGTTCGGTATGGCCAATGCCGGTCTGCCTGCGACTTCCGGCTTCGTGGGCGAGTTTATGGTGATTATGGGCGCGGTTAAAGTGAATTTCTGGGTAGGCGCGTTGGCTGCCATGACCTTGATTTACGGTGCGTCTTATACCCTGTGGATGTACAAACGCGTTATTTTTGGTGCGATCCACAATCCGCACGTTGCCGAAATGAAAGACATCAATTGCCGCGAATTTGCGATTTTGGCGATTTTGGCGGTTGCTGTTTTGGGCATGGGTCTGTATCCGCAAGCGTTTATCGAAGTGGTGCATCAAGCGGCAAACGATTTGATTGCCCATGTGGCACAAAGCAAGATTTGAGGTGTGTAAATGAACTGGTCTGATTTGAATTTAATGCCCGCCATGCCCGAAATCGTGCTGCTTGCGCTATTGGGTGTCGTATTGCTGGCAGACTTGTGGATTTGCGATAAAAACCGCTATCTGACCCATCTGATGAGTTTGGGAACGGTCATCATCGTGGCCGTTACCCAGTTGGCGGTATGGGAGCAGGGCAGTGTCGATGCCTTTCACGGTATGTATATTGCAGACGGCATGTCCCGTTTGGCAAAACTGGTGCTGTATGCGCTGACGTTTGGTCTGTTTATTTACAGTAAACCGTACAACCAAGACCGCCAAATCTTTAAAGGCGAGTTTTACACCCTGTCGCTGTTTGCCCTGTTGGGCATGAGCGTCATGGTCAGCGCGGCACATTTCCTGATGGCGTATATCGGTTTGGAATTGTTGTCTTTGTCACTGTACGCCATGATTGCCCTGCGCCGCGATTCCGGCCGCTCTGCCGAGGCCGCGCTGAAATACTTCGTATTGGGCGCGTTGGCTTCCGGCTTGCTGCTCTATGGTATTTCCATGGTTTACGGCGCCACCGGTTCCCTCGATTTTGCTTCCGTCTTGGCTTCTGCTTTCAATGAGCAGGCAAATGAATGGTTGTTGAAATTGGGTATGGTATTTATTGTGGTCGCCATTGCATTTAAATTGGGTGCGGTTCCATTCCATATGTGGGTACCCGATGTGTACGATGGCGCGCCGACATCCGTTGCCGCCTTTGTGGGTACGGCTCCGAAAATTGCCGCCGTTGTCTTTGCGTTCCGTATTCTTGTGACCGGCATGGGTACAGTACATTCAGACTGGGCGCCGATGTTGGCCATCCTTGCCGTTGCTTCTTTGGTGGTCGGTAACCTTGCCGCCATCATGCAAACCAATATCAAACGTATGCTTGCCTACTCCACCGTATCGCACATGGGCTTTATCTTGTTGGCGTTTATGGCAGGCGCAGTCGGCTTTACGGCAGGCCTGTATTACGCCATTACCTATGCTTTGATGGCGGCTGTCAGCTTCGGCGTTTTGATGGTATTGTCCACCAAAGACATTGAATGTGAAAACATCAAAGACCTCGCAGGCCTTAACCAACGCCATGCATGGTTTGCTTTCCTGATGTTGCTGTCCATGTTCTCCATGGCAGGTATTCCGCCGTTGATGGGTTTTTACGCCAAATTCGGCGTGATTATGGCACTCTTGAAACAAGGCCATGTTTGGTTGTCCGTATTTGCCGTCATCATGTCGCTGATTGGTGCGTTCTACTACCTGCGCGTGGTCAAAGTCATCTACTTCGATGCGCCTGACCATGACCAGCCGGTCGGCAGCAACTATGCCGCCAAATTTGTCCTGACGGTCAATGCCTTCCTGCTGCTCCTGTGGGGTATCATGCCGCAAACCGTTATCGACTGGTGCGCCAAAGCATTGGAAAATACCCTGTAAGCTTTAAACAAAACCGACGGCGGCTGTTCCAAAGCCGCCGTTTTTGTTAGGATTCGCATCCGGGTGAAATATACCCGAGGCAGGTGTCATCAAGAGGTTGAATATCCTACGGATAATGATGGGTAAGAATGCCCGTTCAACATGTTAAAATCACACACAGGCCGTCTGAAAACAGAAAGACCATCATGACCGCATCCATGTACATTCTTTTGCTGTTGGCACTTATCTTTGCCAACGCACCATTTATTACCACCAAATTTTTCGGCATCATCGCCCTGAAACGCAAACACATCGGCCATCACTTGATCGAATTGCTGGCGGGCTTCCTTCTTACCGCGATCCTCGCCTATATCCTCGAATCACGCGCCGGTGCCGTGCATGCCCAAGATTGGGAGTTTTATGCGACCGTTGTCTGCCTCTACCTGATTTTTGCCTTCCCATGCTTCGTATGGCGTTACTTTTGGAATGAGCGGAATAGAGAGTAGGATTTGAATAAGGAAAAGGCCGTCTGAAAGATTTTCAGACGGCCTTGTATTTGAGAATGTAGGTGGCAATGACTACATCTTTGAGTTAGGTAGATATGGATTCAATAAAGACTTTATCTTCTTTTTGGATAAAAGTAGCGGAGAGACAATAATCTGTCTCATAAACACATCC
>NZ_KV800120.1:277407-363395 GCF_001810165.1 Neisseria sp. HMSC070A01 | reverse complement strand
CATTCAATACCGGCAACAATGGTCTCCAAAGGATAGTCTTTAGTTTCTGAGAAAGGCGTTACAGAACGAGATTTTGGTAATTGTGCCATTGTTACGGTTGTTTTGGGTATGCCGTTTTTTAAAATGGGAAACCAAAGAAAAGGGATGGACTCACCTTTCTTTTTATTCCATTGAGCAGAATATTTGCTAAAAGCAGTAATGGCATCGCTTAGTCCCCCTTGGTAAAAGCATCTTTGGCTTTCCCCAATCATTTCTTCTACGGGCTTTTTACAATGTAAGTTTCCAGCCAAAGAAAAAGAGGGGAGGATGAATAGAACTGTAAAAATAAGTTTTCGCATAATTAATACCCCGTATTTAGAGTCAGAAGACTGATGGAAAAGATAGAAAAGGCTTTTTTCATTTTTTATCTCTCAATGGTTGAATGAAATATAAGTCTTTAAAAGTGATTAAAAAGAAATCTCATATCGAGATTTCTTTACGTAGTTATGTGTAACATTTGCAAACATTGTAACATAGTAAATTCAATGCTACAGTTATTTGATATGTTTAATCAATTTAGATAATCGGTCATTATAACCGATTATCGGTATATTTCCCGAGGAAATTCATTTCGATTGAAAAGAGTAGAGTTGTTTATATCTATTAGCAATAAAATTCGTTCTTTGTGTGGATGGAAACAATGGTCTCAAGATAGAAGCTTAGTTTCCAAATAAATTCAGGAAAAGGCCGAGTTGATGTAGTTGCTTGAAACGATAAAGGCCGTCTGAAAGATTTTCAGACGGCCTTTATTTTGTTTGATGTTAAATATCGGTTAGAAAACAAGGCTGTTGGGGCGTAAAGCCTTGTCGTGAGGGCGGTTTAACGGTACTATTCTCGGTTAATCCTGTTTTATTCCTATGAAATTGAAAGTATAAGATGATTAATGATATTCAAAAGACAGCTGAAGGCAAAATGCAGCGTTCTCTGGAAGTATTGAAAGAAAACTTGGCTAAGGTGCGTACCGGCCGTGCGCATACCGGCCTGCTTGACCAAGTGGAAGTGGAATACTGGGGCAGCATGGTGCCTGTGAGCCAAGTGGCAAACGTAACGCTTTTGGATGCGCGTACGATCGGTGTGAAACCTTTTGAAAGCAATATGGCTTCAAAAGTCGAGAAAGCGATCCGTGATTCTAACTTGGGCCTGAACCCTGCTTCTGTCGGCGATTTGATCCGTGTCCCTATGCCTATGCTGACTGAGGAACGCCGTAAAGATTTGATCAAAGTGGTACGCGGTGAGGCGGAAGAGGGCCGTGTGTCTATCCGCAATGTGCGCCGTGATGCAAACGACCACATCAAGAAATTGTTGAAAGACAAAGAAATTTCTGAAGATGAAGCCCGCCGCGGCGAGGAAGCGGTTCAGAAGTTGACCGACAAATACATTGCTGAGGCAGACAAGCTCTTGGCTGCCAAAGAAGAAGATTTGATGGCGATTTAATCCTGTGTGCAAACCGTTCAGACGGCTTTTGGACGGTTTGCTCCCTGAAAGGCAGACATGAAAAGCAGTACGCAGACGATTTTGGAACACTCTGCCATCCCCCGACATATTGCTGTGATTATGGACGGCAACGGACGTTGGGCAAAGAAGCGTTTTCTTCCCCGTGTGATGGGGCATAAGCGTGGCTTGGATGCGCTGGAGAACATGGTGAAGCATTGTGCTGAGCTGGGTGTGCGGTATTTGACCGTGTTTGCTTTTTCGACTGAAAACTGGCGACGCCCCGAGGAGGAGGTTTCTTTTCTGATGGGGCTGTTTTTGCAGGCTTTGCAAAAGCAGGTGCGCCGTTTGCACGATAACAATATGCGCTTGAAAGTCATCGGCAGCCGTGAGCGGTTTAATGCTGAAATCCTGAAGGGGATTGAGGCGGCCGAGGCGTTGACGGCAAACAATACCGGTTTGACTTTGAGCATTGCCGCCGATTATGGCGGCCGCTGGGATATTTTGCAGGCGGCAAATCAGTTGATTGCCGAGGGTGTGACTGAGATTACGGAAGAGGCGTTGTCGCGCTATTTGATGTTGGGCGATGCACCCGAGCCGGATTTGTTTATCCGCACCGGCGGTGAGACGCGCATCAGTAATTTCCTGCTGTGGCAGATGGCGTATGCGGAATTGTATTTTACGGATACGCTGTGGCCTGATTTTAATGAGAAATCGCTGAACGAGGCGATTGTTTCGTTCCAAAAACGGGAACGCCGCTTCGGGCGGACTTCCGAACAGCTGCCGCTTGAGCAGCAACGGGGTTGAGAATTATGTTGAAACAACGGATTTTAACGGCGCTGTGGCTCTTGCCGCTGATGCTGGGTATGCTGTTTTATGCACCTATGTGGCTGTGGGCGGCGTTTTGCGGCCTGATTGCTATGTTGGTTTTGTGGGAATATGCCCGCATGAGCGGCTTGGACAAGCTGAAAATCAATCATTATTTGGCGTCAACGCTGGTGTTTGGTGTGATTGCCTATGCCGGCGGTTGGCAGTTGCCCAATTTGGTTTGGTGTGTCGTATTGGCATTTTGGCTGATTGTCATGCCTTGGTGGCTGAAAGCGAAATGGAAGCTAAACGGCGGCTGGCAGGCTTACACGGTCGGTTGGTTGTTGGTGATGCCGTTTTGGTTCGCACTGGTTTACCTGCGCCCTCAGCCTGAAGACGCGCTGTCTTTATTGGCGATTATGGGCTTGGTGTGGGTGGCCGATATTGGCGCGTATTTCTGCGGTAAGTCGTTTGGCAAGCGCAAAATTGCGCCGACCATCAGCCCGGGTAAAAGCTGGGAAGGTGCGATCGGCGGTGCATTATGCGTTGCCGTGTACATGACCATCGTATGGAAAGCCGGTTGGCTGGCTTTTGAAGCCGGTTGGTTCAAAACGATTTTGATCGGCTTGATTCTGACCGTAGTCAGCGTGTGCGGCGATTTGCTGGAAAGCTGGCTCAAACGTGCGGCCGGTATCAAAGACAGCAGCAATCTGCTGCCGGGGCACGGCGGCGTGTTCGACCGTGTGGACAGCCTGATTGCCGTTATCAGCATTTATGCCGCCTTTGTATATTTGTTTTAAACCGCCTGTCTCACATGGCTGGAGGAGCTGATTATGTCCGAACAAAAACAGATTTCATCTTTATCGATTTTGGGCGTATTGTTGGCACTGGGATTGATGGCTGCGGCGTTTATTTTGGGCGTGCAGTTTAAGAATCTGCGCCAACCGGGGACGATTACCGTAAAAGGTTTGGCGGAGAAAAACTTCCAATCCGACAGCGCGACGTGGAATACGGGTGTGAACGCGCACGGCGAGAGCTATCAGGAAGTTTTGGATTTGCTGACGGCAAGACGCAAAAAGCTGTCTAAGTTTTTGGGCGAGCAAGGCTTTACGGCTGCTGAAATGAAAGTGGGCCTGCCTGAAGTGTCGCGCGTTTTCAATGAAACCCGCGACGAACTGGGCAACGTAACCCGCACGCCCAACGGCTACGACGGCGACCTCAATATTGTGGTCAACACCAAAAAACTGGACAAAATCCAAGCCGCCCAGCGCGCCATTTTGAATTTCCGTGCGCAAAACGAATTCATCCGCTTCGACAATCCGCAATATTTGCTGGGCAATTTGGAAACCATCAAACGCGATTTGATTACGCAGGCGACTGAGGATGCGCAGAAACGCGCGGCCGAATTTGCCAAAACCGGCGGCGGCAAAGTGGGCGCCATGCGTTCTGCTTCGCAAGGCTCGTTCAACATCTATGCCGACACCGGCAGTAGCGAGGACGACGAGTACGGCGGTTCTTACGATAAAAGCACTGTCGGCAAACAAGTCCGACTGGTTGTTACCATCGAATACGGCATTGAGTAATTCTTTCAGACGGCCTGTTTAGCCGGTAGGCAAAAGGCCGTCTGAAAATTGGAAACGGCAAAGAAATCTATTTCAAACACAATGAATACCGTTTGCACAGCACACAAAGAACACACCATGACACAACAAGTTCTGACCATATTAGGCAGTACCGGCAGCATAGGCGAAAGCACTTTGGACGTTGTTTCCCGCCATCCCGAAAAATTCCGCGTGTTCGCGCTGGCAGGGCATAGGCAGGTGGACAAGCTGGCGGCGCAATGCAAACAGTTCCGCCCGGAATATGCCGTTGTCGGCGATGCCGGCCATGCGGCCGAGCTGGAAAAGAAACTCAAACAAGAAGGTATCGATACGCAGGTTTTATATGGTGCTCAAGCCCTGATTGATGTCGCCTCTGCCAATGAAGTCAGCGGCGTGATGTGTGCCATTGTCGGCGCGGCCGGTTTGCCCTCGGCTTTGGCCGCCGCTCAAAAGGGCAAAACCATTTATCTGGCCAACAAAGAAACGCTGGTGGTTTCCGGCGCATTGTTCATGGAAACCGCCCGTCAAAACGGTGCCACCGTCTTGCCGATTGACAGCGAACACAACGCCATCTTCCAAGTATTGCCAAGGGATTACGCAGGCCGTCTGAATGAGCACGGTATCAATTCGATTATCCTGACTGCATCGGGCGGCCCGTTCCTTAACACCGATTTAAGTACATTTGACAGCATCACGCCCGAGCAGGCGGTCAAGCATCCGAATTGGAGCATGGGGCGCAAAATTTCCGTCGATTCCGCGTCAATGATGAATAAGGGCTTGGAATTGATTGAGGCGCATTGGCTGTTTAACTGTCCGCCGGAAAAACTGGAAGTCGTCATCCATCCGCAATCCGTGATACACAGCATGGTGCGTTATCGCGATGGTTCGGTATTGGCGCAGTTGGGCAATCCCGATATGCGTACGCCGATTGCTTATTGCTTGGGCCTGCCCGAACGCATCGATTCCGGCGTGGGCGAGCTGGATTTCGGCGCATTGTCCGCGTTGACCTTTCAAAAGCCTGACTTTGACCGTTTCCCATGTTTGAAACTTGCCTATCAGGCCATGAATGCAGGCGGCGCCGCGCCTTGCGTGTTGAACGCCGCAAACGAAGTGGCCGTAGCCGCTTTTTTAGATAAACGTATCAAGTTTACCGATATTGCCCAAGTTGTGGCCCACTGCCTTGCCCAAGATTTTTCAGACGGCCATCATGATATTGAAAGCCTGCTGGCGCAAGACGCGCAAACACGCAGACAGGCAGAAGTCTTTATCGGCAAACAATAAAGCTTCAATGACAGGCCGTCTGAAACGCCAACCGCTTGGCATTTAGGCAGACAAAATGGAACAACTGCCTTTATAATCGGTTTTCAGACGGCCTTATCCGTTGATTATCACATTCCACCCAGGGGATTTTTTTGCAAACCTTTTTAGCCTTTATCGTCGCCATTCTGATTTTGGTCAGCCTGCATGAGTTCGGACACTATATTGTTGCCCGCTGGTGCGGCGTTAAAGTCGTGCGCTTTTCCGTCGGCTTCGGTAAGCCCTTTTTCACCCGAAAACGCGGCGATACCGAGTGGTGTCTCGCCCCGATTCCGCTGGGCGGTTACGTTAAAATGGTCGATACGCGCGAAGGCGAGGTGGCAGAAGCAGATTTGCCCTACGCCTTTGACAAACAGCATCCAGCCAAGCGCATCGCCATTGTCGCCGCCGGTCCTTTGACCAATTTGATTTTGGCCGTTTTGCTTTACGGTTTGAGCTTTTCCTTCGGCGTAACCGAGTTGCGCCCCTATGTCGGCATGGTCGAGCCTGCCAGTATTGCCGCCAAAGCAGGTTTTCAGGCAGGCGATAAGATTGTATCGGTCAACGGAATCGCCGTAAAAGACTGGAGCGATGCGCAAACCGAGATGGTGTTGAACCTTGAAGCCGGTCCTGTAAAAGTCGCCGTTCAGACGGCCTCAAATACCCAAGCCGTCCGCATAATTGATGCCGCCGGCACGCCTGAAGCAGGTAAAGTTGCGAAAAACCAAGGCAACATCGGCCTTTTGCCTTTTAGAATTACTAACCGCATCGGCAAAGTCTTGGCTGATAGTCCGGCCGAAAAAGCAGGCTTGAAGGAAAACGACAAGCTGCTGACCGCCGATGGGAAGCCCATCGAAAGCTGGCAGGCATGGACGGAACTCTTCCGCGCCAGCCCCGGCCAACGAATCGAACTGACTTACGAGCGCGACGGCAAAGTGCTGGCAACCGCTATCCGGCCGGACAGCGTCGAGCAGTCGGCAGGCGTGCTGGTGGGTAGGGCCGGGCTTGCCGCCCAAGCGGATAAAGAGTGGGATAAAACCATCCGCTACCGTTATACGCCTTCCGTTGCCCAAGCCTTTGAATTGGGTTGGAACAAAACCGTCAACTATTCGTGGACGACCCTCAAATTTTTCGGAAAACTGGTTACGGGCAATGCCTCTTTGAACCATATTTCCGGCCCCCTGACCATTGCCGATGTCGCCGGACAGTCCGCCAAACTCGGATTGCAGAGCTACCTCGAATTTCTGGCCTTGGTCAGCATCAGCTTAGGCGTGTTGAACCTTTTGCCCGTACCCGTTTTAGACGGCGGACATCTGGTTTTCTATACCGCCGAATGGATACGCGGAAAGCCTTTGAGCGAGCGCATACAGGCAGTCGGCCTGCGCTTCGGACTGGCAGCCATGCTTTTGATGATGGCTGTGGCTTTCTTTAATGACATCAACCGTTTGTTTGGATAATTTATGAAACTGAACCAGATTGCTTCCGCTTTAATGGTATTGAGCCTGTCTCCCTTGGCATTGGCTGACTTTACCATTCAGGACATCCGCGTCGAAGGCCTGCAACGCACCGAGCCGAGTACCGTCTTCAACTACCTGCCCGTTAAAGTCGGTGATAATTTCAATGATGCGCGCAGTGAAGAAATCATCAAAAAACTCTACGCAACCGGTTTCTTTGACGACGTACGCGTCGAGACCATGGACAATCAAGTCCTGCTGACCGTAATTGAGCGTCCGACCATCAGCTCGCTCAATATTACCGGCGCGAAAATGCTGCAAAACGATGCCATCAAGAAAAACCTTGAAGCCTTCGGTTTGGCGCAATCCCAATACTTCAACCAAGCAACGCTGAACCAAGCCGTTGCCGGTTTGAAAGAAGAGTATTTGAGCCGAGGCAAACAGTCGGTCAAAATCACGCCGACCGTCACCAAACTCGCCCGCAACCGTGTGTCTATCGATATTGCCATCGAAGAGGGCAAATCTACCAAGATTACCGATATTTCCTTTGAAGGCAACGAAGTTTATTCCGACCGCCGCCTGCTGAAACAAATGTCCCTGAGCGAAGGCGGCATGTGGACTTGGGTGACCAAGAGCAACCAGTTCAATGAGCAAAAATTTGCTCAGGACATGGAAAAAATCACCAATTACTACCAAAACAACGGCTACTTCAACTTCCGTATTTTGGATACCGACATCCAAACCAACGAAGACAAAACCAAGCAGACCATTAAAGTAACCGTCAGCGAAGGCGACCGCTTCCGCTGGGGCAATGTACGCATCGAAGGCGATACGCTGGAAGTGCCGAAAGAAGATTTGGAAAAACTGCTGACCATGAAGCCGGGCAAATGGTACGAGCGCGCGCAAATGTCCAATTCGCTCGAAGCCATCCAAAACCGCATGGGTCAGGCGGGTTACGCATTCAGCGAAATCAATGTCCAACCGATTCCCAATGCCGAAACGCATACCGTTGATTTTGTGCTGACCGTCCAACCGGGCCGCAAAATCTATGTAAACGAAATCAACATTACCGGCAACAACAAAACCCGCGACGAAGTCATCCGCCGCGAGTTGCGCCAAATGGAATCGGCGCCTTACGATTCTGCCAAACTGCAACGTTCCAAAGAGCGCGTTGAGTTGTTGGGCTACTTCGACAACGTTCAATTTGATGCCGTTCCTGTGGCCAATACCCCCGACCAAGTTGACCTGAACATGAGCCTGACCGAACGTTCGACCGGCTCGCTCGACTTGAGCGCAGGTTGGGTTCAGGATACCGGTTTGGTAATGTCTGCCGGCGTGGCTCAAGACAACCTGTTCGGTACGGGTAAATCCGTTGCCCTGCGTGCTTCCCGCAGTAAAACCACAGTAAACGGTTCGTTGTCGTTTACCGACCCATACTTCACACCGGACGGCGTAAGCTTGGGTTACGATATTTACGGCAAGACTTACGACCCGCGTAAAGCTTCTTCCAGCGCGAAACAATATAAAACCACGACTTTCGGCGGCGGTTTGCGTATCGGTATTCCGGTTACCGAATATGACCGTGTGAACTTCGGCCTGGCCGCGGAACGTCTGACCGTGAATACCTACAAAGGCGCACCTAAACGCTATGCCGACTTTATCAACCAATACGGTAAAGGCAACGGCAACGGCGTGGGTAACTTCAAAGGCTGGTTGTACAAAGGCACCATCGGCTGGGGCCGCAACAAAACCGACAATGCCTTGTGGCCGACCCGCGGTTACCTGACCGGCGTAAACGGCGAAATCGCACTGCCGGGCAGCGACCTGCAATACTATACCCTGACCCATAACCAAACTTGGTTCTTCCCGTTGAGCAAAGATTTCACATTGATGCTGGGTGGCGAAGTCGGTTATGGCAACGGCTACGGTAAAACCAAAACCATGCCGTTCTTTGAAAACTTCTACGGCGGCGGCTTAGGTTCTGTCCGCGGCTTTGAAAGCGGTACGCTGGGCCCGAAAGTCTATGACGAATACGGCGAGAAAATCAGCTACGGCGGTAACAAAAAAGCCAACGTTTCCGCAGAGTTGCTCTTCCCGATGCCGGGCATTAAAGACTCGCGTACCGTCCGTCTGAGCTTGTTTGCCGATGCGGGCAGCGTGTGGGACGACAAAACCTACGACAACAGCAGCAGCAATACTTATTACACCAATGGCGCGCTCCAAAACGTGTACGGCGTAGGCAAAACGCACAAATCGACATTCAAAAACGAATTGCGTTACTCTGCCGGTGCTGCCGTGACCTGGCTCTCTCCGCTGGGTCCGATGAAGTTCAGTTATGCTTATCCGATTAAGAAAAAAGAAGGCGACGAAATCCAACGCTTCCAATTCCAACTCGGTACGACATTCTGATGATGTTTAGGCCGTCTGAAACCGGGTTTGTCCGTTTCAGACGGCCTCATGGCAGATTGGCGGCAGGCTTATTGCCAACCGCCCGTCTGTTTTCAAGCAAGGATTTTTATCATGAGTAAAATAGCCGACACCCTCCGTGTCCTCGCTGTAGCCCTGCCGGGTTTCGTGCTGTTGCCGCAAGCGGCGGCGGATGGCGTGCAGAAAATCGGTTTTATCAATACCGAGCGCGTTTATCAGGAATCCAAGCAGGCGCAAAGCATTCAGACGACTTTGGAAAAAGAGTTCAAAAGCCGTCAAACCGCCTTGCAAAAGCTGCAGCAGGAAGGCGAGGTTTTGGAGCGAAAACTGAGTAGCGACAAGCTCAGCGACAGCCAAAGGGAAGCGGAAACCCAAAAATGGCGCAATCTGGTACAAAAATTCCGCAAGCAGCAGGCC
The DNA here is from genome assembly GCF_001810165.1 of Neisseria sp. HMSC070A01. Taxonomy (NCBI): domain Bacteria; kingdom Pseudomonadati; phylum Pseudomonadota; class Betaproteobacteria; order Neisseriales; family Neisseriaceae; genus Neisseria; species Neisseria sp. HMSC070A01. The sequence goes on along the minus strand of NZ_KV800120.1, from coordinate 353,923 downwards.
GAGTTGGCAGAAGACTACAACCTGCGCCGCAATGAAGAATTCGCTGCGCTCCAGCAAAATGCCAACCGCGTCATCGTCGATTTGGCCAAACGCGAAGGTTACGACTTCATCTTGCAGGACGTGATTTACGTCAACGGCCGCTACGACATTACCGACAGCGTTATCAAAGCCCTAAATGCACACTGACCCTGCTCGGCAGCGAATGTGACCATACAGACAAACCTAAGGCCGTCTGAAACCCAAACCGGCATCTTTCAGACGGCCTGACATCTTGACGGCAGATTATCATGACTTCACAAGCATACACCCTGTCCCAAATCGTTTCCCAACTCGGCGGCGAATGGAAAGGCGAAGACATCGCCATTACCGCCGTCCGTCCGTTGGATCAGGCGCAGGCGGAACACATCAGCTTTTTGGCCAACCCGAAATACAAAGCCGAAGTACACGACAGCCGGGCAGGCGCAGTGATTGTGTCGCCGAAAGCCGCAGACGAATTTGCAGGCCGCAACCTGATTGTGGCTGCCGACCCTTATCTTTATTTTGCCAAAGTGGCACGATTGTTCTCGCCGATTGTCAAAGCACAGGGCGGCGTACATCCGACTGCTGTTGTCGAGGCCAGCGCCAAAGTGCCGGCAAGCTGCGAAATCGGCGCAAATGCCTATATCGGCGCGAATGCCGTATTGGGCGAAGGCTGCCGTATTTTGGCCAATGCCGTTGTCCAACACGATTGCACGTTGGGCGATGAAGTCGTGCTGCATCCCAACGCCGTCATCTATTACGGCTGCACTTTGAGCAACCGTGTCGAAATCCACAGCGGCGCCGTCATCGGCGCAGACGGTTTCGGCTTGGCCTTTGCCGGCGATTCATGGTTTAAAATTCCGCAAACCGGCGCAGTCACGCTGGGCGATGATGTGGAAATCGGTTCGAACACCAATATCGACCGCGGCGCGATGAGCGACACGACCGTCGGCAACGGCACCAAAATCGACAACCAAGTCCAAATCGGCCACAACTGCAAAATCGGTTCGCACACTGTTATCGCCGCCAAAACCGGTATTTCCGGCAGCGTCACCATCGGTAATTATTGCATTATCGGCGGCGGCGTCGGCACGGTCGGACACATCGAAATCGCCGATAAAACCACCATCGGCGGCGGTACATCCGTTACCCACAGCATTACCGAAAGCGGCCAGCATCTGGCCGGTATTTTCCCGATGTCGGGCTACAAAGACTGGGCGCGCAATGCCGTTTATATCCACCGCTTGAGCGAAATGAACAAACGCCTCAAAACGCTGGAAAAACAGCTTGACGATAGCAACGAAGCTTAAAGGCGGCGCAAACAGTCCGCGCCCCGCATCCGAATACGTTTAAACCCAATACAAACAAGGAAAGACGAACATCATGGACGTACAACTCCCGATCGAAGCCAAAGACATTCAAAAACTTATCCCACACCGTTATCCGTTTTTGCAACTCGACCGCATTACCGCGTTCGAACCGATGAAAACCCTGACTGCGATTAAAAACGTGACCATGAACGAGCCGCAGTTCCAAGGCCACTTTCCCGACCTGCCCGTGATGCCCGGCGTGCTGATTATCGAAGCCATGGCGCAAGCGTGCGGTACACTCGCCATCCTCAGCGAAGGCGGCCGCAAAGAAAACGAATTCTTCTTCTTCGCCGGTATCGACGACGCCCGTTTCAAACGCCAAGTCATCCCCGGCGACCAACTGGTTTTTGAAGTCGAGCTGTTGACCAACAAACGCGGTATCGGCAAATTCAACGCCGTTGCCAAAGTCGACGGCCAAGTTGCCGTTGAAGCCGTGATTATGTGCGCCAAACGCGTGGTGTAAGAATGGGACAGGCCGTCTGAAAGCTTCAGACGGCATCTTGCAGGCAATACCTGTATCAGACAGCAAGGAAACAGCATGACCCTTATCCATCCGACCGCCGTCATCGACCCAAAAGCCGAACTCGACTCCAGTGTCAAAGTCGGCCCGTACAGCATCATCGGCCCTAATGTGCAAATCGGTGCGAATACCGAAATTGGTCCGCATGCCGTCATCAACGGCCATACGACCATCGGTGAAAACAACCGCATTTTCCAATTTGCCAGCCTCGGCGAAATTCCGCAGGACAAAAAATACCGCGACGAGCCGACCAAGCTGATTATCGGCAACGGCAACACCATCCGCGAATTTACGACGTTCAACCTCGGTACGGTTACCGGCATCGGCGAAACCCGTATCGGCGACGACAACTGGATTATGGCCTACTGCCACCTCGCCCATGACTGCGTGGTCGGCAACCATACCATCTTCGCCAACAACGCCTCACTCGCAGGCCACGTTACCATCGGCGACTACGTCGTCTTGGGCGGCTACACGCTGGTGTTCCAATTCTGCCAAATCGGCGATTACGCCATGACCGCGTTTGCCGCCGGCGTACACAAAGACGTACCGCCGTACTTCATGGCCGCAGGCTACCGCGCCGAACCGGCCGGCCTCAACAGCGAAGGTATGCGCCGCAACGGTTTCACTGCCGAACAGATTGCCTCCGTCAAAGATGCGTATAAAACCATTTACCATCGCGGCATTCCGTTTGAAGAAGCCAAGGCGGACATTCTGAAACGCGCCGAAACCCAAAGCGAATTGGCGGTATTTAAAGACTTTTTTGCACAATCCACACGCGGCATTATCCGTTGATGGATGGATTGAAGGCCGTCTGAAACCTTTTCAGACGGCCTTTGGATTGCAAAAATCCGCGCAGTAGGGCAGGTTTCCTGTCTGTTTGCCGCCGATGCCGTCTGAAAACGGGCGGGCAAATGTCTGCCCAAAATCTTTTAGCTTTTAAACCTCAACACATGAATTCCAATCCTTCCCCCCTTATTGCCATCAGCGTCGGCGAAGCTTCCGGCGACTTGCTCGGCGCACACTTAATCCGTGCCATTAAGGCGCGTTGCCCGAACGCGCGGTTTACCGGCATCGGCGGCGAGCGCATGAAGGCGGAGGGTTTCGAGAGTTTGTACGATCAGGAAAAGCTGGCGGTGCGCGGTTTTGTTGAGGTCATCAAACGCCTGCCGCAGATTTTGAAAATCCGCAAAGGGCTGGTAAACGATTTGCTCCGCCTCAAGCCGGATGTGTTTATCGGCATCGATGCGCCGGACTTTAATCTCGGCGTGGCGGAAAAACTCAAGCAGGCAGGCATTCATACCATTCATTACGTCAGCCCGTCGGTTTGGGCGTGGCGGCGCGAACGGGTCAATAAAATCGTACATCAGGTCAACCGCGTGTTGTGCCTGTTTCCGATGGAGCCTCAGCTTTATATCGATGCCGGCGGCAAGGCTGAGTTTGTCGGCCATCCGATGGCGCAAACCATGCCCGTGGAAGCGGATAGGGCGGCGGCACGGCAGAAGCTGGGTGTACCTGCGGACGTACCCGTATTTGCCATCTTGCCCGGCAGCCGCGTGAGTGAAATCGATTACATGGCGGCGGTGTTTTTTCAGACGGCCTTGTTGCTGCTGAAACGTTATCCGCAGGCACGGTTTTTACTGCCTGTGGCGACGGCCGCAACGCGCAAACGCATTAGCGAAATTTTGGCGCAGCCTGAATTTGCCGCCCTTCCCATCACGCTGACCGACAAGCAGTCGGATACGGTTTGCACCGCTGCCGACGTGGTATTGGTCACCAGCGGTACGGCGACTTTGGAAGTGGCCTTGTGCAAGCGGCCTATGGTCATCAGCTACAAGATTTCACCGCTGACTTATGCGTATGTGAAAAACAAAATCAAAGTGCCGCATGTCGGTCTGCCCAATATTCTGTTGGGTAAAGCCGCCGTTCCCGAGCTGCTGCAATACGATGCCGTCCCTGAAAAACTGGCGCAGGCCGTTGCAGACTGGTATGACCGCCCTGAAGCCGTGGCCGCGTTGGAACAGGATTTCCACGCCTTGCATCTGCTGTTGAAAAAAGATACGGCGGCATTGGCGGCGGCGGCAGTATTGGAAGAAGCAGGATTTTCAGACGGCCTGAAAGACAAGTAAGGAAAATACATGAATTTATTGGGAGCCTTGGCCAAGGTTGGCAGCCTGACGATGGTGTCGCGCATTTTGGGCTTTGTGCGCGATACGATTATTGCCCGTGCGTTTGGTGCAGGCATGGCGACGGATGCGTTTTTTGTCGCGTTTAAACTGCCCAACCTGCTGCGGCGTGTGTTTGCAGAGGGCGCATTTGCCCAAGCCTTTGTACCGATTTTGGCAGAATACAAAGAAACCCGCTCGCCCGAAGCCACGCAGGCGTTTGTGCGTCATGTAGCCGGTATGTTGTCGTTTGTGTTGGTCATCGTTACCGCGCTGGGCATACTTGCTGCGCCGTGGGTGATTTATGTTTCCGCGCCCGGTTTTGCCAAAGATGCTGATAAGTTTCAGCTTTCCATCGACCTGCTGCGGGTAACGTTTCCTTATATTTTATTGATTTCACTATCCTCTTTTGTCGGTTCGATACTCAATTCCTATCATAAATTCGGTATCCCTGCTTTTACGCCGACATTTTTAAACATCTCCTTTATCGTCTTTTCCCTGTTTTTCATACCGTATTTCGATCCGCCTGTTATGGCGTTGGCGTGGGCGGTGTTTGTCGGCGGCGTGTTGCAGCTGGTGTTCCAACTGCCTTGGTTGGCGAAACTGGGCTTCTTGAAAATGCCCAAACTCAGCTTTAAAGATGCGGCGGTCAACCGCGTAATGAAACAGATGGGGCCGGCTATTTTGGGCGTGAGCGTGGCGCAGATTTCCTTGGTTATCAACACCATTTTTGCCTCGTTTTTGCAGTCTGGCAGCGTGTCGTGGATGTATTACGCCGATCGACTGATGGAATTACCGACCGGCGTTTTGGGCGTGGCACTCGGTACAATTTTGTTGCCTACCTTGTCCAAACACGCAGCCAGTCAGGATACCGAGCAGTTTTCCGGTCTGCTCGACTGGGGTTTGCGCCTGTGCATGCTGCTGACCCTGCCTGCCGCCGTCGGCCTTGCCGTGTTGTCTTTCCCGTTGGTTACGACCTTGTTCATGTACCGTGAATTTACGCTGCACGATGCGCAAATGACCCAATATGCGCTGATTGCCTATTCCTTCGGCTTGATCGGTCTGATTATGATTAAAGTGTTGGCGCCCGGCTTCTACGCGCGTCAAAACATCAAAACTCCTGTTAAAGTCGCTATTTTCACACTGATTTGCACGCAGTTGATGAACCTCGCCTTCATTTCGCCGCTCAAACACGTCGGCCTGTCCCTTGCTATCGGTTTGGGCGCGTGTCTGAATGCAGGTTTGTTGTTTTTCCTTTTGCGCAAACATGGCATCTACCGCCCCGGCAAAGGTTGGGCTGCGTTTTTGGTCAAAATGGCCATCTCTTTGGTCGTCATGGGCGGCGGTTTGTGGCTGGCGCAATATTATCTGCCGTTTGAATGGGTGCACGTCGGCGGCTTTAAAAAAGCAGGCCAACTCTGCATTCTGATTGCCTTGGGTGGAGGCCTCTACTTCGTTTCCCTCGCCGCGCTCGGCTTCCGTCCGCACCATTTCCGCAGGGTAGAAAAATAAGCAGCCAGAGGGCGTATTGCTTTGGCTTCAAGACTATTCGCTAAAAAAAAGGCCGTCTGAAACATTTTCAGACGGCCTTTTCTTGCTTTACGTTTTAACTGTAAAGCTTCGCCCCTTTTTTGACGAACTCAATCGCTTTTTCTTCCATGCCCTGCCGTTGGGCTTTTTGCTTGTCGGCGTAGTCGCGCACTTCCTGCGTGATTTTCATCGAGCAGAATTTAGGGCCGCACATCGAGCAGAAGTGGGCGATTTTTGCTCCTTCGGCAGGCAGGGTTTCGTCGTGGAAGCTCTCGGCGCGTTCGGGGTCGAGGCTTAAGCGGAATTGGTCGCGCCAGCGGAACTCGAAACGCGCCTTACTCAGGGCGTTATCGCGTAATTGTGCACCCGGCCAGCCTTTGGCGAGGTCGGCGGCGTGGGCGGCGAGTTTGTAGGTGATGATGCCGGTACGCACGTCTTCTTTATCGGGCAGGCCGAGATGCTCTTTCGGGGTAACGTAGCAGAGCATGGCTGTGCCGTACCAGCCGATATTGGTCGCGCCTATGCCCGAGGTGATGTGGTCGTAGCCGGGGGCAATGTCGGTAACGAGCGGGCCGAGGGTGTAGAAAGGTGCTTCAAAGCAGTGTTGCAGCTCTTCGGTCATGTTTTCTTTGACGCGTTGCAACGGCACATGGCCCGGGCCTTCGATCATGACTTGGACGTCGTGTTCCCACGCTTTGGCGGTCAATTCGCCCAAGGTGTGCAATTCGGCAAATTGGGATTCGTCGTTGGCATCGGCAATGCAGCCGGGGCGCAGGCCGTCGCCGAGGCTGAACGACACGTCGTAGGCTTTCATGATTTCGCAGATTTCGTCGAAATGCGTGTAGAGGAAGTTTTCCCGATGGTGGGCAAGGCACCATTTCGCCATGATGGAGCCGCCGCGTGATACGATGCCGGTGAGGCGGTTGGCCGTCATCGGCACATAGCGCAGCAATACGCCTGCGTGCAGGGTGAAATAGTCCACGCCTTGTTCTGCCTGCTCGATTAAGGTGTCGCGCACCAAATCCCAAGTCAAATCTTCGGCGATGCCGCCGGTTTTTTCCAAAGCCTGATAAATAGGCACGGTGCCGATGGGGACGGGCGCGTTGCGGATAATCCATTCGCGCGTTTCGTGGATGTGCGCGCCGGTGGACAAATCCATAATCGTATCCGCGCCCCAACGCAGCGACCACACCATTTTTTCGACTTCTTCAGTCAGACTGGAAGTGACGGCGGAGTTGCCCAAATTGCCGTTGATTTTGACGCGGAAGTTGCGGCCGATAATCATCGGTTCGAGTTCGGGGTGGTTGATGTTGGCGGGGATAATCGCGCGTCCGGCGGCGATTTCTCGGCGCACGAATTCGGGCGTGATTTGGTCGGGATGAGTCGGGATGTTCGCGCCGAAACTTTGCCCTGCGTGTTGTTTCAAGAGTTTGGAGTATTCAGGCCGTCTGAAAAGCTCGTCTAGCTTCATGCGTTCGCGTATGGCGGCAAACTCCATTTCCGGCGTGATGATGCCTTGGCGGGCGTAGTGAAGCTGGGTTACGTTGCGGCCTGCTTTGGCGCGGCGCGGACGGGTGATTTGGTTGAAACGCAGATGGGCGGTTTTCGGATCGTGCGCGCGTTCGGTGCCGTATTCGCTGGAGAGCTTGGGCAGGATTTCGGTGTCGCTGCGTTCGTCCAGCCATGCAGTGCGGACGTGCGGCAACCCTTGTTTCAAGTCGATGTGTGCCGCCGGATCGCCGTATGCGCCGCTGGTGTCGTACACCGGAATCGGCGGATTGGCTTCCGTACCTTGCGCCGTGTAGGTGTCGTCCTGACGGATTTCGCGCAAAGGCACGCGGATATCGGCGCGGCTGCCCGGGATATAGACGCGGTCAGAGTTGGGATATTGGAAGCGGATGCCGATGTCTTCGCTCAAGTCGGAAAGACGGCGCGCCTCATCGCCGGTTTTTTTAGCGGTAGTCATAAAAATTGCTCCTGTTTCTCGGTTATGAAATGGAAACAGGAGCATTGCTTTTTTTCAGACGGCCTTGCGGATATCTTCAATCCGTCTAAAATCACATTTGCCGAAACTCCCCACGCAGGTATTATCCTGTTCGGGTGTAAAGGGTATTTCTCAGCCGCTCGGTTTGAAAGCAGCACCCCTGTTTCTTTATTAACGAAAATTAAACCACGCGGCCGGTTTTTTGTAAAGCAACGTTTGGATATTTTCTGTCAAAAACGCTTGACAGCAATTTCGCCTTTCTGTATAGTTACAACTTCTGACGCGGGATGGAGCAGCATGGTAGCTCGTCGGGCTCATAACCCGAAGGTCGTAGGTTCGAATCCTGCTCCCGCAACCAAATATAAAAATCCCCTGCAATCGCAGGGGGTTTTGCTTTATGCGGCATTTATTGCGGATGAATTGATGGAAAGGCCGTCTGAACCATTGGGTTTCAGACGGCCTTTTGCTGTCTTGCGGCGGGGTTTGGGTAAAAATACGACAGGCCTTTTTTCAGACGGCCTCTTCCGATTTGGGCTTGTTGTCGTTGCGCAGGTGTTCTTTCAGGCGTTGCAATTCTTTTTTGTCCAACCATTTATTGCGCGAACGTTGCAATAGAATGACCAATGCGGCGATTTCGTTACGCATATTGGTGCTGAGCCAGAGGAAGCCTTGCCAGTCGTAATGCAGGCGGGCGGCCGGTTTGCTTAGTTCGGTATTGAGCGAAGTATCGATGCGGATGCGGCGGGCGTAGTGGCCTTTGATGAGGCGGACGGTCAGGCGCAGCTCGCGTTGGAGTTGGTTGAAGTGGCGGTCGAGCAGGCGGATTTCGCTTTCGTTGAGCGTGGGCGCGCGCAGTTTGGCGGCGGTGGTCAGGAGCAGCTCGGTGGTGTTGACGATTTTGCGGTGGGCATGCTGCATGGCTTCCATCATATTGTTGCTGATGTGGCTTTCGCCGGATGTGGCGGCCAGATGGCTGCGGCTTTTGACCATGCGGGCGTTGATTTGGCGCATTTTAATCATGTTTTGTTCCAAACGCTCGCGCGTCATGCGCTTGCCGTTGCTGATTTCGGCAATCATTTTGGCGCAGTCGGTGAGGTTGTCGGCAAGCATGAAGCGCCACATGAGTGTGGAGCGCAGGGGCAGGAGTTTGGCGGCGGCAATGGCGATGGCGGCACCAATCAAAACGTTCATGGCGCGCATCAGGCCGCTGTCGAGCCAGTGGTGGCTGCTGTCGCCGATGAGCATGCACATGGTCAAACCGGCAAGCATGGCGACATAGCCGTTTTTGCCGACCGCAGACCAACCGGCCACTGCGCTGGCGGCACCGATAATCAGATAGAAGAAAACGCCGTCTTGCAAATAATGCTGGTTCAACCATAAAACGGCCAAACCGACGCCCAAACCGATGGCCGTGCCGAGCATGCGTTCGACTGCTTTGGAGTAAATCGCGCCTTGGAATTGCAGCATGCCGAGGACGACAAAGACGGTCATGCCGATCCACTCGCCGTGTTGCAGATGGAAGACTTTGGCCAAGAGGGTGGAAAACACGATTGCCAAGCCGAGGCGGAAGGCGTGGATATGGCGGCGATAGCGGTAGCGTTCGTAGGCGTTGAGCCAGCGTTCGGAAAAATGGAGGCGTTCGGATTGGGCAGGCATGTTGTAAGACGTATCGGTATGTGGGGATGTAAATTATAACTGATTGGTAAAGCAGATGAAATTTGAACTGATCCCCAACGGCTTGTCCTATTGCGGATTTTATCTGCCGCAAGCGGATATGGCGGTTTTGAATCAGACAGGCGGTGAAGAAATGGCGACGGTTTTAAGTGCAGGCGTGGATGAAGCGGGACGCGGCCCTTTGGTCGGCAGCGTATTTGCGGCGGCAGTGATTTTGCCGGAACATTTTGATTTGCCGGGTTTGACCGACTCAAAAAAACTGAGCGAAAAAAAGCGCGATATGTTGGCGCAGATGATTAAGGAGCAGGCGGTTGCGTGGAGCATTGCTTTTGCCGACCCCGACGAAATCCTGCAACTGAACATCCTGCACGCAACCATGGCCGCGATGAAGCGCGCCATCGAGGGGCTGTCGGTCGTACCCGACAAAGTGTGGATAGACGGCAACCGCGTGCCGAAAGATTTGAATGTCCCTGCCGAAGCCGTGGTCAAAGGCGACAGCAAAATCATCGAGATTTCCGCCGCTTCGGTTTTGGCCAAAACCGCGCGTGATGCGGAAATGTATGAATTGGCGAAACGCTATCCGCAATACGGGTTTGACCGCCACAAAGGTTATGGCACGGCGCAACATTTGGCCGCGTTGAAACAATACGGCGTCTTGCCGGAACACCGCCGCGATTTCGCACCGGTCAAAACCTTATTGGCACAAGGCAATCTGTTTGAAGAATGAAAAGCATATCAAAAGGCCGTCTGAAAGATTTCAGACGGCCTTATTTTTGGAAAAGTATTATTTCAACGCAGCCAAACACTCTTTAATCAATTCAGGGCCGCGATAAATCAAACCACTGTACACCTGAACCGCACTGGCACCCAAGCGGATTTTTTCTGCCGCGTCCGCGCCATTCATGATGCCACCGACGCCGATAATCGGCAGTTTGCCATCAATGCGTTCCGCTAAAAGTTTCAACACCTGATTGCTTTTCTCGCGCACGGGCAAACCGCTCAAGCCGCCTTGTTCGCCTGCGAGCGGATGGCTGCCCAAGCTGGATTTGTCGATGGTCGTGTTGGTGGCGATGATGCCGTCCATCTCTACGGATTTGACCACATGGGCGATGTCGCCGATTTGCGCTTCGTCCAAATCCGGCGCGATTTTAACCGCCAGCGGCACATATTTGCCATGCGCGGCCGCCAGTTGCGCCTGTTTGTTTTTCAAGGCTTCCAACAATGCGCTCAACTCGTCGCCGCCTTGCAAGGCGCGCAGGTTTTTCGTATTGGGGGAGGAAATATTGACCGTGATGTAGCTCGCGTGGGCGTAGGCTTTTTCCAGGCAAATCAGATAATCGTCGGCCGCGTTTTCAATTGGCGTAACGGCATTTTTACCGATGTTGATGCCCAAAATGCCTTTAAAGCGGCTGTTTTCAATGTTGCGGATCATCGCATCGATGCCGTGGTTGTTGAAACCCATGCGGTTGATGATGCCTTGGTGTTCGGGAACGCGGAAAAGGCGCGGCTGCGGATTGCCCGGCTGCGGCTTGGGCGTTACCGTACCGATTTCGACAAAGCCGAAACCCAAAGCGGCAAACGCATCGATGCACTCACCGTTTTTATCCAAACCTGCCGCCAAGCCGACCGGATTGGGCAGCTGCAAACCCATCAGCTCGGTTGGCCGGGTGTGGCTGTCCACTTTGGGCAGCAGGCCGAGTTTTTCGGCGGTACGCAAACTGTTGAGCGTGAAATGATGGGCCTTTTCAGCATCGAAACGGAACAGGATGGGGCGGACGAGTGAATACATGACGGCGGCTTTCTGAACGGTTGATGAATTTGGCGTTATTTTACCTGAAACCGTCAAACTGCCCCAAACGTCTGTATCGATATGATTTTATGGTTTGGCGGCAAATGAAAATAAATAGGGCTTTTGCGTGTATTCGGATAGTTCATTACAATGGCAATAAGACGGTTGTTTTTCAGACGGCCTTTGTGTGGCACAAGGCCGTCTGAAAAGTTTCCGGTTCGATTGTTTACCTGATACAGGAATATTTCTATGAAACAGGCGGTTGATCCTTATGCGAGTTTCCGTGAGCTGACGTTGCGGGGGATAATTCTCGGCGCGTTGATTACGGTGATTTTTACGGCATCCAATGTGTATTTGGGCTTGAAGGTGGGCCTGACTTTTGCGTCTTCGATTCCGGCTGCGGTGATTTCGATGGCGGTTTTGAAGTTTTTTAAAGGCAGCAATATTTTGGAAAATAATATGGTGCAGACTCAGGCTTCGGCCGCGGGTACGCTGCCGGTATTGGCCGTGGGCATGGGCATTTACCTGCCGCCGTCTGTGAATATGCCGATTGTAATCGGCGCGGTATTGGCGGCGGTGTTGAAATCCGTCATCGCCCGCCGTCAGGAAAACCGTGAAGGCCGTCTGAAAAATGCGGAACGTATCGGTACGCTGTTCTCCGCCGGTTTGATTGTCGGCGAGAGCCTGATCGGTGTGATTATGGCGTTTATCATTGCCTTCTCCGTTACCAACGGCGGTTCGGATGCACCTTTGGCCCTGAACCTGGAAAACTGGGATACGGCCGCCAAATGGCTGGGCTTGGCGTTTTTTGTCTTCGGTATGTTCGTGTTTGCACGTCGCGTGTTGAAAGCAGGACGTTAAGTTTGTAGGTTGAGAAAAGGCCGTCTGAAACTCAAAACATTGGGGTTTCAGACGGCCTTTTCAGTGGAAATTTGTTTGGAATGATTTTAGGAAGTTTGGGTATAATTGTTGCGGGGCTGGTAGCAAAAAAGCCCCATTGCAGTGGGGCTTTGTGCTGAAACCGCCCTAGAAAGGATGGTTTCAATCATGAAACATACCACTCGCACGGGTCGTTCATGACTGAGACTGCGGACAGTCGTTAGGATTATCTTAACCCTGTTCCTGCTCTTAGTCAATTAAACGGCTGAAAACAAAAAACTGTTTTTCAGTTTCCGCCTGTTTGTCATGAACAGGCGGTTTTTTATTGTTTAACGCTGATTCAAACAATCTGCAATCGCTTTGGCAATTTTGGCACTGGCACCTTGATGTTGCGAAATGAATTGCTCGGTGTGGTTGATCAGCTGTTGGCGCAGCGTTTCGTCGTCGAGGTATTGGCGCGTGGTTCTGTACCAGGCTTCGGTGGTTTCGACGCGGACGGCGGCTTTGGCTTCGACTGCGCCTTTGCAGGCTTGGGCGAAGTTGTAGTTGGAGTAGCCGAAGAGGGTGGGGACGCGGCAGGAGATGGGTTCGATGATGTTTTGGCAGCCGGCATCGACGAGGCTGCCGCCGACGAAGGCAATGTCTGCGCTGAGATAGTAGGCGGCAAGTTCGCCCATGCTGTCGCCTATCCAAACCTGTGTATTGGGGGAAACGGGTTGTCCGTCGCTGCGTTTTTGCACGGTATAACCAAGCGATTTGGCGGTATCGTAGGCCGTCTGAAAGTTTTCAGGGTGGCGCGGGACGATGACCAGCAAGGCTTTGCCGCGATAGCCCTGCCATGCTTTGAGGAGCAGCTCGGCTTCGTCTGTGCCTTTGTACACGCGCGTGCTGGCGCAGACGACGACGGCTCGTGCGCCGATGCGTTCTTTAAAGGCGGCGGCAAGCGGACGCAGGTCGTCGGGGGGCGCGATGTCGTATTTGGTGTTGCCGCAGACGTGGACGTTGGACGCGCCGATCAGGTGCAGGCGTTCGGCATCGGCGGCGGTTTGGGCAAAGCAGCCGGAGAGGGTCTGCATGGCAGGCTCGACCAGTTTGCGGATTTTGAGGTAGCCGCGTTGGGATTTTTCGGAGAGGCGCGCGTTGGCCAGAAAGAGGGGAATGCCTGCTTCTTTGCAGCCGTGCATCAGGTTGGGCCAGATTTCGGTTTCCATCAAAATGCCGCAGATGGGGCGGTGTTCGGCTAAAAATCGGGCGACCCATTCGGATTTGTCGTAGGGCAGGTAACGGCATTGCGCATCGGGGAACAGGGATTGCGCGGTGGCGCGGCCGGTCGGCGTCATTTGGGTAATCAGAAACGGCGAGTCGGGAAAATGGCGGCGCAATGCCTGCACCAAAGGTTCGGCCGCACGCGTTTCGCCGACGGATACGGCGTGTATCCAAATCGGGCGTTGCACGGGATTGGGATACGTCTGCCCGAAACGCTCGTCCCAATGCTCGAGATAGGCTGGGGATTTGAGGGCGCGGCGGCGCAGGTGGCGGCGGATCAGGAAGGGGGCGAGGTGCCACAGCGTGGCGTAAAGGCGGCGTATCATGCTTACGGGTCTTGTGTCGGAATAGGCCTATTTTATCGGAAACTGAAACGGAAGATATAGCTTTGATGCGTGTTTTACGCAAAGGAAACAGGCCGTCTGAAAGGTTTCAGACGGCCTTTAATGCAGGCATAAACGCGTTTATTTCACTTGCGCCATATATTTTTTCAGACGGCCTTTGCTTTGCATGGCGCGGTTTTCCATTTCATCGACAACGGCTTGCGCTTTGGCTTTGTTCACCGGCTTGCCGACCTGAATCACGCCGCTCATGTTCATCATGCGGTGCGGCGGGCAGGTATAGACGTATACGCCTTCCTTGTCGAGTTTGAGGGTGAAGTCTTTGCCGTCTTCGGAGAGGAAGTCGGCAACGCCCTCGGGCAGGGCTTTGCTTTGCACCCAGTGTCCGCTGTTGGCGGCTTTGAAGGTAACAGTGTCGCCGACTTTGGCGTTGACGTAGCCGGGTTCGAACACCATGCTGCCGTCTTTGCCGTTGTCGAGCATTTTAACTTCGTGGTTGGCGGCGTATGCGCCGAGGGAAGCGGTCAGCATGAGGAGGAAGAGGGATTTTTTCATGGGGGAGTCCTTTCTAAGGATAAAAATATGGGTCGGGCTGATGAGTCGGAGAGGCAAGCCTTGGGCTTACCGCCCTCTCCCTAACCCTCTCCCGCGGGAGAGGGGATAAGTTGCAGGGAGAGCGCAGACTGGATGCTCAATCCGACATTTCAGAAACGGTTAAGTTACGCACTCTGCCGCATCGGGCGGATAACGGGCAGGCCCTTGCTGTCGTATAAGAGTTCGATATCCACTTTATATAGCCTACCTATCATGTCCGCCTGCAACACGTCCTGCGGCGCGCCCTGCGCCTGTACTTTGCCTTCGCCGAGCAAAATCACGCCGTCTGAAAACTGCGCGGCGAGGCTCAAATCGTGCAAGACCATCAGCGTAACCAGATTGTGTTCGTGCGTGTATTGCACCACGCGCTCCAAGAGGTTCAACTGGTGGTGCATATCCAGCGCGCTGACCGGTTCGTCCAGCATCAGGATTTCGGGGCGGCGCAGCATGACTTGGGCAAACATCACAAGCTGCCGCTGTCCGCCGGAAAGCCGCATGACGTCGCGGTGCGCCAAGTGGCCGATGCCCAGCTCCGCCATGATACTTGCGGCTTCGTGCAGCAGTTCGTCGCCGACGTGCATGTGCAGCGCGTCCATGCGGCCGAGCAGCACGACTTCCAGCGCGGTCAGCGAGGCTTCGGCGGCGGTGTCCTGCGACATATAGCCTATGCGTTTGCGCCAGCTTTGCAGGTGGATTTTGCTCAACATTTCGTCGCCGTAGCGGATGGTGCCTTTGTGCGCCACTTCGCCGAAAATCGTTTTCATCAGCGAGGATTTGCCCGTGCCGTTCGGGCCGAGCACGGAATAGACTTTGCCTTGTTCCAGCGTCAAATCGATACTGTCGGCGACCACATAATCGCCGCGCCGGATGTGTACGTTTTCAAGTTTCAACATTTCAGACGGCCTATCGTTTCGTTAATACAATCCAGAAGAAGAACGGCACGCCGACAAACGACGTAACGATGCCGACCGGAAACAGCGCGCCGGGGATAATTACCTTGGACAACACGCTCGCCACCGATAAAAACGCCGCCCCCGCCAGCATTGCGCCGGGCAGGAAGAAACGTTGGTCTTCGCCCAAAAGAATCCGCGCCACATGCGGCGCGACCAAGCCGATAAAGCCGATCACGCCGACGAAACTGATTGCCGTCGCCGTCATCACCGCCACCAACACCAGCGTTTTCAGGCGCAAAAGTTGCAGATTGATGCCCAGCCCGACGGCGCGTTCCTCGCCCAAGCGCAACGCGGTCAGCTTCCACACGTCGCGCGAAAGCAGAAACACGCATACCGCCGTAACCGCCGCCGTAACGATGACCGTCTCCCAAGTCGCCTTGGTCAAACTGCCGAACAGCCAAAACAGAATCTGCTGCGAAATCTCAGGCGCGGCAATAAATTGAATCAGCGACAAAATCGACTGAAACAGAAACAACAGCGCAATCCCCACCAGCACCAGCATCGCCGAGTTGAAGCGGCGCGCCGAGGCAAACAGAAACAAGATGCCCGAAGCCAGCATGGTCATCACAAACGCACCAATGGGGACGGCTACTGTTTCAGGCAACCCGAAACCGCCGAACGCAATCACCACCGACGCGCCCAAACCTGCCGCCGCCGCCAAGCCCAGCGTATAAGGGCTGGCCATCGGGTTGTTCAAGAGCGTTTGAATTTCCGCACCGCCGACGCCTAAAGCCGCACCGACCACCAGCGCCATTACCGCAATCGGCAGGCGCAAATCCATCACAATCAGGCGGTTCATTTCATCGACTTCGGGTTTGCCCAGCAAAACATTGACCACTTCGCCGACCGGCAGTGTGTCCGTCATCGCCGGGCCGGTGGCGATGTCGAATAGGAAACTGACCGCCGCGATGATTAAAAACATCAAAACAATCAACCAACGCTTGCTTTCCAACTTGCGCTGGTTTTTCACAATCTCGGCGACAACCGAATCATTCATGTTTCAAACCTTTAAAAAAGAGTGTTGTGAAAGGGGAGAACGGGTTTGCCTTTTTCTTCCGCAAAAATTTCAGACGGCCTTCCGATTTAAAAGGCCGTCTGAAAATCTAAACTACCTTATTGTCCTTTCGGATACAGGTAGAACGTACCGTTCGGTACAACCGGCAGGTTTTGGCGGTAGAAGTCCAGATAGGTTTTCTCAGGGTTGAAATCCTTAAACAACTGCGGATAAATCGCTTTGGCCATAAACTGAATCGACGCGCTGTCGGACAGCGTGCGCGAGTTGGCGTGGTAGGCAGCGTAGAGGCGGTTGTTTTTAATCGCAGGCAGGTTGGCCCAGCCGGCGCGTTTGGCAAAACCGGCCAAGCGTTTTTCCGCTTCGGCTTTCGGAATGCCCCAGCCCATCACCATGGCGGCAGGGTTTTTCTTCAATTCGGTTTCACGGCCGGTAATCACGATAACGTCAGGTTTGGCAGCCAATACTTTTTCAGGATTGATCGGGCCGTAGAATTCGACCGAAGAGGCGGCGATATTGTTGCCGCCGACCAGTGTCGCCATCGAACCCCACATGCTCTTGCCGAAGGTAACGCTGTGCTCGGCAGGGCCTTTGTTGCCGAACTCGACATAGACTTTAGGCTTGGGCAGGTTGGCTTTTTGCACGCGCGCCTGGATGGTGTCGGCAACGCGTTTGTAGTCTGCCGCCAGTTTGTCGGCTTTTTGCTGCTGGCCGGTCAGCGTGCCGATGAGTTTGGTCGATTGAACGTGTTTGGCGACCGTTTGCGCGTTGTAGTCCAACACGACGATGGGGATACCGGCTTTGTTGATGCGGTCAAGATCGGAACCCAAAGCCTTGTATTGCCATTCGGCCAAAACCAGCAAATCGGGTTTCAGCGCCAATACTTTCTCAATCGAGAAAGTGCCGACTTCCACTTCGCCCACGTCGGTCAGCTGATTCAGTTTAGGCACGGCTTTGCTGAATGCCGCCCAGCTTGGCGGCGCCCAGTCGGCCCAAACTGCTTTGGAGAAACCGACGACGTTGTCCAGCGCGGTTTTACCGCCGATTGCCATGTAGTCTTGGTAGTAGAAGCCCAAAACCACGCGCTTGGCAGGCAGGTCGACGGTTACCTTACGGCCGACGGTATCGGTCAGCTGAACCGGTTTGGCAAAAGCGGATACGGAGCCGACTGATAAAGCTGCGGCGGCAATCAAAGCAGAAAATTGCGTAAATCTCATGAATTATTCCTTTAAAATATTATGATAACCATTATCTTTTTATAAATTTACAAGGTATTGAATCTTTTTTCAAGTGAAACGAGTGAGTAGACATATTTCGAAATAAAAAGTTGCATCATTAAAACAAATGGATAGTATTTATATAGGGCTTGGGTGTACTGAAGACCTAGTTAAAAGGAATGATATGGGGTACCTAAATCCATAGTGGACAGTAGCTGAAATGGATAGGCAAAGGGTTTTTTATTGCAAAAAATAAAAGGTATCCGGTTGAATACAGCAGGCCGTCTGAAACCTTGCGATTCGGGGTTCAGACGGCCTTTGGTGTGGGCATAAAAGTTTTATTTCACTTGCGCCCTATATTTTTCAGACGGCCTGTAAGCAGTGTTTGAAAAAAGTGAAAAAGGTTGGTTTTTGAAATGGCGAAATAGGGAAGAAGGGAGCTTGAGGGAGAATCGGGTGTAAGCCCAAAATGGGGACAAATAAAAGGGCGTGTATCGAAACACGCCCTTGTTAGAGGTTCAGACGGCCTGCGATTCCGCCTGTTCGCTTTGGTTGAGGATTTTAATCAGCTTCTCGGTTTTTTCCGGGTCTTCGCAGCGCAGGATTTTGGCGGCATCGTTTTCGAGATGGCCGGTGTGGCTGTGCAGGATGATGTTTTTAACCGAAAGCAGGTTGTTGGGGTTCATGGAGAAGCGGCGCAGACCCATGCCGAGCAACAGTCGGGTGAAGACGGTATCGCCGGCCATTTCGCCGCAGATGGATACGCCTTTTTCCATGCGGTTTGCCGTGCGGATGATGTGTTGCAGCGTTTTGAGAACGGCAGGGTGGCCGGGTTGGTAAAGGTGGCTGACGCTGTCGTCGCCGCGGTCGACCGACAAGAGGTATTGAATCAGGTCGTTGGTGCCGACGGAGATGAAATCGACGAGCTTGAGGATGCTGCCGACGGTCATGGCGGCGGACGGGATTTCAATCATGCAGCCGATGCTGACCGGGCCGAAGGCTTCGTCGCGTTCGGCGAGTTGGCGTTGGGCCGTGTCCAGATGGATAAGGCATTGGCGCACTTCGGAAATGGATGTAATCATCGGCCACATCATGCGCACGGGGCCGTGTGCGGCGGCGCGGAGGATGGCGCGCATTTGGGTGCGGAACATGACCGGCTCGGCGAGACACAGGCGGATGCCGGTCAGGCCGAGTGCGGGGTTGAGGCTGCCGTTGGGCGAGCTGTTTTGGCCGAACCAGCGCGGATTTTTATCGACACCCAAATCGACGGTGCGGATGGTGATGCTTTTGCCTTTCATCTTTTTCACAATCGCGCTATACACTTCGTATTGCTCGTCTTCAGACGGCATGGTGTCGCGGTTGAGATAAAGAAATTCGCTGCGGAACAGGCCGACGCCGTCTGCGCCGAAGTTGTGCAGGGCTTTGATGTCTTCGGCGGATTCGATGTTGGCGAGCAACTCAATGTTGATGCCGTCGGCCGTGGTGGCGGCGGTTTTTTTGATTTTGTTGAGTTCGCGCTTGTGGCTGCGGTATTCGCGGGCGAGGCGGCGGTATTCGTTGAGGACGACTTCGTCGGGATCGATGATGAGGGTGCCGTTGATGCCGTCGACGATGACGATTTCGTTTTCAGTGATGAGTTTGCGGGCGTTGTGCAGGCCGATGACGGACGGGATGTCGAGGCTGCGGCCTAAGATGGCGGTGTGGCTGGTCGGGCCGCCGGCATCGGTCACGAAGGCGGTAATGTGCTGCTCTTTGAACAATACGGTATCGGCAGGCGAGAGGTCGTGCGCGATGAGGACGGTGTCGTCAAACAGGTTGCCGGCGAGGTTAAGTTCGTTGCTTTGGCCGACAAGGTTGTTGTGGATACGGCGGACGACTTGGAGCATGTCCTGTTTGCGTTCGCGCAGGTAGTCGTCGTCGATGCTGTCGAACTGGGCGGCAAGCTTGTCGCTTTGCAGTTTCAAAGCCCATTCGGCGTTGATTTTCTGCTCGCGCAAAATGTCGATGGGTTCGCGCGAGAGGGTGACGTCGGTCAGCAGCATCAGGTGCAGGGAGATGAACGCGCCCAATTCGGTCGGGGCGTTTTCGGGAATCGCGCTGCGCAATTGTTCCAGTTCTTTGCGTGTGGCTTTGATGGCGTTGTCGAAACGGGCGACTTCGGCCTCGAGCTTGTCGGGATCGATGTCGTATTGGGGAACTTCCGCCGCGCCGCGCGTGATGAGGTGGGCGTGGCCGATGGCGATGCCTTTGCCTGCGGCCACACCGTGTAGGACGATGCTCATTATTCGCCCTCGCCGAAGTAGTCGTTGATGAGGTCGGTCAACGCCTGCATGGCGGCGGCTTCGTCTGCGCCGTCTGTTTCCAGCTCAATCACGGTGCCTTTGGCGGCGGCCAGCATCATCAGGCCCATGATGCTTTTGCCGTTGACGCGGTTGCCGTTTTTGGTGACCCAGACTTCGCTTTGGAATTGGGAGGCGGTTTGGGTGAATTTGCTGGAGGCGCGCGCGTGCAGGCCGAGTTTGTTGATGATTTCGATTTCTTGTTTGAGCATGGATTTCCCCTAATGGTTGTAAAGTGAATGGTTTCAGACGGCCTTAGCCGTTTTCTTTGCACACCAGGTCTTCGGGTGCGGATGTAATGGCGAAAATGCCCCGGATGGCGGCTTCTTTGACGGTTTCGGTGAAGTCGGAGAGGTTTTCGGCTTGTGATGAGTATTGGATGGCTTTAATCATCATCGGGGCGTTGAGGCCGGTCAGGATGGCGGATTTATTTTCGCGCACCAGCCGGCGTGCGGCGTTGCACGGGGTGGCGCCGAAGATGTCGGTCATGATCAGTACGCCGCGGTTGTCGGGAAATTCCTGCAAGGCGGCGATGGCGTTGTTGATGATGTCGTTTTGGTCTTCATTGGGTTGAACGCAGAGAATACGGACGTTTTCGGGAAAGCCGTTGGGGAAGAAATGGTGGGTCAGCCCTTGGTAGGCTTCGCCTATGGTTTCGTGCGTGATGATAAGCAGGCCGATCATGATGTGTTCCTAGTGTTGGTTTGAGGCCGTCTGAAAACCTTTCAGACGGCCTTGGTTTTATTTGTTGTTTAAGGCGTAGATTTCGCCGAGGTTGCGCCAGCAGCCGGCGGCATCCATGCCGTAGCCGAAGACGTAGCGGTTGGGCACGTCCAAACCGATATAGTCGGCTTGGGTCGGTTTTTCTTTGTCGATCAGCTTGTTGGCAAATACGGCCGCACGGCAGCTTGCCGCGCCCATTTCCAACAGTTTTTCCTGAATGGCGGCCATGGTGTGGCCTTCGTCCAAGATGTCGTCCAAAACGACGACATGACGGCCTTTGATTTGCTCGGGGTCGGGCATGCGTTTCCAGTTGAACGCGCCGCCTGCGAGTTTATCGCCGTAGCGGGAAACGTGGACGTAGTCAAAGTCCAGAGGGAAGCGCAACAGCGGCAGCAGCTGTCCTGTAAACACCACCGCGCCACCCATGACAGGCAGCAGCAGGGGATATTTGTCGGCCAAGTCGCGGGTGATGTCGTCGGCAACTTTTTGCAGGGCCGCGCGGCATTGTTCTTGGTCAAACAGCAAGTCGGCATTGTCCAGCATGGCTTGGGTTTCAAGGCGTTTGGTTTCTAAGTCGGTCATGATAGGTCGTGTTGGGTACGGTTAAAAACAAATTATATAGCGGATTCAATCAATTTTCGATACAGGCCGCAATGGCGCATGGGAAGGGAGGATTAGGGCCAAACGCGTTCAGACGGCCTTTTGCCCTTCCGCTTCGTCCACCAGCAAAAATGCCGCCAAAGCCAAAGCGGTCAATACCGCCGTCAACACCATCGCCCGTCCGTAATTGTCCGCACCGGCGCGCCCGAGATAATCGTAAATCAAGGTGGTCAGCGTCTGCCATTCGGGGCGAGACAGGAACAATGTGGCCGCAAATTCGCCGATACACGTTGCCGAAGCCAAAGTCAGGCCGCGCCGCAAAGCCGGTTTCAATAAAGGCGCGGTTACATAACAGGCCGTCTGAAAACCGTTTGCGCCCATGGTGCGCGCCGCCGCCGCGTAATCTTTGGGCAAACCGTCCCACGCGGCCAGTACGTCTTTGGCCACAAACGGATACGCCAACAGCGCGTAAGTCGCCGTCAGCAGCCACAGCGAAGCCGTCCACTGCGGATAGAGCAACAATACGCCGAACGCGATGCACACGGGCGACACCATAAACGGCAAAAACATCAGCGCGCGCAACCACGCCATTTGCCGTGCCGCCGCCGCATACAGCACGCCCAAAACCGTCGCCGCCGCCACCGCTGCCGCAGAGAAACGGATCGTGTTCCACGCAGCCGCCCACGTTTGCGCTTCCAGCAAAACCACCCACGAAGAGCCTGCCGCTGCCGCCTTGAGCCACACTGCCGCCAAAGGCAGCAGGCAGCACAGCACCAACATGGCCAATACCGTTGCCGTCAGCCATTTTTCCCAAGCCCGTACCGGCGCGCGCGGAGGCAAAGGTGAGACCGACTTATCCACCGCCACGCGCTTACTCCAATACGCATACAAACCGCCGGCCGCCGCCGTAGCCGCCAGCACCAGCCACACCAACACCGACGCACGCGCCATGTCCAACTCGTACGCCACCAGCCGGTAGATTTCCACTTCCACCGTTGCAAAACGCTCACCACCGAGCAGCAAGGCCAGCCCGAAGCCTGAAAAACAATATAAAAACACCAAGCACGCGCCGCCGGCGACCCATGCACGAACCACCGGCCATTCGACCCAGACAAACCGCCGCCACGCATCCGCGCCCAACGATTGCGCCGAGAGCAACCGCGCCTGCGGCACACGCACAAATCCCTGATACGCCGAGCGCACCAAAACCGGCAGGTTGAAAAACACATTGCCGTAAATCAGCAGCCACGGCGTGTCCTGCCAACCTGCCGCCAGTATGCCGTGTGCGCCGAACAAGGCCAGCACGCCCATGCCCGCCACCAAAGTCGGCATCACAAAAGGCAGCATCAGCAGGCGCAAAACCGTGCGCCGTCCGGCAAAATCCATCCGCGCCAGCACCCACGCCGCAGGCACGCCCAAAGCTGTAACCAAGACGCAGGTCAAAACCGCCTGCGCCACCGTCCAGCCCAAGCGCAGGCGCATATAGTCGTCAGCCACCACTTCCGCCCAAGCACCCTCGCCGTCGTAAAACGCCAGCGACAGCAAAGGCGCGGCCACCATGACCGCCAAGAAACCCAAAGGCAGAAGCAACAGCGCAAACCGCCGAATCCAAACCTGCATCGATGCGTACCCGAGAATAAAAACGCCTATTTTAGCCCGAGTTCGGCATAGAAGGTGGTATTCCTGCCCTTGTTTTCAGACGGCCTGTGCAACCTTACGGATAAAACTGCCGTTTCTTCAAATTTTCCAAACATTTACGAAATCTCTTCAAAAAGGCAACAAAATTGGTTGGGCATTTTTGATACAATCCGCCGCTTCAAAAAATCAAATAAATCAAAAACAAGGAAACATTATGACCACTACACGTCCCCAAACCTACGATACCGTCTCGCGCGCGTTGCACTGGTTGACCGTACTCGGTTTCATCGGCATCCTCTCCACCATTACCGTTTGGACCATCTACGATGGCGAAGAATGGGTCAAGTCGCTCTTCGGCGTACACAAATCCATCGGTTTCATCACGCTGCTGGTGATTGCCGTGCGCATTGTTTGGGCTTTGCTCAATGCGTCCAAACGTCCTGCCGCTGACAGCTTTGCCGCCAAAGCCGGCCACCTTGCCCTTTACGTCCTCATGCTTGCCGTTCCCGTTATCGGCATGATCCGCCAATACGGTAGCGGCCGCGGCCCGTTGAAAGTATTCGGTGTCGAAGTGATGCAGGGTTCGCCTGAAAAAATCGAATGGATGGCCAACCTCGGCAATATGGCGCACGGCAAACTCGGCTGGCTGCTCTTCGCGCTGGTCGCCGGCCACATCGCCATGGTCGTCGTCCACCGCATTCAAGGCCACGACGTTTTGTACCGCATGATCGGCCGCCGTTCTTAAGTATAAAACGGTAAACAGACAAGGCCGTCTGAACATAGTTGCCCAAGCAAAACTGTTTTCAGACGGCCTTTTTGTATTTGTGTTAATCTGCAAAAATAGGGCAGGCATTTTGCCTGACTGTTGTCTAAATACTGTAAACCATACCGAGAAACACCATGACTGCTCCCATTCTCGCCATCACTTCCGGCGAACCGGCCGGCATCGGCCCCGACATCTGCCTTGATTTGGCTTTCGCCGACCTTCCTTGCCGCCCCGTTGTTTTGTGCGATAAAAACCTGTTGGCGCAAAGGGCCGAACAGCTCGGCAAATCCGTTATCCTGCGCGATTTTCAAGCCCAAGCGGCCGATCCGTTGCACAAGGGCGAACTCGAAGTCCTGCATATTCCCTTAGATGCCGAGTGTCGGGCAGGCGAACTCAATCCTGCCAATGCCGCGTATGTCCTCCGGCTGCTGGATACGGCGTATCAAGGCATTTCAGACGGCCTGTTTGCCGGTATGGTGACTGCGCCGCTACATAAAGGCATCATCAACGATGCCCACGCAGGCAACGGCTTTTTCAGCGGCCACACCGAATACCTCGCCGAAAAAAGCCATACCGAACAAGTCGTCATGATGTTGACCGGCGGCGGCCTGCGCGTGGCGTTGGTGACCACCCATCTGCCGCTGAAAGACATTTCCGCCGCCATCACGAAGCCTTTAATCGAGTCGGTTGTCCGCATTCTTGAACACGATCTGCGCCATAAGTTCGGTATAGCCAAACCGGTCATCCTTGTTACCGGCCTCAATCCCCACGCTGGCGAAGGCGGACATTTGGGACACGAAGAAATCGACACCATTATTCCGGCGCTTCATGCCTTGCAGGCCGAAGGCATAGACGCGCGCGGCCCTTATCCGGCCGAT
Source organism: Neisseria sp. HMSC070A01 (assembly GCF_001810165.1). NCBI lineage: Bacteria > Pseudomonadati > Pseudomonadota > Betaproteobacteria > Neisseriales > Neisseriaceae > Neisseria > Neisseria sp. HMSC070A01. The sequence goes on along the minus strand of NZ_KV800120.1, from coordinate 329,667 downwards.
ACCGTGTTCCAACCCTTCCTGCTCAAAGATGCCGATGCCGTCCTCGCCATGTATCACGACCAAGGCCTGCCGGTGCTCAAATACGCCGGTTTCGGCGAAGGCGTGAACATTACCCTCGGCCTGCCCTTTATCCGCACCTCCGTAGATCATGGCACGGCCTTGAACTTGGCCGGTACGGGCAAAGCCGATTCCGGCAGCCTGATGACCGCCGTCCGCGCCGCGCTCGATATGGCGCGCAATATGCAGAAACAGGCCGTCTGAAGCGGAAAGGTTTAATCGTTTGTCGGCGTAAAGTGTTCCTGTAAGAGCATCATCAGGAAATATTTGCCTGCCGGTTGATAAAGCCGATAAATGTTTGGACAATAATCAGTGTTTTATTGTAAAAACCATATATAACAAGGCCGTCTGAAGCCCTAATTGGGTTTCAGACGGCCTTTCAGTTTTTTGGTTTACCAAATTTCAGATAAAGTTTCTTTGACTTTGGCTTTCACTTCCGCACCGAAGCGGCGGCTGAGCATTTTGCTGAAATCGTCTTGCGGCGTGTAGTTGACCAGCTCGGGGGCTTTGACGACATCGCGGGCAACGCTGTAAATGCTGCCGAAGTCGTCAATCAGGCCGACCTGTTTGGCTTCTTTGCCGGTATAGATGCGGCCGCTGAAAACGTCGGGATACTGTTTGTCTTTCAACCTTGCGCCGCGGCCGAGTTTGACGGCTTTGATGAATTCTTGGTGGATATCGCCCAACATGCTTTCCCAAATTTGGGTTTGCGCTGGGGTTTCAGGTGTGAAAGGGTCGCCCATGCCTTTGTTGCTGCCGGCGGTTTTCAGACGGCGTTTGACACCGGCTTTGTCCATCAGGCCGGTAAAGTCGAAACCGCCGCCGATCACACCGATGCTGCCGACAATACTGGAAGGGTCGGCGTAGATTTTGTCGGCTGCGGCGGCAATGTAGTAGCAGCCGGAAGCGCACATGTCTTCGGCAACGAGGTAAACAGGGATGTCTTTGTGTTCGGCTTTGAGGCGGCGGACTTCGTTAAAGGCCGTGTTGGACACGACAGGCGAACCGCCCGGGCTGTTGGCGCGGATGATGATGGCTTTGGCGTTGCCGTTTTCGTAGGCGGCTTCCATGCTGTCGCGCAGGATTTGGACTTGGTCGTCGATGTCGTTGCCGATTTCGCCGGTCAGGTCGATAACGGCGGTGTGTTCGCTGCGGGCTTGGACCGACGTGGTTTTTCCTTCTTCTTCCGCAAGGCCGAAAATCAGGCTGAGGAAGATGAGGACGGCGACGCCGCGCCAGATGTTGCGCCAAATGCGGGCGCGGCGTTGTTCTTGGTAGGCGGCGAGGAGGACTTCGCGCAGGGTGTTGCGCTCCCAGTTGTCGACGGGGGTGGAGGCTGAAGAGGGTGTGTTTTGGGCATCGCCTTCACGGTGGATTCGGTATTGCATGATGTGATGTACTTTCGTGCAGGCCGTCTGAATGTTCAGACGGCCTGATCGGTTTTAGTTGATGGAATAGCCGCGCAGGTATTGCGTGCGTTCGCGGGTCATGCGGGTTTCACACTGCAGGCGCAGGTATTCTGCTTGTGCAGCGTTGTCTGCAGACGCGGCGGCTTGTTGGCAGTTGAGTTTTTTGCTTTGAATCCAGGCGCGTTGCTCGCCGAGGATTTGTTGTTTGACGTCGCTGTCCATGCCGCCCCAGAGGTCGTTGATCTCGCCGTCCGCCTGACGGTTTTGCGCGCGCGCGTTGTCAAGTTCGCTTTGGCTGAGGCCGGGCGGCTCGTTGCGTTGGGTTTCATGGTCGGGGCGCAGGACTTCGTAATCTGAATCGTCGCCGTCATCGGTCAGGCCGGCAGCCTGGCTGGTGGCGTTGTTTTCAAGGATGTCTTGCGGATTGAGGGTGGGCGGTTCTTCCGTGTTTTGGTTTTGCAGCAGTTTGATGGCCTGCTCTTTGGACACGGGTTTGCCGTCTATCATGACGATGCTTTTCACGCCGTAGGGCAGCAGGGTGGCGGAAAGGGTTTGGGCGGTGGAACTCAGGGTATTGTCTTCGAAAACCGGTTTGCCGTCTTTGTCGGGGGTGTAGAGCAGGGTGGTGCTGAACGTGTTGTTTTCAAAGGTCAGGTTGCTGCCCATCAGTTTTTGTTCGAGCATGTCGGCCAACGGGGTGCTGCCGTAAATCAGCGGGCTGTTGTCTATGGCTGTTTTGAGGATGGTGTCGGGAATACGGATTTTGAGGTTGGCGCGGCAGATGGCTTTGCCGTCGTCTTCGGTTTCTTTGGGGTCTTCAAGCAGGGTTTCTAATTCGAGGCCGGCGGCGATGATTTTGTCGGCATCGACGAATTGGCGGTTGTCATTGCGGGCAAAGGAGCGCGCTTGTTGTTTGAGGGTGTCTTCGATGGTGGTACGGATGTTTTGCAGTGTGGCCGGTTGGGCGCAATCAAGTGCGGCTTTGGGCTCTTCTTTGCTGCATGCGGCAAGCAGAATCGTGCTTAAAATCAATACGGAAGCGGTTTTTTTGTACATGTGTACTCCTGAAGGTGACGGCCTTTCAGACGGCCTGACGTGCCTATCATAGCAAAAGCACTTGCTGCAAGTAAATGCGGCAAGTGCTTTTCTATGTCGGACGTATCAGCCTTTGATGACGCTGACGAAGCCGGAGAGGATGGCGGCGTTGAGCAGGTCAACGAAGAACGCGCCCACCATAGGCACAATCAAGAAGGCTTTGTGCGAAGGGCCGAAAGTTTGGGTAATGGACTGCATGTTGGCAACGGCAGTCGGGGTGGCGCCCAAACCGAAGCCGCAGTGGCCGGCTGCCAAGACGGCGGCGTCGTAGTCGCGGCCCATGAAGACGTAGGTAACGAAGGTTGCGTACAGAATCATCACGACGGTTTGTACGGCCAGGATGATGGTTACCGGGCCTGCCAGACCGGTCAATTCCCACAGTTTCAGGTTCAAAAGAGCCATGGCGAGGAAGAGCGACAGGGAGGCGTTACCGAATACGTCGATGGCGCGGTCGAACATATTGACTTTGAAGGTTGCAGTCAGGACGTTGCGGATGACCACGCCGGCAAACAGACACCATACGAATTTAGGCAGGTCGAAGAAGGCTTTGTCGTAGCCGTCGACGATTTCGGCAAAAGCCAAACATGCGGCAAACATCGCGAGTGTTTCGACAGCGGAGTCAGCCGTAATCAGACGGGTACGTTGTGCTTTTTCGAAGACGTCGTCGGTTTGGTCGTTGTCAACTGGTTTTTTATTTGTTTCCAGAGGTTTGCGACCCATTTTGTTGATCAGGCGACGGGCAACGGGACCGCCGATCAGGCCGCCGAATACCAGGCCGAAGGTGGCGGAAGCCATACCCAATCCGGTAGCGCCGGTCAGGCCGAATTTGCTTTCAAAGTCAGGACCCCATGCGCCGGCTGTACCGTGACCGCCGGTCAGGGTAATCGAACCGGTAATCAGGCCAATCAGCGGATCCAAGCCCAATGCGCTCGCCAAGCCGACACCGACGAAGTTTTGGACGATGATGAATGCACCCACCACGGCGGTAAAGATAACCAAAGGCAGGCCGCCCGCTTTCAAACGGGAGAAGTCCGCGCTCAAACCGATGGATGTAAAGAAGATGAGCATGAACGCATCTTGCAGCGGTTTTTCAAATTTGAAGCTGACGCCGTAGGCTTCGTGCAGGGCGAACAGGACGATAGCGGCAACCAGACCGCCGGCGACCGGCTCGGGAATATTGAAGTCTCGTAAGAATTTGATTTTTTGAACCAGAAATTTACCAACCAGCAACACGAGCGTGGCGGCAATCAGTGTGTAATAACTGTTGAATTCCCATTCCATGTTGTTTCACCTCCTAGAAATGTTTTTCCGAGTATCCGTTTCTTTCCGGATGCAGTGTGTTTCAACGCTTGGCGTTATCCGCCGAGTGTCATGGTATTGATGCGCGGACAAGGTGTTTCCGAAAAGAAATGAAAACGATGGCTTGTCCGTGAAAAATAACTGGCAAATATTAGGGGAATAGTTAAAGATTGTCAAAAAATGCGTGTGTAAATCTTTTCAGACGGCCTTTTTCCCGATGGCATGATGCGCTTCGCGGCGCCATTGTTCCAAGAGGGATGTTAATAACCCGGCCGAGGTATGCCCGTTGCCGATGGCGGCCTGCAGCCAGTAGCAGGCAGTCGGGACATGGCAGCTTACACCTTGCCCGTGATAGTAAAAACAGGCGAGGTGGTATTGGGCGGAAGGGTGGTTTTGTTCGGCAGCAATGGCGTACCAGTGGGCGGCCGCCCGAGGGTCTTGCGCCGTGCCGAGGCCGTAATGGTAGATGCGGCCCAAGGCTGCCGCCGCGTTTTTGTGGTGGAATTCGGCCGCTTCCATGTAATTTTTGCGCGCGGCATTGTAGTCGGCAGGACGGCCGATGGCGCGGGCCTGTGCTTCCGCCAAGCGATATGCGGTCTCGGTTTGTTGCTGTTGCAGGGCGGCTGTTTTGATTTGTTCGTATTGTTGCGGATGGTACAGCGCGGCATCGCTGACAAGTTTTTGTGCGGCGGCGGCAGAACCCAGCGTAGCGGCACGGTGGTAGTAATCATGTGCGACATGGTTGTCGGCTTTGATGCCGAGGCCGTAGCGGTAGAGGTCGCCCATGATTTTCAGGGCTTCGGGATGGTTTTTCTCGGCGGCGGCTTTGGCGTAGCGTGCCGCTTGGAACGGGTCTCGTTCGGAAAGTTCGCCGGTCAGGGCGTATTGGGCCAGCTTGGCTTGAGCTTCCGCTTGTTCCTTGTCGGCGGCACGACGATACCATTCCAAGGCTTCGGGTCGGCGTTGGGCGGCAAGAAGGTCGGCCAGCAGGGTTTGTGCGGCGATATGGCCGGCTTGCGCGGCTTGTTCGAGGTATTGTTCAGCTTGTGCGTGGTCGGGACTGATGCCTGTGCCGTAGAAGTAGATTTGACCGAGTTGCCAACAGGCGGCAGTCACGCCGAGGGCGGCCGCTTTTTCGTATTGTTCGACGGCTGTTGCAACGTCGCCTTGGCGTTGATGATGGCGCGCCAGATGGTAATACGCGGGCGCGGCATATCGGGCGGCGGCAAGCTCCGCCCAGTAGAGGGATTGTGGGTCGTTACGTTGCGCGTGGTAACGCATGAGGATTAATTGGGCTTCTGGGTGTCCCTGCTCACCCAGCCAAGCATATTCGTTGAGGAGCTGTCCGGTCGGGGTGCCGTTGTGTTCGCGCTGTTGCAGCAGGGAGAAGAGTGCTTTGGGATGGCGTTGGGCCGCGGCGGCTTCCAACCATGAAAGTGCCTGCTCCGGTTGGCCGTTTTGCAGCAGATGGTTGCCCAATACGAAAGCAGCTTCCGCATAACCCTGCTCTGCCGCCTGTTGCAACAGGGGCAGGGCTTGGGCGGTATGGGATTGTTCCAAAAGGGCGGCGGCTTGCCGGTAGAGGATTTCAGGAGCGGCGGTCATGGTTTGCGGGCGGATAAAGTGGAAGACGGGTGCTGCGGCATATAGGCGGCGATGCCGGTCGATGGCTTTGTAAAAAATAGGATTTGGCACAGTTTTGCAGTTGCCTTAGCGGTCTGCCTTTAAAGATGTTTGGCTTGTTGTATTATTTTCCTGGGAAAACATCTCTATTCAGTACGTTACAAAGCTTTCGGCTTGAGTCGGCATGCGTTCATGACAGCTTGGTCATTATACTGTTTTTGTAATTTATTGTTAATGATAAATGCGGTTTTTTATGGTTTGTTTACATGACGGTGTTAGGGGATTGATTGTTTCAGGCCGTCTGAAAAACATTTCAGACGGCCTGAATTATTTTTGCTAAGTCAGGTTGTCAGAGTGGAAGAGTCAGAGGTTTTTTTGTCAGGGAAAAACACCTGGCTGTAGAAGTTGCCGTTAATTTGGGTTACGTTGAGGTGGTACATACGGTAGGCATGGAACAGGTCGCTGTCAGGCGGCGTCGGATGATTCCAAAATTCTGCCAAGGTATTTTGGTCGGTTATGCCGGGAATGTCGTAATGGGCGCGGCCGAGGACTTTGACAGGCATGTTGTGGATCAAGCCGGACAGGCCGCTGGTGCTGTTGATGGTAACCATGCCGAGGCCGTGGCGCAGGAAAACGGGCAGGGGGACGTCGTGGACGTAAGTGATACGGCCTTTGAGTTTGGGGTGTTTTTTGATAAAGCGCTTGATGTCGCGCGAGTAGTCGATAAAGCCTCGGTCCATCGGATGATGCTTGATGATGAGGTTGGTATCGGCAGGCGCATGCGCGGCAAAGGAGGCTAAAACATGGAGCAGGAAGCTGCGGACACTGGAAAAGTCGCAATGGATACGGACTTGGCTGTCGTTGAATACCTGCAAGGGAACAATAAAAAATTTGCCGTATTTGCCCGCCTCCACGCGTTTGGCGATTTGGATGTCTTCGATATAGTAGTTCAAACGCTTGAGGATGGAGATCGACCACAGTTTGAGGTAATGGCCGGCATTGGATGCGCGGTGGTGGATGTAGTTCGGGTATTTGTTCGGGTTGCGGAACAATTCGATATAGTAACGGACGGCGTTTTTGGCCATGGGCGTAAACCCGCCGCGTACCGGTGTCGGCGCTTTGTATTCTTGCTGGGCCAGTTTGGGGAATTGTTCCAGAAAAAAGTCGGCACGGCGCGGCAACGGAGAAAATGCGTTGACGCCGTCTTTTTCTAAGGTGATGTAGTAGGGGCGGAAATAGCCTTCTTCAAATACCCAGAAACTGGCTTGGTTTTCGTTTGCAATTCGTTTGGCCAGGAGATGGTAGGGACGTGTGTCGCCAAAGCAGACAACGGCCTGGATGTGATGTTGAACGATGTATTTTTGCAAAAACTCAGGAAAGGCATCGTAGCTGTCGTTAAATGCAACGGTATGCGCTTGAGTAGGCGGATAAAAATAGTCGTCGCCTGCATTAAAGTTGAATTTATGTACGGTTTTACCGTTTGCGGTCAGCCAGCCGGCGAGGCGCTGAAAAAAATCGCCGACAGGGCCTTGAAGCAGCAGGATGTTTTCTGCGCTTTCAAGCAGGCTTTGCAGGTTGTTTTGGAGGACGGGCTGTTTCATGTCGCAATGTGATTTTGTTTTTTGTGTAATAGTTTTGGGTTGAACTTTTAAGCATACGCCAAGCGTATTAACGATGCAAAAGCAATGATGTCGCAATTGAAGCCGGTTTATGACATATTGTTAATTTTGATGGCATTTATTTAAAAGATCGATATAGTTGTTTGATTTTACCTAATTTTTTGGCAAAGTACCCACGATGTAATCCGTTGTTGTTTTTTTGCATATTTTTTTGTCGTATCAGGATTTGGGCTGCAGTTTCCGCATTGATGGCCTGATGGGTTTCGGGGTGGATGTAGTCGGGATAGTGGATGAGCGTGCCGGCAATCAGCTGCCAAAGCTCAAGCCTGCGGCTGCGGCGCGGAATGGGGAGCAGATCTTGGGTAAGCCCCCAGCCTGCGTAAAAAGGCAGACCGTAGCAGCTGACTTTTTTGCCGCGCAACAGGGCTTCAAAACCGGTCAGCGAAGTCATGGTGTGAACTTCGTCTGCGTGTTGGAGACAAGTCAGGATGTCGGCTTGTTCGGCAGTTTGGTCAGCATATCGTGCCGTATCTTCAGGGGAGATATGGCCGATACGGTTACCGCTGACTACATCGGGATGCGGTTTGTAGATGATATAGGCGTTGGGGTTTCGTTCGCGTACGGTACGGAGCAAATCCAGATTGCGGTAGATTTGGGGCGAACCGTAGCGGATAGACGCATCATCTTCAACCTGGCCGGGAACGAGGATTACGGTTTTGTCGGTTGACGGGGCGGTGAAGTCTGAGCTGCCGACGTTGTATTTGCTGATGTGGTTTTCGGTCAGCATTTTTTGCAGCTTCAAGGCCGTCTGAAAGTCTTGATCGTCGAAGTTTTGGTTTTGCAGGATGTGTTCAAGACGGGACGGGGTTTCGGCATTGAAATAAATGCCCATATCGTCGGTAACGAGCGACAGCGGCGGGACTAAATTAGAACCGAGTCCGACCGAGCGGATAAAGCCGTCTTCCATGCGCAGCAGGGGGATGTGGCGTTGTTCGGCAAAACGGACGATGGCCTCTTTGCCGTTGCCCCAGGCAAGGATGCGTGCATCGTCGGACAGTTTGACCCCGGCCAGTTTTTGGGTGGAAGAGATAAATTTCAGACGGCATGAAGGTACGTTAAAGAACGGTTTGGCAACCGCGCGTTTCCACAAAGACATGCCGACGCAATATAACTCGCCACGCAATTTGTCGTTTTTGCGTTTGACCGTCGCCAGATAGTCGATAACATCCAAGAGGCTGCCTGCTTCGCCGGTATTGGGGTTGAGATAGCGACTGTATTGCAGATAGGCTGCGGCGAAGAGTTGCAGCAAGTTGCGGGTGGCGCGGCGTTGGGTTTGGACAAGGCGGTTGATTTCAGGATGGCGGTCGTCGCTTACGCCCCATCCGGCATACCACGGCAGGCCGAAGGTGGTCAGCGGTTTGCCGCACAAAAGCGCCTCAAAACCCATTTGTGAGGTAACGCAATAAACTTTATCGACGTTTTGCAACAAAGAAATCGGATTGATGTCTTCTGCCAGAAGATGGACGCGGTGTTGCTGCGCCAGCCGGGTCAGATAGCCTTGTTTTTTGCCGCACAAAACATCGGGATGGGTTTTGACCCAGATATCGGCTTGCGGGTTTTCATTCAAGGTCGTCTGAAACATCAGTTCAAACGCAGAGGCGTCTGCGCTGCCATACTGGATAGCCATATCGCCGAAGGTTTGGTCGATGATGAGGACAGTTTCAGGCTTGGATGGGGAACGTAAAGGATGATCGTCTGAAAGTTCGGGCGCGTGGTTGTATTTGGATAGATGATGTCTCAGGATGAAATCCATCGCCTGCTGAGCCTGAGCCAAGGTTTCAGACGGCATGGTATCGGCGGCAAGAATCAGTTGTTCCAAACGCGAAGGACGCGTGGTGTCGTAGTAGATGCCGATATCGTCATAGACGATGGAGTAGGGCGGATAACCGACGACACCCAGTCCGACTGAACGTAAAAAGCCGTCTTCAAGATTGAGCAGGGGCAATCTTAAGATATGTGCTAATTTTCTGCGTTTGGGATGTTTCTTGCCCCAAAATACTGCGGTCTTATCCGTTGAAATTTTGTCTAAAAATTTGGTTAGCAAGAGACGTTGTTTAAATAGGCCGAATGTTGAAAAAATCATTTAAATTATTATGTTATCTATTAAATATCATTAATGTGAAAATTTATTTTGCCTCTATTTCAAAGTAAGTGTCCATAAAATTACGGAAATGTAGGGCATAGTTTTTATCCGCATTATTACTGCTTGAATCGTTAATGCAGAAGGAGTGGGGCATATGAAGGTATTTTTTCTTGAATAACAATTTCTTATATTGAGTCTGGGCGTGTGAACTGCGTATATTGAAATAGTAGCAAATTTCACGTTTCGGTGTGGCATATCCGTCAAGGTACATCAACCAAGGTACTAAAAAACTGGCCATATTGAGTTCAGAATTATAGCGTACCTTGTTATTTAGAAAAGAATTTATTTCATCTTCAAATAATGACCATGCTTTTTGAAAGGATGTTTTCCGTAGTGGAACGTAAGTATGTACCAACGGTGTATTGATATTAATTGTCGGATAATGTCTTTTTAAGAGCTTTAATGCGTGTTCTGATGCGGTCAATGTCGGTGTGATTAGACCCCGTTGACGCATTTTTTGAAAACTTTTATTGGCAACAAATAGGGAAGCCAAGCCATTATTTTCAAAAAAGTGGTTAGGCGTCAGTGGTCTTGCAACAAAAACATCATCATTGAAATAAATAAAATGTTCACTTAAATCTGGAATTTTATATAAGTTTGCTTCAATAACGTGGGAATTGAACGTTGGTAAGTATTTGGCATCAATAATTTGCGAATGATTGATTAATTTAATTTTAGAATGGGTGTTTTCATCTAACCATTTGGGTTTTTGATCCGCCGTTACAATAAAAATATTGCGGACCCACGGCATAAACTTCTGTACGGCCTGTACTGAATAAAAAAGTTCATTATGGTTGGAAAAGCGGGCAGGGTCGGTCGCATACAGGCCGATATCTTCCTGATCAATGGGTTGCAGGGTACGGTAATACTGTTCTTGCCATGCTTTATCGGTATTGTCGACCCAAGTAAAAACAACATCGATGGGAAAGTTTGGCAAAACGTTTTCTGTGAGTGATGCAAGATTGGCATCTGCATTGATCAGAGTGAATTCTTCAGTTTCAGGAATAGGCTGTTCTACATTATAAGGAGGAAAGCGTTTATTTAGAAAATCCCTAAAGAAAATATGGGGCTCTCTAAAAAATTTTCTAATTTTATTTAAATTCATTTGAAACTTTCTAATACTACAAAATAGAAACAGTTGATTCTGTTATGTTTTGAAGTTATCCAAACGTGACTGCTTCGGCCAATACTTTGCCTGCCAAGTCTTTAGGCGACAGGTTCGGCTCGCCTTGCAACGGCCAGTCGATACCGACGGTCGGATCATTCCAAATCAGCGAATGTTCGGCTTTGGGGTTGTAATAGTCTGTGCATTTATAGACGAACTCGGCTTCATCGCTCAGTACATAGAAGCCGTGCGCGAAACCTTCGGGTACCCACAGTTGGCGTTTGTTTTCTGCGGACAAGATCTCGCCTACCCATTTGCCGAACGTGGGGGAGTCTTTACGCATATCGACGGCTACGTCGAATACTTCGCCGACAACCACGCGCACGAGTTTGCCTTGTGTGTTTTCAGTTTGATAGTGCAGGCCGCGCAATACGCCTTTGCTGGATTTGGAGTGGTTTTCCTGCACGAAGGTGCGTTCGCAGACTTGGGTTTTGAACCACTCGTCGCGGAAGGTTTCCATAAAAAAGCCGCGCGCATCGCCGAAGACTTGCGGCTCAAGCAGTTTTACGTCAGGAATGGCGGTATCAATGATGTTCATCGTTTTATCTTTCATCTAAAGGCCGTCTGAAAAGTTTCAGACGGCCTCAAACATTATTTTTTTAACAGACGCAGCAAATATTGGCCGTATTGGTTTTTCGCCATCGGGCGCGCCAGCTCTTCCAGTTTTTCATCGGAAAGCCAACCGTTGCGCCAAGCGATTTCTTCCAGGCAGGCGATTTGCAGGTCTTGGATGTTTTGCACGGTTTGGACGAATGAGGCGGCTTCGTGCAGGCTCTCGTGGGTGCCGGTGTCCAACCATGCGAAACCGCGTCCCAAAAGTTGCACCGACAATGAACCGTCTTCCAAATACATTTGGTTGAGGTCGGAAATTTCCAATTCGCCGCGGGCAGACGGTTTGATTTGTTTGGCGAACTCGACGACGCGTTGGTCGTAGAAGTACAAGCCGGTTACCGCCCAATCGGATTTGGGCTGTTGCGGTTTCTCTTCGATAGACAGGGCGTTGAAGTTTTCGTCAAATTCGACTACGCCGAAACGCTCGGGATCTTTGACCTGATAACCGAATACGGTTGCGCCGTGGATCTTGGCGGCGGCCTGTTTCAATGTTTGCGTAAACGATTGGCCGTAGAAAATATTGTCGCCCAAAACCAAGCAGACGTTGTCGTTGCCGATAAATTCTTCGCCGATGATAAATGCCTGTGCCAAGCCGTCCGGACTGGGTTGCACGGCATAGCTGATGGAAATACCGAAATCGCTGCCGTCGCCGAGCAGGCGTTTGAAAGAGGCATTGTCTTCAGGCGTGGTAATGACCAAAATATCGCGGATTCCTGCCAGCATCAATACGGACAGGGGATAATAAATCATGGGCTTGTCGTACACGGGCAGCAGTTGTTTGGATACGCCGCGCGTGATGGGGTAGAGGCGTGTGCCGCTGCCGCCGGCAAGGATGATGCCTTTCATGGGTTCTCTCCTGAGTAGTGTGTGTTTGCATGATTTTCAGACGGCCTAATATGTGAACAGGCCGTCTGAAAACTTATTTCCCGGTGCCTAAACGCTCTAAACGATAGCTGCCGTTCAATACGTTTTGCCACCAGGTTTTGTTGTCCAAATACCATTGCACTGTTTTGCGGATGCCGGATTCGAATGTTTCCTGCGGTTTCCAGCCCAGCTCCCTGGCGATTTTGGCAGCGTCAATGGCGTAGCGCACGTCATGGCCGGGGCGGTCTTGCACGAAGGTAATTAAATCTTCATAACGCGCCACGCCGGCCGGTTTTTCGGGAACGAGTTCTTCCAGCAGGGCGCAGATGGTTTTGACGACTTCAATATTGGCTTTTTCATTGTGGCCGCCGATATTGTAGGTTTCGCCGACAACGCCTTCGGTAACAACCTGATACAGAGCGCGCGCGTGGTCTTCGACAAACAGCCAGTCGCGGATTTGCATACCGTCGCCGTAAACGGGCAGCGGTTTGCCGTCAAGCGCGTTCAGAATCATCAAAGGAATGAGTTTTTCCGGGAAGTGGTACGGGCCGTAGTTGTTAGAGCAGTTGGTTACGATGGTCGGCAAACCGTATGTACGCAACCATGCGCGAACGAGGTGGTCACTGGACGCTTTAGAAGCAGAGTAGGGGCTGGACGGCGCGTAGGGCGTGGTTTCGGTAAACAAATCGTCCGTGCCGTGCAAATCGCCATAGACTTCATCGGTAGAAATATGGTGGAAGCGGAAGGCTTCGCGCTTTTCAGACGGCATTTGTTGCCAATAGGCGCGTGCCGCTTCAAGCAGGTTGAATGTGCCGACGATATTGGTTTGGATAAACTCGCCTGCCGAATCGATAGAGCGGTCGACATGGCTTTCCGCTGCCAAGTGCATCACGGCATCAGGCTGGTGTTGTGCGAATACGCGGTCAAGTTCGGCGCGGTTGCAAATATCCACTTGCTCAAAAGCATAGCGAGGATTATCGGCTACCTCGGTCAAAGATTCCAAATTGCCGGCATAAGTCAGCTTATCGACATTGACGACAGAGTCTTGGGTGTTTTGGATAATATGACGGACAACGGCAGAACCGATAAAGCCCGCGCCGCCGGTAACAAGGATTTTTTTCATAAGTTTCAGAGGATAGTCAAAATAATATAAACGGATTATAGCAGACAGAAAGTGTGTTTTTCAGATAAAGAGGCCGTCTGAAAACATCTCTTTCAGACGGCCTGTATCAGGTCAACTTAATCGTCGTAGCCATTTGGGTTGTTGCTGACCCAACGCCATGAGTCTTCCATCATCTGTGCCAAATCGCGCTTGGTTTCCCAACCAGTCTGCGCTTTGGTGTAGGCAGGGTCGGCGTAGAAACAGGCCAAATCGCCATCACGACGCGGTTTGATTTGGAACGGAATGGTCAAGCCGGAGGCCGCCTCAAAGGCACGGATGATTTCCAATACCGAATAAGCACGTCCCGAACCCAAATTAAACAGGTGTACGCCCGAAACATCGCTTTTCGCCTGCATCGCCGCCACATGGCCTTCCGCCAAGTCCATTACATGGATGTAGTCGCGCATACCCGTACCGTCTGGGGTAGGGTAGTCATCGCCGAAAACCGACAATTGTGGCAGCTTGCCTGAAGCCACTTGGCAGATATAAGGCAGCAGATTGTTTGGGATACCGTTTGGCTGCTCGCCGATCAAACCGCTTTCATGCGCACCGATAGGGTTGAAATAGCGCAACAAAATCACGCTCCAGCGCGGATCGGCCTTTTGGATATCCGTCAAAATGCGCTCTACCATAGACTTAGACGTACCGTAAGGGCTGGTCGTATCCCCCGGTTGCATATCTTCCGTATAAGGCACTTTGCCCGGATCGCCGTAAACCGTAGCAGATGAGCTGAACACAATCTTAAATACGCCGGCACGCGCCATTTCTTCAGCCAAAACCAAGCTGCCCGACACATTGTTGTCATAATATTTCATTGGTTCGGCCACGCTTTCACCGACTGCCTTCAAGCCGGCAAAATGGATGACGGCATCAATATCGTGTTCTGCAAAGATTTGACGCAACACTTCACGATCACGGATATCCCCTTGGTAAAAAGGCACAGACTTGCCGGTAATCTTTTCCAAGCGCGGGAGGATGTTGGCAGACGAATTGCACAAATTGTCCAAAATCACGGCATTAAAGCCTGATTTCAACAGGGAAACAACGGTATGGGAGCCGATAAAACCGGTACCGCCGGTGATAAGAATAGTCATTGGTTTTCCTTAATTAAAATTGTGTTTGGAAGTCGTGAAACCGGTTGGCTGAAAATACAAACACGCTTTCAGATGGCCTGGTGTAAGTGTTGTCAACGAGGGATTGCTTTATTTGGATATTGTATATTTAGTTACCTGAAAAGTAAAAAAATATGGGATAATCACAGTGTTATGCACAGGGTGCAAAGCGTTATCATTTCAATTTAAATAAAAGGATCTTACCATGTCAGTATCTAACGAAGTTTTGGCGTTGATTTCACAAGTTGCACAAAAACAAGTGTCAGCAAATGAAGAATTGTTGTCTACAGGACTTATTGATTCTGTGAGCGCAATGGATTTGGTTATGGCCATCAAACAAAAATTTGATGTTGATTTGCCGTTTGAGCAACTGGTTGATATTTTGGCAAACTCAGCCAATATCATTCAATATGTTGAAAATAATTACAAAGGCTAAATCATGAAACAAATAAATGAATTCCAAAATCTTGATGATTTTTTGGAATACCGTTTCAGTCAAACTTCGGGAAAAGCGTTAGTTAATGATACTCAGGAATGTTCTTGGGAAGAGTTGCGCGTAAAAATAGCCACATTTATCGAGGCTTACAAAAGCATAGCAGATATTACCAAAAACATTCCTTTGGTGTTGCACGGCTATAAAGAAATTGATTTTGCAGTGGCAATTTATGCCTGCTTATTAAACAAAATCCCTTTTATTCCGGTGGATAGTATTTATCCTGAAAGCCGTCTGAACAATATCTGCCAACTGTCGAAAGCACGCTTTGTGTACCGTTCGGCAACGCAAACTTTTGAAAAGCAGACTGATGAAGAAGTAGAGCTGGCTGAAAAAGATTTGGCTTACATCATGTTTACTTCAGGAACAACCGGCGCACCTAAGGGTGTGCAAATCGGTCGTGAAGCTGTATTCAACCTGATGAAATGGATGAAAGAGCAGCTTAATTTAGCCGCACCTAATGTGTTTATGAATCAGGCTCCGTTTGCGTTTGATTTGTCAATGTACGAAATCTTTGGCAACTTGGCTTACGGTGGTTGTATTGTCATGAACAGTCGTGATGCTATTTCTAATCCTGCCACCTGGATTGATTTTTTGGCCAAACAACAAATTACTACTTGGGTTTCCACGCCTTCTTTTGCCATGCAGCAGCTGCTTAACCCTAAATGTAGTCAGGCTACTTTACCGAGTTTGAAAGAATTTTTGTTCTGTGGCGAAAAACTTGGCAAACCGGTAGTAAATATGATTTTTCAAAAATTTCCCGGTGTCCGTGTTATCAATACCTATGGTCCGACTGAAGCTACTGTAGCAACAACTTACGTTGATATTACACCTGATATGCTGGCGGCAGAAGAAGAGTTGCCTGTAGGCGTTGCCGTGCTTAATTCCAAATTAGAGATTGTTGACGAAGAGATTTGGATTAGCGGTAACCATGTGATGCGTGGCTATCTGAACAACGAAACTGAAAATGCTAAACGCTTGGTCGTACACAGTGCAGATAACCGGACTTATAAAACAGGTGACTACGGTTTTGAAAAAAATGGATTGTTCTATGTACAAGGCCGTAAAGACGAGCAGATTAAGCTCAATGGCTACCGTATCGAACTTTCAGAAATTGAAGAAAAAATCCTTAACCTTAAGGAATTTGCCTTTGATAATGTGGCAGTAGTGGCTTTGAAACGCAACACAGGCGCAGTATTGCGTTTGGTGTGTTTCTATACAGCCAAGCAAAGTGCAGATACTCAGGCGATCAAAGACGCATTAGTACAAAATTTACCGTCTTATATGATGCCGTCTGAATTTATTCACATTGATGAAATTCCAGTCAGTACCAACCACAAAACCGACAAAAAAGCATTGTTGGAAAAATATCAACAGGGTTTATAAAATGGATTTATATAAAATTCAGCAAAACATCTTACGAAAAGCCAAGATTGATCCTCAAAAGGTTAACGCTTGGATTTATAACAATCAAAGTATAGTGTTCGATTTTCTGTTGAACGACTATTTTGTCAGCGTCAGTTATACGGCAGTAGGACAAACCTTTAACTTTATTGAGCGTAATAAGAGCAAGGTTTCTAAGATTTCCGGCTTCCATAAATTTCTGAAATATATTTCAGAAATTTATGGAAGTTACCCACAATCGGTTAATCAAGAAAAGACAGTATTGTCTTTTAAATTTGCTGAAGCCGATTGGGCAAAAATCGAGGATAAATTTAGTGAGATTTTAGAAGTTACTTCCATTTATCTTGGCAGCGAACTGTGCTACATCCTGAATGTTGAAAAAAATAAAGGCATTAATTTAGCCGAGTATTTGGATAAGCCGGAAGTTGAATACATTGGTGTTAAAGGCGACAGTAATGAGTTTTTCCTAAGCTATGCTCGGAATCATGGTCTAAGTGATTATGTTTATGAGCTAAATAATAGAGGCTTTTTAGCTGTTGAACACAAAATGGGTGTAAGTGTGTTCCGTCGTGTGAACAAGCACAGTTATAAAGATCTTTTGGCTTATTTCCCAGACTCTTTCCATGAGTTGGAGAATGTCATTTATACTGTTGAAGCACCGAAAGTATTGAGTGCCAACAAGAAAAACCTATTGGTGTTGTTCTCTTATACCAATAAGAGCAATGAGAATATGGTTGACCGTTATTATAGCCACCCATTTCCATTTATCAGCAACAGCATTATGCCAAATACTTATATCATCCGTATGGCTGATGTATCGGACGCGTTTGGCAGTCACGGGTTGAATACAAAGTTTGATGAAAATATCGAAGACAATATCCAGCGTTTCATTAAGAGCCTGATGAGTATTTATGGCGTAGATAAGAAAAACGTAGTCATTTGTGGTGCATCATCAGGCGGTACAGGGGCGGTATATCACGGCTTAATTGGCGGGTACAAAACCTTTGCAATCGACCCATTTTTGGGCAACCATAAATACTATGGTGGCAAAGATCCATTGTATCTGCACTCTATCCGTACGCCGATTTTGGAGACTTTCAAAAAGCTACCAGATGTAATTGATCATAACCTTGAAAATCAAGTAGTCATTTCATCGGCTAAAGTATCAGAGTTTTATCCGGATATTAAAGAGCTGAAAGAAGCATTGCCTACAGTTGTATTATGCGAGTTTGACTTTGAAAAAATTCAAAAGCACATAGATTTTTCAGGCAATACAGTATTCTTGTCCAATACCATTATCAATAATTTGCTGTTGGACATCCATATTACTGATTCGGACATTAATCTGAACTAAATGCGAAGTAAATAGACAGTAAGTTTAAAATTTACTGTCTATTTTTTTAATATTTGAACCATATTTATCATGTTTGGGGAATGTAATGGTAGATAAAACGACTGAAGAATTTCAGCAAGAAATTCTTAAAAATATCAAATTAAAAAATACGTCTGTTGATATTTATTATCAGCAGAATGTGTACTGCAATTTCAAATCTGACCGTGAAACACCATTTTCTGTCAGTTTAAATTTAGTTTGGCAAAAGATTTTCCTGTTTTATCGTAATAAAAGTGAGATAGATAATATCGGAGAAATGTTTCCAAACTTCAGTTTATCTAAGCAGGATGGGGATAATGTATACATTTATGATGTCAGTGCTTTGGATTTTGCCCAAACCTGTGCGGTCTTTATCAAATTGGCCGAACGTGCGGAACAATATTTTTCTGAACGGCCAGTAGTTAACAGCCGCAAAAAAGAAGTGATGTCAGGTAATTATATCGACACCTCTGGAAATAAAATTACTGCACCTGATAATCTGCGAAACTGTCATTTCCAATTTCTAGGAGGAGGTGGGAATGAAGTTGTTATCCACCCTAATGCAAACTTGCGTAATGTATTTTTAGAATTTTTAGGCAAGGACAGCAAAGTCTATATTGGAGAAAATGTTTCTATGCAAGGCCAATGGTGTTTGGGAGTAGGCTGTACGATTAACATCGGTAGTAAAACTACCAGTACCAATCCGGTTTATATTACTGTTGCCGAACATACAACCTTGTCCATTGGTGAAGATTGTATGTTTGCCACTAATAATCAAATCCGTACTGATGATGCACACCCAATTTATGATGTTCATACTGGAAAACGTTTAAATGTTTCTAAAGACGTTACTATTGGAGACAGAGTGTGGGTAGCCTATGGCGCAACAATTTGGGGTGGCACAAAGATTGGTAGCGGTAGTATTGTTGGTGCATTTTCGGTAGTGAAAAAACATTTTCCTAATAACTGCGTTATTGCAGGCGTGCCGGCTAAAGTCATACGCAAAGATGTATTTTGGGAACGCAATAATGTTTTATATACAGATATAGATGAAGGTAAGGATTTGGCAGAAATGAATCATGTCACCTATATCAATTCAACAGTAGAACTTGATTAGTGCATCTAACAGTAAAGGCCGTCTGAAAACATAAAAGTTTTCAGACGGCCTTTTTTAAGATAAGACAAAGGTTATTCTAAACAAGCCAATTGTTTTTTCAGACACTCAGCCTGTAATGCCTTGTCACCTTTAGCTTCGGCTATTTCAGCTGCCAGTTTCCAATATGCTGCTGTGTCTTGTAGAGAGAGACTGTCAAAATAACGTTGTGCTGCCTGATGGTTTTTCAGACGGCATAAAGCAGTTGTATAAAGATACATCGTTTCCGGTGAGGCTTGTGCAAAATCAGCCAATATTTTGGTGACAGACTCCCAATCTTGGTTTTGGGCAAGTTTTTCAGCTTCATACAAGGCCAAAGACGGATTCTCGGGATATTTTTGGCGCAGTTGAGCCAATAGATATCTTTCGCCGTCAGTGTTACCGGCAGCGTACATTTTTTTCAGATAATCGACTGTTAAATCTTCAGGAATTAAGAGCAGATTTTCTTCAAAGGCACGGTTAAGCTGGGTAAATAGTTTTTCAGAATCACCGCGTAATTTTGCCAGTCTTGCAATGGCGATACGGCAACTTGGATCATTTTGAGTATGTTTTTCAAAAGCAACCAAATACTGATGCGCGCCTTGTAAGTTACCAAGTTTCATGCAGAGGTAAGAAGCCAACAGCTCGGGTTTGAGATAGCCTTTTTGGCGATCGTCCAAGCTATCAATATACGTTTTCAGTAAAGCCAATGCTACAAAATAATTCTGCTCCGATAGCTTTTGTGCTACGGTCAACAAAGGTTGATATGAGTCGGGTAAGTCTGTACCTATCCGGGCAAACAGTTTTTCAGACGACCTTTTTGCTTGGTGAAACGAGGCTGCAAGTAATGCGACAAGTAAATCATTTTGCGTTCCTATATGCTCGTTTTCAGCAAAAAATTCCGCCCCTTTAACAGCATTACCGATATATAAGTCCATTTTCGCATGCCAGTAACCTGCGGTATCGGGATAATCAGGTAACAGGTTTTGCAAAGTATCAAACTGGTTGCTCTCAAATAAAGCGTTCAGATAACGATGGCGATAATCAGCTGTTTCTTCCGCATTCAGACGGCCTGTATCAAGCAGAGTTTGGATAAGGTTGCTGCCAAGTCCCATGCATGATGATTCTCTGCTTGGGTAATCATATTCTGAATAATAGGCAGATTATCTGTAGT
This sequence comes from Neisseria sp. HMSC070A01, assembly GCF_001810165.1. NCBI lineage: Bacteria > Pseudomonadati > Pseudomonadota > Betaproteobacteria > Neisseriales > Neisseriaceae > Neisseria > Neisseria sp. HMSC070A01. The sequence goes on along the minus strand of NZ_KV800120.1, from coordinate 309,872 downwards.
GTCAGGTTGGTCAAGTGCTGTAATAGACTGATAGACACGCTCACAATTATTCGAATCCCTAAATTGGAATGTCTTATCAATGCGTGTTTGATACAAATCTGGTACTTTAGCTTGGTTTTCTACTAGATCTTTTAATGCTGCCAGAAGTTCTGTTTCATTATAAGCAACTGCACCAAAACCATCTCGGTTATAGTCAAAATAACCTTTTTGATAGGTGTGATTTCCACTGGAGAATACTTCATCATAATCAAATTGATAATACAAAATAGCTTTATTCAAGTAGGCTACATCAAATGCAACAGATGAGTAGTCTGTAATCAAGATGCTAGTATTTTGGAAGACGGATTGGATGTTACCTTCTGAATAGCTATAGATTTTAATAAAGTCAGGCACAGTGAACTCATCCATGTATTCCTGAATACTTGGATGTGGTGCAAAGACGATTTGATAACCTTGATCATTCAGTTCTTTTAATATGGCGTGATTCATGAAACCATGCCAATGTTTGGCATAGTTAGTTTTCATGAAGTTAGGGTTTCTTGTTCGTTCTGTACCTGAAATATATGTGCCTACAATGGAGCTACGCCATGTTGGCATAATTAAAATCTGTTTAGATTCAGTATTGTTATTGATGAGTAAACGGTCATAACGAGGGAAACCTGTCAGTTTAACTTCTTTTTTACCAAATTTATAAGCAGTCGTGTTGTCCACAATAGAATGGTATTCTGGATTTGTCGCTGTAACGAAACAAGCAATTTTTTTGGTATTTAACCAACCTGATAAATCATCTTTCGTAATGCCATGTTGTAAAAAGACGTAGTCTTTATCTAATAGGGAATCATCTTTGAAATAATGTGTGATATATCCATCAACATGACTACTGATGATTTTTTCGCAGTCTTTTAATTTACTCTCAAATGCAGATGAGCCAAATTCAAGCAAATTAAACCCATCTTGTTCGAGCCTTTTCCAATCAGAGGAGGTTTTTTTCAGGGCAAAATAAATATCTTGTTCTGGATGATTTTCACTAATATAACGATATAAGTGTTCTGCATTATCATCGGCCTGATTGTCCCTATCCATTAAAATCCAGGCATTCGATTTAACCGTGGATTTTTGTTTGAATGAAGTGAATACTGTTTCGATTGGTAGTTTGTCAAATTGTTTTCCTGAGAATGTTAATTTGGCTCTTTTACCGGCTAGAAAAAGTTCTAAATCGCCCATGTCGTGACAAGGAAGCCATGTTCGGTATTCTTTAGTGTATAAACTGCCTAGAAAGTCATAGACAACTTCTTTTTGGTATTTAGGGAATATTTCCTTACCATTGATTACCCATTGTTCAACAATTGGAAAATTTGAAAAATATTTCACCAAAATCTGTTTCTTTTTCAAATCAAAATCTTCAATATAGGCAATTTGATTCTTAGGTGCCGTATTTTTAAATAAACCGAGCAGAGCTACTTTTTGGAAAAACCATGTCCCTGCTAAATTAAAGCGAAGAATTGTTGCTTCATCAATATATGAAAACATTTCATGTAATAAGGCAACGAAATGTTTTTTTTGCTCTTCACTTAGGTGTGACAATGCTGCAGGTTTGTTTACGATACGACCAAAATACCAGATGATATGGTATAGGACGATTCTTTGAATATGCTCAGGGACTTTTCCAAATTTCATTTTGGCTGTTTTCAAAATTTCAATACAGCCTTTTTCAATTACCCTAGAAAATAGTAATGGATTGTTCCATGCTCCATCTAACGTGGACGAACCATCAGAACGTTTTCGATAAAAATAACTGATTTTTGACAGAAAAGCAGCATTAGTTGAGGCATCAGTATTTAGAATATAATCGGTAACAAATTTTGCATCTTCAAAGCTAGGTTTCATTGCCTCATCAAAATAAATATGTGCATTACGGATATTATCAATTTTGAAAAAAGCAGTACTTGCAGATAATTGTAGGTGATCTTTTAGATTAGATAATGGAAGGACAACATCCCCTTTAGCAAAACGATATTTTAAGGGGTGTGTATCTTTCACCATGTCTTTATCTTCAAAGTAGAAGACTAATGGGCAACCTACTATGCTAATGTTGGCATTATTACTTAAGAAGTTATCTGTTTTGTAGAAGTAATCAGAAGAAACAAAATCATCTGGATCTATGAATGTTACCCATTCGGTTTTTACATGTTGCAAACCCAGATTGCGAGCCGAGGCCTGGCCGCCATTTTCTTTGTAAAAATAATGGATATTTTGGGGAAACTTGGCTTGCCATCGTTTGATGATTTCTGCCGAATGGTCGGTTGACCCATCATCTACTAGAATGATTTGAATGTGTTTTTTGAAATTCAAGCTTTGTTTGACGATACTGTCAAAGTATTCATCAAGGTATTTTTCGACGTTATAAACGGCTGAAACGATTGTAAATTGATTATTACCTTCGTATTTTAAGGGAAGGTATTTTTTGAGTTTCATTACGCGTTTGGCGTACATGTCGCGGAAAAAGAGTTTAGGGTCTCGTAAGAGCTTCCGAAATTTTTTATTGTTCATTTTTTTGACCTTTTATTTTTATTTGGTTTTGAAGTAATTTTCCAGCATTTGAATCAGTTTGTCCTGGTAGTTTTCAATCTGTTGCTGGCTGTGAAAATCGTTGGCACAAAAAGAGTGTGGCTGCCACCCATTTTTTTTATTTTCCAAGAGCTTGATATATTGGGCAGGCGCTTTGTTGGAGCGGATATTAAAATAATAACATATTTCATTACCTACTGTAGATTTCCTGTTTAAAAACATCAGCCAAGGTACGAGGAAGGTGGCAAGGTTGAGATCGTGGTTAGAACGGAAACGGTTGGATAAAAAGGCTTCAATCTCAGTACGGTAGTGCTGCCAAGCAAATTGAAAGCTGCTTTTATGCAGTGGGATATAGGTGTGTACTAACGGACGGTCGATATGGCAGTCGTAGTGCTGTTGTAATAGTGTGATACAGTTTTTTGAGGCGGAAAGAGTTGGTGTGTCGGTTCCTCTTTCGGACATTTGTTTTAGGCTTTTGTCTGCAATAAAAAGTGAAGCAATGCCGTTGGCGTGAAAAAAATGTTCCTTCGGTAATGGTCGGGCAACAAATACATCATCGTTAAAATAGATGAAGTGTTCATTTAGATTGGGAATGTTGTGCAGGTGTGCTTCGATTACATGCGAATTGAAGGTGGGCAGGTATTGCGGGTCAATGATTTGACTGTGATCTATTATGCTGACATTGGGATAGTCGGCAGGATTGAGCCAGTCGGGGCGTTGGTTGTCGGTAATGATGTAGATATGGTTGACCCACGGCAGGAAGGTACGCACGCTGTGAAGTGAATAGTAAAGTTCGTTGTGGTTGCTGAAACGGGCTTCGTCATTATTGTGGAGTGCGTTTTGTTCGGCAGTAGGGCTATGTTGGCGGCGGCGTTGCTGCCATTTGGGATCTTGGTTATTTACCCATGTGAAAACGACATCAACTTTAATAGGGGGAAGATTGATACTATTTTCAAGTTCGGCTAAATACAGGGTGTTGTCGATAATGACCGGTTCGTCAGACTCTGTTGTACGCTGTTCGGCATTGCGGACAGGGTATCTTTTATTGAGATAGTCGCGGAAGAATACACCTGGTTGTCGAATCAGTTTTTTAAGTTTTCTCATGACGGTATTCGCTGTAATGTGATGTTTTTTGATACTTATGTCAGGTTTTCAGACGGCCTAATATTTCATCAGGTGTTATAATGGTCGTGCTTAATTAAAAGTATAGTGAGATTTAATCAATGTTGAAAGCAGAATGTCTTACCCGCAGGGGCATGTTATTGTTGTGTGTCAGCCTGTTGGCCGCATGCTCTTCTCTTCCTAATTCCGGCCCAAGTACACGAAATGTTGTTGCTTTGGGGCAACAGCCGGCTACAGCCGAAGTGCCGGAGGTGGAATTGATTGATGTGAATGGCGCGGTGGCTCAGTCACTATATCAAGCGCAAGTTAATCAGTCATTTGCTCAGTTGGGCGATGGTACATCATCAATAGGAGCTATCAATATAGGCGATGTACTGGATATTACGATTTGGGAAGCTCCTCCGGCTGTGTTGTTCGGTGGGGCTTTGTCGTCTACCGGTTCGGGTAATGCGCAGCAAACGAAGCTGCCTGAACAGATGGTCAGCTCTTCAGGTACGATTTCTGTGCCGTTTATCGGCGATGTGTCTGTCCTCGGTAAAACACCGGTTCAGGTGCAAAATATTATCAAAGGCCGTCTGAAAAAAATGGCGAACCAGCCGCAGGTAATGGTGCGTATGGTGCAAAATAATGCGGCGAATGTATCGGTTATCCGCGCGGGTAACAGTGTGCGTATGCCTTTGACGGCTGCAGGCGAGCGCGTGTTGGATGCAGTGGCTGCCGTGGGCGGTTCGACTGCGAATGTTCAGGATACGAACGTACAGCTGACACGTGGCAATGTTGTCAGAACGATTGCTTTGGAAGATTTGGTGGCGCATCCGCGTCAAAATATTTTGTTGCGCCGCGGTGATGTGGTCACAATGATTACTAATCCGAGCACATTTACTTCTATGGGTGCGGTCGGTCATACGCAGCAGATTGGTTTCTCTGTGAAGGGCTTGTCTTTGGCTGAGGCTGTGGGACGTATGGGCGGCTTGCAGGATTATAGTGCAGATGCGCGCGGCGTATTTGTATTCCGTTATGCGCCTTTATCCGAGCTGCCTCCTGAGAAACAATCTAAATGGGTTGAAAAGGGGTATGGCGATCGTGCGGAGATTCCTGTGGTCTACCGTTTGAACCTGGCAGATGCGAATTCTATGTTTTGGATGCAGCGTTTCCCTGTAAAGGATAAGGACGTGGTGTACGTATCGAATGCGCCGATGGCCGAAGTACGCAAGTTCTTGTCATTTGTGTTCTCGCCTGTGGTTAGCGGTGCGAACAGTATTAATAATTTAGTGAACTAATGGGGAAAATAATGTCTGAGCAAGTTTCTGCAAATGTGGATGTGAAACCGGAACAACCGGCTCCCGAAAAGAAAAAGGCCAAAAAGTCTTGGTTGCGTAAGATTAATCCGTTGCTTTGGGTAACGGTTATCGTGCCGACTTTGTGTTCCGGTGTGTATTACGGAATATTTGCTTCCGATCAATTCACATCCCAGTCCAGCTTTGTGGTGCGTTCTCCTAAAAGCCAATCGTCTTTGAACGGCTTGGGCGCTATTTTGCAGGGGTCCGGTTTTTCTCGTGCGCAAGACGATATTTATACCGTGCAGGAATATATGCAGTCGCGTTCAGCTTTGGACGCGTTGCGTAAGAAAATGCCCGTTCGTGATTTTTATGAAAAAGAAGGCGACATCTTCAGCCGTTTTAATGGTTTTGGCCTGCGTGGCGAGGATGAGGCGTTTTATCAATACTACCGCGATAAGGTATCCATCCATTTTGACTCTGTCTCAGGCATTTCCAACTTGAGCGTTACATCGTTTAATGCCGGTGAATCTCAAAAGATCAATAATGCTCTGCTCAAACAGGGTGAGGTATTGATCAACCAGCTGAACGAACGTGCGCGTCAGGATACGATTCGTTATGCTCAAGAAGTGGTTAATTCTGCTGAAGAACAAGTTAAAGAAGCTTCGGCTCAATTGACCAAATTCCGTGTGTCCAACGGTATTTTTGACTTGAAGGCGCAATCTGATGTGCAAATGGGTTTGGTATCCAAATTGCAGGACGAGTTGATTGTCATTCAAACCCAGCTTGACCAGGTAAAAGCCGTTACGCCTGAAAACCCGCAAATTCCGGGTCTGATTGCGCGTGAGAAGAGCTTGCGTAAAGAAATTTCGCAACAAATGAAAGCGATTTCCGGCGGTGGCGAGGGTTCGTTGTCCAATCAGGCGGCGGAATATCAACGCGTGTATTTGGAAAACGAATTGGCTGAGAAACAATTGGCTGCGGCGATGACTTCTTTGGAAAGTGCAAAAGCGGAAGCAGATCGCCAGCAATTGTATTTGGAAGTGATTTCCCAGCCGAACAAACCTGACTTGGCACATGAGCCAAACCGTTTGTACAACATCGTGGCAACGTTTGTCATCGGTTTGATTGTCTATGGCATTGCCGTGTTGCTGTCTGCAAGTATCCGTGAGCATAAAAACTGATGAAAGAGCTACATAAAACATCGTTTTTGGAGTCGCTGCTTATCCAAAAAAGGGTAATCGGCGCACTCTTAATGCGTGAAATTATTACTCGCTACGGTCGTAATAACATTGGTTTTTTGTGGTTGTTTGTCGAACCTTTGCTGCTGACTTTGGTTATGGTGTTGATGTGGAAATTTTTCCGCATGCACAACGTGTCAGCTTTGAATATCGTGGCATTCACGCTGACAGGCTATCCGATGATGATGATGTGGCGTAATGCTTCTAATCGTTCTATCGGTTCGATTTCGGCCAATACAAGCTTGCTGTATCACCGAAATGTACGCGTTTTGGATACCATTTTTGCGCGTATGTTGTTGGAGATTGCCGGCGCCACCATTGCGCAGGTCGTGATTATGTTCGCATTGGTCATCATCGGTTGGATTGATGTACCGGCAGATATTTTCTATATGTTGTTGGCTTGGCTTTTGATGGCAATGTTTGCCGTTGGATTGGGGCTGGTCATCTGTTCGGTGGCGTTTCACTTTGAGCCGTTTGGTAAGGTTTGGAGTACCATCAGTTTTGTGATGATGCCTTTGTCCGGCGTGTTTTTCTTCGTACACAACCTGCCTCAGCAGTTGCAACATTATGTATTAATGCTTCCGATGGTGCATGGTACAGAAATGTTCCGTGCCGGATATTTTGGCGACAGCGTTACGACTTACGAAAATCCTTGGTATATTTTGTTGTGTAATTTAGTTTTGCTGCTGCTTGGTTTGGCGATGGTGGCGAGATTCAGCAAAGGGGTTGAGCCGCAATGATTTCAGTTGAACACGTTTCCAAACGCTATCTGACCCGCCAAGGTTGGCGGACAGTCTTGCACGATATCAACTTCAAAATGGAGAAGGGCGAGAAAATCGGTATTCTCGGCCGCAACGGTGCAGGTAAATCGACGCTCATCCGTTTGATTAGCGGCGTTGAGCCGCCGACCACGGGCGAAATCAAGCGGACGATGAGTATTTCTTGGCCTTTGGCATTCTCCGGTGCATTTCAAGGCAGTCTGACCGGTATGGACAATTTGCGTTTCATCTGCCGGATTTACAACGTCGACATCGATTATGTGAAGAACTTTACCGAAGAGTTTTCCGAGCTGGGTCAATATCTTTACGAGCCGGTTAAGCGTTATTCTTCAGGTATGAAGGCGCGTTTGGCATTTGCTTTGTCGTTGGCGGTAGAATTTGACTGCTATCTGATTGACGAAGTGATTGCGGTTGGCGACTCGCGCTTTGCCGATAAATGTAAGTACGAGTTGTTTGAAAAGCGCAAAGACCGTTCCATCATTTTGGTATCGCACAGCCACAGCGCCATGAAGCAGTATTGCGATAATGCGATGGTGTTGGAAAAAGGACATATGTACCAGTTTGAAGACATGGACAAAGCCTACGAATATTATAATTCGCTGCCTTAAAGCGATTGTTTTTTAAATCAGGCCGTCTGAAATTTCAGACGGCCTGTCCGTTGGAATTCTATTGATGAACATTACTCAAATTCTTTCCCAAGAACTCTCCGCCACTACCGCGCAAATCAATGCCGCCATTGAGCTTTTAGACGACGGTGCGACCGTGCCGTTTATCGCGCGTTACCGCAAGGAAGCCACGGGCGGGCTGGACGATACGCAGTTGCGCCAGCTTGCCGAGCGGCTGCAATACCTGCGCGAGTTGGAAGAGCGCAAAGCTGTTGTTTTAAAAAGCATTGAAGAGCAAGGCAAGCTTTCAGACGACCTCAGGGCGCAAATCGAAGCCGTCGACAACAAAACCGCGCTGGAAGACCTGTATCTGCCCTACAAACCCAAACGCCGCACCAAAGCGCAAATCGCGCGCGAACACGGTTTGCAGCCGCTGGCGGATATGTTGCTTGCTGAGCAGCCGCAGGACGTGGAAGCGGCCGCGCAAGGCTACCTGAACGAAAACGTTCCCGACACCAAAGCCGCGCTGGACGGCGCGCGCGCGATTCTGATGGAGCAGTTTGCCGAAGACGCGGAACTCATCGGTACGCTGCGCGACAAGCTGTGGAACGAAGCCGAAATCCACGCGCAAGTCATTGAAGGCAAAGAAACCGAAGGCGAAAAATTCAGCGATTATTTCGATCACCGCGAACCCGTCCGCACCATGCCCAGCCACCGCGCGCTGGCGGTTTTGCGCGGCCGCAACGAAGGCGTGTTGAACATCGCGCTCAAATACCAACCCGATGACACGCCGATTACCCAGCAAAGCGAATACGAGCAACTCATCGCCCGCCACTTCAAGGTTTCAGACGGCCACAAATGGCTACGCGATACCGTGCGCCTGACTTGGCGCGCAAAAATCTTTTTGTCGTTGGAACTTGAAGCCCTAAATCGTTTGAAAGAAGCCGCCGATACTGATGCGATTACCGTGTTCGCCCGCAATCTCAAAGACTTGCTGCTCGCCGCGCCTGCCGGACGGCTGACGACTTTGGGTCTCGACCCCGGCTACAAGAACGGCGTGAAATGCGCCGTGGTGGACGACACGGGCAAGCTGCTGGATACCGTCATCGTCTATTTGCACCAAGAAAACAATATGTTGGCAACGCTGTCACGCCTGATTAAACAACACGGCGTGAAGCTCATCGCCATCGGCAACGGCACCGCCAGCCGCGAAACCGACAAAATCGCGGGCGAACTGGTGCGCGGAATGCCGGAAATGGGGCTGCACAAAATCGTCGTCTCCGAAGCCGGCGCGTCGATTTATTCCGCGTCCGAACTGGCGGCGCGCGAGTTCCCCGACTTGGACGTTTCCCTGCGCGGCGCGGTGTCCATCGCCCGTAGGCTGCAAGACCCGCTCGCTGAACTGGTCAAAATCGACCCCAAATCCATCGGCGTGGGCCAGTATCAGCACGACGTGAACCAAAGCCAGCTCGCCAAATCGCTGGACGCAGTGGTCGAAGACTGCGTGAACGCCGTCGGCGTGGACGTGAACACCGCTTCCGCCCCGCTATTGGCGCGGATTTCCGGTTTGAATCAGACCCTTGCCCAAAACATCGTCGCCTACCGCGATGAAAACGGCGCATTCGACAGCCGCAAAAAATTACTGAAAGTGCCGCGTTTGGGCGAAAAAACCTTCGAGCAGGCGGCGGGCTTTTTGCGGATTAACGGCGGCAAAGAGCCGCTGGATGCGAGTGCCGTCCACCCCGAAGCCTATCCCATCGTCGCCAAAATGCTGGCGCAACAAGGTATTACCGCCGCCGAACTCATCGGCAACCGCGAGCGCGTCAAGCAAATCAAAGCGTCCGACTTCATCGACGAACGCTTCGGCCTGCCGACCATTCTGGACATCCTGTCCGAACTGGAAAAACCCGGCCGCGACCCGCGCGGCGAGTTTCAGACGGCCTCCTTCGCCGAAGGCATCCACGAAATCAGCGACTTGCAAGTCGGCATGATACTCGAAGGCGTGGTCTCCAACGTCGCCAACTTCGGCGCATTCGTGGACATCGGCGTCCATCAGGACGGCTTGGTGCACATCTCCGCCCTGTCCAATAAATTCGTCCAAGACCCGCGCGAAGTGGTGAAAGCCGGCGACGTGGTGAAAGTGAAAGTGCTGGAAGTCGACGCCGCACGCAAACGCATCGCGCTGACTATGCGCCTGGATGACGAAGCGGGCGGCGCAGCCAAAAGCAACAGGCCGTCTGAAACCCGACATCAGGAACGCCGCGACCGCAAACCCCAACGCAACGAGCGAGCCCCGACCAATTCGGCGATGGCGGATGCGTTTGCGAAGTTGAAGCGGTAAGGTAGAAAACCAATTGAAGGTCGTCTGAGAAGTGATGTTCAGACGGCCTTTATCGTATAGGACGGATTAGATAATTGATGGAGTGGATATAGTGCTGCGTCTATTGAATCTTACCGATACATTTTGTAGTAGGCACATGCAAACAAGCGTATAGTTCCAAATATTACAAACCCATCATCACAACCTTAGGAGTTCAAACCATGAAACCTGTTTTGTTTGCCGCGCTGATTTCCTGTTTCTCCGTTGCGGCCTATGCGGCCTGTACCGACAGCCAGCAGCAGTGCGTGATTTATAAAAACGGTAATGTTGCGACAGAAGGCGGCTGTACGGTCAGTAAGTGCCAAAGTGCCGATGCGCAAGTGTTGAAATGGAAGCTGAAAAACGGTAAAGGCGTAACCGTTGAAATCGGTAAAAACGGTAAGGTTTTGGTGAACAAAAAACCGGGTGCGAAAGCGAACAACAGCAATGCGTCAGGCATGGGTTTGACATGCTATGCCGCCGATGCGGACAAACGCGAACAGTTCTGCTCGACCAATTATTGATTGGATTGTTGCTTTGATTAAAGGCCGTCTGAAAAGTGTTTCAGACGGCCTTGATGTTTATCCTTCCGATATTTTTTCATTGAAAAAGTCGATAAAGCTGCGCACTTTCGCGCTGAGAAAGGCCCTGTCGACATAGGTGGCGTTCAGTTGGTCTGTCCAGATGGTGTAATCAGGCAGGAGTTGGACCAATGTGCCGTCCTTCAATTCCTGCTGGACCGCCCAAAGGGGCTGATAGCCTATGCCTGCGCCTGCTTTAATCAGCTCGCGTATCATCAGCGTGTTGTCGCTGCGGATAACGGGGGAGAGATGGAGAATGGCTTTTTCTCCGGTTTGGCGGTGGGTAATTTCCCAGTTTTGTTGACTGGTATAGGAAGGCAGGATGGCTTGGTGCCGCATGACGGCTTCGGGTGTATCGGGTGTACCGTGCCGGGCAAGGTAGTCGGGTGCGGCAAGTAGGACGAATTCGATTTTGGCCAGTGGTTTGACGATCAGCGAAGGGGAGGGGGTTTTGGAAACGCGCAAGGCGAGGTCGAAACCTTCGGCGATGAGGTCGATATGGCGGTTGTCGAGGACGAGGTCGAGCGTGACTTTGGGATAACGCTGGCGGTATTCGGCCAACCATGTGCTCATGTTGCCGCCTGCAAACCACAAGGGCATGGTAACGCGCAACATACCTTGCGGCGTGTCGGCACCGCCTGCCGCTTTTTGGGCGGCGGTGTCCAAGGTATCCAGCGCGTAGCTGCATTGGCGGTAGTATTCTTCGCCTGCTTCGGTTAGATGAAGGTTGCGGCTGTTGCGGTGTAAGAGCTTGGCTTGTATGGTGTTTTCCAGATGGCTGACGTGTTTGCTGGCCATGGCTGTGGAGATGTCGAGCTGATCAGCGGCACGGGTAAAACTGCCGCTTTGAACAACTTGGCGGAAAACTTTCAGGCTGAATAGGGTGTCCATGATTTCTTATTAGGAAACGTTGTATCAATAATTCGAGTATATATCTCTTACTGAGAATTATCTATACTGCACTTATTGAAATTGCTCCCTACCTCTTTCAGGTAGCCATTAAAATAAGGATTATGAAGATGTCAGCCCTCAAATCATTCCAACCTGTTGTATTGTCCGTCTTGCGCATTGTGACGGCGTATCTGTTTTTGCTGCATGGCACGGCCAAGTTTTTCAGTTTTCCGATGTCCATGGGCGGCGCGCCTGAAGGTTTGATGCTGGTGGCCGGTATTTTGGAAATTGTCGGCGGTATCTTATTGATATTGGGCCTGTTTACGCGTCCGTCCGCGTTTGTTTTGTCCGGCCAGATGGCAGTCGCCTACTTTATGGCGCATGCGTCTTCTGGTAATGTATTGTTTCCATTGGCCAACCAGGGTGAATCTGCCGTTTTGTTCTGTTTCGTGTTTTTGTATCTGGCAGTAGTCGGCGGCGGAGCGTGGGCTTTGGATAGCGTTTTTGGTAAAGATAAAGATTAATTTAAGGAAAAGATCATGACTTATTCTGTTTTGCAACAAGCTGCTGAAACCCGTCGTTCTATCTATGCATTGAACAACACCCTGCCTCTGTCCAATGAGGAAGTCACCAAAATCATCGAACACGCCGTTTTGCATACGCCGTCTTCTTTCAATTCGCAATCTGCCCGAGTGGTCGTATTATTTGGCGAAGAACATGCCAAAGTGTGGCATTTTGTTGAAGAAGCGTTGCGTGCGGTTGTTCCTGCCGAGCAGTTTGAAGCCACTGCGCAAAAACTGAGCTTGTTTAAAGCAGGCGCGGCGACAGTTTTGTTCTTTGAAGATCAAGATGTTGTCAAAGGCTTGCAAGAGCAGTTCCCATCTTATGCGGCCAATTTCCCGATCTGGGCGGATCAGGCAAATGCTATGGTTCAATATGCTGTGTGGACAACATTGGCGGCTGCCGGTGTCGGCGCCAATCTGCAGCACTACAATCCGCTGCCTGATGCGGCCATTGCCAAAGAATGGAACCTGCCGGAAAGCTGGTTGTTGCGTGCGCAAATGGTGATTGGCGGTATCGCGGTTCCTGCCGGCGAAAAAGCCTTCCAACCAATCGAAGGCCGTCTGAAAGTATTCGGCGCATAAATGAAATGATGTTTTAAATAAAGGGTGTTTTTTGAAATACCAAAATTAAAAAGGCCGTCTGAAAACAGTTTCAGACGGCCTTTTATCTATGCCATGAAATCAACCGCGGCGCCAAGTTGTACCGCCGGCGTTGTCTTCCAGAATGATTTTGTGTTCGTTCAGAAGGTCGCGGATACGGTCGGATTCCGCCCAGTTTTTATCCGCACGTGCCTGTTTGCGGCGGGCGATTAAGTCTTCGATTTCTTCGTTGGAGAGGCCATCTGAAACCGCACCACCTTGCAGAAACTCAATCGGATCACGTTGCAGCAGGCCGATGATGCCGCCCAAAGCTTTCAGGCAGCCGGCAAGGTTTGCATCATTGGTTTTGTTCACTTCGCCTGCCAGCTCAAACAACACGGCAACCGCTTCGACCGTACCGAAATCGTCGTTCATGGCAGCGTAGAAACGGCTGGTGTAGTCGTTGGCGTTTTCAGATAAATCAAACTCAGCCGCCGGTGTGTTTTTCAACGTGGTGTACAGGCGGGTCAGCGCGCCTTTTGCGTCGTCTAAATGCGCGTCGGAGTAGTTCAGCGGGCTGCGGTAGTGGGCGCGCAGGATGAAGAAGCGCACGACTTCGGGGTCGTATTGTTTCAACACTTCGCGGATGGTGAAAAAGTTGCCCAACGATTTGGACATTTTTTCGCCATCCACGCGGATGAAGCCGTTGTGCAGCCAGTATTTGACATGGCTGGCAATGCTTTGACCGTGGTGGGTTTGCGCGTGGTCATGGCCGCAGGTATGCCCTGTCGCGCCGACACTTTGGGCGATTTCGTTTTCGTGGTGCGGGAACTGCAAATCCGCGCCACCGCCGTGGATGTCGAAAGTATCGCCGAACAGGTTTTCACTCATGGCAGAGCATTCGATGTGCCAACCCGGACGGCCATTGCCCCACGGGCTTTCCCATGCCGGCTCGCCTGCTTTGGCCGCTTTCCACAACACAAAATCAAGCGGATCGCGTTTGAAACCGTCCACTTCCACGCGCTCGCCTGCGCGCAGGTCGTCCAACGATTTGCCCGACAATTGACCGTAAGCGGCAAACTCGCGCACGGCGTAATAAACGTCGCCGTTTGCGGCAGGATATGCCTTGCCGTTTTGAATCAGGGTTTCAATCATGGCAATCATTTGTGGGATGTTTTCTGTTGCCTTCGGCTCGATGTCGGGACGCAACACACCCAAAGCATCGGCATCTTCGTGCATAGCCTGAATGAAACGCGCAGTCAGATCGCCGATGGTTTCGCCGTTTTCAGCCGCACGGGCGATGATTTTGTCGTCGATGTCGGTAATATTGCGCACATAAGTGAGCGGATAACCGCACTCGCGCAACCAACGGGCAATCATGTCAAACACAACCATCACTCGGGCATGGCCTAAGTGGCAATAGTCGTAAACAGTCATGCCGCAAACGTACATACGCACGTTTTTAGGATCGATGGGGGAGAAGGGTTCTTTTTGACGGGTTAGGGTGTTGTAGATGGTGGTCATGGTGTTTGGTATTGGATAAAAAAGTTATGCATTAGGGCATTAGAAGTATGCTTTATTGAAATGGGAAAAACAGATAATTTATTGTTTCTTTGTTGGTAATGTGATTTTTTCAGTCGGCACATTATGCTTTTGTGCATATTCGCACGCAATAGCATGTGATTTTTTTTTCAATGATAATGGTAGTTTAGATTCTGTTAGCGTAGAGTTACCTCTGAGTAAAGGTTGCTCATATTGCGTAGCTAATCCTCCTAAAGAGGTTAGCTGTGGTTGTTGGCAATCTTCGATAATCATATGGGAAGATAAAGAATGGATTTTTCCTCCCTCATTAAAATGCGTAATAACTATTCCACTTAAATAAACAACTGTTTTATTGTTTGGTAGAGTGAGTACGGATTTTTCTAGGCTTTCCGAGAGTAAATATGCAGGTAGATTGTCATGTGTATCAATCAGTATCCAGTTTTTGGGCGTTACAAAAGTATCGCCGTTGGCTTGATATGAATTTGTTTGTAAGATAGTTGAGCAAGCAGCTAATAAGCTTATCGGAATAAAAATAGAAATTTTTTTTAACATAGTTTTCCTTTGTTAAATGGCTTGGGCTGTTATACCTCATTAAGTAATATTTTTGTATCTTGATCTGCATGGTAGGTTTACACCCACACGATACGGTTGATATGTTTTCAGACGACCTTTCTATCCAATAGACCGTCTGAAATTTTTACTCCGGCTTAAACACGCCAGTATCTGTTTTAGGCTGCTGCTCGGCAATTTCGGCTTTTGCCGCAGCCTGCTCCGCTTCGGCTTTTTCAGCTTCGATGCGTTTTTTCTCGGTCAGGTATTGGTTGATTTGGTGTACCAATTCCTGCGTGCCTTGGTGGGTCAGGGCGCTGATTTGGAAGAGGCGTGGGGTTTCCATATCGAATTGGAAGCGGTCGTCTGGTTTCGGGTAGTCCCAGCCGATGGCTTCGAGGAAGGCGGCTGTACGCGTTTGGGCTTCTTCTTCATCGAGCATGTCGAGTTTGTTCAGCACCAGCCAGCGCGGTTTGTCGTAGAGTTCTTCGTCGTATTTGCGCAGTTCGTTGATAATAGCGAGGGCTTCTTCGGCAGGGTTGACGGTTTCGTCGAAGGGGGCCAAATCAACAACGTGCAACAGCAGGCCGGTGCGCGATAGGTGTTTGAGGAAGCGGTGGCCGAGGCCTGCGCCTTCTGCTGCGCCTTCAATCAGGCCGGGGATGTCTGCCATGACGAAGCTGTGGTTTTCGTCGATGCGCACGACGCCTAAGTTCGGATGCAGGGTGGTGAAGGGGTAGTTGGCGATTTTGGGGCGCGCGGCGGATACGGCGGTAATCAGGGTGGATTTACCGGCGTTGGGCATGCCCAATAAGCCGACATCGGCGAGGACTTTGAGTTCGAGTTGCAGGGAACGGGCTTCGCCTTCTTCGCCGGGCGTGGATTGTTTCGGGGCGCGGTTGACGGAGGATTTGAAGTGGATGTTGCCCAAGCCGCCTTTGCCGCCTTTAGCAAGGCAGACGCGCTGGCCGTGGTGGGTGAGGTCGGCGACGATTTCGTCGGTGTCGAGGTCGCGGATGAGGGTGCCGACGGGCATTTTGAGGACGATGTCGTCCGCCCCTGCGCCGTAGCGGTCGGAGCCGTGGCCTTTTTCGCCGTTTTTGGCTTGGTAGCGTTTGACGAAGCGGTATTCGACGAGGGTGTTGGTGTTTTCGTCGGCTTCTGCCCAAACGCTGCCGCCTTTGCCGCCATCGCCGCCGTCTGGGCCGCCGCGGGGTACGAATTTTTCTCGGCGGAAACTGGTTGCGCCATTACCGCCTTTACCTGCGGCGACTTCGATTTTTGCTTCGTCGATGAATTTCATGGTGTTCTCTTATGGGTATTCGGTTGTTTCAGACGGCCTTTGTTAATAGAGGAGCTTGGTGTCTGAACGGATAAAATGTTGCTTATTATAAAGGATATTTCGGTTTTAGGCCGTCTGAAATATGGTTTCAGACGGCCTTGGATTTATTGGGCGAGGGCTTGGTCGATTTCTTGATAGAGTTGGGTGAAATTGGGTTCGCCAACGTAGGTTTTCAGGATGTTGCCGTTTTTGTCGATCAGGACGGAAGTCGGGTAAACCTGTGTGCCAAAGGCTTTTGCTGCAGTTTTGTCGGCATCGTACATGACGGTGAAAGGAAGGTCGTATTCTTTGACGTATTGATGGACGCTTTCAATGGGGTCGATGGGTTGGGCAATGCCGAGGACTTGGAAGTTTTTTCCTTGATAGTCTTGGGCGGTTTTGATGATCTTAGGCATTTCGCTCACGCAGCCGGGGCAGGAGGGAAACCAGAAGTTAATGAGGGTAACTTTGTCTTTTAAATCGGCGTTGGTAATGGTTTTGCCTTGCAGGTCGGGCAGGGCGAAATCAGGGGCGACTTTGTTGCTGGGGATAAGGACGAAGGTGAGAAGCGCGCCAATCGTGGCAACGACAAGGAGTGTGAGTATTTTTTTCATGATTCGAGGTTTTGAATTGCGTGTGCTAAGGTTTTGGGAACGCTGATGCTGCGGCCGCTTTCGCTGCTGACGGGCATAAGAGTCACTTCGGCTTCGATGGCGGCTTTGCCGTTGGGTAGAGTCGCGGTTTGGCTAAGGATGATGTGGCGTGTGCCGATATCTTTCAGACGGCCTGTAAAGGTTAAAACATCGCCTTCAAGCGATGGGCGGCGATAGCGGATATCAACGCGTGCAACAACGAGCATGATGCCTTTGAGTTCGGACAGAAGGTCATGCTCTTGAAAAAACGTCCAGCGCGCTTCTTCGAGAAATTCGAGATAGCGCGCATTGTTGACGTGGCCGTAGCCGTCGAGGTGGTAGTTGCGGACGGTCAGTTTCATCAGTTGAGATTGATGGGTTGGAACTCTTCGCGTGCGATTGGTTCGTGTTCGAGGTCAGTAATCACGGTGGAGAGTTGGATGTCGAACCATTCGTTGAAAATGTCGGCGTCCAAATCAGGCCATTCGCTTTCGTCTTCGCACCAGTCGGCCAATTCGGCAGCAAAAATATCTTCAAAACGCGCTTCGATTTCGTCCCATACTTCGTCGGCGGTTTCACATGGGCGAACGAGGTAGGAATTGGCATCGGCTTGGATATCTTCAAGTGTCAGGCCATCTAGGTGATTGCCGGGCAGGGATTTCAGCCAGTTCCAAAAAGGATCGAGGGGGATAAGCAGGAAGACGCTGCGGTTGACTTCGTACATGGTGTTTTCCTTGGGTTCTGTATAGTTGAATGATATAGCAAAGGTGGTAGACTGGCTATCTTTTGGGGGTAAAGGCCGTCTGAATTTCAGACGGCCTTTATTTTTGGAAACAATCAGGGATTTTCTGATGGTGTTTGATACAGGGTTTGGGGATTGGCTGTATCGGGGATTTCTGCCGGAGCGGTTTGGGGTGCTACTACCGGTTCGGAAGTGGCGTTGCTGTCCACCAGGTCATCGATGTCGATGTTGTCATCTTCACTTTGAGGGAGCGTGCCGCCGGTTTGTTGGGTGCGGACTTTCATGTAAAGGTCGCGTGTGTAGCTGTATTTGTCGATGGCTGCGCCTTCGAGGCTGTCGGTCAGGTCGAGCAGTTCTTCACGGGTGTTGATGGCCTGCAGGCCGATTGTGCCCCAGCGTCCTGCTCTGGTGTGGAAGACGGCGTTTTTAACTGGGTAGACGGTGGTAACGGCGTTGCCAATGGTATCGCGTACGGTAGATGGGCCGAACAGGGGGACAACGAAGTAGTTGCTGTTTTTCCAGCCCCATGAGGCGAAGGTGTCGCCGAGGGTATTTTTATTGCTGGGTACGCCGCCTGCACCGGCTACGTCGATTAAACCGCCCAGGCCGAAGGTGGTGTTGATGCCGACGCGGACGAGGTCTTCGCTGGCGCGTTTGACGTCAAGGCGCAGAACGTTGCTGCCGAAGCTGACGACGTCGCGCAGGTTGTTGAAGAAGTTGATCACGCCGGTACGCACCGGTTTGGGCGTTACTTTGCGATAGCCGCGTGCGACAGGGGAAAGGACGTATTTGTCTGCTTTGTCGTTGAACTTGGAAACGGTACGGTTGTAGCCTTCGTAAGGATCGGCCGGATTGCGTTCGGCAAGTGCGGGAGCGGAGGCTATGCTGATGAGGAGGCAGAGTGAAGCGGTGGTTTTTTTCATGATTGCAACCAGTCTTTGATTTCGTAAAGTTCGGCCAGTGCGCGGACGGAATCAGGAATGTTTTGAATGGTCGGTTTTTTGTCTATCCGGCGCAGAGCGTTGAGCAGCAGGGAAACGCAGGCTGAATCTGCTTTGCCTACTTGGCTGAAGTCTATGCTGTCTGTTTCTTTCAGACAGCATTGCTGTTCGTAGCGCGCAAAGGCGGAGGCAGTCAGGGTTTTGACGGTAACGTCGCCGCTGATGTAGAGCGTGCCGTTGCGGATTTCTGTTTGCATGGTGTCTTTATGATGTAAGGCACCATGCCGTCTGAACATCAGGCGGCATGGTGCGGGGTGGATTATTTACCGCCGTTTTTGGCTTTCAAGTCGGCAATCAGGCCGTCAATGCCTTTGGCTTTGATGGTTTCGCCGAATTGGTTGCGATATACGGTAACCAAGCTTGCGCCTTCTACTGCGACATTGTATGCGCGGTATTTGTTGCCGCTTTGGTAGGTGGTGAAGTCCATGTTGACCGGTTTTTGGCCGGAAACGTTGATTTCGGCGCGGACGACGATTTCTTTACCGCCTTTGTTTACGACAGGGTTGTCTTTGATGTTGACCTTGGCGTTTTTGAATTTCAGCATGGTGCCGGAGTAGGTGCGGATCAGCAGGGTTTGGAACTCTTTGGTCAACGCTTGTTTTTGTGCGTCAGTCGCAGTACGCCATGGGTTGCCGACGGCCAAAGCGGTCATGCGTTGGAAGTCAAAGTAAGGGATGGCGTAAGCCTCGGCTTTTTTACGTGCGGTATTGGCATCGCCGCTGTTGAGGATTTTCAGCACTTGAACGGAATTTTCACGGATTTGGTTAACTGCGTCTGCAGGTGCGGCAAATGCCATGCTGATGCTCAATACGCCGATGCTCAATGCGCTGATGAAGGAAGTTTTTTTCATGGGAGTGTCCTGAATATTGGGTTGATATGTGTTTATTGTTTGTTTTGACCGGCAGATTCACCATCTGCGTTTTTCTCGGCAAAGCTGGTCATGAATTTGCCGATAAGGTTTTCCAAAACCATGGCGGAGCTGGTGACGGTAATGGTGTCACCTGCCGCCAAAGAATCGGTATCGCCACCTTGCTGCAGGCCGATGTATTGTTCGCCCAACAGGCCTGAAGTCAGGATTTGTGCGGAAACGTCGCTGCTGAACTGATATTGGCTGTCCAGATTGAGGGCGACTTTTGCCTGATAGGATTTAGGGTCGAGCTGAATAGAGGCAACGCGGCCCACCAGTACGCCTGCGGATTTGACCGGCGCGTTGGTTTTTAAGCCGCCGATGTCGCTGAAATCGGCATAGACGGTGTAGGTTTGAGAGGATTTGCCGAACGATTGTCCGCCGGCGGCGCGGAAGGCGAGAAAGCCGATGGCGGCCGCGCCCAATAAGACAAACAGTCCTACCCAAAATTCCAAAGCATTTTTTTTCATGTGCTATTGTCCTTGTTTCATTCTTTTTAAGTGTCGTTTCAGACGGCCTTTAGTCGGTAAACATCCATGCGGTCAAGATGAAGTCGACGGCGAGGATGGTCAGGGCGGAAGACACTACGGTGCGTGTACTGGCGCGCAAAATACCTTCGGAAGTCGGTACGCAGTGAAACCCCTGATGTACGGCGATTAACGTAACGGCTACGCCGAAAGCGGCGGATTTGATTAAGCCGTTGAGTACGTCGTAATGGAAGGTAATGTTGTTTTGCATTTGCGACCAGAAAATACCGCCGTCCAAACCCAGCCATTCGACGCCGACCAAATACGCGCCGTAAATGCCGGCAACGTTGAAAATCGACGCCAGCAAAGGCATGGAAAATACGCCCGCCCAAAAGCGCGGCGCAACCACGCGCGCCACGGGGTCGACCGCCATCACGTTCATCGCTTCAAGCTGCTCGGTGGTTTTCATTAAACCGATTTCGCTGGTCATGGCACCGCCCGCGCTGCTGGCAAACAGAATGGCCGCCAATACGGGACCCAATTCGCGCAACAAGGAAGCGGCAACCATATAGCCCAAAATATCGGCGGATTTGAATTTTGCCAGCTGCGTATAGCCTTGCAAGCCCAATACCATGCCGACAAACAGGCCGGAGACGGCGACAATCAGGACGGACAACACGCCTGCAAAGTAAATCTGGCGGATGCTCAGGCGCGGACGGGCAAACGCCGTGCCTGATTTGGCCAGGATCTGCAGGAAAAACAGCGTAATGCTGCCCAGCGATTGGATGAAGCCGAGGGTTTTTGCCCCGACGGAACGGATAAAATTCATAGGTTTCAGTTAATTGGTTAAATGGTTTTCAGACGGCCTGGTTTAAGTTTCAGGCCGTCTGAAATCAGCCCAGCAAGTCTTGTTTTAAAGTCGTTTGCGCCGGATAGCGGTAGGCGACGGGGCCGTCTGCCAGTCCGCCGACAAACTGGCGCACCCAAGGCGAGTCGAGTTCGCGCATTTCTTTGGGCGAGCCGGAGAACATGATTTCGCCGTGTGCCAAGAAAATGACTTGATCGACGATTTCCAGCGATTTTTCGATATCGTGCGTTACCATCACGCTGGTGGAGCGCAGGGCTTTGTTGGCGCGGCTGATGAGGTGGGCGATAACGCCCAGCGAAATCGGGTCGAGGCCGGTGAAAGGCTCGTCATACAACATGATTTCAGGGTCGAGCGCAATCGTACGCGCGAGGGCGACGCGGCGCGACATACCGCCGGAAAGCTCGGAAGGCATCAGGTTTTCAATGCCACGCAAACCGACTGCATTCAGTTTCAGCAATACTAAATCGCGAATGACTGCTTCGGGCAAATCCGTCAGCTCGCGCATGGGGAAGGCGATGTTGTCGAAGACGGATAAGTCGGTAAACAATGCACCGTGTTGGAACAAAACGCCCATGCGGCGGCGGTGTTCGTACAGCTCCTGCGCCGAAAATGCGGCCAAATCTCGCCCTTCAATCAGCACTTTGCCCGATTGCGGGCGGATTTGACCCGTAATCAGGCGCATCAGCGTGGTTTTGCCGCTGCCCGAACCACCCATTACGGCGGCGAAATTGCCTTGTGGAATGCTGAAGTTGATGTTGTTCAGAATCGGACGGTCGCCATATGCGAAGGCAACGTCTTTCATTTCGATGAAGGGTGTGGAACTCATGCAGGAGGGGAGTGTCGAAAAATGTATTTTAATTACGGGTATTGTAAAGGGTATTGGATATTCGGGCAATTTTCAGACGGCCTGCGCTTAGGAATAACGGGTAAAAACGTGTGAAAGAATGCAGAAGTGTTGGCGCTACGGTCGTTTTGCAGCGTGTTGTGTTAAACATACAGACAGCTGTGTAGGTATATTTGTATAGAAATATAAAAAACAACTGAATCAAATCCAATAAAAATATTTTTATCATCAAATATCAATACTTTTTTGGAGACGCTTATACAGGATACGGCTAATCCAATATCTATATTGAATTCTTTGTGAAAAGAAAGAATAAAACATCGATAAATCTCCTTTCCTCTCTCTTGCAGAATAATACATTTTTGATAGGTTTTTATTAAATAGTTTTCTAACTCTTTTATAGAGTTAGAAGGATATTTCTTTAATTTTATTATTTTGCTCCACGCCTAAAGCGTCCTATTGGTCCATATATTTCACCCGTTATGAGTCTATTTTCATCCATATGGTTTCAAGTTTAGTGGGATACGGACTTAGCTAATGGGCTTAAATCAACGAATAGAAGGAACTCCTCCATTTTTAGAAACAAATATAGGCCAATTTCCAATAATAGATTTGTTTATATCCATTGTTTCTAAATATTCTTTTGACTGATATGGGAAAACCCACCCATCATCATTTTCTCGTACATGAGATTCAACTATTAACAATGAAATCCCCATTTCTTGCTCTATTTGACTTAAAAAAGATACTGCGATTTTCTTTGCTTCTTGATAAGTAATTACCATGGAAATACTCCAAATTGAAAATGTTTGAAGATAGTAAAATTGACTTCTCCTCCTTTTTATATTTGCCCATCAATATACCTTTTTGGATAATTGCGCTTTACGGCCTGCTGGATCGATGGCGTTGAACAAAGGCCGTCTGAAACGGTTTTTCTGTTTTTAGACGGCTTCTTAGCTCAAACCTTGAGAACCGCATGCGTGCGTTCCATACACATCCTACTTGTTGAGTTTAGATTCCATATGGGCTACGGCTTGCTGATTTCAGACAATTTTTTTTAATTTAGTTGGGTTTTCAACTCAACCTACACACTTAATCTGAAAGTTCATATAGCATATCCAAAAAGGCATCAAAACTATCTGCAATATGGCTAGTTACCATTTTCGTATCTCCATTCTCATCTTCATAAAAATCATCATGATACATCAGAATGATACATGGATTTTCATTGCATTTTCTGTAATCAAAACAGATATAATCGCCATTAGCTGAAATCCCAAAAGCAATCACTTTTTTTGCATACCCATATTCATCATCAATACATGAATAGCTATAAATATCTTCATAGCCTAAATTTTGCTTATACCCTAAAAATGAAATGTCCCTTTCATCATTTTCACCGTATTGATTGATAAAATTGAAAATATTTTCTTTAGGGTATAAATGATCATGTTTGCTAAGAAGTGATACATATGAAACAGGAAAAACGACCCCTATATCTTCAGCAAATTGTTGAATTGTTCTTATTGGAACCAATCCCTCATCTGATAATATTGATAGTTTTCTCATTTTTACTGACCTTTCTTTAACGATTTTTGACCGGTATGCCTAACAGCTTTATGAATACTATTAGGAATTAACTGCATATTATAAAGAGGCGGGCAAATATGCCCGCCTTGTTTTTAATATTTCTGCAAACCTTCTACCTTGATTTCTTTGGCATTGGCATTGATGAAGGCTTGAGTCGCTTTCATCGTGGCTTGGATGCGCGGATCGTTCCAGCGCACGATTTGGTTGTTTTCATCACGCTTGTCCGACCAGATAATCACGCCGTCGGTGTATTTTTTGCTGATTTCGAGCATTTTGCGCCAGCGGACTGGGTCGATGAACTGTTTGAAATAAGGGCTGTTGGTGGCTGAATAATATTGCGGCCAAATGTAGCCGATGATTTTTTTGTTGGGAAAGCGTTGATGGATGTCGTCAACGGCGGTTTTCACGTCTTTTTCCCATTGCACCAAATCGGGGGAAGTGATGTAGAACACAGGATTGGCATAGTCGCTGATGGCGGCGGTAGGCGCACGGCGTTTGCTGACTTGTCGCCATTTGGCCAAGATGGTTTCGTTGTCAACGTTGGGGCGGTAGTGGCGGATGCCGTGCAGGTGTTCGGAAGGCATGCCGTAGTTGCTGATGAAGGCGCGCGGGTTTTCTTCTCTGAAGATTTGGTACATCCGCGCAAAGTCGGTTCTCAATTCGTCGGGTGTCAGCAGTTGGCCGTCTTTTTCGGCAAACCAGCTTTCGATGTCGGTGGAAATGGTGCGGTAGCCTTCGCGGCGCGATTGTTTGGCCAATTCACGGATGCGCGCTTCGTTGAGTACGCCGTGTTTGCGTTTGCCCGTCGGATCGGGTTTGACCAGCTCGCTTTCGTAAACCAAGAACACTTTGGAGAGTTTGTCGGCGGTCAGGTCGGGTTTGCCGACGTAGTCCATGCGGTCGTAGATGATGAAATCTTTGGCATGGGCGGAGAGGGCGGTCAATAAGAGGACGAGGGGCAAAAGGCGGTTGGGTTTCATGTTTTTAGGCAGATAAGGGAAAAGGGTCATTGTACGGGAAGCGGCGTTAAAGTAAGTCAAAGGCCGTCTGAAAGGATAAAAGTTCTTTCAGACGGCCTTTGTTGAACGGAGAATTTCCGGTTTTGAGGCTGGTGTGATTTACTGCGCCGCAGTTTTTTCCAGCAATAGGAAAGTTTCGGCTTTGTTGCGCGGTCTTGCGCCTTGCCACAAGGTTTGCCAACCTGAAGGTGCGCCGATGTTGGCGGCTTGGCGGATGAGGTGGTAGCGGCAGGTCGGGTTGTCGGTCGTGGTTTTAATACGGCTGTATTGTGTCCACGCGATGCGTGTGCGCTGGTCTTGGCCGTCGATATTGATACATTCGAGGCCGTCTGAAAGTTTCTGTTTCAATTCGGCAGAAAGCGCGGCTTCCATTTGGTGTACAACCGGCGCATGGCTTTTGGCGGCGTTGAGCCACGGTAAAAACAGGGTCATCAGCAAAGCCCAAGCCAAGGTAACGCCGGATGCCCAGTTGGTGACGGCTTGGCGGCCGCGGATGTTTTTACGCGTAATCGCCCAGAGCCACAACGGGGTAAACAGCAGGGCGACGGCCATCGGAATCGGGTCGATGTCGGGGATATAATACGGGCTGAAATAGGCGGCGCGTTCGGCCAGTTTGGCGGGCCAGCCGTAGTTCATGGCGAAGAAACCCAGCCACAGGAAGACGGCAATCAAACCGAATGCCATGATGCCGAACCAGTTGATAAATGCCGCCGCGCCGCGACGCAGGCCGTCCAGTTGTGCTGCGCCGAGCAGGGCGAGCGGCGGCAGCAGCCAAACGAGGTTGTCTTGCAGGCGTTGCGGGTTGATGGCGAGCAGGGCTGTCATGATAACCAGCCACGACAGGCTCAGAATGCCCCAGTTTTTATCGTGGATACGCGTGCGGCTGAGCGTCCATGCCGCCAGCGGCCAAGCAGGCAGGGCAAACCACAGCAGGTTTTTCAGATAATAGGGCAGGTTGAAGGCCGTCTGAATTTGATGGAAGCCGCCGAATACGCCTAAGGAATAATGGTTGAACCAAATATCAAACCATTCGGGATGGGTTCTGGATAAAACCAGCGGATACAGAATCAGCAGGGGCAGGGAAACGACGATGGCGCCAATCAGGGTCAGCAGATAGCGTTTGCTCTGCCAAGTGGAATGGAACGACAGGGCAAGTGCCAAAAACATCATGGCCGCGGTCAGCAGATAGCCTGAGGAAAGGGAGAGTGAAACCCAGCCGCCGCACAACAGCAAAATGGCAATAATGACGCGGCGGCGTGCCAGTGAAAAGCCGCACAGAATCAATCCAAATGCGGCAAAAGCAGCCGACATAGGATTGAGGAAGTGGGCGATGGGCAGCAAACCGATGCTGCCGATGAGGATTAAGACAACGCTGCGGCCGTGGTGTCTGCCGAGAAAGTTGAAACCGGCAAAACCGCAGGCGGTCAGTCCGACGGCGGTGAATACCACGCCGGCAAAACGTGCGGCATCATAGGCATCGGCCGCCCAAGGCGAAAACAGGGTTTGGAATGCGGTTGCCGCCCACAAAAAAGCCGGGGAGATGGTAAAGTCGGGTTGGCCGAAGATTTGTGCAACCAGCAGGCTGCCGCCGTTTTTCATGGATTCGGAGGCGGTAAAGAGGGAGGGTTCGGCAGGGTTCCACAAGTCATGCGAGAACACGCCCGGCCACAGCCAGGCAAAGGCCATCAGCAGTAAGAGCCACGGTTTTTCATGGGTTTTTTGGGGGCGGCGCGGATCGGGCGGTGTGTAAGTCAGCATGGAAGGTCAAAAAACGGTTGGTTTGAATGGTAATGGTACAGGGTTTGACAGGTTTGCGCGATATGCCGGACCGGAGGGCTTTGTAAAATAATGCTTACGGCTCGTTTTTATCGGGTGTTTGGAATGATATGGCATTCGGTTGATGCCAAAAAGCTCAGTCCGTCTGAAAGAAATGTTTCAGACGGCCTAAATGCAAAAAAGACTGCACAAAGCAGTCTTTTTGACAAAGCGGCAATTAGCGTTTGAACAGGTTGCCGAATTTGTTGTTGAATTTGTCCACGCGACCGGTAGTGTCGACGATTTTTTGAGTACCGGTGTAGAAAGGGTGGCACAGAGAGCAAACCTCAACGTTGAAGCTGTCTTTTTCCATTGCGGATTTGGTTACGAATTTGTTGCCGCAAGAGCAGGTAACGTTGATTTCGTGGTAGTTCGGGTGAATACCTTGTTTCATTTGATTTCCTTTCGATTAAGCGGGCACAGGGGTTTTGCCTGTACTTCAGTTAAGCGTGGGATTTTCGCTATTTTTGGCTGTTTCGTCAAGCGGATATTTTGCGTAGCGGGCAGTTTCGCAACAGGCGAGAACAGTTTAGAATAGAGTTTCAAACTAAATATTGTGTAATCGGGCTGTAGTCCAACCGAAAAGAGGATGTAAAACCTCTTCTAGATGTGAAACTTTAAGAAAAATAATAGTCTGATTAATATTTACGCTTTTACGAACAGGAGACGGAATCCATGCAAAAAAGGATATTGACGCGCATTTTGCGTGTCTGGGGAGGAATGTTGCCTCCGTCTTATTGCAAACCCTTCGGCCGGATTGCGCAAAAATTCCGCGCCGCTTTGGCTGCGTGCATTTCCCCAAACATCGGCAAAAACGTCAATATTGAAAAAGGCGGATATGTTTTTCCGGATACGGTAATCGGCGACAATTCGGGTATCGGCGTCAATTGCGAAATCTGCCACGGCCTGACCCTCGGCAAGAACGTGATGATGGGGCCGGAATGCCTGTTTTATTCGACCAACCACAAATTCAACCCTGAAACCCGCCGCTTTGAAGGCTATACGGACATTCGCCCGATTGTGATTGAAGACGATGTTTGGATCGGCCGGCGTGCGATTATCATGGGCGGCGTTACCATCGGCAAGGGTGCGGTAATCGGCGCAGGTTCGGTGGTTACCAAAGATGTGCCGCCTTATTGCGTGGCCGCGGGTAATCCTGCGGTTGTGAAGAAAAAACTGCTGGATGAGCAAGAACTCACAGCTGAATAGCGTGAACGAAACCATAAACAAAAGGCCGTCTGAAAGATTTCAGACGGCCTTTTTTCAATAGTGCTTAAGCGGCAATTTTTTCGCATTCTTTAATGCAAGCCAAGCAAGATTCGTAGCAGGCTTTGCATTCAGCGTGGTGGCCGGCGTGTTCTTTGCAGGCGGCAGAACATTGTTTGCAGGCTTCGATGCACACTTTTGCCAAAGACGGAGTCAGGCGTGAATTTTGGGCGGCGAGGTTCTGCAAGGTGCCGCACAGTGCCAGCATTTGATTGACGCCGGCTGCGCAGTCTTTCATGGAGGTATCGCCTTCGCTCAACAGGGCAATGCAGTGTGCCAAACAGATTTGACCGGCTTCAACGCAATGTGCGGCGGCTTTGCGCGCAGCTTCGTAGGCGCGCGGTGCAGAATGCGCGTGACCAGCATGACCGGTATGGTGTGCATGGCCGGCATGGTCGTGAGCGCGGGCGAAAGAAGCGGCGGCGGTGAGGGAAACAGCAGCAGCGCTGCCGATAAATTGACGACGGTTCATAAGATAGAGTCCTTTTTGCTTTGTAGAAATATCGGACGAATTATTTCATCCATTATTAAAAGGTTATCATGTTATTCGTTTTTAAACAACAGGCCGTCTGAAGGTATCGATAATACGTTCAGACGGCCTGTTGTTAGGTATGATATTTGTTTAAATCAATCACAAATCGGATAGCTGAAATACGGCCAAGTGACTTTTTGCCGAGAAAATAGTCGGTTTATTCCGCCAACAATTCTTCCGGTTTGACTTTCTCGCCATACACGGGCAAGAGGGTTTTTTCATAGGCGGCTTTCAGACGGCCGTCTTTTTTCATGGCGGCGATTTCGCCGTTGACCCAGTTCAGGAGGTCGGTGTTGCCTTTTTGAACAGCCGGGGCGATGAATTCGGCAGGGCCGAGGTTGCCGATGGCGACTTCAAAATTCGGGTTTTCTTTTGCCCATGCCCACAGCAGGGCGTTGTCGTGGGCGAGTGCTACGCCGCGGCCGTCTTTCAGTGCGTCGAAGGTTTCGGTATTTTGGTCGAATTTCAGCAGTTTGACTTCAGGATGGCTTTTGGTGAAGAAGGCGTCGGCGGTGGTGCCTTTGTTGACCAGCAGGGTTTGGTCTTTCAATTGTGCAACGTCGGTAATCGGTTTGTCTTTGGAGGAAACCACGCCCAAGGCCACTTTCATGTAAGGATCGGCGAAATCGACGGCTTCGGCGCGTTCGGGTGTTTTGGTGAAGTTGGCGAGGATGAGGTCGACTTTGCCGGAACGGACGTATTCGACGCGGTTTGCGGCCTCGGTCAGGACGAATTCGACTTTGTCGGGGCTGCCGAGCAGGTCTTTGGCCAGGTCTTTGGCGATTTCAACGTCAAAGCCTTGGTTTTTGCCGTTGGCGTCAACATAGCCGAACGGAGGTTTGTCGCCGAATACGCCGATACGGATAACGCCTTTTTCTTTGATGGCGGCAACGGTTGCCGCGCCGCTGCTTTGTGAAGATTGGGCATCACCGGAGCCGCCTCCGCAGGCAGTCAGGCCGACGGCGATGGCGGCGGAGGCGAGGAGGGCTTTGAATTTGGCATTCAATTGCATGAGTGTTTCCTTTTCAAATGTTTGGTTGAAAGTGGAGGCCGTCTGAAAAAGGGTTTGGACGGCCTGAAAATAAAATCAGTAGTCCATGCCTGCCAAGAATTGGCGGGCGCGTTCGCTTTTCGGGGCGGAGAAGAAGGTTTCGGGATCGGTCGATTCGACGATGCCGCCTTTGTCCATGAAGACGATGCGGTCGGCAACTTTGCGGGCAAACCCCATTTCATGGGTTACGATGAGCATGCTCATGCCTTCGCGGGCGAGTTCTAAAACCACTTCCAAGACTTCGCGCACCATTTCGGGGTCGAGTGCGGCGGTGATTTCGTCCAGCAGGATGACCTCCGGGTTCAGGCACAGGGCGCGGACAATGGCGATGCGTTGTTTCTGGCCGCCGGAGAGTTCGCGCGGATAGGCGTTTTTACGGTCGAGCAGGCCGACGCGTTCCAACAGTTTGTCGGCTTGTGCCTCTGCTTCGGCACGGTTGCGGTTTTGTACTTTCACCGGGCCTAAGAGGATGTTTTCGATGACGGTCATGTGGGCAAACAGTTCATAGCTTTGAAAAACCATGCCGACTTTTTGCCGGGCGGTTTGCCAGGAAACGTCTTTACCGAATTCGCCGACACCGTCCATCACGATGCTGCCGCCTTGGTGCGGCTCCAAACCGTTGACGCAGCGCAGGAGGGTGGATTTGCCGCAGCCGGACGGGCCCAGCAGTACGATGACTTCGCCTTTTTCCAAGTCCAAGTCTAAGGATTGAATGGCGGTTACGTTGCCGTATTGTTTGTGCAGGTTGCGGATGCTCAGTAAAGCCATGTCAGTGTTCCCATTTTTGTTCAAGTTTTGCCGCCAGCAGCGACAGCGGCCAGCAACAGAAGAAATACAGCATAAAAATCAGGCCGTAAACCCAAAATGAAGCATTGGGTTGCGTCAGCAGCGAGTTTTCGATGATTTGCTGGCCGACTTTGACGACTTCGATGACGCCGATAAGGGAGGCGAGCGAGCTGGTTTTGATCATGCGCGTAAACAGATTGACGGCACCGGGCAATACGCGGCGGATGCTTTGCGGCAGCTCGATGTAGCGGAATACCTGCCCGCGGCTCAAGCCGAGTGCCAGGCCTGATTCGACCTGGTGTTTTTCAATCGATTCCAATGCGCCGCGGACCAAATCGCCCATTTCGGCGATGCCCCACATGGTGAATACCCAGACGCAGACCCAAAATCCGTCGATGTGGATGCCTGTCCAGACGGATAGGCCGAAATACAGGCCGAACAGCCACACCAAAATCGGCACGATTCGGATGGTTTCGAGATAAAACCGTCCGATAAAGCGGATGAGCCGGTTGGGCGAACGTAAAACCAAGCCGAACAGCGTACCCAATACGCAGGAGGCGGCAACGGAGGCCAGGGAAATCTGCGCCGTCAGCAACAGGCCTTCGCCCAAGCGTGCCGCGTTTTGTCCTTCAAACAGCCAGTCAAACACCATATTTTGCACTCCGTACGCGGTTTTCGGCCCAGCGCGCCAGAAGCGAAACGGGCAGAAGGATGATCAGGTAGCTGGCAAACAGCAGGAACAAGGCTTCGTTGGTTTTGTAGTCCATGCCGATGATGTCTTTGGTAACGAACAACAATTCCGCAATGCCGACCGCGCTGACGATAGATGTTTCTTTCATCAAAAACAATACGTTTGCGCCGATGGCAGGGACGGCGACCGCCCATGCCTGGGGCAATTCGACATAGCGGAACACTTGAAAGCGGCTCAAACCGATGGCCTTGCCCGCTTCGATCTGCCCTTTGGGGACGGCCAGAATACCGGCACGGATGGCTTCCGCCATGTAGCTTGCGCCCAAGAAAACCAGTGCGATTACGCCGCAGGTGAAACCGTCCCATTTAATGCCCATTTTCGGCAGGCCGTAATACAGGAAAAACAATTGGATCAGCAGGGGCGTATTGCGCGACAGCTCGATATAGGCGCGTGCCAATGCGTAGAAGGGGCGGATTCGGTATGCCGTAACCACGGCAACGGGCAGGCCGAACAGCAACGACAAAACGACGCCATATACCGACAATTCCAGCGTCAGCTTTGCCGCATCGACGAATTTGGGGATGGCATCGATCAGATAAGACCAGTTCATCAGAGTCAGACAATCAGCATAATAAAGGCAGTATTTTAACGGGTTTGTAAGGGAGTGTTAAATAATGGATAGGAATATCGATTGTGGATAAAACACAAAAAATGGAATAAGGCAAAGGCCGTCTGAAACGTTTCAGACGGCCTTGAAATGCCAAGGTTTCCGCGTCAGGCGGCAGCCGCTTTCCGTTCATGAATCAGTAAATTCAACAGGGCGGCCGCACCTGCCAAGACTGCGTCGGCGTACCACATCCAGCCGTAATCGTTGAAGCGCGTAATGACGATGCCGCCGATGTACGAACCCAAAAAGCCGCCAATTTGGTGGCTCAACATGGTCAACCCGAAGAGGGTGGCCAAGTAGCGCGTGCCGAAAAGTTTGCCGGTAATGGCGGCGGTGGGGGCGACGGTTGCCAGCCAAGTGAAACCGAGTCCGGCGGCGAAAAGATAGAAGTTCAAATCGGTTTTAGGTGCGGCCAGATAAATCAATATCATGGCGACACGCGAAGCATATAAACCGAAGAGGACGTATTTGCCCAAAAATCTGCCGGTACACCACCCTGAAAAAATACAGCCGGCAATGTTTGCCAAACCAATAATGGCAATAGAGGTCGAAGCGACCGTAGCAGGGAGGCCGCAAAGTGAAATTTCGGTCGGCAGGTGGGTAACCAAAAAGGCGATGTGGAAACCGCAGGTAAAGAAACCCAAATGCAGCAAGATATAGCTGCGGTTGGCGAAAGCCTTGCAGACGGCCTGCTTCAGGGTTTGGCCGCCGTCGTCTGTGTGGACGGTATGAGCAGCATGTTTGCCGCCGGCCAGCCACCAAGAAATCGGCAAAATCAAGATGGCGATGACTGCCCAAACATAAAATGTCCCCGTCCAGCCGACGTGGGGCAGGGCAATCAAACCTTGAACCAGCGGCGCGAACAAAAATTGCCCTGCGGACCCGCCTGCATTGACCAGGCCGGAAGCCAAGCCGCGCCGATGAGGCGGCGTTTTGGCGGCGACCTGTCCCATAATGATGGAAAATCCGCCCGAACCCGTACCGAATGCCAACAATAAACCGATACCCAGCATCAGCCCCCAATAAGTCGGCATTTGCGGCACCATCAGACAGGCGGCAATCAACAGAACTGTACCGCCGGCTAAAACTTTAAACGCGCCGAAACGGTCGGCCAACGCGCCGGACAAGGGTTGCGATATGCCCCACATCAATTGGAAAACGGCAATAATCAGGCTGAACTGGGTCATGCTCAATTCGGTCGAGTTGACGACGGGCAGGACAAAAAGCCCTAAAGTCATCCTCATGCCGATGGTAATCAGCAGGATGGAGGCGGCAGCGGCAATCAGCAGCCACAAATTGGGTAATTTGGCAGAAGAATCGGTCATGATGTTTGTGTGTGTAAGGGGCAGGGAATAAAAGCTATTTCTGCCGCTATATTATTTATTTGATTTCTCGGCGGGCCGATATATAAACGCGCGATTCTAGCATTGGGCGGAAAACGGCATAAATAACCGTTGGTTCTTTGGATATGGTAAAAAGTAATATGGCTTGAGGATGAGTAGAGAATGAAGCGGCCAAATATTCTTCGTTTGGCTCTGACGGAGCAAGCAAATTGCCGTCGAATTTTCGTTTGAGAAGAAAGGCCGTCTGAAAAGTTTCAGACGGCCTTT
>NZ_KV800120.1:198912-277307 GCF_001810165.1 Neisseria sp. HMSC070A01 | reverse complement strand
GCCGTCTGAAAAGTTTCAGACGGCCTTTGTTTGACTGACTTACATCAGATGATTTCCAAAATGAAATACTGACGCAGTTTTTCGTACACATTATTTTGTACGTTGATACAACCATTGGTTATGATGCGGTCGGCCACATTGGGAGAAGCGATGCGTTCCATGCGCCTTTCCTGCGGCTTGAGCGTCCATACCCGGTGTAACGCAAACAGAAAGTCATTTTCTTCTTTGAAGCCGATAACCTCGCCACCGTAACCCGGTTTGCTGGTCATCATCGGCGTCATATTGAATTTGCCTTTCGGCGTGGTCTTACCGATCAATACCGGATGGCACTGACCGTCATCGGCAAAGCAAAGCTCCGCCTTGGCTGTATTGACCACAACTTTTTTGCGTTGGATATAGTCGCTGACAGCATCGGCAGCGGCCAAAGAGTTCAGGCCTACTGCCAAGGCTATACCCAATAGGATCCGTTTCAAATTTGTCCTTATTGACGGATGCGTTTAGGAGCTTCTTTAACGATCTCGCGGATGATCACTTGAGGCTCTTGTTTAGGTGCTGGAGGAGGACATACGGCATCTTTAGGGAATACTGGATTCCAGAAGAAGCTGCGTGCAAATTTGTCTTTATCGAAGATCACTTTGTATTGGCAAGTAGTGATGCCTTCAACGCCGGAAGTGTTTTCAGGGTCAACGCCTACGCCCGGGGTGTAGAAGTGGAACAGGTAGTCCCATTCACGCACGCCAACCATGCCTTCGTCGTAGTGAGGACGGCCGAGGATTTTGTAGATGTCGTCTTTGGTCAGGCCAGGACGCATTTGATCCAACTCGTCAAAAGTCGGGAATGTACCGCGATCATTGTTGAAGGTCAGGGAGTAAGGTTTAGGGAAGCGAGGCTCGTCGGTAGTGCCTTCAGGAGTGATTTTGCTCTTAGTAGCACAGGCGGCCAGCAGGCCGGTAGCCAGCAGGGCAAAGCCCACTTTTGCGATTTTTTTCATTTGATAATCCTTTTATTGATTTTACCAGCCGAACTTTTCAGACGGCCTGTTAGTGCCGGCAGCGAGTTTGCCGGTTTACCCAAATAATGTTGTGCTTCTTAAAGATGTACCCGACGGTTTGACAAACAGAACATCGGCACATTCCGGCAGGGCATTGCGCCTTATCTCCGTTGTATCCGCCTGAATCGGCAGAACCGTTCAGACGGCCCGACTGACATTTATTGTCACTTTGTAACAATTTCACTGCGAGTCAGGCTTGGGGTTTGGAGATGTCCGGTTTTCGATAAATCAGGTTGTATTGCGTAATACCTTGTTATCTTTGTGCTTTAGTTCATTTTGGCATTTGCCGGAGATTAGGTACTTAATCTTTCGGGTGTTATCCCTGCAAATTGTATGCCAGTTTTCCTTTATACGCATAATCTGTGTATGCCAGAATGTTGGCTTTATACAACATTCATATTAACGAACCAGAAACGGATTGTACCTTTTCTCATGCCCGATGCTGGTCATGCGGCCGTGTCCGGCGATAACTTGCGTGTTTTCGGGCAGGGTTAATAGTTTAGCGCAGATATTGTTTATGAGGTCATCATGATTGCCGCGCGGAAAATCTGTGCGACCAACGGTCTCATAAAATAAGACATCGCCTGCGACTAAAAGTCCGTTTTCGGCGTTGTAAAAAACGACTTGGCCGGGGGTGTGGCCGGGAATGTGGAGGACTTGGAAACTGTGGTTGCCGACCTTGAGCGTTTCCCCTTCTTCCAGCCAGCGTGTCGGCGTGAATGACGGAGAAACGGGGAAACCGTATTGCGCCGTCGTTTGCGGAAGGGCTTGGAGCAGGAATTCGTCGTCTTTGTGCGGGCCGAGAACGGGTACGTCGCAGGTTTTCAAAAGTTCAACCACGCCGCCTGCATGGTCAAGATGGCCGTGGGTCAGCCAAATGGCGGTCAGCCTGAGGCCTTTGTTTTGGACTTGTTGCAATAAATAGGGTACGTCGCCGCCGACATCGGTCAAAACGGCTTCTTTGGTTTCATCATCCCAAATCAGCGTGCAGTTTTGACGGAAGGGGGTAACGGCGTTGATTTCAAATTGGAGTGCCATGGGTGTTCCTAGGAAAGGCTTATTTAATGTTGTTTACGTTTCAGACGGCCTTGGATCTATTTAGAATTTAGGTAGTGAACAACCTTCGTTAGCAACGATTTTGCATTCAGGAAGTCCTGATGCTCGACATTTTTGTAGCGCTTTAGCTTCAGCTTTACCTAATTCTGTTACTACTGAGAAAAGCTTCCATTTCTTGCCTAATTTACCTTGTGCAACGGCAATGCAGCCATTTTGTCCCCAAACTTCTATTTTACATGGCGCATTACTTCCTCCTCGTTCACAGGTTTTAATGGCTTCTCTTTCTGCTTCCTCACGAGAATTCATATCAAGTGCACCACCTGCAATGCCAGTTTTAGGATTAAATGCCCAAGCCCCGTGTTTTGAAGGAACATTGATGTTGATAATTTTCGTAGGTTGTCTTTGTTGACGTTGGCCAGATGAGCCACAATTGGAGTTGTAGCCGTATTGGCATAAGCCAGGGTCATTTTGCAACGCGCCTCTGGTTGCATCATAAGTAGGATTAGCAACGCAGACATTAAGGCTTGCCAGCCCCAATAACACAAAAAACAATTTTTTCATTTCAAATCCAATCTATTAGTTATCTAAATCTGTGTCAGTTGACGCACACCGTCATTCATAAGGTTTCCAATACATCGGGCAATTCGGCCAAGCTGTTGAGCATGGCGACATGGGGCAGGGCGGAAAGTTGTTGGGCGGTGTGCGCGCCGGTGGTAACGGCGATGGCGCGGATTTTGGCATTGGCGGCCATTTCTAGGTCGTGGGTGGTGTCGCCGACGACGACGGCCTCTTCCGGTTTAACACCCAGTCGGTCGCAGAGGGCGAGTACCATATCGGGCGCGGGTTTGGACGGATATTCGCTAGCGCAGGCGGTTTCCAGCCAGAAGGCTTGGGTGCCGGTTTGCTCGATGGACCTATCCAGTCCGCTGCGGCCTTTGCCGGTCGCTACGGCAAGCCAATAGCCTTGTTGCTTCAAGCGTTGTAGGCAGGGCAGGGTTTCGGGGAACAGGGTCATGTTGCGGTTGTTGGGATTGAGGTAGTGCGCGGCATAGATCTCAATCAGGGTTTCCTGAACGTGTTCGCTGACGTTGTGGGCAAGGCGGTGGATGATGCCGGAGAGGCTGTATCCGATGAGCGGGCGGATTTGGTCGGCTTCGGGAACGGGCAGGCCGCAATCGGCAAAGCTTTGTTGGAAGGTGTGGATGATGGGGTTGGTGGTGTCGGCAAGCGTGCCGTCCCAGTCGAAAATGATGAGTTTGGGTTTCATGGGTTTCCTTTCAGACGGCCTTTTCCTGATTTTCCAACATTAAAACGAATTGCGCCAATTCTTGCGGCAGGGGCGCTTTCAGAATCAGTTTTTCGCCGGTCAGCGGATGGGCGAGGTGCAGCTCGGAGGCGTGCAGGAACATTCTTTTCAAACCGAGTTTCTGCAGGCGTTTGTTGGCTTGATAGTCGCCGTAGCGTTCGTCGCCGGCAATGGGGCAGTCTTGCGATTGCAGGTGGACGCGGATTTGGTGGGTGCGGCCGGTTTTCAGGGTGGCTTCGACAAGGGTCAGGTCGGATAGGCCGACTTGGTGCAAAAGGCCGTCTGAAAAACGGTTTAACACGCGGAAGATGGTGTGGGCGGATTGGCCGTCTTCGCTGACGCGCACCATTTTTTCGTCTTGTGCGCCGGTGTATTTGAACAGGGGGAGCTTGACGTGGAAGCGGTCGTTCGGCAGCCTGCCGACACCCAGCGCAAGATAGATTTTTTTCGGATGGTCGTTGCGGATGGCTTCGTGCAGTTTCACCAAGGCGCTGCGTTTTTTGGCGATCATTAAAAGGCCGCTGGTGTCTTTGTCGAGGCGGTGGACGAGTTCGAGATAACGCGCTTCGGGACGGGCGCGGCGGATTTGTTCGATGACGCCGAAGCTCACGCCGCTGCCGCCGTGGACGGCAACGCCGGACGGTTTGTTGATGACCAAAAGCGCATCGTCTTCGTAAACGATGTCAAATTCGCGCGCGGGCGCGGCCTGGCTTTCAGACGGCCTTTGTTTTTCGGCGGTGCGTATCGGCGGAATGCGGACGGTATCGCCTGCCTGAATGCGGTTGTCGGGTTTGCAGCGTTTTTTGTTCAGCCGCACTTCGCCGGCGCGGTGATGCGGTGGATATGGCTTTTCGGTACGCCTTTGAGGATTTTTATCAGATAGTTATCAAGGCGTTGGCCTTCCTCGTGTTCGGCAACGGCAATCAGGCTGACTGAATCTTTGCGTATTGCGTGCATTTTCTCTATAATCCCAAACGTCCGTTTCGGGACCCGAACCTGCCGTCGCAGGCCGTCTGAAACGGATTTATTGTTAAAACGAGATTTTATATTAAAAACGCACTCCGCAAAGCATTTCCTTGTGTTTGTTCAAAGCCGGCAAACGCAATCCCGTAATTAAGTTTGAATTGAACCTGCCGTCCGGCCGGGCGTAAGACGCAGTCCGCGCAGTACCGTCCGAAATTACCGGCGCTACGATAATAAGAAGATGTAGGCTGCCTTCATTTTGTCCGAAACATCAGCATTCGGACGGCAGCGGAACCATCAACCTTTCCGCCGCATTGTTCTTTATTTCCTTCTTTATCCGAATCCGTCCGCACATGGCTTGAGTTCAAGCATGCAACCTTGCGGATTTCAAATCAAAAACTGGTTACACAGGGGTTCCCCCATCTTGCCTTTGCAGAGTGCCAACCGGACAGACAGGCCGTCTGAAAAAGATATTCACAAATCAAACGGCCGCTGTTCACGAGGTGACTATGAAAAGAATGTTATTCAACGCAACGCAGGCCGAAGAGCTGCGCGTTGCCATTGTCGATGGCCAAAACCTTTTGGACTTGGACATCGAAACGCTGGGCAAAGAACAGCGTAAAGGCAATATCTACAAAGGTATCATTACCCGCATCGAGCCGTCGCTGGAAGCGTGTTTCGTCGATTACGGAACCGACCGCCACGGCTTTTTGCCGTTTAAGGAAGTGTCGCGTTCGTATTTCCGCGACTACGAAGGCGGCAGGGCGCGTATTCAGGACGTGCTCAAAGAGGGCATGGAAGTTATCGTCCAAGTCGAAAAAGACGAGCGCGGCAACAAAGGCGCGGCGCTGACCACCTTCATCAGTCTGGCCGGCCGCTATCTGGTATTGATGCCGAACAATCCGCGCGGCGGCGGCGTATCCCGCCGTATCGAAGGCGAAGAGCGCCAAGAGTTGAAAGCCGCCATGGCAGAACTCGACATTCCGAACGGCATGAGTATCATTGCCCGCACCGCCGGCATCGGCCGCAGCGCGGAAGAGTTGGAATGGGACTTGAACTACCTCAAACAGCTCTGGCAAGCCATTGAAGAAGCAGGCAAAGCACACCATGACCCTTACCTGCTCTTTATGGAAAGCTCGCTGCTGATTCGTGCGATTCGCGACTATTTCCGTCCCGACATCGGCGAGATTTTGGTGGACAATCAAGAAGTTTACGACCAAGTTGCCGAGTTCATGAGCTACGTCATGCCGAGCAATGTAGGCCGTCTGAAACTCTATCAAGACCACACGCCGTTGTTCTCCCGCTTCCAAATCGAACACCAAATCGAAAGCGCATTCTCACGCAGCGTCAGCCTGCCGTCAGGCGGCGCGATTGTGATCGATCACACCGAAGCCCTGGTTTCCATCGACGTCAACTCCGCGCGCGCCACACGCGGCTCGGACATCGAAGACACCGCGTTCAAAACCAATATGGAAGCCGCCGAAGAGGTCGCCCGTCAAATGCGCCTGCGCGACTTGGGCGGTTTGGTCGTCATCGACTTCATCGACATGGAAAACCCCAAGCACCAGCGCGATGTTGAAAACGTCCTGCGCGACGCGCTCAAAAAAGACCGTGCCCGCGTGCAAATGGGCAAACTTTCGCGTTTCGGCCTTTTGGAATTGAGCCGCCAACGTTTGAAACCGGCTTTGGGCGAAAGCAGCCATGTTGCGTGTCCGCGCTGCGCCGGTACCGGCGTCATCCGCGGCATCGAATCCACCGCCCTGCACGTTTTGCGCATCATTCAAGAAGAAGCAATGAAAGACAACACCGGCGAAGTACGCGCACAGGTGCCTGTCGATGTTGCCACCTTCCTGTTGAACGAAAAACGCGCCGAGCTGTTTGCGATGGAAGAGCGTTTGGATGTGAACGTCGTCCTGATTCCAAATATCCACTTGGAAAACCCGCACTACGAAATCAACCGCATCCGCATCGATGACGTAGAAGAAGACGGCGAACCGAGCTACAAACGCGTTGCCGAGCCGGAAGAAGACGAATCCGCCAAACCTTTCGGCAGCGAAAAAGCCAAAGCGGCCCGTCCTGAGCCTGCCGTCAAAGGCGTGCGCCATACCCAGCCTGCGCCGACTGTCGCCCCTGAGAAAAAAGCCTCTTGGTGGGACAGCTTCAAAGCCTGGTTGAAACGTATTTTCGGCGGCGAGCCTGCGCCTGCCGCAGTCGCTCAAGAGCCTGCCGAAAAACGCACGGCAAACAACCGCGGCCAAAACGGCGACCGCCGTTCGAGCAGCCGCCGTCAAAATCCGCGCCGCAACAACAAACACGACGGCAGCAAAGTTGAAGTGCGCGAAGTGAATGCCGAAGCCGCCGACAGTAAGTTTGAAGAAAGCAAATCAAACGAAAGCCGCAACGACGAGCGTAAAGAAAGCCGCCGCAGCCGCAACCGCAACAACCGCCGCGATGAGCGCAACAACGATCGCAACCGTGTCGAGGAAGCGGTTGAAGACGTAAACGTTCAAGAAGTGGCCGCACTGGCTGAGATGCCGTCTGAAAACCAAGCGGAACAAAACGGCAATAAACGCCGCCGCAACAACGGCCGTAACGAGCGCAACCGTAACCAATATGCGGAAAGCCATGTTGAAGACGCAAACGTTCAAGCCGATAGCGAACAGGCGCAAGCGGAAGCGGACGACAATGCCCGCAGCGAAGAGGGTGTGAAAAACAACGGCCGTCAAGGACGCGAACGCAACAACCGTCAGCGCAACAACCGCAACGACCGCCGTTCAAACAGCAAAAAACGCAATATTCCGTCTTCGGCAAAAATCGAGCAATACCTGAACATTACCGACACCGCCGACAAAGTCCTCTTTGCCGTGGCGCATGTTTTGGGTTTGAACGAAACGGTTGAAGCTGAAAATGTACCTTTGCCGCAGGAAGATGATCATGCCGAGCCGCTGGTGATTGTGGTATCCGAGCCTGAAGTTACCAGCGCAGAGCCATTCGTATTTGCCATTGAAAGCGAAGACGAGCCTGCCGTCGCGCAAACTGAAAGCGCCGATGCCGAACAAGCCCTGCTTGCATCTGCCGTCAGCAACGTCAAAGAAGCTATTTCCGCGGTATTGTCTCCGAATGAAACTGCCGTTGCAGAAGTCGCAGAACCGGTTGAAACAGCAACTGAAACTGTGGCGACGCAAACTGAGGCCGTAGCTGAAGCAGCGCCTGTTGCCGCTGTTTTGCCGGAAGGTTTGGGCGATTTGATTTTCGTTGAAACCGATCCGCAAGCCGTTGCCGCTTTTGCCGCGCAGCCGCAACCCGAATCGGTTGCCAAAACACGCCGTTCGGATGTGCCTAAAGTAGAAGTGGAAGACGTAGCAGTCGAAATGATTTTGGTGGAAACACGCAAAGACTAAGATTGGTTTTCCAGTTAAAAGCCCGATGTTGAACGCATCGGGCTTTTTTACAGGAGAAGTGCTACGACTATAGGGAATAGTTAAGAAAAGGAAATTTCTTTTGAGGAGGGTGAGAAGTATGAAGCATCAAGAAGTTGGAGTTCTCGATATTTAGAGCTCAGAATCATTGCTACCTTGAAAGACTTAGCCTTTACATAGGGTTGGTCCTGTATAAAAAATAAGATCATGGAAGTATGAATATGAAATTAAGATATTTTGAATTAGATAGACCTTATGTGGAAAATCGCCAAAGGATCGAGGAGTTGATGGACTCAGCTTCATTAAGATACGAGGAGGCCAGGATAGAGGACTACAATCAAAATTGGAAATGCCATAGAAAAGCGTTTGTATATGAATCGAAGTGTATGACATCTATGTTGGAGCGACTCTTCAAGCCTGTTCCAACTAAGGATTGTTGGAAAATCATCATAGAATGCATGGATAAGGTCTGCAATCCTTGTATCATAAACTTACTTGGTGTCTATACTGTTCAGGTTCCATTTGATTTTTGTACCTATGAAGCTTTAGATCCTGTTGATAAGAAAAAGATGCTCTTGGCTGCTTTAGTTGAAGGGGCAAACCGTGTGTTTCATAAGCTTTCTATTCCATTCTGCTTACTTGGGGATGTAGTGAATGAAATAGAAAGAAACCATTATGAAAATAGTTGGGTATGGAAAAAGAAAAAGATTCAATCCACCACTTTTTCCATTCAAGTGGAACATCAGATCGATAAAGTTGACTTGTTTTTGAATATTGAAAATAAAGACAAGAGTATTCGTCATTTGATTAAAACCTGTCCTGCTCATGAAATGGATTATGGCGTTTATCTTGGTAAATTAGAGGTAA
Organism: Neisseria sp. HMSC070A01; assembly: GCF_001810165.1. Taxonomy (NCBI): domain Bacteria; kingdom Pseudomonadati; phylum Pseudomonadota; class Betaproteobacteria; order Neisseriales; family Neisseriaceae; genus Neisseria; species Neisseria sp. HMSC070A01. Next base: position 268,645 of record NZ_KV800120.1, on the reverse strand, counting down.
ATGATAATTTCCTTTATCTATTGGGTAAAAATAATGAGGTCGTAAGCAAGGTTTCTATAAATAAATGAAGGATAGCTGCTTGTAGTTTTTCTTAAACAGCCAACTATGTCAGAGCGATGGAGTTAGAAAAGGCCGTCTGAAATGGTTTCAGACGGCCTTAGTTTGTGTGTATGTTTGGGTATTGTGATTATTTTTTGTTCAGAGAGTCACGGATTTCGCGCAACAACAGAACTTCTTCGCTAGGCTCTGCCGGTGCTTCTTCAGCAGGAGCTTCGGCTTTTTTTACGGAGTTGATGGCTTTAACCACGCAGAAGATGGCAGCGGCGATGATCAGGAAGCTGATCACGGTGTTGATGAACAGACCGATATTCAGGGTAACGGCACCGGCTGCTTGGGCGGCTGCCAAGTTGGCGTAACCTTCTGCAGGAGCGGCTTGTGCGCCGTCTTTCAGGGTAATGAACAGGTTGGAGAAATCAACGCCGCCGATCAACAGACCGATAGGAGGCATGATTACATCGTCAACCAATGATTTGACGATGCCGCTGAATGCTGTACCGACAACCATACCGACTGCGAGGTCGACAACGTTGCCACGCATAATAAATTCTTTAAATTCTGAAGCGATTGACATAATTAATCTCCTGTATGTGTTTGAGTCAAAATCAGATGTGATTCAGTTAATCGGCAGGCATCTTAACGCTTTATTAGTTAAGAAGAATTCAATAATGTTAAATTTTGTATTTCATGCTAAAAGTGCCCTGCTTCTATGCCTTCTGTATGAAAAACAGGCCGTCTGAATTTTTTTTGTTACTTTTTTGCACCACTTTTTATCAGCGGCTAAGTATCAGATAACATGAATGTTATCTTTAGAATCAATGCTCTATCGGAATTTCAGATTGGGGTAGAATGATAATATAATAATGTTGAAAACATAATCATTGAAAGCCTGTAAAGGTAATGTTTCGTATCCGTATTTGACTTTCAGACGGCCTTTGGGGTTATGCAGTTATTCAAGCTATAATGTAACGGTCATAAAAAACGCACTTTCATGATGAAAGTGCGTTTGGTGTGTAAACCGTTTAGTTTTCTTCGTCGTTCAGCGCGTTGATGCTGTAACCGCCGTCAACGTAGGTAATCTCGCCGGTGATGCCGGAAGCAAGGTCGGACAAGAGGAAGGCGGCGGTGTTGCCGACTTCTTCGGTGGTAACGTTGCGGCCCAGTGGGTTGTGGGAAGCGACGTGGCCTAAGAGTTTGCTGAGATCGGCGATGCCGGAAGCGGCCAGGGTTTTGATCGGGCCTGCGGAAATACCGTTGCAGCGGATGCCTTCTTTGCCCAGGCAGGCGGCAGTGAAGCGGATGCCGGCTTCGAGGCTGGCTTTGGCCATGCCCATAACGTTGTAGTTAGGAATGGCACGAACGGCGCCCAAGTAGCTCAGTGCAACGATTGCGGCGTTGCGGCCCTGCATCATCGGACGTGCGGCTTTGGCCAGCGCTGGCAGGCTGTATGCGGAGATTTCATGAGCGGTGTTGAACGCTTCGCGGCTGATGCTGTCGAGGAAGTCGCCGCTCAAAGCTTCTTTAGGGGCGAAACCGATGGAGTGAACGAGGCCGTCCAAGCCGTCCCAGTGTTTGCCCAAGTCAACGAAAACTTGGTTGATTTCGTCATCGCTGGCAACGTCGCAGCGGAACACGAGTTCGGAGCCGAGTTCGGCAGCCATTTTACGGACGCGCTCTTCCAGTTTGTCGACAACATAAGTAAATGCCAATTCCGCGCCTTGTTCGCGGCAGGCTTTGGCGATGCCGTAAGCGATGGAACGCTCGGAGATCATGCCGGTAATCAGAATTTTTTTGCCTTGCAAAAAGCCCATTTTCTTATCCTTTAGCAGTGGTATTGCGGTTGCATTAAACTGCGCATTATAGCAAAAACCGCTGTTTCGGCATAGAAAAAAACGGATAACTCTTTGTCTTGCCTCAAATAGGGATAAGGTTGTCTGCCGAGGCCGTCTGAAATCTGACGGAATAGCGGCAAAACGTTATACTTGATGGTGTTAATGACTGATGTTTCAGGAGTAAACCATGCCCGAGCAAAACCGCATTCTTTGCCGAGAACTCAGCCTGTTGGCGTTTAACCGCCGTGTACTGGCTCAGGCGCAGGATACGAAAGTTCCTTTGTTGGAACGTTTGCGTTTCCTGTGCATCGTGTCTTCCAATTTGGACGAATTTTTTGAAGTGCGCATGGCGTGGTTGAAACGCGAAAACAAACTGCGTCCACATCAACTGCTCGACAACGACAAAACCGCAGCCGAAACCATCGAAGCGGTGGCAAAAGAGGCGCAGGCCTTGATTCGCGAGCAGTACGACCTGTTTAACAAAGTATTGCAGCCTGCACTCAGCCGCGCCGGCATTCATTTCTATCGCCGCCACAAATGGACGGCCGCGCAGAAAAAATGGATCGAAAACTATTTCGACAACGAGCTGTTGCCCATTCTCACACCCATCGGCCTTGATCCGTCACACCCGTTCCCGCGCCCGTTAAACAAATCGCTCAACTTCGCCGTCGAACTCGAAGGCACGGATGCGTTCGGCCGTCCGTCAGGAATGGCGATTGTGCAGGCGCCGCGCATTTTGCCGCGCGTCGTCCCCATGCCGTCTGAAATTTGCGGCGGCGATGCAGGCTTTGTGTTCTTGTCTTCGATTTTGCACGCCCATGTCGGCAAACTCTTTCCCGGCATGAAGGTTAAAGACTGTCATCAGTTCCGCCTCACGCGCGACAGCGATTTGACGGTCGATGAAGAAGACTTAAAAAACCTGCGTGCTGCGATTCAAAACGAATTGCACGACCGAGAATACGGCGACGGCGTGCGCTTGGAAGTAGCGGATACTTGTCCGGCGCATATTCACGACTTCCTGCTTGCCCAGTTCAAGCTGACTTCTGCCGAGCTGTATCAGGTCAAAGGGCCGGTTAATTTGGTGCGCCTCAATGCCGTCCCCGATTTGGTGGACAGGCCGGATTTGAAGTTTCCGCCGCGCAATGCAGGCCGTCTGAAAGCCTTGCGCAAAAACGGCTCCGTATTCAAATTGGTCAAACAGTCGCCGATTTTGCTGCACCACCCGTATCAGTCTTTTGATCCGGTTGTCCAAATGATACGCGAAGCCGCGGCCGATCCGGATGTGTTGGCCGTTAAAATGACCATCTACCGTACCGGCAGCAATTCCGAGCTTGTACGCGCATTGATGAAGGCCGCGCTGGCGGGCAAGCAGGTTACCGTCGTTGTCGAACTGATGGCACGTTTTGACGAAGCCAACAACGTCAACTGGGCGAAACAGCTCGAAGAGGCGGGCGCGCACGTCGTGTACGGCGTATTCGGCTACAAAGTCCATGCCAAAATGGCTTTGGTTATCCGCCGCGAAGACGGCGTGCTCAAGCGTTATGCACACCTCGGTACCGGCAACTACCACCAAGGCACATCGCGCATTTACACCGACTTCGGCATCATCACCGCCGACGAACAAATCACTGCCGATGTGAACACTTTGTTTATGGAAATCACAGGCTTGGGCAAGCCGGGCCGTCTGAACAAGCTCTATCAAAGCCCGTTTACCCTACACAAAATGGTCATCGACCGCATCAAGCAGGAAACCGAACACGCCAAAGCAGGCAAACCGGCACGGATTACCGCCAAGATGAACTCCCTCATCGAGCCGAGCGTAATTGATGCGCTGTATCAGGCCAGCGCGGCAGGCGTGCAAATCGACCTGATTGTGCGCGGTATGTGTACTTTGCGCCCGGGGGTAAAAGGCTTGTCCGAAAACATCCGCGTCCGCTCCATTATCGGCCGCCAACTCGAACACTCGCGCGTGTATTGCTTCCATAACAACGGCGCAGACGATACCTTTATCTCCAGCGCCGACTGGATGGGTCGCAACTTCTTTCGCCGCATTGAAGTCGCCACGCCGATTACCACGCCCGAACTCAAAGAACGCGTGATCCGCGAAGGTTTGGAAATGGCTTTAGAAGACAATACCCAGGCTTGGCTGATGCAGCCTGACGGCAGCTACGTCCGCACCCAGCCGCAAGACGGCGAGCCTGCGTTTGGTTTGCAGGAAGGTTTGTGGAAAATATACGGGCGTTGAATTGAAGAATGTTCAGGCCGTCTGAAACGCAGGTTTCAGACGGCCTTTTTTGATTTTGCCGTTATAATTCCGTTTCCCAATCTTTCAGACGGCCTTTTTTTATGAAATCCTACCCCGATTCCTATCTCCATTTTGAAAACCTCGAATCTTCCGAAACGCAAAACTTCGCCGCTGAAGCACATGCCGAAACGCGCGTGCGTTTTTTAGAAAACGACAAAGCACGCGAATTGTCTGACGGCATTTTGGCGCAGATGCAGGACACGCGGCAGATTCCGTTTTGTCAGGAACACCGCGCGCGGATGTACCATTTCCATCAGGACGCGGAATATCCGAAGGGCGTGTACCGCGTGTGTACGGCGGCGACTTACCGTTCGGGCTATCCTGAGTGGAAAATCCTGTTTTCAGTGGCGGATTTCGACGAATTGCTCGGCGACGATGTATATCTGGGCGGCGTGTCGCACTTGGTGGAAAAGCCCAACCGCGCGTTGTTAACACTGAGCAAATCGGGCGGCGATACGGCGTACACGCTGGAAGTGGATTTGGAAGCGGGGGAGTTGGTAGAAGGCGGTTTTCACTTTCCGGCAGGCAAAAACCATGTGTCGTGGCGCGATGAAAACAGCGTGTGGGTATGTCCGGCCTGGGACGAACGCCAGTTGACCGAATCGGGCTATCCGCGCGAAGTGTGGCTGGTGGAGCGCGGCAAGAGTTTCGAGGAAAGCCTGCCGGTGTATCAAATTGCCAAAGACGGCATGATGGTAAACGCGTGGCGTTACCTCGATCCGCAGGGTTCGCCGATTGATTTGATTGAAGCGTCGGACGGTTTTTACACCAAAACCTATTTGCAGGTCTCAGCCGAAGGCGAGGCGAAACCGTTAAACCTGCCCAACGATTGCGACGTAGTCGGCTATCTGGCTGGACATCTTTTGCTGACGCTGCGCAAAGACTGGAACCGCGCGAACCAAAGCTATCCGAGCGGCGCATTGGTGGCAGTAAAATTAAACCGCGGCGAATTAGGCGCGGCGCAGCTTTTGTTTGCGCCCGATGAAACGCAGGCATTAGAAAGCGTGGAAACGACCAAGCGTTTTGTGGTGGCGAGCCTACTGGAAAACGTACAAGGCCGTCTGAAAGCATGGCGTTTTACCGACGGCAAATGGCAGGAAGTCGAACTGCCGCGCCTGCCTTCGGGCGCGTTGGAAATGACCGACCAACCGTGGGGCGGCGACGTGGTTTACCTTGCCGCCAGCGATTTCACCACACCGCTGACGCTGTTTGCATTGGATTTGAACGTGATGGAACTGACCGTCATGCGCCGTCAGCCGCAGCAGTTCGATTCAGACGGCATCAACGTGCAGCAGTTTTGGACGACTTCAGCCGACGGCGAGCGCATTCCTTATTTCCACGTCGGCAAAAACGCCACGCCCGACACGCCGACCTTAGTCTATGCCTACGGCGGTTTCGGTATTCCCGAATTGCCGCATTATTTGGGTAGCGTCGGCAAATATTGGCTGGAAGAGGGCAATGCCTTTGTGTTGGCGAACATCCGCGGCGGCGGCGAATTCGGCCCGCGTTGGCATCAGGCGGCGCAGGGAATCAGCAAACATAAAAGCGTTGATGATTTGCTTGCCGTCGTGCGCGATTTGTCCGAACGCGGTATCAGTTCGCCCAAACACATCGGCTTGCAGGGAGGCAGCAACGGCGGCCTGATTACCGCCGCCGCCTTCGTGCGCGAACCTCAAAGCATTGGCGCGCTGGTGTGCGAAGTGCCGCTGACCGACATGATCCGTTATCCGCTGCTCTCCGCCGGTTCAAGCTGGACGGACGAATACGGCAATCCGCAAAAATACGAAGTCTGCAAACGCTGGCTGGGCGAATTGTCGCCGTATCACAATCTTTCAGACGGCATCAATTATCCGCCAGCGCTCATTACCACCAGCCTCAGCGACGACCGCGTCCATCCCGCCCACGCGCTCAAGTTCTACGCCAAACTGCGCGAAACCTCGCCGCAATCTTGGCTCTACTCGCCTGACGGCGGCGGCCATACCGGCAACGGTACGCAACGCGAATCCGCCGACGAACTTACCTGCGTATTGCTGTTTTTGAAAGAGTTTTTGGGGTAGAAAGAACCTTGTTTGATTTGTCTGCTTATGTCAGGCCGTCTGAAAGGGCGGGAAATAAAGTGAGTTTGATGGCGTTTCGAGGCCTTATTTAAGGCATTTTTGATTCGTCTTATACTCCCGGCAGGCGCGCGAAAATGGAAAGAAAAAACGGCGAAAACCTGTTTTTCAGACGGCCGTGATTCACGATAATCAAACTTAACCCTATGATATCAAATAAAAACAATTTCCTGCTTGTAGGTTAAAATCAGCCTATGCTAATATGCGCAACAACAGGTTTTTACTGAATAATCTGTGCTAAAATGCAGGATTAGATGGAAAACTCTATCCGAATTCGGTACAATACCGACGAATTATTTCTCTTAAACAACCTGCCGCAAGGCGAAAAGGAACGACTAATTATGTCAAACATCGAACAACAAGTTAAAAAAATTGTTGCTGAACAACTGGGCGTAAACGAAGCCGAAGTGAAAAACGAATCTTCTTTCCAAGACGATTTGGGTGCTGACTCTCTGGACACCGTAGAACTGGTGATGGCTTTGGAAGAAGCTTTCGGCTGCGAAATCCCTGACGAAGACGCTGAAAAAATCACTACCGTACAATTGGCTATCGACTACATCAACGCCCACCAAGGCTAATCGGTCGCCTCAAACACCCAGCCTCTGCTGCGCCATCGCAATAGAGGCTTTTACCTTATTATCAAACCCCTGAAATTTCAGACGGCATGAGTTTTGCCCGTTTTCACGAAGAAAAAGAGCAAGGCTGCCGCGAAAATCCCGACAACCAACAGCGAGATTATCATGAGTCAGAGAAGAGTAGTCATCACAGGTCTTGGCCAAGTATCACCGGTCGGCAACGACGTCGCCACCGCATGGAGCAATCTGCTCGCAGGCAAAAGCGGCATCGGACGGATTACCCGCTTTGACGCATCCGACATCAACAGCCAAATCGCCGGCGAAGTGCGTGATTTCGATATCGGCCAATACATCAGCGCGAAAGAAGCGCGCCGCATGGACGTGTTCATCCATTACGGTATCGCCGCCGCCCTGCAAGCCATCAATGATTCAGGCTTGGACGATTTGGAAACCCTCGACAAAGACCGTGTCGGTGTCAACATTGGCTCCGGTATCGGCGGCCTGCCGAGCATTGAAGCCACCGGCAAAGCCGTACTCGAAGGCGGCGCGCGCAAAATCAATCCTTTCTTTATTCCGGGCTCGTTGATCAACCTGATTTCCGGCCACGTGACCATCCTTAAAGGCTACCGCGGCCCGAGCTACGGCATGGTTTCCGCCTGTACCACCGGCGCACACTCCATCGGTGACTCTGCACGACTGATTAAATACGGCGATGCGGATGTGATGATTGCAGGCGGTGCAGAAGGCGCGATCAGCACTTTGGGTGTTGGCGGTTTTGCTGCTATGAAAGCCCTTTCCACCCGCAACGACGACCCTGCTACCGCATCCCGTCCGTGGGACAAAGGCCGTGACGGTTTCGTTATCGGCGAAGGCGCTGGCGTGCTGGTGTTGGAAGAATTGGAACACGCGAAAAAACGTGGTGCGAAAATCTACGCCGAAATCGTCGGCTTCGGTATGAGTTCCGATGCCTATCATATTACCGCGCCGAACGAAGAAGGCCCTGCATTGGCGGTTACCCGCGCGCTGAAAGATGCCTGCCTGAATCCCGAAGACGTCGATTACGTCAACGCACACGGTACGTCCACTCCGCTGGGCGATGCCAACGAAACCAAAGCCCTCAAACGCGCTTTGGGCGACCACGCCCGCAAAGTTATCGTTAACTCCACCAAATCCATGACCGGCCACTTGCTCGGCGCGGCAGGCGGTGTGGAGGCGTTGTACAGCGTGTTGGCGGTACACGAGCAAAAATCTCCACCGACTATCAACATTTTTGAACAAGATGTTGAAGCCGGTTGCGATTTGGATTACTGCGCCAATGAAGCGCGTGATGCGAAAATCGACGTTGCCATCTCCAATTCCTTCGGTTTTGGCGGTACCAACGGCACATTGGTATTCAAACGCTTCAAAGACTGATATAGGTTTTAAGCCAGATTGGAAAGGCCGTCTGAAACTTGGTTTTCAGACGGCCTTTATATTGTCCGTATTATAAATATTGTTGATAATCTATATCATTTATAGAATAATATGGTTTCGTCTAAAATTTGTCCGAGTTTTTCGGATGAATAGTCTAACCATATTCTACATCAGGAGTAAGTGATGAAACGCATCGGTATTTTGACATTGGCCGCTTTGGCCGCCATACCTGCATTTGCGGCTGATTTCGGCCATGAACAAGCATTGGCCATAGACGGCAAACCTGCTTATCTGGCAGAAACATCGGCCCGTATCTTGGCAAATGAAAATTTGACTGCGCCGCAGTTGGTTGAAGATATTGCCGATGGGTTGGGGTCGAAAAAAATTCCGGGTTATAAATTGATGATTATGGGCCGTACTTATTCGGTGGCGGCGGAAACCAAACCGCCGAGAGAGGGCCAAACTCAGTGGCGGGACAATACGTTCATTCATCGCGGCGTAAAACTGTTTGTCGGTATTCCGGTTAAAAACGGCAAGATGGACTTGGCAGCTGCCCGATTGATTAATATCGGCGTGGTTGACGATAACGGTGGTGCCGCGCCTCATGATGAGGGTGAAAAAATCCGTCCGGTCGGCAAGCAGCTGATGTCTCCCGATACCAAAGTGGAAAATGTGAAACTCAATATTGCCAAACTGACGTTCCCAAATATGAAATTGGGCGAAACCAGTGGCGGTGGCGTGAAATTGGAAGCGTCGGCAACATTGGACGGTAAACCGATACACACCAAAATCGACAGCACTTTCTCCCGCTTCTATTCGGCCAAACCGGCCGCTACACGGCCGTTTATGGCAGATGCACGGTTTGTGAAATAATCGCAAAGGCCGTCTGAAATCCAGTTTCAGACGGCCTTTTATTCATAAAAGCAATTTAATACCGCATCATCTTGGCATCGATTTGCTCCGCCCAAGCATCAATACCGCCTTGCAGGTTGTAGAGATTTTCAAATCCGGCGTCTTCCAAATACATTGCCGTGTGCAGGCTGCGGATGCCGTGGTGGCAATAGACAACAATGGGTAAATCATCGTTGGGCAGCTCGTTTTGGCGTAGGGGGATGAGGTCCATCGGAATATGAATGGCAGCAGGCAGGGTGCAGATGGCGCGTTCTTCATCGGTGCGGACGTCGAGCAGATGAAATGCGCGGCCTTCGTCCTGCCATTGCTTCAATTCGGTGGGCGGGAGTTGGATGATGTCGGTCATAAAGGTAGGGATAAAAGCATGAGGCCGTCTGAATTTTCAGACGGCCTGTTGTTTAAAAATCGAAATCGCCGAACGGATTGGCTGATTTGTCTTCCAAGTGGGCCACGACGGTGTCGAACAATACCTTTTCGGAAAACTCATTGCCGTTGCGTGTCAGCAAAAGCGCGTGTTGTACCGGTTTGCGGCCGACAATGATGACCATGCGGCCGCCGTCTTTCAATTGCTCTTTTAAGATTTCAGGCACGCTGTCTACTGCGCCGCCCACATAAATCGCATCAAAAGGCGCGCCTTGCGATGCTTCGGTCAGGCCGTTGTTTTGCACATAATCGACGTTGGCAAAGCCCAATTCGTCCAAAACTTTTTTGGCGCGTTGCTGCTGCTCGGCATCGATGTCGTCGGTGACGACTTTGCCGGCCAGTTTGGACAGCAGGGCGGTTGCATAGCCTGAGCCTGTACCGATTTCTAAGACGGTTTCGTCTTTTTTCAGTTTCAAACCTTGAGCCAGGCGGGCAACAACTTTGGGTTCCAACATCTTATGGCCGTTGGCCAGCGGCAGCTCCATATCCGCATAGGCCAAGCCTTGAAAAGCCTCGCCGACGAAATGTTCGCGCCCGATCTCCTCCAAAGCATCCAAAATGTCGAAATCCAAGACATCCCACGGACGAATCTGCTGTTCAACCATATTGAAACGCGCTTTTTCAAAGTCCATATTTGTGCTCCGTTCAATTCTTAATTTTATCGAAACATACATTATAAATCCTTGTCGGAGAGTGTGCCATCTTTCAGACGGCCTCGAGGCTTGTTAATAATTGCCAAGCGCACATATATCCACTAAACTTTCACATTACACCACGCTACAACAAGCAACAACCAACACACGGAGCAATAAAGATGTATCACCAAATCGGAATGTGGGATCAAAAATGGGTTATCGGCAACTGGAAAATGAACGGCCGACTCCAAAACAACAATGCACTTATGCACCGCTTCCGCGTCATGCCAACCGCCGAACGCGTATTAATCGGCCTCGCTGCCCCGACCGTGTATCTGTTGCAACTGCACAACGCCATGCAAATCGTTTTGAACAACCGCATCTTGACCTGTGCGCAAGACGTGAGCCGTTTCCCGAATAACGGCGCGTACACCGGCGAAGTGTCCGCCGAAATGCTTGCCGACATCGGTACAGACATCGTCCTCATCGGCCACTCCGAGCGCAGCCTTTATTTCGGCGAGAAAAACGAAATCCAACGCCGCAAAATGGAAAACGTCCTCAATGTCGGCCTGATTCCATTGTTGTGCGTCGGTGAAAGCCTGGAAGAGCGCGAAGCCGGTAAAGAACACGAAGTCATTGCCCACCAGCTTTCCATCCTGCAAGGTTTGAACACCCAAAACATCGCCGTTGCCTACGAGCCGGTTTGGGCGATCGGTACAGGCAAAGTCGCCACCGTCGAACAAATCGCCGACATGCATGCATTTATCTACAAAGAAATCTTGTCTTTGTGCGGAAGCGATGTTAAAATCCGCGTTCTTTACGGCGGAAGTGTGAAAGCGGATAACGCAGCCGACATCTTCGCAGTACCTCATGTAGACGGCGCATTGGTTGGTGGCGCGTCATTATCCTATGACTCCTTTACCGCCATCATCAACGCAGCACAAGCCTCGTAGAAAACATATGGAAGCCTTTAAAACCCTTATCTGGATTATTAATATTATTTCCGCTCTATTCGTAATCGTGTTAGTATTGCTGCAACACGGTAAAGGTGCGGATGCCGGCGCAACATTCGGTTCCGGCAGCGGTAGCGCGCAAGGCGTATTCGGTTCTGCCGGTAATGCCAACTTCCTCAGCCGCTCGACTGCCGTTGCTGCAACATTTTTCTTTGCGACCTGCATGGCAATGGTGTATATTCACACCCACTCCAATAAGCACGGTTTAGACTTCAGCGATGTGAAGCAGACCCAACAGGCTCCTAAGCCTGCAACGCCTGCACAAAACAATACAACTCCTGTTGCTCCGAATCCTCAGCAGCAGTAAGACAATTTGATTTATGCCGACATGGTGGAATTGGTAGACACGCTATCTTGAGGGGGTAGTGGCCGTAGGCTGTGCGAGTTCAAATCTCGCTGTCGGCACCACATTAGAAAATCTAACCGCTTTTTAGCGGTTATTTTTTCGTCTTGAGAATCTGCCTTTCCTTTATTTTTAGGCCGAGACAGGGAAATACAATGAAGCGTTTGGTTGTCGGCATCAGCGGTGCCAGCGGTTTTCAGTATGGCGTGAAGGCTTTGCAGCTTTTGCGTGAGCATCAGGTAGAAACGCATTTGGTGGTTTCGCAAGGGGCGGAGATGACCCGTGCTTTGGAAACGGATTACACCAAAGAAGACGTTTATGCTTTGGCGGATGTCGTGCATTCTGTCCGTAATGTCGGCGCAAGTATTGCCAGCGGTTCGTTTTTGACGGACGGAATGTTGATTGCGCCGTGTTCAATGAAAACTTTGGCTTCGGTTGCTCACGGGTTTGCCGATAATTTGCTCAGCCGTGCGGCGGATGTAACGTTGAAAGAGCGGCGCAGGCTGGTGTTGATGGTGCGTGAAGCGCCGTTAAACTTGGCACACATCGACAATATGCGCCGTGTAACAGAGATGGGCGGCATTGTGTTTCCTCCCGTTCCGGCTCTGTATCAGAAGCCCGAATCCATTGATGATATGATTACGCACAGCGTGTCTCATGCTTTGGACTTGTTCGGTATTGTTCAAACCGATGCGCCGCGCTGGCAGGGCTGATGTTTCAGACGGCCTGAAAATAAATTTAATACACTGAGAAAGAGGATAAAAATTATGCAAGCGATTCCTACCAATATTGTTAAATTTTTGAGCAATCATCATGTCGTCAGTATTGCCGCTGCGGCAGACGGCGAAGTTTGGGCGGCTTGTTGTTTTTATGTGTTTGATGAGGCCAATGCCCGCCTGATTGTGCTGACTTCTTTGAAAACAAAGCATGGCGGACTGATGAGCCGTTCTGCCAAAGTAGCCGGCACCATCGCCGGTCAGCCCGACAGTATCACGAAAATCAGCGGTGTTCAGTTTGCGGCGACTGCCGCTTTGATTGAAGATGAAGCGGATTTGAAAGCGGCGCAGTCTTTATTTTACAAAGCGCATCCTGCTGCTCGAGTGATGAAAAGTGATGTTTGGGCGTTGAATTTGGATAATGTGAAATTTACTGACAATAAATTGGTATTCGCACAAAAAACGTATTGGAATCGTGAGGATTAAGAAAAGGCCGTCTGAAAGATGAAATTTTAGACGGCCTTTAGCTGTATGATTTCGTATTTAATATTATTGCCAAAGTTTTTCAAATTCTGATGGGCTGATGTACTCGCTGTATGATAAATCTAAATCGGTTAATTCCCCATGTAATAAGTTGTCGCGTTCGGAGATGTTTTCGGTATGCCCATCTGCATGTAAATAGATTCGGCGAGTGTTGATGCCGTCAATGTATTCGTCAAACTGCCATACGGGGACAGCATCTAATGTTTCGGTGTTGAAGAATTTGGTATAGATATTTGTTTTGTCGTTAGATGTCATTGCGTAGCCAAATAGTCTGATGACGGTTTTCCATAAAGTAAGTGGATTTTTATTCCGAAAATATCAGAACAAAAATCCACTTAATTGAGTCAATAACTACTCGAACTTAGATTTTAATCGTGTCCGATGTCTACGGTTTTTTCTTTGTAACGTGTGTCGGGAATCAAAACAATTTTATCGTCCACTTTGCCGATGGCTTTCACGTCTTTGCCCGGATAGTCCAGCTGGTGCAGGAAGTAGCGGATACAGTTCAAACGTGCGCGTTTTTTGTCGTCGGAGCGGATGATGACCCAAGGCGCGTCGCCGGTGTGGGTGTGGAAGAACATGGCGTTTTTGGCTTCGGTGTAGTCGTCCCAGCGGTCGAGCGACTGGATGTCCACAGGGGACAGTTTCCAGTGTTTCAGGGGGTCGTCACGACGGGAGATGAAGCGGCGGAGTTGTTCTTCACGGGATACTGAGAACCAGAATTTGAACAGGTGGATGCCGCTGGCAACAAGCATACGTTCCAATTCAGGGGTTTGACGCATGAAGAGTAGGTATTCGTTAGGTTCGCAGAAGCCCATGACGCGTTCTACGCCGGCACGGTTGTACCATGAACGGTCGAAGAATACCATTTCGCCTGCGGTCGGCAGGTTTTGGATGTAGCGTTGGAAATACCATTGGCCGCGTTCGGTCGTGGTCGGTTTTTCCAGTGCGACAACGCGTGCGCCGCGCGGGTTCAAATGTTCCATAAAACGTTTGATGGTACCGCCTTTACCGGCTGCATCGCGGCCTTCAAATAGGCTGACGATGCGTTGGCCGGAATCTTTGACCCAGCTTTGTACTTTCAATAATTCGATTTGCAGTTTCTGTTTTTCTTTTTCGTAAACAGAACGGCGCATACGTTGTTTGTACGGGTAGTTGGCAGGAAGCGGTGCGCTGCTGGAATCTTCGTCTGAACCGCGTCCTTCGTGTTCCAAAACAGCCTTTTCGAATACTTGCAGCTGGTCTTGTTTCTCGCCCAGTTCAACATTCTCGAACGGTTCTAGTTGGTGGTCTGCCATAAAGTCTCCTTATCGATTAAGTTTTAAATGATATAGTGTGGTATGGTTTGATTCTACCCTTTTATGCCTCGTTCGACTACATAAAATTACATTTGAGTGCTTTTTTTGAATTTGTCTGCTAACTTATGTAAAAGCAGCGTATAATCAGCCTATTTGTACAGCAATCATGCCTTATTTCGCCCTGTTTGACGATGCCGTGAGCGGCCGAGCAAAACTCTATCAAAATCATGTAGAAAGCCATCGGTTTTATCATAACGAACTGGATTCGTTAACAAGTATTTTGCAAGCTGGCTGGAAAAAGGGTTTGCATGCAGTGTTGTTTGCAGACTACGAATTCGGATTGCCGCTGATGGATATTCCGTCTGGCCACAGTGGCAGTCTGCGTTTGCACTGGTTTGCCGATTATTCCGAAATCGATGCCGAAAACTGGCTGGCCAATCATTCAGACGGCCTTGAGGCAGGTATTTCTATTCCCCGATTCTCCGTATCCGAAGCCGATTATCTCGAGCATATCCGTCAAATCCACGAAGCCATCCGCCGCGGCGATACCTATCAAATCAATTACACCGTACGCCTGCACCTGCAAGCATACGGCAATCCGATCCAGCTTTACCGCCGCTTGCGCCAGCCTGTGCCGTATGCCGTTTTGTCTTGTCTGCCCGACGGGGTAGGGCAGGACGCGTGGACTTTGTGTTTTTCTCCCGAACTTTTCCTCAGAATCGATTCAGACGGCTTGATTACAACTGAGCCGATGAAAGGCACTGCGCCGATTCTTCACGATGGGCAAGATGAACGCCGCGCCGTTGAATTGCAAAACGATCCGAAAAACCGCGCCGAAAATGTGATGATTGTCGATTTGTTGCGCAACGACCTCGGCAAAATCGCGCAAACAGGCAAAGTACGCGTGCCTGAACCGTTTAAAGTTTCCCGTTTCGGCAGTGTTTGGCAGATGACCAGTGCCATCGAAGCGCAGGCGCTGGCTGGTGTTTCGGTTGCCGATATTCTCCGTGCAGCCTTCCCGTGCGGCAGTATCACCGGCGCACCCAAACGCATGAGTATGCAGATTATTGAGTCCCTTGAATCCGAACCGCGCGGTTTGTACACAGGCAGCATCGGCTTTTTGCATCCGTGTGATACGGGTTTGGGGTTTGAAGGCGTGTTTAATGTCGTGATCCGCACTTTATCTCTGAAGCCGGTTTCAGACGGCCTTTATCAAGGTGTTTATGGCGTGGGTTCGGGGATTGTGATTGATAGCGATCCGGAGGCCGAATATCGCGAGTGCGGTTGGAAGGCGCGTTTTCTCAATGACTTGCGGCCTGATTTCGGTATTTTTGAAACCATGCGCGTGGAAGACAAACAATGCCGTTTGCTTGATTTGCATTTGGGCCGTCTGAACAGCTCGGCGCAAGCGTTTAACCTGCCTTGGCCTCAAAATGCAATAGAGCAAATCCAACATTATATAGATGCATTGCCAAATGGGTTGTTTAGAGTCAAAGCAGCCTTGTTTTCAGACGGCCTTGCATTGAGCCATGCGGCTGTTTCTGAATTGGATGGGCAACAATATGTCATCCTGAGTGAACACACATTAAGCCAACGCGATTATCTGCGCCGTTTTAAAACCACACGCCGTGAAATTTTTGACCAAGCATGGAAAACGGCAGAAGGGCAGGGCGCATTTGACAGCTTGTTTTTCAATTCAGACGGCCTGTTGTTAGAGGGTGGAAGAAGCAATGTGTTTATCAAATATCAGGGACAATGGCTTACGCCGTCTTTGGATTTGGATATTTTGAACGGAGTGATGCGCCAAGCGGTATTGAAGCAGCCGCGGCTTTTAGGTGCGGATACAATCAAAGAAACCCGCATCACGCGTTCTATGTTGGAAAATGCGGAAGAAATCCGCTTGAGCAATGCTTTAAGGGGCGTGTTTGCGGTTTCGCTCCGTAAATAAATGGCAATAGTCAAATCATCGTGATTCAAATTGTCGTAAAGCGGCAATATCCGATAGAATACGTCATTTCAACATTGAGGCCGTCTGAAAGGGAAAACAATATGGCAAAAGCAAAAGGTGGATTGGGACGCGGTTTGGATTCGCTGATATCCAATGCGGTGGACAGCAGCAGTAGCGACCGCCTGACAACGGTTGCCATCGCCGATATTCAGCCCGGCCGCTATCAGGCGCGTGTGCAAATGGATGACGAAGCCTTGCAGGAATTGGCTGACTCCATTAAAGCGCAAGGTATTATCCAGCCGGTTATCGTACGCGAACGTGGTCTGTCTCAATATGAATTGATTGCCGGCGAACGCCGTTGGCGTGCTTCCCAGTTGGCCGGTTTGACCGAAATTCCCGTCGTCATCAAAACCATCAGCGACGAAACCGCGTTGGCCATGGGTTTGATTGAAAATCTGCAACGCGAAAACCTCAATCCGATTGAAGAAGCGCAAGGTTTGAAACGCCTCGCCGACGAATTCGGTCTGACTCACGAAACCATCGCAAAAGCCGTCGGTAAAAGCCGTAGTGCCATCTCCAACAGCCTGCGTCTGTTGAGCCTGCCTGAGCCGGTTCAGGAAATGCTTTACCAACGCCGTCTGGAAATGGGTCATGCCCGTGCGTTGCTGACCTTGCATGTGGTCGATCAATTGGAGTTGGCGCAAAAAACCGTCAAAAACGGCTGGTCGGTGCGCGAAGTAGAACGCCGCAGCCAATTGGCACATCAAAAAGCTAAGCCCGAAGCAGCCAAAACCATCAGCCCGGATATCCGCCGCATCAATGATGCATTGACCGAGCATTTGGGTGTTAATGCCGAAGTCAAAACCAGTAATCAGAAAAAAGGCAAAATCGTGCTGCATTTTGATACGCCGGAAACATTCGAATATTTGCTGAAGCAGTTGGGCATCAATCAAGCGTTCTAACGGCTTTATAAATAGAACGGGCCGTCTGAAAAAAGCTTTTCAGACGGCCTCAATTTTTGAAAAAGCGTAGAGCGTATAAATGTTTACAATACAAATCAAAATCTTCTGTAAAATCTATGTAACAACATGTAATTTGTGTTAAACTCCATTCCAGCAAAGATTTGTTTTATATGTGTTAATCATTTATTTGTGAAAGGTTCACAAAGATTAACATATTGCTTGACGTTAACAAACTTCTTGATTATATTAGCCTGCCTTGCTTTTTGGGGTACAAAGTACAATGAATCAGATAGTCCCATTGCAAGTGATTGTATTATTAATAATTTCAGTTGTTTGTGCATTATTTTCCGGATTGCCCGGCTTCCTCTCTGCTTTGGCGGGAGGATTTTCGTACATTGTCCCTACCCTTGTTGCAGTTTTACTTTTAAAGTTTTCCCGACGAAATCCCGAGTTGCAAAGCTCGATGTTTGTCGGCGGAGAGGTTTTAAAAGTAGTGCTGTCGCTGGTATCTATGTTGGTCGTTTTCGCGATATGGCATCGATCACTGGTATTTTACCCATTTTTATTGGCGTTTCTTGGCGTCAGTCATTTGGTTTTTTTAGTATTGTTGAGAGTAAAACACTATGGCAGGTGAAACTATGACCGCTGCCGACTACATCAAGCACCACTTGCAAAGCTTGACCAGTATGTCGGATGTTACTCAGGGTCAAGGACTGAAAAACATTGCTGATTTTTCGTTCATTAACCTTGATGCAATCTTTTTTGCCGTTCTGTTGGGCGTAATCGGCAGCTTCCTTTTGTGGCGCGGTGCCAAAAAAGCGACGGCCGGCGTTCCCGGTCGTTTTCAAGCGGCTGTTGAAATTCTGTTCGAATTCGTGGATGACATGTGTAAAAGCATTATCCATAACGAACAATCGCGTAAAGCCGTTGCCCCGTTGGGTCTGACCTTGTTTGTCTGGATTCTCTTGATGAATGCCATGGATATGCTGCCGGTTGATTTGCTGCCGATGGCATGGCAAGGCATTACCGGTAATCATCATGCCCTGTTGCGTGTCGTGCCGACAGCTGACTTGAATACGACTTTGGCTCTGGCGATTGGCGTATTGCTGATCTGTATTTATTACAATGTCAAAATCAAAGGCCTTGGCGGTTGGATTCACGAGTTGTTCTGCGCACCTTTTGGTCCGTGGCTTGCTCCGGCCAACTTCCTGCTGAACTTGGTAGAGTTTTTGTCCAAAACCGTATCCCACGGTATGCGGTTGTTTGGTAATATGTATGCTGGCGAGCTGGTGTTCCTGTTAATTGCCCTGTTGGGCGGTGCATGGGCGTCAACCGGCAGTGTTGAAACTTTGGATCCGATTTTATTTGTGTTCCACCTGATTGCCGGTTTGGCTTGGGCGATTTTCCACATTTTGGTCATCACCTTGCAGGCATTTATTTTCATGGCGTTGGCGTTCGTATATATCGGACAGGCGCATGATGCACACTAATCAAGTAGTTTTTTCGTAGTTTGTTTTTTGTAGTTTAACCTTTACTATTTTAAGGAGTTTAAAAATGGGTTTGATTGCTATCGCATGTGGTTTGATCGTTGCCTTGGGCGCATTGGGTGCCTCTATCGGTATCGCAATGGTTGGTTCTAAATACTTGGAATCTTCTGCTCGCCAACCTGAGCTGATCGGTCCGCTGCAAACTAAACTGTTCTTGATCGCTGGTCTGATCGATGCGGCTTTCTTGATCGGTGTGGCTATTGCCCTGTTGTTCGCCTTCGTTAACCCGTTTGGTGGTGCGTAATCAAGACGGAGCGATCCGTTCAGATACAGGCTTGCCGTCTGTTTGATTAACCCAGATACGAAGGTTAAGTAACGTGAATATTAATGCAACCTTATTTGCGCAAATCCTAGTTTTCTTTGGCTTGGTTTGGTTTACGATGAAATTCGTATGGCCTCCGATTGCCAAAGCATTGGATGAGCGTGCCGCAAAAATCGCCGAGGGCTTGGCTGCCGCCGAGCGCGGTAAGAGCGATTTTGAGCAGGCAGAGAAAAAAGTTGCAGAACTTATGGCCGAAGGGCGTAATCAGGTAACCGAAATGGTTGCCAACGCCGAAAAACGTGCTGCGAAAATTGTAGAAGAAGCCAAAGAGCAAGCTTCTCATGAAGCAGCACGCATTGCAGCCCAAGCAAAAGCTGATGTAGAGCAAGAAGTTAACCGTGCACGCGAAGTGTTGCGTGAACAGGTCGCTTCATTGGCTGTTAAAGGTGCGGAATCTATCCTGCGTAAAGAAGTCGATGCTTCCAAACATGCAGATCTGCTCAGTGCCTTAAAACAGGAGCTGTAATCTTATGGCAGAGTTCGCAACGATTGCCAGACCTTATGCGAAAGCATTGTTTAGTCTGGCTCAGGAAAAAAACCAAATCGAGTCTTGGTTGGGCGAACTGAAAGAACTCGCAGCGGTTGTTCAAGATGAGAAAGTCATTGCTTTCATCGAGCAGCCGGAAACGGGAGCTTCCGAAAAGGCAGAAACGCTCAAAGGTCTTGTCGGTATCAAAAATGTCGAATTGGCAAATTTTATTACCGTTTTGGCCGAGCAAAAGCGTTTGCTGGTATTGCCGGAAATTTATGCCCAATATCAAGATTTGACCTTGATACACAACAATACGAAATCGGCAGTAATTTACAGCGCGTATGAGCTCAGTTCTCAGCAGCTGGCCGATGTTACCGATATCCTGACAAAACGCTTCAACAGCAAATTGGATGTGGTAACTAAAGTTGCCCCTGAATTAATCGGCGGCATCAAAGTAGAAGTGGGTGATCAGGTCTTGGATTTGTCCGTACAAGGCAAACTGAATGCTTTGTATGCGACTATGACAAATTAGGAGAGTTTTCATGCAGCTTAATCCTGCTGAAATTAGCGATTTGATTAAAGCCAAAATCGAAAATCTGTCCGTCAATACAGAAGTGCGTACCCGTGGTACCGTTGTTTCTGTTACAGACGGCATTGTGCGCATTCATGGCTTGTCAGACGCGATGCAAGGTGAGATGCTCGAATTCCCCGGTAACACTTTCGGTCTGGCCATGAACTTGGAGCGCGACTCCGTTGGTGCCGTAGTGTTGGGTGAGTACGAACACATTAAAGAAGGCGATACAGTTACCTGTACCGGCCGTATTTTGGAAGTGCCAATCGGTCGCGAATTGGTTGGCCGCGTAGTTGATGCATTGGGTCGTCCTATCGACGGTAAAGGTCCAATCAATACAACTTTGACTGCTCCAATCGAAAAAATCGCACCGGGTGTGATTGCGCGTAAATCGGTTGACCAACCCATGCAAACCGGCCTAAAAGCCATTGACTCTATGGTTCCGGTTGGTCGTGGCCAACGTGAGCTGATCATTGGTGACCGTCAAACCGGTAAAACAGCCGTAGCACTGGATGCCATCGTTAACCAAAAAGGTACAGGCGTTATCTGTATTTATGTGGCTATCGGTCAAAAAGCATCTTCTATTGCCAACGTAGTACGCAAATTGGAAGAGCATGGCGCGATGGAACATACTATCGTGGTTGCTGCGACTGCTTCTGAAGCCGCTGCGCTGCAATACATCGCTCCTTACTCCGGTTGTACCATGGGTGAATTCTTCCGTGACCGCGGTGAAGATGCATTGATCGTATACGATGACTTGTCTAAACAAGCCGTTGCATACCGTCAAATTTCCCTGCTGCTGCGCCGTCCACCTGGCCGTGAAGCCTATCCTGGCGACGTATTCTACCTGCACTCCCGTCTGTTGGAACGTGCAGCCCGTGTCAGCGAAAACGAAGTTGAGAAACTGACCAATGGCGAAGTAAAAGGCAAAACCGGTTCTCTGACTGCGTTGCCGATTATTGAAACCCAAGCCGGTGACGTATCGGCATTCGTACCAACCAACGTAATTTCGATTACAGACGGCCAAATCTTCTTGGAAACCGACTTGTTCAACGCCGGTATCCGTCCTGCAATCAATGCCGGTATTTCCGTATCGCGCGTAGGTGGTGCGGCACAAACCAAAGTCATCAAAAAACTGGGTGGCGGTATCCGTTTGGCGTTGGCACAGTACCGTGAATTGGCGGCGTTCTCCCAATTTGCTTCCGATTTGGACGAAGCAACACGCAAACAGCTGCAACACGGTGAAGTGGTTACTGAATTGATGAAACAAAAACAATTCAGCACATTGAACACTGCCGAAATGGCATTGACTTTGTGGGCGATCAACAACGGTTCTTACGCAGATGTTCCGGTATCCAAAGCCTTGGCTTTCGAAGCAGAATTCCTGAGTTTCGTACGTACGCAACATCCTGAGGTTCTGGATGCGATTAATGCATCAGGCGCAATGTCTGACGAAAGCGAAAAAGCATTGACCGAAGCCATGAAATCTTTCAAATCTTCTTACGCTTACCAAGCATAAGTATTGAGATGAAAGGAGTCTGAAATGGCAGTCGGAAAAGAGATTCTCACCAAAATCCGTAGTGTTCAAAATACCCAAAAGATCACTAAAGCGATGCAAATGGTGTCGACCTCTAAAATGCGGAAGACTCAAGACCGGATGCGCTTAGCGCGTCCGTACGCCGAAAAAGTGCGTACAGTGATGAGCCATCTTGCACAGACCAATGCCGATCATGGTATCAAATTGTTGGAGCCGCACCGCGAAGTGCGCCGTGCCGGTTTCATTTTGATTACCTCGGATAAAGGTTTGTGCGGCGGCTTGAACGCAAACGTACTGAAAAAGTTTTTGGCGCAAGTTCAAGAGTATCAGGAACAAGGCATCGAAGTCGAAGTCGTGTGCCTGGGTAGTAAAGGTTTGGCTGCATGCCAAAGCATCGGTTTGAACGTTATTGCCAGTGCAACCAATTTGGGCGATACCCCGAAAATGGAAGCGTTGCTTGGCCCTTTGACCGAAATCTTCCAACGTTATGAGAAACATGAATTAGACCGTATCCATATGGTTTACTCACGTTTTATCAACACAATGCGCCAAGAGCCGCGTATGGAAGTTTTGCTGCCTATCGGTGAAAACGTTATTGACGACGGAACAGGTCATTCTTCATTTACTTGGGAATACCTCTACGAGCCGAGTCCTATCGCCGTATTGGAATATTTGGTTCGCCGCTATTTAGAGTCTGTGGTTTATCAGGCATTGAGCGACAACATGGCATCTGAACAAGCCGCGCGTATGGTAGCGATGAAAGCCGCAACCGACAACGCAGGCAATGCCATCAAAGAATTGCGCTTGGTGTACAACAAATCGCGTCAAGCCGCGATTACCACAGAATTGTCAGAAATTGTAGCAGGTGCAGCGGCAGTTTAATGCCGTCTGAAGCCTGAACAGGAAATTAGGATACGATAATGAGCCAAGGCAAAATCGTACAAGTTATTGGTGCGGTGGTTGACGTGGAATTTCCACGTGACGCTATCCCGCATGTTTACGATGCCCTGAAATTGGACGAGAACGGTCTGACTCTGGAAGTTCAACAGCTTCTGGGCGACGGCGTTGTCCGTACTATTGCAATGGGTAGTTCAGACGGCCTGAAACGCGGCATGTCTGTAAGCAATACTGGTGCGCCAATCACTGTGCCGGTAGGTAAAGGTACATTGGGTCGTATTGTCGACGTATTGGGTACGCCTGTTGATGAAGCAGGTCCGATCGATACCGACAAGAGCCGCGCCATTCACCAAACTGCTCCGAAATTCGACGAGTTGTCTTCAACTACCGAATTGCTGGAAACCGGTATTAAAGTGATCGACTTGCTGTGTCCGTTTGCTAAGGGCGGTAAAGTAGGTCTGTTCGGTGGTGCCGGTGTGGGCAAAACCGTAAACATGATGGAATTAATTAACAACATCGCCAAAGCGCACAGCGGTCTGTCCGTGTTCGCAGGTGTGGGTGAGCGTACCCGTGAAGGTAACGACTTCTACCACGAGATGAAAGATTCCAACGTATTGGATAAAGTAGCCATGGTGTATGGCCAAATGAACGAACCTCCGGGCAACCGTCTGCGCGTTGCTTTGACCGGTTTGACCATGGCCGAATACTTCCGTGACGAAAAAGACGAAAACGGTAAAGGTCGCGACGTATTGTTCTTCGTTGACAACATCTACCGTTACACTCTGGCCGGTACCGAAGTATCCGCACTGTTGGGCCGTATGCCTTCTGCAGTGGGTTACCAACCGACATTGGCTGAAGAAATGGGTCGTTTGCAAGAGCGTATTACCTCTACCCAAACTGGTTCCATTACTTCCATCCAAGCCGTATATGTACCTGCGGATGACTTGACTGACCCGTCTCCAGCGACAACTTTTGCCCACTTGGACGCAACCGTCGTATTGAGCCGTGATATTGCCTCTTTGGGTATTTACCCGGCAGTTGACCCGCTTGATTCTACTTCACGCCAATTGGATCCGATGGTATTGGGTCAAGAACACTACGACGTGGCGCGCGGTGTACAGTCCACTCTGCAAAAATACAAAGAATTGCGCGACATTATCGCCATTTTGGGTATGGACGAATTGTCTGATGAAGACAAACTGACTGTAATGCGTGCCCGTAAAATCCAACGCTTCCTGTCTCAACCGTTCCACGTTGCAGAAGTGTTTACAGGTTCTCCAGGCAAATATGTCGCCCTGCGCGATACCATTGCCGGCTTTAAAGCCATCTTGAACGGCGAATACGACCATCTGCCTGAACAAGCGTTCTACATGGTAGGCGGTATCGAAGAAGCAGTTGAGAAAGCGAAAACCTTAAACTAAGGAGGTCGGCATGAGCGTCATGCAAGTTGAAGTGGTCAGTAGCGAGCAAAACATCTATTCGGGCGAAGCCAGCTTTGTGGTAGTTCCGACCGTTCAAGGTGAGCTTGGTATTTATCCACGACACGAGCCGATTATGAGTTTGGTACGCCCCGGCGCATTGCGTTTGACTGTTCCGGGTGAAGCTGAAGAAGTGCTGGTTGCTGTTTCCGGCGGTGTTTTAGAAGTACAGCCTGACAAGATTACCGTATTGGCAGACGTCGCCGTCCGCAGTACCGAAATGGATCAGGTGCGTGCTGAAGAAGCTAAGAAAGCAGCCGAGGCAGGTGTTTCTGCAGCCAAAGATGATAAATCTCTGGCCGAAGCGCACAAAGCATTGGCAGCAGCCATTGCCCAGCTGAAAACTTTGGACTACCTTCGTTCGCAAAAAAACAAGTAATGTGGGTTCATTAAGAAAAAGCACAACGAAATGTTGTGCTTTTTTATTTGCCTGAAGATAAGTGGCTTGATATTGAAATGTCGATAGACGAGTAGATGGCAAGTTTGAAATCGAAACGGTAGAATCAGTTTTTATGACTCAATTGTTGGTGGATCATTGTCAAAGCAGTTAGCCTTGTTATTTGGCTAAGAATAGCCCACTCAATTTTTTTAACCACAAAAAGTAGGTTGGATAATTCCTAATTTATTGCAACCGCAACAGATCTGAATTGGTCAGTATTGAAAATATTAGAATTTGCGGAAGCTCTTGTCTAAACAAAAGGCCGTCTGAAAAGTTTCAGACGGCCTTTAAACCATTATGACGGTATCTGTTTATGATTGGTCGATGGTTTTATCCAGTCCTTGGGTCAGACCGTTGATGTTGCCACCATTCAGTCCCAATTCTTTCAAGAGACCGTCAACCAACGGAGCTTGGCTGCGGTAGCGCAGGGCGCTGTTGACCATTTGGTCTGCAAGGCTGGCTTGTGTGGTTTGGCCGTCTGAAGCGCCTTCCGCGCCGTTTGCACCACCGGCAAAGCCACCCAGACCATTGACTTGCAAAATCTTGATGTCTTCGATTTTTTCCATTGGGCGGACGGATTCGCGGATGATGTCGGGCAGGTGTTTCAAGAGGGCAAGGCGGACTTGCATTTCAACCTGCTCAACGCTCAGCACGTTAGCGGCTTCGTTGACGGCGCGGGTACCTTCGGCATCAACTTTATATTGTTGCTCTTGCGCTTGCGCCAACAAGATTTTGGCATCGGCTTCACCTTTGGCTTGCAGGCGTTGTTTCTCGGCTTCGGCTTCGGCGGCGATACGCACGGCTTCAGCTCGGTCTTGTGCAGCCTGTTTTTCGGCTTCAGCGGCGACGGTGAGCGAAATCGCGTCTTTTTGTGCGGCTTCTTCGGCGGCAATCAATTCCACCGCTTTGGCACGCTCGGCGCGTTCGGTTTCGCGTACGGTAATCACGCTCTCTTCCTCGCGAACGGCGGCGGCGCGGGCTTTGTCGGCCTCTGCTTTGGCTTCGGATTCGGCACGCGATTTCTCGGCAACGGCGATGGCGCGGTCTTGCTCGGCCAACTCGATGGCTTTGCGGCGTTCAACCTCTGCCTGCTCGACGGCTTGGGCTTTGCGGATGTCTTCGTTTTTAATGTCGCGTTCGGCGGCAATGCGTTTCAAATCCACTTCGCGTTCTGCGGCAATTTTGGCTTCTTCCGCCTCGCGTTTTTTCTGAGATTCTTGTTCGGCAATGCTGGCCTCTTGTTCGGCGCGGCGCACGGCAATCTCACGCTCTTGTTCGAGTTTGGCGTATTCTTCTTCGCGTGAGATTTTCAGGCGTTGCTGCTCGGCTTCGAGGTTTTTAGTTTTGATTGCCAAGTCAGTATCTTGTTCGATTTCGTTACGTTTTTTGCGGCGGCCTTCGATGGTTTCGGTCAGTTTGGTCAAACCTTCCGCGTCAAAGGCGTTTTGCGGGTTAAAGAACTCAAAGCTGGTTTGGTCGAGGCCGGTCAGGGAAACGGTTTCGAGTTCGAGACCGTTTTTGAACAAGTCTTCACTCACGACTTGTTGTACTTTCTGAACGAAATCAACACGTTTCTCATGCAGCTCTTCCATCGCCATTTCGGCGGCAACGGCGCGCAGGGCGTCAACGAATTTACCTTCGACGAGGTCTTTCAGTTCATCGGGGGACATGGTTTTCATACCCAGCGTTTGTGCGGCGGTCGCAATGCTCTCGGCGCTGGGTTTGACGCGGACGTAAAATTCAGCCATTACGTCAACGCGCATCCGGTCGCGGGTAATCAGCGCCTGCTGCGCCGCGCGGCGCACTTCAAGGCGCAGTGTATTCATGTTGACGGGGATGATTTCGTGTAGCACGGGCAGCACCATCGCGCCGCCGTTCATGATGACTTTTTCGCCACCGAAACCGGTACGGACAAATGAGACTTCTTTGCTGGCGCGGCGGTACAGACGGGTCAGGATGAGGCCGAGTACAATTAGCGCGACGAGTATGACGCCGGCGATGGTGCCGATGGAGACCAAGTTCATGGTTTTTCCTTTCTTCTTGTTAATATGCCTTTGAGGGCGGTGGATTCAGAAGGCTTTGAGGGAAAGAGGCCGTCTGAAAGGGTTTAAAAATATGGGTTGAAATAATAGGGTGGTTGTTTTTCTAATTGTTATTTCAAATTTCCAGATGGTGGGGATAGGGCGGTAAAGTATCTATTTTTCCCGTATCGATGAATCAGCGGTTTCAGACGGCCTCAATCCACCAAGCTTCCGCTCGGATTTAAAATCGCCTTAAATGTATTTCCGTCCAACGACACCAGCAATACCGCATCGCCTTGTTTCAATACATCATCAGAGTCAGGCTCTACCATCACATAATGCTGTTGGCCGTAAGCATCTTTCACGCGCACCTGTGCCGCATTGCCTACCCGAGCTTCGCCCAACACCACTGTGCCGACGCGGCCGATTAAACTTTCCTGCGAAACGGCAGTGGTTTCATCTTTCGGCATAATTTTGTACAAACCGCCAGCCGTTACGCGCACCAAGGGCAGGGAAAGAAACCAAACGATGACTGCTGCCAGCGTGCCATTCAGATAACTGCCGAATACAGTGGCAAAGGCCGTCTGAAACAGATAACCCGTTAATCCGTATACGGCAAGAAACACCACCATCAACATCAATACCGGGATACGTCCGACATACAGCCAGCTCAGGAAACGCACGAATATGCCTGCATCCGCCACATCCAATCCGACCTCGGCGTGTGCAGTTTCGGTCAGGCTGTCGGGCAACAGGTTGTCCAACCAGTCGCTAATACCGCCTGCCAGCATGGAAATGATTTCAAACACACCGAGCAAAACCATCAGCGCAATGGCAATGCCGAAGATTTCAGTTTCGGGGGCGTTGATTAAATTCCACATATTGCATTTCCTTATTCTTTTTAATTTTCAGACGGCATATATTTTATTTTAAAGTTAAGCCGATTGGATATGGATATTTTTATTAATTTGTTATAACTGACAGGATTTTTCCCAATCCGGCATCTTTTTGTTATTGAGGTGTGTATGGTTTTCTTTTTTCAGACGGCCCTGTGAGGATAGGGACCGTCTGAAACCGCGATTTCCTCAATATGGCTTATGATTTCGCCTTCAACGCCGCCAATCGTTCGGCAATGCGGTTGTTGCGGCTTAAGTCTTCCAGTTCTTTCAGCTTGGCCAACTGCGCCGCATCGGTGCTGCTGTGTACCGCGTTCTGACGACCCATCACTCGGTCGAAAGCGTTGCCGCTTTTTTCAGCATCACGGGCGATACGGTTGAGGTCGCTGCCGCCTGAAGCTTTACCTGCGCCAGCGTTCTGCTGCGCCGCGCACCAGTCTTGCAACTGCTGCTGCATCTCGCGTTTTTTTGCCTGCAGGGCGGCGATAAAGCCTTCGAGCTCTTTTTCCTGCGCGGCGCAGTCGGCGATGGTGTTTTCCAAGATGGGCAGACGCGCTTCGATGTCCATCTGTTCGGCGATGCCCGCCTCGGCAAGGTCGTCGCGACCGGCATCCACGGCAGCTTGCAGGTTGGCATCGATGGCTTCGTGGCGGTTGCTCTCGTCCGCCATTTTCTTGGCGGCAAGGTGTTTCTGCGCCAACACTTTGCCCAACTCGGCGCGTACTTCGTCCACCGCCCGCTCGATTTCGCGGATGCTCTCGTTCATGACTGCTTCAGGTGCAAGGTTCTCCGCCGCATCAATCAGGGCATGAAAACCGCCGCTTACCAGACGGCCTACTCGGCGGGATAGGGTTTCGCTCATTTGGATTTTCCTTTCACTAAAATGTGTTTGTTTCATTTGGTATGGAGGCAGTCTTAAACTTCATTTGCCTGCTGCACAATCTTTGCCAGTTTCAAAGTATTTTCAAGCTGTTGCAGCACGGTGTCGTCATATGCCGCGCCTTTGCCGGTTACGGCGAGCTGCAAGATGCTGTCGGTCAGGCGGACGATGCGCCACATCAGTTCGCGTTCGTATTTTTTCAAATCGTCGAGATCGGCTTCTTCGGGCAGGTCGGCGGCGAGTGTTGCGCCTAAGTCGGGCAATTGTTCAAACAACCTCGCCACGATATGCGAATGCACTCCGGCCTGTTTTTCAGCGTGCAAGATTTCGTGTTTCGCCGCTTGGAAAAATTGCTCCTGCGCCGTCAGTGCGGAGCCGTAATCGCGCGTTTGCGTATGCGACAAGCGCGCCAGTTTGAGCAGTTCGCGGATTTTTTCAGACGGCGTATTCGCACCTTCGATTTTAAGTTCGGCAATAAAATCAGCATCTTCCTGAGTGATGCGCACGCTGATTGGGATACGGTTCGTTGCATTCATATTCGTTTGTTTTGGTTTGTATTCATTTGAATACAAATATACAAGATGGGATTCTGAGGCGCAATACCTGAAACCGTATATTTATGTAAACATCAGGCCGTCTGAAACCTGATTTTCGGTTTTCAGACGGCCTTTTCCTTTATAATCCGTACATTATTTTCATACACACAGCAGGTTCTCCATGTCCAACAAACCCACACTCCTTCTCGTTGACGGCTCTTCTTATCTTTACCGCGCCTATCATGCTATGGGGCAGAATTTGTCTGCGCCCAACGGTGCACCGACGGGGGCGATGTATGGCGTGTTGAACATGCTGCGCCGTCTGCGTGCGGATTATGTGCACGACTATTGCGCGGTGGTGTTTGATGCGAAGGGCAAGAATTTCCGCCACGAGATGTTCCCCGACTATAAGGCGACGCGTCCGCCAATGCCGGACGATTTGCGCCCGCAGGCGGAAGCCTTGCCGGATTTGGTGCGGCTGATGGGCTGGCCGGTATTGGTGATTCCGCAGGTGGAAGCGGACGACGTTATCGGTACTTTGGCTAAGATGGCTGGCGAAGCGGGTTGGAACGTGGTGGTGTCCACCGGCGATAAGGACATGGCGCAGTTGGTGAACGAGCGCGTGACGCTGGTGAACACGATGAGCGGCGAAACGCTGGATATTGAAGGCGTGAAGGAAAAATTCGGCGTGCGCCCCGACCAAATCCGCGATTATCTTGCTCTGATGGGCGACAAGGTGGACAACGTGCCGGGCGTGGAAAAATGCGGCCCGAAAACTGCGGTGAAGTGGCTGGAAGCCTATGGCTCGCTGGCCGGTGTGATGGAACACGCTGGCGAAGTCAAGGGTAAGGTCGGCGAAAACCTGCAAGCCGCGCTGCCCCAACTGCCGCTGTCGTATGACTTGGTAACGATTAAAACCGATGTGGACTTGCACACCGAGCTTTCAGACGGCCTCGAAAGCCTGCGCCGTACTACACCTAAATGGGCGCAGCTGGTTGTCGATTTCAAACGCTGGGGTTTCCGCACTTGGTTGAAAGAGGCGGAAAGCCGTATGCACGAAGCGCAAAACACGGATTTGTTCGGCAGCGAGCATATTGGCGAACAGGCCGCATTGGCGATGGAAACACAGCCTGAAAAACAACCCGAACTCGCCCCAGCCCCTGAAAAGCTGGATTATCAAGCCATTACCACAGAAGCGCAGTTTGCCGCTTTGTTGGACAAAATGTCGCAGGCGGACACAATCGGCATCGATACGGAAACCACGTCATTAGACGCGATGAACGCCGCGCTGGTCGGCATCAGCATCGCGTTCCAAGCAGGCGAAGCGGTTTACATCCCCGTAGGGCACAGCCTGACCGCCGCTCCCGAACAGCTTGATTTGCAAGACGTATTAGGCCGTCTGAAACCGCATTTGGAAAACCCCGCCCTGAAAAAAATCGGGCAAAACCTCAAATACGATCAACACGTTTTCGCCAACTACGACATCGCCTTGAACGGCATTGCCGGCGATTCCATGCTTGCTTCCTACATCATTGAGAGCCATCTCGGACACGGTTTGGACGAATTGTCCGAACGCTGGCTCGGCTTGGAAACCATTACCTACGAATCGCTGTGCGGCAAAGGCGCAAAGCAAATCAGTTTTGCCGACGTCGCCATCGGGCAGGCGACCGAATACGCCGCCCAAGACGCAGATTTCGCCCTGCGCCTCGAAGCGCACCTGCGCGCGCAAATGGACGCCAAACAGCTTGAAATGTATGAAAAAATGGAGCTGCCCGTTGCGCAGGTATTGTTTGAAATGGAACGCAACGGCGTACAAATCGACCGCGCCGAACTCGCCCGCCAAAGCGCAGAACTCGGCGCCGAGCTGATGAAGCTCGAACAAGAAGCCTACGCTGCCGCAGGCCAGCCGTTTAACCTCAACTCTCCGAAACAGCTTCAAGAAATCCTGTTCGACAAAATGGGCATCCCCACCAAAGGCCTGAAAAAAACCGCCAAAGGCGGCATTTCCACCAACGAAGCCGTGCTCGAACAGCTCGCGCCCGACTACCCCCTGCCCAAAATCATCCTGCAAAACCGCAGCCTGGCAAAACTCAAATCCACCTACACCGACAAACTGCCCGAAATGATTTCCCCCAAAGACGGCCGTGTGCATACCACCTACGCCCAAGCCGTCGCCATCACCGGCCGCCTCGCCAGCAACAACCCCAACCTGCAAAACATCCCCATCCGCACCGCCGAAGGCCGCCGCGTGCGCCGCGCCTTTACCGCACCGCAAGGCAGCATCATCGTTTCCGCCGACTATTCCCAAATCGAGCTGCGCATCATGGCGCACCTCTCCGGCGACAAAACCCTCATCGCCGCGTTCCAAAACGGCGAAGACGTACACCGCCGCACCGCCGCCGAAGTATTCGGCATCGCCCCCGAAAACGTCTCGTCCGAACAGCGCCGCTACGCCAAAACCATCAACTTCGGCCTCATTTACGGCATGGGTCAATACGGCCTCGCCAAATCATTGGGCATCGACAACATCTCCGCTAAAAACTTTATCGACCGCTACTTCGCCCGCTATCCCGGCATCGCAGAATACATGCAGCGCACCAAAGAACAAGCCGCCGCGCAAGGCTTCGTCGAAACCCTGTTCGGCCGCCGCCTCTACCTGCCCGACATCCGCAACAAAAACGCCAACGCCCGTGCCGGAGCCGAACGCGCCGCCATCAACGCCCCCATGCAGGGCACCGCATCCGACCTCATCAAACGCGCCATGATAGACGTATCCCGTTGGCTTTCATACGATCTGAAAAGCAAACTGATTATGCAGGTGCATGACGAACTGGTGTTGGAAGTACCCGAAGCCGAACTGGATTTAGTGAAAGAAAAACTACCGCAGATTATGGCGAAAGTGGATGAAGGAATGTTGAACGTGCCGCTGGTGGCTGAGGTTGGTGTGGGTATGAATTGGGAAGAGGCGCATTGAGTTAGTAACACCAATTATTTATTTTGAACTTAAGGAAATATTTATTATGTCGAATAAAATCACTCGTATTGAAATCAAAAAATTATTTGGTATGTTCAATTATAATATAGATTTAACCAGTAAAGAAAATTTTATTAAGATTATTACTGCTCCTAATGGTTATGGAAAATCTACGATTTTAAAAATTATTGAAGCATTTGCTCAAAATAATCTTTTATTTTTCATACATACTGATTTTCAAGAAATTAGATTTTTCATATCCAATCAAAATAAACCTATTACTTTTCGAAAAATAAAAAGTAATTACTATATTGATGAAATAAATATAACTTTCTTACATAATAAATTATTGTTAGATAGTAATTTTTTTGATGCTATCGCTAATTTAGAAAATTTTTTGCCAATATACAGGATTGGAGAAAATCAATGGAAATCTTTTGACTCAGAAGATATTATTTTGACCTTTCCAGAAATACTTAGAAAGTTTAAGAACCACACTTCTATATTTGAGTTAACTAGAAATTTTGAATGGCTGATAGAGATTACTCAACAAATCCAAGTATTATACATATCGACGAATAGATTAATTAATTTTAGCCATATGCAAAATTATGGAGAAGTATCTGATTATGAGAAAAATAGCCTTACAATATTTGGTTTACAAAATAGTATACAGGAATTAATACAACAATCCCTAAGAATACAATTTACTGAAAATCGAAAAAGAGAAGCTTCCTTTCCAGAAAGATTATTGAAGCAATTAGATAAGTCTAATACATCAAACAGAACAACAAAAATTTTTTCATTATTAACAAAAATTAGTAAGTACGAAGAAAACTTTCAAGATTTAGGGATATTGTCAAATGTAGCATTAAATCCTAATTCAATTCAGTCTCTCATTTCTCATATCAAAGATAATACAGGAGAAAAAGTTTTAGAGGTTTATTTGACTGATATTGTGGAACGTCTTGCAAAATTAGAGCCTTTAGCAAAAAAAATCTCCCTTTTTACCCAAAATCTAAATACCTTACTTTCTTTTAAATATATAAAAGTTTCTCCTGAAATAGGGTTTGAAATATATCCTATTTTTAAGCAAAAATATATTAAAAACATCTCATTAGATGAGCTATCTTCTGGTGAGCAGCATTTAATATTATTGATAGGTAAATTAATTTTTAATATTGATTCTGATACGCTAGTTTTAATTGATGAGCCAGAAATTTCTTTACATCCTGCATGGCAAGAAGAATTTGTAAATATTTTGATAAAAATACAAGAAATTAATAGCTTTTCTGTGGTAATCGCTACACATGCCCCTGCATTGATTAATGGAAATTGGGATAATGTTCTAGAATTATCTGAGCAATATTGGGGATTATTGAAATGATTAAACCACATAAATCATTAAAGGATGTTGCCCAATCACCTACATATATAATTGATGAGGCAAAATTAATTTTTAATTCATATAAAAAAATAACATTGGTTGTAGAGGGAGAAACAGATAGAGATTTATTAGTTCCTTTCTTTATAGGGAAGCCAATTAGATTTACGGAGTCGAAAGGTAAAGACAAAAGTTTAAATATGCTGGATCTCCTAAACCAAAAATCGGAAGTAGAAAAGCGTGGAATTTATTTCTTGATAGACGTGGATTATGATTATTTATGTAGCAGAATAAAAGAAGATTCCAATTTAATTTATTCTTTTTATTGTACTGATACTAAAACATTTTTCTTTAATGACATAGAAACATTTTTAGTTAACTCACAAGCATTAACTAAGTTGCTTGTGAATTTACACCCTAAGGATAATGTCGATATTAACGATTGTCTTAGACTTCTCCTTCCTAAACTAGAAAATTTTTCTAGGGAAGTAGGAGCTATTCGGGCAGCGAATGAAATGTTGGCTGATAAAAGAACGATCTTAGACGGAGTGGATTTATTTGAATTTATTTCGTTCAATAATTCTAATCTGTCTAACTGGAACATGTCTTTTGATATAGAAAATCTCAGGGAGAGGTTATCTTCATGTTCCCCTAGAAAAAGTGATATAGATGATTTATTTGAAAAAGCATATGAGCTAAAGCAAACTGAACCTAAATGGAGACTAAGTCGTGGACATGATGTTACAGAAATTTTAAAAGATTTCTTTTTGCACCATACAAAAAAGTACCTTTTAAAGGAAGATAGATCTGGTAAAAAATATGCTTCTGATATAGAAGTTCTTTTGAGAATCGCTGCCGAACAAGAAGAGTTTCTCAAAACAAATGTAGGAACTAAGATTTTACAATTATTACATAACGTATAGTCCGCCGTAGGTCGGATACTTGTATCCGACAAAAACCTGCCATCTCAAAAGCCGTCAGATTCGAGAATCTGACCCACTGAAACTGAGCATCGGGTGTAGGGTGTGTGCGGTACGCACGCACGCGGTGTTTGAAATCCAAAACCCATCCGAGGCCGTCTGAAAATCCCTAAACATTTTCAGACGGCCTTTTTTATGCCGATTTTCTATCTTCTATTTGCCGTATGCTTTTATTCTCGGCCTTTTGTCTCTTTTTTTCATGAATAATGTTGCCGGTGTTACAATCGGCATATTCTTATTGTTATCAAACAGGTGTTTTATGCAGTTTTTCGGCCTGCTTATTCCTATTATGATCGGCTATTTTCTTGATGAGATGGCCACGGGCGTGATTATTGGGTCGTTGTTTTGGCTGGTTGCTTGGTCGATTGCCAAACAGCGTCAAGAAGAGCGTTTGGCTGAATCTGCTACGGCAGGCGACAGGATGCAGAAGCTGGAGCAGGAAATCGAGCTGCTGAAACAGCGTTTGTCGGTGTTGGAGCATGAGGCTGTCCGTGATGAGGCGAAGGTAGGGCAGGGGCTTGAGGTTCGGGCTGTTGCCGATGTTCAGACGGCCTCTGAGCCGCGTCATGTCCGGATTGAGCCTGAGGCGGAAGCTGCGCCTGTTAAGCAGAAGATTGAAGAGGCGTTTGCTCCTTCTTTTTCTATACCTATTGATCCTGTTTCTACCAAGGCTGCTGCTTCGTCTGAGCCTGTTGTGGAAGAAGTTGTCGAGGCGGTTGCTCCGGTTGCTGCTGAACAAGCAGGGCAGTCTAAAAAAGAGGCTGTTGTTGCTTCGATGCCGTCTGAAAACGAAGATGCGCCATTGCGTCAATTCGTTATCCATAAGGCTCAGTCGGAAGGCGGAGAGTACAAGTTTTCCGACAATCCGATTGTTGCTTGGTTCTTGCGCGGTAATCCGCTGTTGAAAACCGGTATTGTGGTGCTGTTCCTCGGCTTGGCGTTCCTCTTGCGCTATGCCTCCGAGCGGGTTCATGTGCCGGTGGAGCTGCGTTATTTGACTGTGGCTGGCGCGGGTTTGGCGGCGGTGGTCGGCGGCTGGAAGCTGCAAAGCCGTAAGCGTGAGTATGGCTTGGTGTTGCAGGGTTTCGGCGTGGCGGTGATGTATTTGACGGCGTTGGCGGCGTTGAAACTACATCCGCTGCTGCCTGTGTCGGTCGTGTTCGGGCTGATGGTGGCGATGGTTGTGCTGATGGCGTGGCTGGCGGTAAGGCAGAATGCGCAGATTATGGCGCAGGTTGCTTTAATCGGCGGTATGGCCGCGCCTTTGCTGACTTCAGACGGCAGCGGCAATTATTTGGTGCTGTTTTCTTATCTTGCCCTGCTCAACGGCGGTGTGGCCGCGATTGCGTGGTTTAAGGCATGGCGTCCGCTGAACCTGACGGGTTTTGTCGCTACTTTTGCCATTGCCGCGCTGTGGGGCATGCGAAGTTATACGCCGCAACATTTCGCCACTACCGAGCCTTTCTTGATTTACCACTGGCTGCTCTATACCTTTATCGCGTATCTGTTCGCACGCCGTAAGCTGACGGAAAACAGCGAAGACGGCGTTACGCCGATTGCCGACAATGCGACTTTGGAAGAAATCGGCAAGAGTATTTATACACACGGCCTGCGCGTGCATGTCCTCGACCATACTTTATTGTTTGGCACGATGGCGGCGGCGTTCGGCCTGCAATACCGCATGGTGGAGCATTGGCCGTCTGCGGATGCGCTTTCCGCATTGGGTTTTGCCGCTGTTTACGGACTGGCCGCGCTGCTGCTGAAACGTCAGCAGGGGCTGTATATTTTGCGTCAGGCGTTTTTTGCGTTGGCGGTGTTGTTCCTCACAATTGCCGTTCCGCTTTATTTTGAACCGAGCAATACGGTTATTTTGTGGAGTGCCGAATCCGCACTGGTTTATTTCTTCGGTTTGCGCCAACAGCGTCCGCATATCCGTTTGGGTGCGCTGATGGTTTATCTCTTGGCGGCACTGATTCAGCTGGGCAATTATCAGGGCTTCGGCACCGATACCGTTCTGGAAGGGCAGTGGTTTACGACGGTTGTGGTGTTGCTTGGCGGAGCGGCGATTTATTTATTGTGGAATTTCTCGCGGCGCGAAGGTTCGGCGCAATGGGAAAAATCCGTTCAGACGGCCGTGTTGTCTGCCGCCTTGCTGTACATCTCTATTTTGCCTTTGCTTTTCTTGGCCGACCAAGGCAGCATTGTCGCTCTTTCCGCTTTGGCGGCGGCGTGGGCATTCTGCCGGCGCAAACATGAGCCGAATGTGTTTATCACATTTGCCTTGGGCAATGTATTGTTCGCCCTGTTGCTGCAAGCCGGCATCATTTATGAATCCCAAGGCTTCCTGAGCCATCTGTACCTTATTGCCGCTACGCCTTTGCTTTTTGCGGCTGCCTACGCGCTGCAATATCCGCGCGTGCCGGTTGCAAGCGAAAAGCCGGAAGGAAACGAGGTTTACTTTGCACAGGTTTCAGGCTGGATCATCCTGATTACAGCGTTGGCGACAGGCAGCTACGCCCTCTATATGCAATGGACAGGCGAGGAAACCCTGTTTATCGAGTTGTGGATGTGGCCGATATTTGCCGGCCTGCTGCTGTTTGCCAAACGTTTGAAATGGGAAGAATTGCTGCAGGCAAACTTGGCATTCCTGCCCGTGTTTGCCCTGCATTTTGTCTTCTACCATACCGAACACGCATGGACAGCCACCGCAGCCTTGCCGCTTGCCGCCGCTACCGTGTTGAACTTCATCATTCTGAACAATTATCCGCGCCCTGATCTGCTTTGGCTGCACAAATTCAATATCACGATACTCGGCATACTTTGGGCGCTTTGGACCGCGCTGTATGTCGGCGGCCTCCTCTCCGGCGTTTGGTCGCAGCTCTCATGGCTGGTCGTGCCTTTGGCGATGTGGGTTGTTTTCCATACGCAGCGCCAACGCGCATTTTTCAGACGGCATCAAGCCATTTATCAGCATTTTGCTATGCCGTTGTGCGCCCTTGCCGCTGCCTGTTGGATGCTGTGGACCAACTTCTCCACGCCATTCCAACCTTTGCCGTTGCCGTATATTCCCGTGCTTAACCCATTGGAACTTGCCAGCGCCGGCATGCTTTGGTTTGCCCTGAAATCCCTGCCCAACGCCTTGTCGCCCGACCTTCGCCGTACCACGGCAACCACAGTCGCCGCCTTGGCATTTATGCTGATCAGCGCAGGCGTGATGCGCGTATGGCATTTCTACGACGGCATCACTTGGCGTCTCGACATCATGCTCCAATCCTTCGGCCTGCAAGCCAGCCTCTCCGTCGTTTGGGCAGTAACCGCCATCATCTTGATGGTACTCGGC
This sequence comes from Neisseria sp. HMSC070A01, assembly GCF_001810165.1. Classification (NCBI taxonomy): domain Bacteria; kingdom Pseudomonadati; phylum Pseudomonadota; class Betaproteobacteria; order Neisseriales; family Neisseriaceae; genus Neisseria; species Neisseria sp. HMSC070A01. The sequence continues at coordinate 231,282 of NZ_KV800120.1, read as the reverse complement.
AACCGCCGCAAACAGCGGTCCTACTGGATGACAGGCGCGACGCTGATGGGCATCGTAGTCGTCAAACTCTTCCTGATCGAGCTTTCCAACAGCGGCGGTATCGCGCGCATCGTCTCCTTCATCATCGTCGGCCTGTTGCTGCTTCTGGTCGGCTGGTTTGCCCCCGTTCCGCCTAAAGCAGAGAATGATGGCGAACCTAAAGCCTAATCATTAACTTCAAATAAAAAGGCCGTCTGAAAAAGCAGCGTTATCTGTTTTCAGACGGCCTTTATTTTTTAGAAGGTAGCATCTGCTTTGTCCTGGAGTGTCTAATCGTATTGAGTTATGATGCCTTTTAATATATAAATGGATACGCCGTAGGCCGTCTGAAAAAAGAAAACGGGTGCAACCCGAATATCCGCATAACACGCATAATGCGCCCGACAGACTGACCATGGGTGGACATATAAAGATAAAAACCGCTATCGAAGGAAATAGAAAATGCCTAACCGCAATGAGCTTCCCTTAATTTATTCTTGTTCCGGATGTTCCGATGTGGCGCAGCTGGCCAACAACACAGCCGTGGCGCTCGACCATGCCGGAGAATTTGAAATGTCGTGCATTTCCGGCGTGGGCGGCAAAGTCGCGCCGTTGGTGCGCAAAGCGCAGTCCGGACGGCCGATGTTGGTTATTGACGGCTGTCATCTGCATTGCGCCAAATCGTGTTTGGAAAATGTGGGCGTCGAAATCCCGGAAGGGCATCATGTGAAACTATACGAACTGGGCTACAAAAAACGCTTTGGCAAAAGCTATGACGAGGCTACGGTAGAAGAAGTTTATCAATATGTTTTGACGAAGAAGGGCGATGTATTGAGCAGTTAACAACTTTTAATAACAAAAAATTTAATCAAGAGGAAACAATCCATGGAACAATTATTTATTCCCGGCAGCATTATTGCCGATTATTTTTATCTCGGCCTTTTCTTGCTGGTTGCCGCGTCTTTGATTGCGGGCTATGTCGATGCTATTGCGGGCGGAGCAGGGCTGATTTTGATTCCCGCATTTTTGATGGTAGGTTTACCGCCTCAGGTCGCGTTGGCACAGGAAAAATTGGTGAGTACCATCGGTACGGTGGCAGCGATTAAAAATTTTATGAAGAGCAGTTCGATCGTATGGCATATTGTGCCGGTTGGCATTGTTGCGGCTTTAATTGGGGCATTTGTCGGTGCAAAAGTCATTTTGATTCTTCCGGTGGAAACCATCAATTACATTATTCTTGCGTTTTTGCCCATAGGCTTGCTGGCAACTTTGTTTAAAGGTGTTTTGCTGAAAAAAGAAGACGAGCGTGGCGAGATAAAAAAATCCGTTATCGCGGTATTTTTAACTTGTCTGATTGTTGGTTTTTATGACGGTTTTTTTGGCCCGGGTACAGGTAGTATTTTCATCATTGCTTTGTTTGTCATTAACAAATTGTCGTTGTTGCAGGCTTCGGCTACTTCCAAGATTTTCAATTTTGCTTCTAACATCGGGGCATTTGTTGCCTTCTTGATAGCAGGGAAAATGGCGTTCCTAATCGGAATCCCAATGATTTTGGCAAATTTGTTGGGCAACCATTTTGGCAGCCTCCATGCTATTAATTCAAACGGAGAAGTTATTCGTAAGGTTTTGGTTGTAACGGTTTTGCTGATTATCGTTTCAATGGCATATAAGGCTTTTTCGGCTTAATAGATAGATGTTAAAAGGCCGTCTGAAAATTTTTCAGACGGCCTACTTTTTATTAGTTATCTAAAAACTCATCTTCATGCCGCAAGCTGCGGATAAAGGTTTCAAAATTTGGGGCAAGTTCGACTATTTCAAAATCCCATTCTTGTTCGACAAGCACCACTTTCGGCTCTCCGTCTTTTTCACACTCTCGATAGTCCAAGGCAAACATGGCATGTCCTGCAGATGGGTCGTTAGCAAAATACACGCCGATAGGCGGATATTCCCATTCTTCCAGCCAAAGTTTTTGCCCCATCGCGCCGCACAGACTCCCTTCTTTTTCAAAACCGATTCCTGATACCTCGCAAATTTGCACATGATCTTCCGCCCACGAATTTCTCTGAGTAGTCGGAAAGCAGTTTTTGATAAATATCCCGCCGTTTTGTACTGCCATCAATGCAATAAAACTTTGTGGCAATTTATAGCCTAGCTCACTTTCTACAGCAGCCAAAATCTCAGGGGTAAATGGGGCTTCTTTGTAGTCCTTATCCGCCCAACTATTAGATTCCCAAACGGAGGACAAATCAAAATCTTTAAAAACTTGGGGCATAATGTTCTTCCTTATTGATTTCAGTTATAACAGGTGGGTGGATATTTATACCCGACTTTTACCGTCTGTCATTCTCGTCTGAGCGGGAATGACGGCGGAATTTGGGGCAAAGCTTGTTGCCCTCGTTTTTCAGACGACCTCTGTCATCTCCCTTTTACATCTCTTCCAGTTTCGCAAACTTGGTGTCCAGCTCTTTTACGCCCTGTTTGCCGAAGTTGATGGTCAGTCGGGCGGATTCGCCTTTGTCCACGGCATCGATGATGACGCCGGTGCCGAATTTGGCGTGGCGGACGTTTTGGCCGATACGAAAGCCTGCGTAGGTTTGCGGCTGTTTGTAGTCGTCGATGATTTTGTCTTTTGGGGCGGCGGTTTGGCGCAGGCTGCCGTAGCTGTCGTAGGCGGGTTTTTTGACGGACAGATAGTGTAATACTTCGGGCGGGATTTCTTCAACGAAGCGGGAGACGATGCCGAATTGGGTTTGTCCGTGCAGCATGCGTTGCTGCGCCATGGTGATGTAGAGGCGTTTGCGGGCGCGGGTGATGGCGACGTACATGAGGCGGCGTTCTTCTTCGAGGCCGCCGCGTTCGGCAAGGCTCATTTCGCTGGGGAAGCGGCCTTCTTCCATGCCGGTGAGGAAGACGGCGTTAAATTCCAAGCCTTTGGAGGCGTGGACGGTCATCAGTTGGACGGCTTTTTCGCCTGCGCCTGCTTGGTTTTCGCCGGATTCGAGGGCGGCGTTGCTGAGGAAGGCAAGGATGGGGAAGGCGGGGTCGTCTGAAATGTTTTCGGGCAGGGTTTCAAAGTTGCTGTCTTCGGGTTTGAACTCGATGGCGGCGTTGACGAGTTCGTCGAGGTTGTCGAGGCGATCTTGGTTGTCGCCTTTTTGGGTTCGGTAGTATTCGGTCAGGCCGCTGTCTTTGAGGATGCCGACGATGATTTCGGACAGGGGCATTTGTCCGACTTGGTTGCGCAGGGCTTCAATCAGGCGGACGAAGGCGGCAATTTTGGCGGCTTTTGCGCCGGCGTTGCAGGCTGCCTGCCAAAGGGTGATGCCTTGTTCGTTTGAGGCCGTCTGAAGGTTTTCGATGGTGCGTGCGCCGATGCCGCGCGGTGGGAAGTTGATGACGCGCAAGAGGGCGTTGTCGTCGTCGGGATTGACGGCGAGGCGCAGGTAGGCGAGGGTGTGTTTGATTTCTTGGCGTTCGTAAAAGCGCAGGCCGCCATAGATTTTGTAGGGGATGCCGCTGCGGAACAGGCTTTGTTCGATGACGCGCGATTGGGCGTTGCTGCGGTAGAGGACGGCGATTTCGTCCAAATCCCAGCCTTCGCGTTCGAGAGCTTTGGTTTCGTCAACGATGAATTGTGCTTCTTCGAGGTCGGTAAAGGCGGAGTAGTAGCGGATTTTGTCGCCTGCTTCGGCATCGGTGCGCAGGTTTTTGCCGAGGCGTTCGTCGTTGTTTTCGATAACGGCGTTGGCGGCGGCGAGGATGTTGCCGACGGAGCGGTAGTTTTGTTCGAGTTTGACGGGCGCGTCGATGTGGAACTCTTCCATCAGCGCGGTCATGTTGCCGACGTTTGCGCCGCGGAACCGGTAAATGCTTTGGTCGTCGTCACCGACGGCAAAAACGGCGGCGTTGTTGCCGGCAATCAGTTTCAGCCAGGCGTATTGCAGCTTGTTGGTGTCTTGGAACTCGTCGACCAGAATGTGGTTGAAGCGGTTTTGGTAGTGTTGGCGCAGGATTTCGTTGCTTTGCAGCATTTCGTAGCTGCGGAGCATGAGTTCGGCAAAATCGACCACGCCTTCGCGTTGGCAGATTTTGTCGTATTCGGCGTAGCACTCAATCATGCGGCGCGTGTGCGGATCGGGCGCGCTCAACACGGAAGCGCGCAAACCGGATTCTTTTTGCGCGTTGATAAAGCCTTGCAATGAACGCGGCGCGATGATTTCTTCGGCGATGTTGAGGTTTTTGAGCAGGCGTTTGATCAGGGAAAGCTGGTCGCCGCTGTCGAGGATTTGAAAGGACAAGGGCAGGCCGGCATCGCGGTGGTGCAGGCGCAAAAAGCGGTGGCACAAGCCGTGGAACGTGCCGAGCCACATGGCGCGGACGTTGACGGGAATCATCGCGCCCAAACGGGTTTGCATTTCTTTGGCGGCTTTGTTGGTAAACGTTACCGCCATAATGCTGTGTACGCTGGCCTGACCGCTTTGCAACAGCCATGCGATGCGCGTGGTCAGTACGCGCGTTTTGCCGCTGCCCGCGCCTGCCAAAACGAGGGCAGATTGCGGCGGCCAGGTTACGGCGGAGAGTTGTTCGGTGTTTAAGCCTTGCAGTAGATTGGGGGCGGATTCGTTGGGAAACATGAAGAGGCCGTCTGAAAATAAATGGGAATGCGATATTTTAAAGGAAATACAAAAGGCCGTCTGAAAAGATGTTTCAGACGGCCTTTGTGTTGGAAGCCGGTTAGAACGGACGTACTTCCAAACCGAACATACGGCGCGCGGTGTTCAGCATTTGGCAGCTGAAGCCCCACTCGTTGTCGTACCATGCGAACACTTTAACCATTTTGCCTTCGGTTACTTTGGTCAGCGTAGAGTCGAATGTGCTGGCTTGGGTGGTGTGGTTGAAGTCCATAGAAACCAGCGGCAGGGTGTTGTAACCCAAAACGCCTTTCAGACGGCCTTCTTCGGAAGCGGCTTTCATCAGCGCGTTGATTTCTTCGACAGAAGTCTCGCGGCTTGCTTGGAAGCTCAGGTCAACCAGGGAAACGTTGACGGTCGGTACGCGGATGGCGAGGCCGTCGAGTTTGCCTTTCAGGGCAGGTAATACCAAGCCGACGGCTTTTGCTGCGCCGGTTTTGGTCGGAATCATGTTTTCCACGCCGCTACGCGCACGGCGCAGGTCTTTGTGGCGTACGTCGGTTACGGTCTGGTCGTTGGTCAGCGCGTGGATGGTGGTCATCACGCCGTTTACGATGCCGATGTTTTCGTTCAACACTTTGGCTACGGGCGCCAGGCAGTTGGTGGTACAAGACGCGTTGGAGATAACGGTCATGTCGCCGGTAATCACGTCGTCGTTTACGCCGTAAACGATGGTTGCGTCAACGTCATCGCCGCCGGGAGCGGAAATCAGCACTTTTTTCGCGCCGCTTTCCAAGTGGATTTTGGCTTTTTCTTTGCTGGTGAACGCGCCGGTACATTCCATGACCAGGTCAACGCCCAATTCGCCCCATGGCAATTCGGCAGGATTGCGGGTGGAGAAGTAAGGGATTTTTTTACCGTTGATGATGAGGTGTTTTTCATCATGGGAAACATCGGCGTCAAAGCGGCCGTGAACAGTGTCAAATTTGGTCAGGTGGGCGTTGGTCTCGATGCTGCCACTGGCGTTGATGGCAACGATGTCGAGTTGGTCTTGCAGTTTGTAGTCGAAAATAGCGCGCACTACTTGGCGGCCGATGCGGCCGTAACCGTTGATGGCAACTTTGATACCCATGGCTTTTCCTCTTCTTTTGGGTTTGGGTTGTGGATTGAATGGCGGCAATTATAGCAAAAATGTAGTGCTGTGTAATTAATGTTTTATTGAAATTTTTTGATTCGATTATTTTTGATTGTGGATGATTAGAGTAGAAATACGGGTTTAAAATTAATATTATTTTGGATTTTTTGTCATTTTATTTTTTATTCATTTTATTTTTGATATTTTATGCTTATTTTAAATGATGGTGATGAAGGGTGTAGAAAAAGGCGGATTGTTTTTGTTTATATTAAACGGAATTTTGGAGTGGTTTCTTGATTACAACATGCAACAGTGAAATTTTCAGACGGCCCGGATTGGACGGAAGGAAAACAGGCCATCTGAAACATTTTGATGACGGGGGATTTGAATGCGTTGGGTTGCCGCTTTTCCTTACGGGATAAGGGGAAGGCGGTTTGCGGCAAGGGCGGTTGTCAGTGGGAAGGGGAGGAAAAAACGGGGCTTGGGTGTTGCGTTTGGCGTGTATATAAAGAAGTGTATGAAGATTTTAGTCGTAGTGCATGAAGATTTTCCTTGCGATTTTAATGCAATACTGACTTGCCAACAGTGTTAAATTTTTTTACGATAAGGTCAGATTATGTTTGCATGGCCATAAGCGGTGCATTCTTTAAATACCGGATATTATCCTTGTCCGAATATCTATTTTAACCGGCCGGTTTGTCCGACCTGATTTCTAAATATATACGCGCAAGGCCGGGAGGCCTTGACGACACTCGATTTTTAAGAGGTTCATTGTGTCAAATTCTCAATCCAGCGAACGCGCGACGTTTAGCAGTCGCCGTGCCTTTATGTTTGCCGCCATCGGCTCTGCCGTGGGCTTAGGCAACATTTGGCGTTTCCCTTACATCGCCTTCGACAACGGCGGTGGTGCTTTCGTCCTCCCTTATTTGGTTGCGCTGTTGACGGCAGGTATTCCGCTGTTGCTGCTCGACTATGCCATCGGCCACCGTTACCGCGGTTCGCCTCCTTTGGCCTTCCGCCGCCTCGGCCGTTGGTTTGAGCCGGTGGGTTGGTGGAACTTCCTGACCAACGTCATCATCTGTATCTACTACGCCGTGATTGTCGGCTGGGCGGCAAGCTATGCCTATTATTCTTTGACTTCGGCGTGGGGTGCGGATCCTCAAACCTTCTTCTTCAAAGACTTCCTGCAAATGGCCGATGCCAAAGACTTGGGCTTGGATTTTGTCGGCAAAGTGGCCGGCCCACTGATTGCCATTTGGGTGTTTACGCTGGCGATTATGGCTTTGGGCGTACAAAAAGGCGTGGCCGGTGCGTCCACATTCTTCATGCCGTTGTTGGTGGTGATGTTTGTCATCATGGTGGGCATCGCCCTGACCCTGCCGGGTGCGGCAAAAGGTTTGGACGCTTTGTTTACGCCTGACTGGAGCCGTTTGGCGGATCCGAAAGTCTGGGTAGCCGCATACGGCCAAATTTTCTTCTCGCTCTCCATCTGCTTCGGCATCATGATTACTTATTCTTCTTACCTGAAGAAAAAAACCGACTTGGGCGGTACCGGCTTGGTTGTCGGCTTTGCCAACAGCAGCTTCGAGTTGCTCGCCGGTATCGGCGTATTTGCCGCATTGGGCTTTATGGCTCAAGCTGCAGGCAAAGAAGTCAGCGAAGTGGCGTCCAGCGGTATCGGCTTGGCGTTTATCGCGTTCCCGACCATCATCAACCAAGCCCCTATGGGCGCGTTGATCGGCGTGTTGTTCTTCGGCTCGCTGGTGTTTGCCGGTGTCACTTCCATGATTTCTATCGTTGAAGTGATTGTGGCCGCGATTCAAGACAAAATGAACATCGGCCGTGTCAGCGCGACGATGATTGCAGGCGTTCCCATGGCGATTATTTCCACCTTGCTGTTCGGTACGACCACCGGCCTGCCTGTGTTGGACGTATTGGACAAATTCATCAATACTTACGGCATTGTGGCTGCCGGTTTTGTTTACGTTTTGGCGATTGTTTTGTTGCGCAAGCTGCCCGAACTGCGCAATCACTTGAACGCGCTGTCTTCCATCCGTGTCGGCAAAGTGTGGACCGCCAGCGTGGTGGTTACCGTCGCCATGCTCGGCTATATGCTTTATCAGGATACTGTCGGCCTCTTAAAAGAGAATTACAGCGGCTATCCTGACAGCTTCCTCAATATCTTCGGTTGGGGCATGGTGGGCGCCATCCTCGTCTTGTCGGTTTTGCTGTCGTTCTTGCCGTGGAAACACGGTCAGGGCTTCAACGTCAAAGACGAACATGAACACGAACGTGAAGGAGAAGAATAATGAGTACTTCAGCCATTGTCATGATGCTTGTCGCACTGATTGTCATTTGGGGCGGATTCATCGTCTCCGTCCTGCGCCTACCTAAAGAATAAGGTTTGAGCAAATGAAAAGGCCGTCTGAAAGTCATTGTTCAGACGGCCTTTTTGCCACATGACGGGGAAAGTGGGAAAGAAGGATTCCCCTGGTTGTCGGGGTAGTCTGGAAATTTGATTATGTATTATTGATTATGATGTGTAAATTATATCTATTTGTTTTTAAAAGATTTTAGTCCGATTGTCGTTTTAATGAACCGTTGTTCCCTTTGGCCTCTGCCTGCTGTTTTCTTTGTTTTAGAATAAAGGCTCTCATCAACCTGATGGGGCATTGGGTACAGCAACTGTTTATTTTTAAGGAGAGTTCCGTGGCTAAAGTATATCAACCAGGTACAGAAATTGATTCTAAAGATTTTGTTTTCGGTCTCGATCCGCGCGAGTGGAATGGCTTTTTTTCAAAAGGCATAGGGGCCGATAATGGCCATAATGAGCATGTCTTCCGTCTCGATCCGCGCGAATGGAACGGCTTTTTTTCAAAAGGAGTAGAGTCCGATCATGGTCATAATGAGCATGTTTTCCGTCTTGATCCGCGTGAATGGAACGGCTTCTTTTCAAAAGGAATAGAGTCTGATAATGGCCATGACGATAATGGGCGTATCATCCGCCTTGATCCGCGTGAGTGGGAAGGTTTCGAGCCTGCGCAGCCGGCCGCGAAGCCGATATTGGAATCCAAAGCTTTCGATGGCGATGAACTTTTGAGCCGTGCCTTTGGTGAGGCTGATCCTCTTGATTCTTCTGCCGGTCTTTCCTCAGACAATGCGACCTATTCAAGCAATGGTACAGGTTCATCTGCGTTGGATACCATTCATGATTTAGCAGAAGCTTCTATTTTCAAACTGTAATCGTTCCATAATATAAAAGGCCGTCTGAAACCAATATATGTTTCAGACGGCCTTTTTGTGTATGGTCATCAGGATGAAGCCTAACTCATCATCCAAATTACCAAATGCACCATGGTCGGGCCAAACAATACCATAAACAGTCCGGCCAAAATCATGGTCAGGCTGGCCATCACGCCTTCGGTTTCGTGGCGTTGTCCGGCGCGCGATGTGCCGAAGCCGTGGGCGGCATTGCCGAATGCCACGCCGTTGGCGGTGTGGAAACGGATGCGGGTAAAGGCCAAAAACAGGTCGCCGAATATCATGCCGACAAAGCCGGTGATGATGGTGAACAGGGAAACGAGCGAGGCGGAGCCGTGGATTTCGCTGGCGAGGACGACGGCAAACGGGGTGGAGATGGAGCGCGCCATCAGGCTGTTGGTCACTTCGTTGTTGAAATGGAACATATGGCTCATGAGGAATGCGCTGACTACGCCGACAAACATGCCCACCATAATGGCGATGGAGAGGATGGGCAGCTGGCGGCGGATGACTTCGCGGTTTTCATAAATGGGGACGGCAAAGGCAACGGTAACCGGAGTGAGCAGGAAGACGATGCCTTGGGTATATTTGTGGTAGGTGTCGTAATTGACGCCGAATGCCAGCAGCAGGAGGATGGTGCTGACGGAGACGGTAACGACGGGGGAGAAAATCATTAAGGGTTTTTTGCGGTGGATTTTTTTGGCAACGACATAGGCAAAGCAAGTCCAGATGAAGCAGGCGAGGGCGGTGTAGTCCATTTTTATTCTCTATTTTTAGGAGTGGAGTTTTTTGTAGAGGCGGCGTTTCCAGCGGTAGCAGAAATCGAGGGTCAGGGCGGTGCTGATCATCACGAGCGCGGTGCCGACGGCGATGGTCAAAATCAGCTGCCAGCCTTCGGACATCAGCAGGTCTTGATATTGCAAGACGGAAACCATGATGGGGATGAAGAAAAAGACGAGTTCGCCCAATGCCCATTTTGCGCCGCGGTCAACCATGCCCGGGCGGATGATGCCGAGCCCCAAAAGGGCGAGCATGAGGAACAAGCCCAATACGCCTGAAGAAATAGGCAGATGCGTGAAGCGGACGATAAGGTCGGAAACGCCCCATACTGCGCCGATGATGGCAAGCTGCAAGGCCGTCTGAAAAAATCTGGTGAGGGAATCCATGATATGGGTGTGTGTTGAATGAAAGGCTTGATTATAGAAACCTGGTTTCTGCATAATATGAATTATTAAACGAATAATCATGCCTTAGAGGAATAATGGACTTCAAAAGCCTGTATTGTTTTGCCGAACTCATCCGCCTGCAAAGTTTTTCGGCCACGGCTTCCGCGTTGAATTTGACGCAGCCGACGGTCAGCAAAATCATTCAGGCTTTGGAAGAAGAATTGGGCGTGCCGCTTTTGTGCAAAGAAAACGGACGCAAAAAGCGGCAGGTGCAGCCGACCGCAATCGGCGAAGAAGTCTATCGCCACGCGTTAAACCTTTTACACGAACGCGATTTGCTGCTGGCCCGCATTGACGATTACCGCCATGTCAAAAGCGGGACGCTGCGTTTGGGTTTGGCTTTGTTTGGCAGCGATTTGCTCAGTCATGCGCTGTTTGATTTCCACCAAAAATGGCCGGACATCGAATTGTCGTTTTTGGAACAAGGCTCGCTCGCCATCGAGCAATCCTTGCGCAACAACGAACTCGATGCCGGGCAGCTGCTCGCGCCGGTTCACGAAGACTTCGACAGCATTACCTTGTGCGACTATCCGCTGGTGGTCTTGATGCCGAAAAATCGGGCGAGACACGATGCACTGACGCTCAAAAGCCTGCAACACGAGCCCTTCATTCTGTTTGGCGCCGGCTTTTCCCTCAACGAAACCATTCAGACGGCCTGCCGTAATCAAGGTTTTACCCCCAACGTTGTCTGCCGTACCGGACAATGGAATTTGGTTGCCGACATGGTGGCGCACAATATGGGCATTGCCCTGCTGCCCGAATACTATGCCCGAAAAATCAATCCCGATGTCTTTGCCGCCATTCCTTTGGTCGAACCCGAAATCCGCTGGCAGCTCACCATGGCATGGAAAAAACACCAACGCCCGACGCCGGCCTTAAGGGCTTGGTTGGACGTGGTCAGGGAAGCGTTCGGCAGGCGAAACAAATAAAATCAAATCATCAGGCCGTCTGAAAAAAAGGGTGTCGTTATCACCCGGTTTCAGACGGCCTTTCCCGTTAAAAATGGTAAAACGGCCTAAAAAAGAGTAGAATATGCACCGTTTACAACTCTGCGCCTCTCAGCAGGCTCGAATTATGGACCTTCCCAGTTCGCCTTTGAACTTCCCATCAGACACACAACAACCATAATCATCCCGCCGAAATGCCTCCCCGCGTCCGGCGGGCGGAGCATTTATGAGCATCGAACAAACCCCTCCGAATCTCGACCATACCCCCGACAATGAAGCGGTGGAAGACCGCATTTCTGACGATCGCATCTCTGACGATATCGACCGCATCCATGCCTTATGCGAAATCCTCGAGCCGTCCTTCGAACAAATCGAAGCAGGCGTGCCGATTGAAGATGAAAGCCTGCGCGACAAGTTCACCGAGCTGACCGTCCTCTTGGCCGAGCTGCACCCTGCCGACGTGGCCGCCGTCTTGGAATCCCTGCCGCCGCGCGAGCGTAACATCGTCTGGCTTTTGGTCGCCCCGGAAGACGACGGCGAAGTGTTGCTGGAAGTATCCGACGCCGTACGCGAAACGCTGATCGAGTCCATGGACAAAGACGAGCTGTTGGCCGCCGTCGATGATTTGGACGCAGACGAATTGGCAGAGCTGGCAGACGACCTGCCGCACCAAGTGGTGTACGAAGCGCTGCAAACGCGTGATGAAGAAGAACGCGAGCAGGTCAAAGCGGCGATGTCTTACGAAGACAACCAAGTCGGCGCGATTATGGACTTTGAATTGGTCAGCATCCGTGCCGATGTGGCGTGTGAAGTCGTATTGCGCTACTTGCGCCGTTTCGACAGCCTGCCCGACCATACCGACAAGATTTTCGTGGTTGATGAAAACGACGTGTTGCAAGGCGTGCTGCCCATCCGCAAACTCTTGGTCGCCGACCCCGAAGACATGGTGGCAGACGTGATGGCCACCGATGTCGTGCGCTTCCGTCCCGAAGACGACGTGGAAGAAGCGGCGCAGGCGTTTGAGCGTTATGACTTGGTTACCGCGCCGGTTGTCGATGAAAACAAAAAGTTGATCGGCAGGATCACCATTGACGAAATGGTGGACGTGATCCGTGAAGAATCCGAAGCCGACATGTTTAACATGGCCGGTTTGCAAGAAGAAGAAGACTTGTTCGCCCCGATTTGGGACTCGGTGAAAAACCGCTGGATGTGGCTTGCCATCAACCTGTGTACCGCCTTTATCGCCAGCCGCGTGATTGGCGCATTTGAAGGCAGTATCGAGAAAATCGTCGCACTGGCCGCGTTGATGCCCATCGTCGCCGGCATCGGCGGCAACTCCGGCAACCAAACCATCACCATGATTGTCCGCGCCATGGCGATGGGACAAATGACCAGCACGCAGGCAGGCCGCCTGCTGAAAAAAGAAGTCGGCGTCGCCCTCGTCAACGGCATTATTTGGGGCACTGTGATGGGCGTGATTTCATGGCTGCTCTACGGCAACATCGGCATCGGTTTGGTCATGGTGGCCGCAATGACCTTGAACCTTTTGCTGGCCGCGACCGTCGGCGTCCTCATTCCCGTCATTATGGAAAAAGCCGGACGCGACCCCGCATTGGGCAGCTCGGTGCTGATTACCGCGGTCACCGACTCCGGCGGCTTCCTGATTTTCTTGGGATTGGCCACATTGTTTTTGTTGTAACAACCTTTATCCCAATCAGCAAAAGGGTGGGTTTGTAATATCCTTCTTGATTGTTCAAAACCATTTGATAAGGCCGTCTGAAAACAAATATTATTCAGACGGCCTTTCTGATAACATGACAACAATTTGTCCGATTCGGAGCCGCCATGAATTTCCCGCCACTCAAATCCCCCCTGAAATTTTACGCCGTCGTTCCCACCGCCGACTGGGTTGAGCGCATGGTCAAAGCAGGTGCCGACACGGTGCAACTGCGTTGCAAAACCTTGCATGGTGACGAATTGAAACGTGAAATCGAACGTTGCGTCGCCGCCTGTCAAAACAGCGCAACCCAGCTTTTTATCAACGACCACTGGCGCGAAGCGATAGAAGCGGGCGCATACGGCGTACATCTCGGACAGGAAGACATGGACACCGCCGACCTTGCCGCGATTGAAGCCGCCGGTTTGCGCTTGGGTTTGAGTACGCACTCCGTTGCCGAACTCGACCGCGCCCTGTCCGTACATCCCAGCTATGTCGCCAGCGGCGCGATTTTCCCGACCACGACCAAACAAATGCCGACCGCCCCGCAAGGTTTAGACAAACTGCGCGAATACGTCAGACAGGCACGCGGCACGCCCGTCGTCGCCATCGGCGGCATCGATTTGAACAATGCCGAAGATGTGCTGGCAACAGGCGTTTCCTCACTCGCCGTCGTCCGCGCCGTGACCGAAGCGGAAAATCCCGAAGCGGTGGTTAAAGCGTTTCAGGCTTTGTGGGACCAATAAGGCCGTCTGAAAATAAGAAGTCTGACAAGAGGAGCAAACATCATGAAGATTATATTGAACAATGAAACCATCACATTAAACGGCACAACCGTTGCCGACCTTATCGCCCAAACCTCGCCGCAGAAACCGTTTGCCGTTGCCGTCAATACCCAGTTTGTCGCCAAAGGCGCGTATGCGGAAACGGTTTTAAACGAAAACGATAAAGTGGACATTGTGCGCCCCGTAGTCGGCGGATAAGCGGTTTTACTGCGCGTATATCTGCGCTATTGGTTTAATGCTGAGAAAAGGAAAAGAAATGTTTATCGTATCGTTGGAATATATTAAAGACTTGGCTGCGGTTGAAACCTACCTGGCTGAGCATATCGCGTATCTCGAGCGGTATTATCAAGCAGGTATATTTGTTATGTCTGGCCGCAAACAGCCGCGGACGGGCGGCGTTATCTTGATGAAAGCATCAGGCAGGGAACAGGTGGAAAAGTTAATTGCAGAAGACCCGTTTCACCGAGAAGGCGTGGCGAAATACACGATTACCGAGTTTATTCCGACCAAGGTCGCCGAAGGACTTGAAAACTATTTGGAAACTATCTAAACCGATTTTTCAGAAGGCTATTGCCCCAAAAATAATATTAAAAAGGAATCCATCATGTTTACCCTATACGGAGAAACTTTCTCTTCACGGCTGCTGCTCGGTACGGCTGCTTATCCGACGCCGGAAATCCTCAAGCAGTCTGTCCAAATCGCGCAACCGGCGATGATTACCGTTTCATTGCGCCGTGCCGGCAGCGGCGGCGAAGCGCACGGGCAGGGTTTTTGGTCGTTGTTGGAGGAAATGGGCGTACCTGTATTGCCCAATACCGCAGGCTGTCAAAGCGTTCAGGAAGCCGTGACCACTGCGCAAATGGCACGCGAAGTGTTTGATACCGACTGGATTAAGCTCGAACTTATCGGCGATGATGATACGTTGCAGCCCGATGTGTTCCAACTAGTCGAAGCGGCGGAAATCCTGATTAAAGACGGCTTCAAAGTGCTGCCTTATTGCACTGAAGACCTGATTGCCTGCCGCCGCCTGCTTGACGCAGGCTGTCAGGCGTTGATGCCGTGGGCGGCGCCGATTGGCACGGGTTTGGGCGCGGTTCATGCTTATGCGTTGAAAGTCCTGCGCAAACGCCTGCCCGACACGCCGTTGATTATCGATGCCGGTTTGGGTTTGCCTTCGCAGGCGGCGCAAGTGATGGAATGGGGCTTTGACGGCGTGTTGCTGAATACCGCCGTTTCCCGCAGCGGCGATCCGGTCAATATGGCACGCGCTTTTGCGCTTGCGGTCGAGTCGGGCCGTCTGGCATATGAGGCGGAACCTGTGGAAGCGCGTGAGAAAGCGCGCGCCAGTACGCCGACGGTGGGCCAGCCTTTCTGGCATTCGGCGGAATATTGATAAACATTAGGGCGTGTCGAACACGCCCTTTTTTATTGGTGGAAAACCTGATTTTAGGTTGAACAGAATGTTCAGACGGCCTTGGCCAAAAGCTGTTTCAATGGCTTTAAGATTTGCCATGCCTGCGCTTTGAGTTGCGGCTGCATCAGCAGGCGGGCGGGGTGGGGAATGACGAAATGCGGCCGCTTCCCGCACAATTCGTTCATCAGTCCGATCATGTCGGGGCTGTCGAAGATTTTGCCGAGAAACAATACTGCGCGCGCTTGCGAAGCGGTCAGCTCGTTTTGCATTTCGGCAAGCTCGGCGCGGACGTGTTCGGCATCGGGCAGGGCGGTGAACACGGGCGCGGTTTTGACCCATGCGGTTTTGTGCGCCTGCTCGGGCTTGAGGCCGATGGCGGCGAGGATGTTGTCGAGAAGTGTGCCGACGTTGCCGCTAAACAGCGTACCGTGCAGGCTGTCTTCGGTGGACGGGCAAATGCTGACCACCATGATTTCAGACGGCCTGATGGTTACGTCAAGACGGGGCAGATTGTCTGAATGCGCGGCTTTTTCTGTTTTTGCCGGTGTTTTGGCTATGGCTTTGGGTGCCGCTTCGGGAACGCGGACAGCCGGTTTGGCCGTTTGCGCAGTGGCAATGGCGGCGGTGCGTGCCTGATGGGCGCCTGCGGATAAAGTGCGCACGGCTTGCGCGGTATCGGTGGCAATGGTTTTGGGGCGGACGGGTGCAGTCGCGGCTTGAGGCGCGACATGGATGATTTTGGCGTTTCGGTTCAGCCACATCGGGCCCAAACCCAAGGCTTCGTGCAGGTGCAGGTAGCGGCTGCTTAACATGATTTCTCCATCAATACGGCATCTTCGCTGCCACCGTCGGGCAGGGCGTAGTAGTTTTTGCGGCGGCCGCAGGTTTGGAAGCCGTGTTTGCGGTAGAGCTGTTGCGCGGTTTCATTGCTTGCACGGACTTCGAGTAGCAATCGGGTTGCGCCTTGCTGTTGCACTGCGTTTTGCCAGTGTTGCAGCAGGGCGGATGCAATGCCTTGGCGGCGGTATTTGGGCGCGACGGCAATCAGGTGCAGTTCGGATTCGTCAAACACGGTTTGCCACACGATAAAACCGGTAATTTGGTGGTCGGCCTGACTGAGCCAAACGCTGTCGGGATGGTGTTGAACCGCCGATTCAAACTGCTGCGCCGTCCACGACGAAGGATTGCCTTGTGCGTCGATGGCGGCAAGGGTGGAGCAGTCGGCAAGTACGGCTGGGCGCAGGTTCACGGTTTGGCCTTTTGTTGGGCTTGCTCTTGCGCGGTCAGGGCAATTTTGTTGCGGACGTAGAGCAGCTCGGCGTGTGCCGCATCGGTGGCAACATAGCGGCCGCTGCGGGCAAGTTTAAGATAGTCGGTGGCGGTCGGCATATCGGCTTGACCGTCAAAAGGCGGTTTGTCGGCGAGGGCAAAGGCATTGCCGATGCCGCCGGTAGGCGTTTTGCCTTCGGGAGCGGTAATGGCGGCGGCTTTGCCAACCGTGTAATCGCTCAAGCGGACGTGGTTTTGCGTATCAAACCATGCGTAGAACACTTCGCCCATACGCGCATCGGTGGCCGCCAGTACACAGCTTGATGGCGGCAGCAGCGAAGCGGCGGCATCGAGGCAGGGAATGCCGATCATGGGCGTGTCAAACGGCGTGGCCAAACCTTGTGCAACCGCCGCGCCGATACGCAGGCCGGTAAATGCGCCGGGGCCCTGTGCATAAACGATGCAGCCCAAATCGGCGGCCGTGATGCCCGCTTCTTTAAAGAGGCGTTCGATTTGCGGCAGGATTTGTTCGGATTGCTTGGTGCCGACGTTTTCGTGAAACAGGCGGACTTCGCCTTGATGTTCCAATGCGATGGACAGAAAGGATGTGCTGGTGTCGATGGCAAGAGTCGGGCGGTTGTCGGTTGGCATGGTGTTATTTTTTTAGAAGGATATGGGTTGCCATTATAGTGGAACGGCGAGGGGGAACAAAGCATTCGGGCGGCGCTTGGGTAAAAACGTCGTTTGCGTAAACATATTTGGCAGGTAAACCAAGGTTTCAGGCCGTCTGAAAACGTTTCAGACGGCCTTGTTTTATTGGTCGAGTTTCAATAAAGGCGAACCTGCTTTTTCAACGGCGCGGCGGTAGGCTTCATGCGCTTCGATGCGTTGCAAATAAGCGCGGATATTGGGGTAGTCGGCAAAATCGAAGCGGTCGGCTGCTGCTTGCAGCGGATAGCTCATCATGATGTCGGCACCGCTGAGGCTGTTGCCGACCAACCATTCGCGGTTTTCCAGCTCGCTGTCAATATGGGCAAGATGCAGGGCGGCTTGCGGATGGATAAAGCTGCTTTTGACGCTACCGCTGATTTTGCGGGCAATCGGTTTGACGAAAAACGGCATGGGTGCACTTTCAATTCGGCGGAACACCAGTCCGAGCAGCAATAACGGCATCAGCGAACCTTCGGCATAATGCAGCCAGCGTTGATATTGCCAGTATTCGCGGCTGCCGCGTTTGGGCATCAGGCGGCCGTTGCCGTAGGTTTGAATCAGATAGTCGGTAATCGCGCCGCTTTCCGCCAAGATAAAGCCGTCATCATCCAATAAAGGCGATTTGCCCAAGGGATGGATGGCTTTGAGTTCGTCAGGGGCGAGCAAAGTGTCGGGATGACGGCGGTAGGTTTGCAGGCGGTAAGGCGTACCGAGGATTTCAAGCAGCCAAACAATGCGCAGGGCGCGGGATTGGTCGAGCGAATGTAGGGTAATCATGAGGGGCTTTAAATATCGGTTTGTTTGAGGCCGTCTATGTTGATTTGGCAGGCATCGGCGTATTTTTGCAGGGTTTTGGCCGGTAGTTTGGCGAACACTTCGGGACGGAAATGCCGACGCAGCTGCCATTTCCATACGCCTGCCGCCATGGCCAAGCCGGTTTCATCATAACGGCAGCGGAACATATGGTAGTACAGCGGAGAATATTCGCCTTTTTTGACGGCTTCGCGCGCGGCCTGAGTTTGGGCATCGAGTTCGCACACCGCCATTTCGGTGGCGTAGGCTTCGTCCTGCCAACCGTTGCTGGTAGCCGCTTCGTAGTGGCCGTCGCGGGTGCCGTAGATGACTTTGCGGTGGCCGTGGTAGCTGGCGCTGTTGTCTTGAGGGATGTCGTCAATCTTCATTCAGACGGCCTTTACTGCTTCCAAAAGCATGAAACATGTTGAAAAGCGTCCGCTTTCCGGAACGTAACACAGGATTTTTTGGCCGTGCTCGATGGGGAAAGTGCGCATAAATTCTTCAAGGATGATGTAAATCGAGGCCGAACCCGTGTTGCCCTTGCTGTGCAGATTGGTAAACCATTTTTCCTGCGGAATGTCGAAGCCGATGTTTTTCAGGCCGTCTGAAAGGCGGTCGCGGAAAAAGCCGGAAGAGTAGTGGGGCAGGAACCAATCGATTTCTTTGGCGCGGATGCCGTGTTTGGCGGCGATTTGGGAGAGGGGTTTTTCCACCGTATAGCGGACGATGTTTTCGTTCAGCAGTTTGACGTCCTGTTTGACCGCCATCAGGCTGTGGCGGCGGCCGTAATCGGCATCGGCGTGTTTCCAGCCTTCAAAGATTCCGTCGCGGAATTCTGCGCCGGCATACATGCAGGGCGGCATTTCGTTGGCGTAGGAAAGCAGGTCTATCCAATGGATTTTCAGGCTGAGGCCGTCTGAATTAGGGCGGTCGGACAGATACACCGCGCCTGCGCCGTCAGACAGCATCCAGCGTAAAAAGTCTTTTTCAAACCCGATTTCGGGGGACGCGTTTTCCAGTTTTTTATGGTCGGTTTCACTTTGGAACACTTCGCCGCGCATGACTGCCGAGGCGTTTTCGGAAGCAACGGAAACCGCATGTGCGTGTTCGCCGGTGCGTACGGCGTTGTAGGCGTGTTTCATCGCCGCCATACCTGCCGCACATACGCCTGCCATGCTGAACACTTCGCAAGGCGGCATATCCAGCAAACCATGCACCATCACGCCGTGTCCGGGCATGGTTTGGTCGGGATAGGAAGTGGCGCAGGCCAGGCTGCCGACGGCTTCTGCAGGAACGCCTTGGGCAAACAGGCCGTTGACCGCTTCGGCGGCCAATTCGGCATTGGTGTGCGTCGTGCGGCGGCTTTCAGGGTCGATGGCGTAATGGCGCGACAAAATGCCGTTGGAGCGCAAAATCATACGGCGCACGCGTGAAGGCACATCGCCTGCCATGCCGAGGACGGCTTCCATTTCGTCATTGCCGACGGGGGCGTTGGGCAAAAAGGCAGAAACGCGGTTGAGATAAACGTCTTTGAGTGTGTTATTCGATGTCATGATGTGTTTGTCAAAATAATCAACCGATAAACCGCGCCGCGTAGTCGCAGCTTGCAGTCAACGGGATGTGATGTGTTTCGGCATATTCCATCAGCGCGTCCACCAGCAGTTTGGCAATGCCGCGATGACGGAAGTTGGGCGAGACCTCGGTATGGTTTACGTCCCAGCCGCCGTTGTGTTCGGTATAGCTGATATAGCCTGCTTCCAAACCGTCAATATCGATTTGAAAGCGATGGAGCTCGGGGTAGTGGATCACTTCGGGCATGATGGATTCCTGGTTTGAGGCCGTCTGAAACGGATTATCTGCCTGACGGTTGCGCATAATAGTCCGCCAGCTTTTTCAGACGGCCTTTGAGCAGCGGATGCAGCAGCTTTTTCAAAATTACGCTAACGGGTAAAACTACCAAAATCATCGCCAATAAAAAGACGATGTAAAAGCACAGCAAGGCACGGCGCAAAAGCGGAGAAATACGGCCTGCCGCCATCAAAAGCCTGCCCCAGACGAAGAAGCTGCGGCCGGCGGCGCGTTCGCTGAAAATCAGTTTTTCATTGACTGTCACCGCGCCCATATTTTGAAACAGGGTTTCGTCCAAAGGCTGTTGGTTTAACAGTGCATCGCGCAATTTCGCACCAAACCGCGCCGCATCCGCCAATTCTTCTTCAGCAATGCCGGCGGAGGGCAGGGAGCGGAAATAGCGTTTGTCACCGGTCAGCATCCAGGCAGGAGTGGTAATAAAACTTGCCGCGCTGTTGCAGGCATCGATTTTTACGATGTTGCCGATGAGTTTAGCGCCGTTTTGTTTCAGCAAAGATTTCATTTTCTCTTGCGCGCCCAGCCACATATTGCGGCAGCCGATAAGCGTGATGACCGGTTTGCCGTCCAGCAGGCGGTGCGTTTCTTCGCGTTGCAAAAAGGCGGTCATCGGTTGCGAAGGAGAGAGGAACCAAACGGTGTAGGCAATGACCACCACATCGTAATCTTCGGATGGAATGTGCGGCGGCAGAATCGGGGCGGGCTTTAAATGGACGGTTTCAGGAAAGGTATCGAAAAAACGCCAAAACGGCCACGGAAACGGAAACGCCTGCTCCGGTACGATATTGACGCAATCGACCTGTATGCCGGCTGTTTGCAACGGCGCGGCAAAATTTTGCGCCAGGCTGGAGAGCTGCCCCGTTTGCGAGTAATGCACAATCAGCACTTTTTTCATTATCTTCCCTGCAATGAGTAAGTTATGGTTGGTTTGGACGGTATTATATAGTAAACCGACCTGCCTTGAACTTTATTCATATTCAGTATGTTCGCGAAGGTTTCAGCCGATTTGGATGGAAGCGCCGTATTCTGTCGGAATGGGGCGGAGAAGCGGATTTTTATGCCATGCCAACATGAACAACGGCCGTCTGAAATTTTTCAGACGGCCTTGTGTGGAAAACGGGACGCATGGTTTAGAACGGGATTTGCGCTAAGTATGGCGTGCAAATTGTATAGACAAAAAAATAACCGCTTCAAGGCGGTTGGTGGTGGCCAGAGGCGGAATCGAACCGCCGACACACGGATTTTCAATCCGTTGCTCTACCAACTGAGCTATCTGGCCTTCGCGTGTTTCGTTGCGAGATGTGAATTAAACCAAATTTCGTTGCCTTGTGCAAGCGTTTGTAGGCTTTATTTTTGAGGCGGTAAATTAAGATTTTGTTTTGTATTGAATTATTTTTTCGTTTTAATTGGCGGTTTTTAAGTTTGCCGGTTTGATTTTCAGACGGCCTAAGATACAATCGGCTTTTTTGCTTTGGATTTATGCCATGCTGTATGTGTTTGTTCGTGATATGTGGGATGTTTTGCGTTTGCGCTATCGTTCGCCGGAGACGTATTTGTATTCGCCTTTGGTGATGGCGGCGGTGTTGCTGCTGTTGGGTGTGGTGAACGCGGCCAGCATGTCGCCTTTGTTTGGCAGCGGCGCGGCGGCGGTGTGCCTGTCGGTGATTTTGGTGATGGTGAAATGGTTGGTGTTAAGCCGCTCGATGCGCAAGGTGCTGCATTATTACGGTGCGCCCCGGCTGCCTTTGTGGGGCTTTATTTTGGTGTCTGAGGCTTTGCTCTTGCCGCTGTTGCTGGTGTTGTATGTGCCGGCGTTGGCTGTGTTTGCGCTGTTGTGGCAGGCTTGGGTGTTTGTGGTGCAGGTACGCGGTTTGATGTGGATGGGGAATGCAACGGTAGGCCGTGTTTTGGTGGGCTACCTGTTGTATGGTATCGGCGTGCTGTGTGTGGGTACGGTGATTCTGATGCTGTTTATTGCCGCCGGTTGGTTGGACCTAGAAACGTTGAATCAAAACCTACAGGCGTTGACGTCTGCCCGTCAATAATCCATGAAAATGGAAAGGCCGTCTGAAATGTCCAGACGGTCTTAGTTTTATGTGTTTGTTTCGTGGTCTTGCAGGATTTTTTGATAGACGGGGTCGGGGAGGTAGCGGCCTATCATGTCGCGCCAGCCTTGGGGGCCGACCAAGCCTTTGACCATGGTGGAGGATACTTCGGCTATTTCGCGCGGCGGCATCAGGAAGACGGTGGAGATTTCGGGGGCGATGTCGCTGTTGATGTAGCGCATCGAGCGTTCGTATTCGTAGTCGGCGGCGGAACGGATGCCGCGGACGATGAAATTGGCGTTGGCTTCTCGGGCGTAATCGACCAAAAAGCGGTTTTCAAACACGCTGATGCGGACGTTGGGGAAGGGGTGGGTAATGGCATCGAGCATGGCGCGGCGTTCTTCTATGGTGTAGGTGCTGCGCTTTTCGGGATTGGTGCCGATGGCGACGATGAGTTCGTCAAAGAGGGATTGGGCTTCCTGTATCATCCACAGGTGGCCGAGGGTGGGAGGGTCGAAGCTGCCTGCGTACACGGCACGGCGCGGAGTGGTCGTGGTCATTTTGGGTTGGGAATGGGGTTTGTGTGGCGTTCAGGATAGGGGAGTTTGCCGGTGATGTCAAAAATCAAAAAGGCCGTCTGAAATTTCAGACGGCCTTTGCGGCTTTATCAGTCGTCACCGCTGAGAGAGATGAGGATTCTCAAGAGGCTGCTGAAAATATTGTAGATGGAGATGAAGATGGTCAGCGCCGCGCTGATGTGGCTGTCTTCGCCGCCGTCGATAACGGCACGCACCTGCCACATAATCATCAGGGAACTGAAGACAACGAAGCCGGCTGCGATGGTTAGGCTCAGTGCAGGGATGTTGAGGAAGATGTTGGCTACAACGGCAATCATGAGCACGATCGCACCGGCACCGAGGAAGCTGCCGAGTTTGTTCATGTTCATTGTGGTGCGGCGTGCCATGGCGGACATGGTGAAGAATACGCCGGCGGTCATGGCGGCGGCCGTACCGACGATTTGCGCGCCGTTGTTAATCGCCAGGGCGTATTGCAGCATAGGGCTGATGGCAAGGCCCATACCGAAAGTGAAGATCATCAACAGGGCGACGCCGACGTTGCTGTAACGGTTTTTCTCGATCAGGAAGGTCATGCCGTAGAAGAAGCCGAAGAAGGCGGCCAGGGAAACCCAGTATGAGCCGAATATGGCGAAAATGTTAAAGCCTGTTTTGGCGGAAAAGAACGCGCCGGCAATGGCAGGAATGAAAGACAGGCCGAGCAGGCGGTAGGTTTTTTGCAGGACGGTATTTTTGGCAACCGAGCCTTGCGAGGTATAGTCGTAAACGTCGTTTTGCATGGCGTTTGCTCCAGTGTGGATTGAAATGAATGAAATTTGGATTTTAACAGAAAATCATGGGTTTGTATGATTTATCTGTTCTATTTGTCTAATATGCGGGGCAATCGGGAATTTTAAAGGCCGTCTGAAAATCAGGTTTCAGACGGCCTTGGCTTTTCAATGCTTATTTAGGCTCTTGCGGAACGTAGCCTTGTACGGCATCTGCGCCTTCGCCGAAGAAGTATTGTTCCATCTGCTGGGCGAGGTATTCGCGTGCGCGCGGATCGGCAAGGCTTAGGCGGTTTTCGTTGATGAGCATGGTTTGGTGGCGGGTCCATGCCATCCATGCTTCTTGGGAAACGTTTTCAAAAATGCGTTTGCCCAATTCGTTGGGCAGCGGCGGAAATTTCATGCCTTCGGCTTCTTTGCCGAGTTTGACGCAGTGAACCATACGGGTCATGGCGGTTTCCTTATGTGGGGTTGCAAAGGTTGGTATTTTAGCCGATTGCACGGATAGGGGAAAGCGTGGGTTTCAGACGGCCTGAAACCTTGCTATGATGGTCTTTTCTGTTTATTCAGGCAAAGATTATGAACCGCCTCGATACTGCCCGCCGTTATTCCCTTTTTCTCGCCCGCAACCTTGATTCAGGCAAACTCAAGCCCGAAATTTTCCTGCCCATGCTGGACAAGGTGTTGACGGATGAGGATTTCCAAGCCTTTGCCGATTGGGACAAAATCCGCACGGAAGAAAACGAGGAAGAATTGGCGCGGCAGTTGCGCGAATTGCGCCGTTATGTGGTGTCGCAGATTATTGTGCGCGATATAAACCGCATCAGCGATTTGAACGAAGTAACCCGCACGATTACGCTGTTTGCCGATTTTGCCGTCAATACCGCGTTGGACTTTTCCTACGCCTATTATCGGGACATGTACGGCACGCCGATCGGGCGTTATACGAAATCGCCGCAACATTTGAGCGTGGTGGCGATGGGTAAGGCGGGCGGCTATGAGCTGAACGTGTCTTCCGACATCGATTTGATTTTCATCTATCCCGAATCGGGCGATACCGACGGCAGGCGCGAACGCGGCAATCAAGAGTTTTTCACCAAAGTCGGGCAGAAACTGATTGCATTGTTGAACGACATTACCGCCGACGGGCAGGTGTTCCGCGTAGATATGCGGCTGCGGCCGGACGGCGATTCGGGCGCGCTGGTATTGAGCGAAACCGCGCTGGAGCAATACCTGATTACGCAGGGGCGCGAATGGGAACGCTATGCGTGGTGCAAAGGCCGCGTGGTTACGCCGTATCCGAACGACATTAAAGCGCTGGTGCGCCCCTTCGTGTTCCGCAAATATCTGGATTACAGCGCGTATGAAGCGATGCGCAACCTGCACCGCCAAATCCGCAGCGAAGTCAGCAAAAAAGGCATGGCGGACAACATCAAACTCGGCGCGGGCGGCATCCGCGAGGTCGAATTTATCGCCCAGATTTTCCAGATGATACGCGGCGGGCAAATGCGCGCGCTGCAACTGAAAGGCACGCAGGAAACGCTGAAGAAACTTGCCGAGCTGGGCATCATGCCGTCTGAAAACGTCGAAACCCTGCTTGCCGCCTACCGCTTCCTGCGCGACGTCGAACACCGCCTGCAATACTGGGACGACCAGCAAACCCAAACCCTGCCTGCCTCGCCCGAACAGCAGCAACTGCTCGCCGAAAGCATGGGCTTCGACAGCTACGCCGCTTTTTCAGACGGCCTCAATGTTCATCGGAACAAGGTCAATCAGTTGTTCAACGAAATCTTGAGCGAACCCGAAGAACAAACGCAAAGCAATAGCGAATGGCAATGGGCATGGCAGGAAAAACCCGACGAAGAAGAACGGCTAGGCCGTCTGAAAGAACACGGGTTTGATGCCGAAACCATCGCCACACGGCTCGATCAAATCCGCAACGGCCATAAATACCGCCACCTTTCCGCACACGCCCAGCCGCGTTTTGACGCCATTGTGCCGTTGTTGGTACAGGCGGCGGCAGCGCAACCCAACCCGACCGATACGCTGATGCGGCTGTTTGACTTCCTCGAAAACATCAGCCGCCGCTCCGCCTATCTCGCTTTCCTCAACGAACATCCGCAAACCTTGGCGCATCTGGCACAAATCATGAGCCAAAGTTCTTGGGTGGCGGCGTATCTGAGCAAATACCCGATTCTGCTGGACGAACTCATCAGCGCCCAGCTTTTGGATACCGCGTTCGACTGGCAAGCCCTCGCCGCCGCCCTTTCAGACGACCTCAAAGCCTGCGGCGGCGACACCGAAGCGCAAATGGACACACTGCGTCATTTCCAACACGCCCAAGTCTTCCGCCTCGCCGTTCAGGACCTTGCCGGACTGTGGACGGTAGAATCACTTTCCGACCAGCTCTCCGCCCTTGCCGACACCATCCTCGCCGCCGCCGAGCCTTGCGCGTGGGCGGATATGCCCAAAAAACACCGCGATACGCCGCAATTCGCCATCATCGGCTACGGCAAACTGGGCGGTAAAGAGCTCAGCTATTCCTCCGACCTCGATTTGGTCTATCTTTACGACGACCCGCATCCCGATGCAGGCGACGTGTACAGTCGCCTTGCCCGCCGCCTGACCAACTGGCTTTCCGCCGCCACCGGCGCAGGCAGCCTCTACGAAACCGACCTGCGCCTGCGCCCCAACGGCGACGCCGGCTTCCTCGCCCACAGCATTACCGCCTTCGAAAAATACCAGCGCGAAAACGCCTGGACGTGGGAACATCAGTCTCTCACCCGCGCCCGCTTCATCTGCGGTACACCCGAAATTCAGACGGCCTTCGACCGCATCCGTACCGAAATCCTCACCGCCGAGCGCGACCCAACCGTTTTAGCAGGCGAAATCATCGAAATGCGTGAAAAAATGTTCACCACCCATCCGCCGGTTGACAGCAACGTCAAATACGCGCGCGGCGGCGTGGTCGACGTCGAATTTATCGTCCAATACCTCATCCTTGCCCATGCCCGAAAATATCCGCAACTCCTCGACAACTACGGCAACATCGCCCTCTTAAACATCGCCGCCGACTACGGCCTCATCGACAAAACCCTAGCCGAACAAAGCCGCACCGCCTACCGCTTCTACCGCCAGCAGCAACACAATACCAAACTGCGCGATGCCAAAAAAACCGAAGTGACGGACGAATTGCTGACCCACTACGGCAATGTGCGAAAACTGTGGCAGGAAGTATTCGGGGCAGAAGTGAAGTTTGGATAAGCAGGCGGACATATTCAGCGTCAAAGCCCGCATGGCAACACAATTTACCGCCACAACAAACTCACTCTAAACATATAAGGAAAACCAACCATGAAGAAAATGGCACTGTTTTTAACGGTTTTACTGTCGTCGGCCGCAGCCCAAGCCGCTGATTACTTTTTGCCTCATACCGAATGCGATGGCTCTGCAAACGTTCGTGTTGCTCCTGATACACGCAGCAAAATCATGACGGTACTGAATTATGAAAGCAGAAAACACAAAATACTCAGGAAACAGGGTAAATGGTTTCATATTCAATTAGATGGAATCCGTACAGGCTACGTCCATCAAAGCCAAGGTTTTATCGTGCACAATTATGTTGTCGCCAGCCCTGACGGATCGGCAAACGTCCGTAACAACAGCTACCCCGAAGAACCGATCGGGCAAGGCGAAATCATCAAAACACTCCCAAACGGAACACGTGTACAGATCGCCCCAGCCTTCAGAAAAGGCGACTGGTTGTGGTACAGCAATCAGGGAGCTTACACAGAAAAAGACGAGTATGGTCATCATGTTTCGATTCAGGGTTATATCCATAAAAGTCAACTTCGACGCATGGAGTAATAAAGCAAGCAATTTATTCGATTAAGGCATACTTTCGGACATAAAGTAGGTACTGTTTTGCCGAAGATATAAAAAAGGCCGTCTGAAACTTTTCAGACGGCCTTTTATGGTATTTATTCTTCTTCCTCTTCCGGTTCAGCTTCTGCCTCTGCAGGTTTTTCAAGGAAATTGCCTGCCAACCACAGTAAAGCGCCGCCGCCTGTAATGCCTGCTTTAATCCACATGGCGGTATCTTCGCCCCATTCGTAAATCCAGGCCAAAACTTTGGGTACTGCGTTCATATAATTCAAACCGAATGCCAATACGCCGAGGATAAATAAAGTACTGCCCAAGCTTTTCATTGTTATTCCTTATAAAATCAAATATATGCATCAAAACAATTCAATAAATGCAGTGATGCCGAGTGAATGAATGTGTCAAGAAATGCCATTATATTCGGTTTTATGTAAAGAAGATATTTTTATCAAAGCTGATTGGCAGGCTGAGGCGATGGGGAACTGCTTGCAGAGGGAGGGATTCCGTCTGTTTGTTTATAAGTTATCGGCTTGGCTTGGGCAGTCATGATCTGCAAAAACTGTTCTCATTTTGTGTCGATATTGTGATAAAGCCAAACAAGTTCTAAAATACGCAGTTCATTTTCATATTAAAAACAAGGAGAAACTGATGTCTAAGATTGCTGTACTCGGCGGCGGCCTTTCCGGTCGCCTTATTGCGTTCCAATTGGCGGAGCAGGGCGTGGCGGTAGAGTTGTTTGAGAAAGGCGAACGTAACGGCGCACAAGCCGCAGCCTATGTTGCCGCCGCCATGCTGGCGCCTTCTTCCGAGGCGGTGGAGGCAACGCCTGAAGTCATCCGTTTGGGCAGGCAGAGTTTCGCGCTGTGGCGCGGTATTTTAGGCCGTCTGAACACGCCGGTGATGATGCAGGAAAAAGGCAGCCTGATTGTTTGGCATACGCAGGACAAGCCGCTTTCTGCCGAGTTTGCCCGTCATTTGAAGCGCGGCGGCGTGCCGGAACACGAAACCATCCGTTGGAACGCGGACGAAATCGCGGCCAACGAGCCGCAACTGGCAGGACGGTTTTCAGACGGCCTGTATCTGCCGGCGGAAGGGCAGTTGGACGGGCGGCAGGTATTGAATGCACTGGCTGATGCTTTGGCGTCGATGAATGTGCCTTGCCATTGGTCGTGCGAACGCGAAGTCGAAGATTTGGCGGCGCAATACGATTGGGTTATCGACTGCCGCGGTTATGGTGCAAAAGCAGCATGGAACAGGCCGTCTGAAAGCCAATTGCGCGGCATACGCGGCGAAGTGGCGCGCGTTTACGCACCCGAAGTCGAGTTGTCCCGCCCAGTGCGCCTGCTGCATCCGCGCTATCCTTTGTATATCGCGCCGAAGGAAAACCATATTTTTGTGATTGGTGCGACCCAAATCGAAAGCGAAAGCCAAGCGCCGGCCAGCGTGCGTTCCGGTTTGGAACTTTTGTCTGCGCTGTACGCCGTGCATCCGGCATTTGGCGAGGCAAACCTTTTGGAACTGGCCACCGGCCTGCGCCCGACTTTAAACCACCACAATCCTGAAATCCGCTTCAACCGCGAACGCCGCCTGATTGAAGTCAACGGCCTGTTCCGCCACGGCTTTATGATTTCCCCGGCCGTGACCGGTGCGGCCGTGCGTTTGGCCGGCGCGCTGTTTGCCGGAAGCGACATTCCCGAATACGACGAAACCAGCGGTTTGCCGTATATCCGCGCTACGAATTGAAGCCGTTGCGGACGAAGTGGCTTGAAAATCAGGCAAATTGTTTGTGAAAGACAGCCACAGGCCGTCTGAAAATGATAAAATCGCCGTCAATTCAATTAACCTTGCGTCTGAAAACCGCATGATGCCGTTTTCAGACGCCAACCAATTTCCTATTTAACGATAAGCACATGACAACCCAAACCCTCTTAATCGAACTTCTCACTGAAGAACTCCCGCCAAAAGCCCTCAATAATCTGGGCAACCATTTTGCTGCTTCCGTTGCCGAAGGCTTGGAAAAAGCGCAACTGATTGACGGCGCAGCCGAATACACTGCCTACGCTTCTCCGCGCCGTTTGGCCGTTCAAGTCAAAAATGTGAAAGCCGTTCAAGCCGACCAAAAAATCGTGAAAAAAGGCCCGGCCGTGGCCAATGCCATGAAAGACGGTGCGCCGACTAAGGCTTTGGAAGGTTTTGCGCGCGGTGCGGGTGCGAAAATCGAAGACTTGACCGTCATCAACGACGGCAAGCAAGACGTGTACGCCTACGAATACGTCCAAACCGGCAAACCGCTGGGTGAGCTTTTGGAAGACATCATCAATGCCGCAGTGAAAAAACTGCCGATTCCTAAAGTCATGCGTTGGGGCAGCAGCACATTCACCTTCGTGCGCCCGGTACACAGCCTGATCGTGCTGCACGGCGGCGACATCGTCAACGTCAGCGTTTTGGGTCTGCAAAGCGGCAACAAAACACTGGGTCACCGCTTCCTCTCCAGCGGCAAAATCGCTATTGAAAACGCCGACAGCTACGCCGCACAAATGCGTGAGCAAGGCAAAGTGGAAGCATCGTTTGCCGAGCGCAAAGCCGCCATTCAGACGGCCTTGAACGAGCAGGCAGGCCGTCTGAACGCGACCGTTGCCGCCGATGAAGCATTGTTGGACGAAGTGACTGCATTGGTCGAATGGCCTGTGGTATTAGAAGCTGGTTTTGAAGAACACTTCCTCGCCGTACCGCAAGAATGCCTGATCCTGACCATGCAGCAAAACCAAAAATACTTCCCGCTGCTCGACCAAAACGGCAAGCTGATGAACCGTTTCCTGCTGGTTTCCAATCTGCAAACCGAAGATCCGTCACACATCATCCAAGGCAACGAACGCGTCTTGCGCGCGCGCCTGTCTGATGCCGAGTTCTTCTACAAACAAGACCAAAAAGCGACTTTGGAAAGCCGCCTGCCGAAATTGTCCAGCGTGGTTTACCACAACAAAATCGGTTCGCAAGCCGAGCGCATCGAGCGTCTGCAAAGCATCGCCGCCCACATCGCCAAAGCTTTAGGCGCGGACGCTGCCGCAGCCGAACGTGCCGCACGTTTGGCCAAAGCCGACTTGGTCACCGAAATGGTCGGCGAGTTCCCCGAATTGCAAGGCACTATGGGCAAATACTATGCCCGCTTGGACGGCGAAACCGAAGAAATCGCCGAAGCCATCGAGCAACACTACCAACCGCGTTTTGCCGGCGACAACCTGCCGAACGGCAAAGTGGCAACCGCCGTTGCTTTGGCCGACAAATTGGAAACCTTGGTCGGCATTTGGGGTATCGGCCTGATTCCGACCGGCGACAAAGACCCATACGCCCTGCGCCGCGCCGCCTTGGGTATTTTGCGTATGCTGATGCAGTACGGTTTGGATGTAAACGAACTGATTCAGACGGCCTTCGACAGCTTCCCCAAAGGTTTGCTCAACGAGAAAACGCCGTCTGAAACCGCCGACTTCATGCAGGCGCGTTTGGCCGTGTTGCTGCAAAACGATTATCCGCAAGACATCGTTGCCGCCGTACTCGCCAAACAGCCGCGCCGTTTGGACGATTTGACCGCCAAACTGCAAGCCGTTGCCGCGTTCAAACAGCTTCCCGAAGCCGCCGCGCTCGCCGCAGCCAACAAACGCGTGCAAAACCTGCTGAAAAAAGCCGATGCCGAGTTGGGCGCGGTTAACGAAAGCCTGCTGCAACAAGACGAAGAAAAAGCCCTGTATGCCGCCGCGCAAGGTTTGCAGCCGAAAATCTCTGCTGCCGTTGCCGAAGGCAATTTCCAAACTGCTTTGTCCGAACTGGCTTCCGTCAAACCGCAAGTCGATGCCTTCTTCGACGGCGTGATGGTGATGGCCGAAGATGCCGCCGTGAAACAAAACCGCCTGAACCTGCTGAACCGCTTGGCAGAACAAATGAACGCAGTTGCCGACATTGCGCTCTTGAGCGAATAAGGCCGCGTTTCAGTTGACCCGCTTTTCAGGCTGCCCGATGATTCAGGCAGCCTGAAGTTTTTCGGGCGTATCCCTTACATGGCGTTCAAGGGTATAATTCAGCAGATTTGTCAGGCAGGCAAATCGCGCACATCAAACAATTTCCCACATTCAAGAGGCAGATTATGAATATTCCAGCCATCCGAACCGCACTCGATGCCGTGTTGATTCCCACCACAATACGCACTTTGGGCAGCGAAAAAGCCGTTTCGCTTCTGGAAGAGCGTTCAGACGGCCTGCATATCGGTCTGAAATTCGCGTTCCCGGTTGCCCATATTGCCGCAGACATTGCCAACGCCGTTCAAGAAGCCGTCATTTCACATACCGGCGATACCCACATTCACTTGAGTATCGATACCGAAATCGGTACGCATAAAGTCCAACCCGGCGTAGCAACCATCAAAGGCGTGAAAAACATCATCGCCGTTGCATCGGGCAAAGGCGGCGTCGGCAAATCAACGACCACTGCCAACCTTGCCACCGCAATGGCCAGAATGGGCGCGCGCGTCGGCGTACTCGATGCCGACCTGTACGGTCCAAGCCAGCCCACCATGCTCGGCGTACAAGACCGCAAACCCGATCAACAAAACAAAAAACTCATTCCCGTTGAAGCCGAAAGCGGCATTCAAGTGATGTCCATCGGTTTCCTGGTCGATACCGACCAAGCCGTCGTTTGGCGCGGCCCGATGGTCAGCCAAGCCTTGCAACAGCTTATGTTCCAAAGCGAATGGGACAATGTCGATTATCTCTTCATCGACCTGCCGCCCGGTACCGGCGATATCCAATTGACCCTGTCGCAAAAAATCCCCGTGACCGGCTCCGTTGTCGTCACCACGCCGCAAGACATCGCCCTGATTGATGCACGCAAAGCCGTGGATATGTTCAACAAAGTTAATATTCCGATTTTGGGCGTTTTGGAAAACATGTCTGTCCATATTTGCACCAACTGCGGCCATGCCGAAGCAATCTTCGGCGCAGAAGGCGGCAAAAACTTGGCAGAGCGTTTGAATGTACCGTTGCTCGGCCAACTTCCCTTGAGCCTGCCTGTACGCGAAGCCATGGACAGCGGCACATCTTTAGCCTTGTTTGAAAACAACCAAACCATCGCCGACATCTACACCGAAGCCGCCTTCCAAATCGCTCTGGCCATTGCCGATAAAGGCAAAGACTTCAGCAGCCGCTTCCCAAAAATCGTCGTCGAATAAAAAAGTTTAAAAAAGGTGTTGACAGCTGTGTGACCTGTCTCTATAATGCACAGCTTATCGGGTCGTTAGCTCAGTTGGTAGAGCAGCGGACTTTTAATCCGTTGGTCG
>NZ_KV800120.1:118882-198812 GCF_001810165.1 Neisseria sp. HMSC070A01 | reverse complement strand
GGTCGAGCGTTCGAATCGCTCACGACCCACCACTTTTCCTAAGCCTAAACAATTGTTTGGGCTTTTTTCTTAGCCACCACTTATCTTGAGGTGTGCCTGTTTTGTGTCGAAACCAAGACCGACACTGTCCAATATAGCCGCGTGTCCGTGCAAATGTTCGGGGGCTAGATGGGCATACTTCTGAACCATCCCGACATTTTCCCAACCACCCATTTCCTGCAAAGCGGCGAGCGGAACTCCGGCTTGTACCAGCCAACTTGCCCAAGTATGCCTCAGATCGTGCCATCTGAAATCAACAATGCCTGCCTGAGACAATGCGTTTTTCCAAATACGCGAACTGATGCTTTTCACGGGTTTGCCGTTTGGTAGAGTAAAAACAAAAGATGGATGTTTGCCCATCCGTTTTTCCAATATACCTAGTGCCGTCTGATTCAGGGCAACGCCGATAGCGCGTCCTGCTTTGGCTTCGTCGGCCTCAATCCATGCCGTCTTACGGCTTAGATTGATCTGCGTCCACTTCAGTCCCAGTACATTGCGTTGCCGCAAGCCTGTCGCCAAGCTGAACACTGCCATATCAGCTAAATACTCCGGCAGGGCATCAATCAGCCTTTGGGCTTCTTCATGTTTCAGCCAACGAATACGGCGTTTGGCTTCACGATACAGTTTAAACTTCGGCACATTGTCCAGCCAGCCCCATTCTTTTTCCGCCTTATTCAAAATCGATCGGATTAAGGCAAGATAGCGATTTTTGGTACTGTCCGAACAAGTCATACGGTTGATGGTCTGCATGATGAAATCACGGCTCATATGGTGCAAGAAGACACCTCTGAAATGAACTAGACAGCGTAAACGGCTTATGTCATCCCTGATGCTTTTCTTGTCCCCCATCTCTTCAATCCACCGGACTGCCGCTTCATCCCACAGTCGTTTCGGTTTTTCGTTGAAATGTTCCTGCTGCCACAATTCATGTTTCAGTTTGTCATGCAGCCTTTGGGCTTCATTTTTGTCTTTGGTGCGAGAAGATTGTCTAATTCTTTGACCGCTTTGCGTTGTGATGTCAATGTAATAGACGCCATTTTCGCGTTTATAGATCGGCATTTTTGTTCACTCCTACTTTCGAGTGAAGCCAGCATCCGCGCATTTTCCAGTTCGTTTATAAATGCGTCAAGTGCGGGCTGCGTGATACAGTATTTCCGTCCTGGCATGGAGGCTGCCAAACGGCCGGAGCGGATATGTTCCCGTATAGTTTCGGGATGGCATTTGCAGTATTGAGCCGCTTCTTTCACGTCATATGTCTTCATGGATTATCTCGATATTTCATAAACCGTGTAGGGTGCGTTTTCCTGTAATAGCGACAGCCGTCTAACTGCCGCATATCGCTTGATACGGGATTCCAACACTAAAAAGTTGTTTCGGTCGATATAAAACAGCAGGCAGAGATAACCCTGCCTGTCTGCTTCGAGTGGAACGAGACGGAAGTGCGGAAACTGATCATCCTTTGGATTAAACAGGGCGCTTACTTTTACGGTAACAACTTCTACCCTCTTCTCTGTCAGCATAAATGTACCTAAACGAATTTCAGAACAAGTATGGAACAGAAGAAAATCAGTGCCGCAACTAACCATGACCGATTTAGCTTCGTTGTCACTTCGTCAAGGTATCCCTTCATTTGCTTGTCAATCTTGGCTTGGATGGTGGCATACAACTTGCCTTCACTTTCGGCAAGTTCTTTTCCATATCCTGCTAGAAGATCTGCCATAATCTGCTCACGATAAGTCTTCAAATCTTCAGCAATTTGAACTGCCGTTTTCAACGGTTCTTCGATTTCAGCAGCAATTCCGTCAAAATCCTCACGGGTATGGTTACGTTGTTCTTCAAACAAGGCTTTCAGCCGGCTTTCCTGTACCAACAGAATAGCAATAACCGGATCGTCTGCTGTAAGTTTGATACCCGAAACCCGGAACACGTCGGCAATAATGGCATCTACTTCTGCTTTTCCCATATCATGCCTCTGATTTTTCCGATTGGCGTTGAGTAGCCAAAAACTCTATTTGATCCAGTTGTTCATACAACTCACGCTGTACCGTACGCAGACGTTGGCGAGGCATCAAGCCAAATACACCTGAATTTTGTGCTTCAGTTAAAGTCAGGTTTTTGGTTGTCATTTCCTTTATATCTGCACCAAACGTATCCGGGTTGCGATGTGTAATATGTACCACGCCGATAATACGATCCTTGTATTGCTTATAAACACCAAATTCCTCAAACGGTTTATCTTTAGTTACCACACCTTGAAAGTCGTTAAGCCAAATAACCACTTCAGCCTGTAAAGCATTTAATGTTTGCACCAAACCTGTAATACAGTCATCAAGAGCCTGTCCACCTACAAGTGGTACATGAATAATCATGCGGATACCGTTTTCGGCCAAGAAGGACGGTACTTCGTTTTCTGCCATATAAGACATCAATGGCACAAAAGTAGCAGCCCCGTTGTCAATGACAGCAATACCTTCCTCGTTTACTAGCTTCTCAATCAATCCATCAAAATAGCGGGAATCAATATTGTTACTGTCATTTAAAATATCGATTACTTCAGGATTTAACGCCGAGAAACGGCTAAAAGAAGGATTTACGGGATCAGTATCAAAGCAATGCAGTTGCTCTCCACTGGCTTTTGCTTTGAGGTAGTCACCTAAAAAACTTGCAATCGTTGATTTACCAACGCCACCTTTACCTTGTGCAATAAAATGGACTTCTTTCATGGCATAACCTTTCGTTTGTTCAAATGATTTTTTACAAAAAGAAACCTGCTCGTCCCTGAACAAGTTTGTGTTTGTAAAAAAAGCAGCCCTATATAGCAGGGCTGCCGAAGCTGCTAAACATTTATGCCTATGTAAAGCAGGAGTGAAGTTTTAACGAATATCTACCCAGCGACCACCATTCTTCTCTTCGCCGACATATCGTACTTTATCGCCCGCAGTCGTCCATCCGTGGTCGTAATAAGCCTTGCAGTATTCCGGTTTATCAGGTCTGACGTAAAACTTTTTAACCATCTGGCAATTTTCATCAAACGTATATTGTCGGCCAAAGCGATATTTGTTTTTTTGTTCGCATACCTTCTCAAACCTTGAATAACGCATCATACGGTTCAACTCTTGAGCATCACACCGGCCAGCTCCATTTGCAATTGCATCAACCAAACCCGACATTTCAGCACTTTCCGAACTACTCGGACACATTTTTAAAAAGTTACGACGCGCCTTGATCGTATCGCCCAATTTTTTGTGGCGAATCGAAAAATATCGTCTAATAGATGACGCACATTCGCTTGGACGATCACCTGATGACAGACATAAAATTGCCTCACACGCCAAGCGCGTATCACCTGTCAGCACATCATCAGCATAAGTCGCTGGCGCTGCTCCCAGTAATGCCGCAATTAACAAACCCAAAGATTTTTTCATACACACACCTTTTCCATATTGAAATAAAAGACGAAAAAAAGGATAATCTGCGTACCCCTACGAGATCATCCATCTCAACTTAAATGCCGCTTTTGTATGAAAGCGGCTTTTTCATTGCCAAACAACTGTGCGAACTTGGAACTTTCTTCCTTCTTGCACAATGTTTACGCACAAATCGGAATTGCCCTTCATCAGCAGGTCAACCTGCTGGGCTGCGGCTCTCATGCTTTGATATGTACCGATAACGATCTGTTTGACTGGTTTGCGGATTTTTTTCATGTTACTTCCTTTCGCTTTTAGATGAAGTGAAGGTCGTCTGAAACGTTCTCAGACGACCTCAGAATTTAATTGCAGGGCTTCCACCAATCTCAACAAATTAGTTAACAAGGCGACTTTGCGCTATGGTTAGTACAACAAACATCAAAGTCAAAATGGTTAACCCACTAAATGCTATAAGGATTCCAAGTTGGTCGATGCTCAGTTGAAAGGCGATGGAGCAAGATATGTTGTATAACAGCAGTCCAAACCAACATAAGAATTTCATGTGAAATTGACTGTCTTCCAACGCCTCACTACCTTTCATCAAACACACTGTGCTGATTAAAAAAGATGCAGGGGGTAAAAATGTACCAATGTAAATGAGATTTAGCATTCAAGAACCTTCTTATACAAGTGCAGGGCTTCCACCTGCTCCCCGACCTATTGCCGGTAGTCAGCCTTATCAGGGCATCGCTCAAAACGGCAGGGTGTGATAAATACCATGCCGCCGATTTTTACCCTCCCGCTACTGATGGTTGTTCACGGGCAAAGTGCTTGTTCACACAACATCACACACGGACGGTTTCGGAACCGCTCAGTCTTTTTGCTCCGAGCCACTGAGTTGCCCGCCACCCTATAATGTAGCCAGGCAGTAGAAAAAAACAATTTGGAATATGTTTTAAGACAAATTTATCTTATAATGCGTTTTTCGTCATTTGTCATAATGACACCATTAGACTATAATAAACTATCTGATTATTTCAGATGAACCCAAACGGAAACCCGCTTCTTGCACAAGCGGGCTTGGATTTGGATACATGTTTAAAGACGGGTAGCGCCGTCTGAACATTTGGGCATTTGCCCTATCGGACTTTTCCGATAAATACCCGCTCACGGCGGGGAATACAAAAATCAAAATGTATTTTGCAGCTTGTCCGCAGATTATCGCTGCTGCATCGGGAATACGTCCCGATTAAGAAATACGTCCAACTTGCCGCCTGTTACCGGACCCCACTGGGCAACCCGGATGCGCGGCATTTTTTTTGGCAGGTCAGATGCTGCCTGCAACCGTTTGTCCGATTTACCCAAAGGCTCGATCACCTTTTTTACGCATGATGTTTCAGTCTTTTAAGGCCAAAACAACTCCGAAGGCCGGTTGCTTCGTTCCAAATATTTAAAGAGC
Organism: Neisseria sp. HMSC070A01; assembly: GCF_001810165.1. Taxonomy (NCBI): domain Bacteria; kingdom Pseudomonadati; phylum Pseudomonadota; class Betaproteobacteria; order Neisseriales; family Neisseriaceae; genus Neisseria; species Neisseria sp. HMSC070A01. The sequence continues at coordinate 193,907 of NZ_KV800120.1, read as the reverse complement.
TTTCTGCGTTAATTGCAGAATATATTTGCATTATAAGCAGATTATTTTCTGCGTCAAGTGCAAATTTGAATTTTGATAAAAATAAAAAGGCCGTCTGAAAATTCAGACGGCCTTTTTATTGGGCAATTGAAGATTATCTGTTGATGTCTGCCAATAAAGCTTTCTTGATTAGCTTAAAGGTATTGTAAGAAATTATTTTAAAGATGATACATACTGAAATTAGGAGAATAACGATAAACGGTGTTAAGGCTTTTTGCAGGAAAGGTCCTACAAAAGGTAGTAACCCTATGACTGGTATGACAATATACTTCATGAATATTGGCAGACCAAAAAGAACAATTAGGATGAATAATGCCGACAAAAACATGAATTTGTTTCTGATAACTGATTTAATATTTGAATATTTTGGAGTGCTTTCCCCCAAATTGCTGTTATGCAACATGACATATTCGCCACGATTTTTCCGCTTATCAAATAACCCATACACTTTTACACGGTGTCCGACACGCGCAGAAAAATCCCAGTCATAGAATTTGAAGCTAGCCTCACCTCCTTCATCATCAACTAGAAAAAACTCAAGTGTTTCGTGTGTTTGGCTCTCGATAGAAACATAATCAAACCCACCACCCGAAACACTTGTGCTACTTCTACAACTTGTATCCACCACTATTCCTGAATAACAAAGTAATTCAAAAAATCTGTTTTCAAAAATAACTTTAGATTTCACAGAAATCTCCTTGCAAATCATGATTCAGGTTGAAGAAGAGTGCAATTATTTTCTTCTATATTTTCGATGCTCAACCATGACCCCCAACGTTTTCAAGTCAGAGTGGGAAGAATGGAAAATTTCAAAATCTTCATTTAATGGATATAGCTCAAAAACTTTTTTTCCATCAACGATGCCACGCGCACGGTACTTTCTGAAAAAAATATCCTGACCATTACTTGTTGCCAAAACAAAGTCTCCAGCTTCAGCTTGTAAAGTTGGGTCTAAGATAATCTTATCACCTATCTGAAAATCCGGACTCATGCTTAAATCATTTATTTCAAATGAAAAAGATTGTGCTGAAATTATTGCTTCTGTTATCAACCATTCTTCGATTTCTAAAAATTCAACATGACTTTGGATTTTATCCCAATCTAAAATTTGCTGCTTATTTAACAAAGGAATCCTATGATAGCCTGATGGAAGCGATATATCCTTTGCTATATGAGATGACATCAAATCAACGGGGGAGCAGTTTAAGGCTTTCGCAATTACACTTATCTTTTCAGTAGTCAAGGATTGTTGACCTCTTTCTATTCTTGAGAGGTTACCAGTATCCGAACCAATTTCAAGAGCTAATTGCTCAAGAGTCATTTTTAATTCTTTTCGCCTAGCGCGAATGTTTTGTCCAATATCCATTCTTGCATTCTCTAATTCTGCGTGAAATACATCAAAGCTGTGAAAGCAGAATAGCCTTGTTATTTTTCTGCGTTTAACGCATAATAAAAAAGTTTTTAGTAGGAATCAGATTATGACTTCACCTTTAAAATTAGCTCGCCTAGGGCGAAAACTGACGTTGGAGCAAGTTGCCGAATTAGTTGGCAGCGATAGTGGGAATATTTCCAGAATTGAAAGAGCGAAACAAATCCCGAATAGGGATTTGGCAGCAAAACTGGTTGAGTTATTCAGAGAAGATGGACTCACGGAGGTTCATCTTTTTTATCCGGAACGGTTTGAAACCAAATAACAATGCTCACAGCCGAAATCCGCCACCACATAACAACGGACTTCGTGGTTTACCGCGAGTTCGGGCTTTTGTGCGGCTCCAATATTCAGGCAGCGACATTATTGTCAGGGCTGTTTTGGTGGAGCGACGTGGCCGATAAAGAACCAAAACGTCAGGGTTGGTTTTATAAAACCGCTTCCCAGCTGTTCGATGAGTTCGGACTGACACGACGTGGCTATGAAAAGGCAAGAAAATTCCTTTCAGGCAAAGGCGTTATCCAATGCCGACGTGCAGGTGTACACGGCAGGATGCACTGGCAGCTCAATAAAGAGCGTCTGTTAGAGCTATGCTATCTTGTCAAAGGCCAACCAGTGCCGCAATTCAACAGCCGTTACCATCTCGACATTGACAATTTCCGTCTTGAAAAATGGATCAATCTCGACCTTTGGAATGACTTCCTCAAAATGCGCGCCGAAAAAGGCAAGCCAGTCAGTCTGAAGCAGAAAAAGATCCTGCTCAATCAACTCAAAGACCTCAAAAATAAAAATTACGACTTGGAAGCTGCTATGCGAAAAGCCATTCTAAACGGCTGGGCAGGCTTCTACGCATCCGACCGATCGCCTATCCGCTCACAGCCGACACCCGAAGCAGAAGCCCTTAAGGTGCTGGCAGAATATGAGGCACAAATCAAACAATCCGTTCATCCTCCTGATACAGACGGACAGCAGCGGAATCCTGACAACCCCCACCGTCAAAATCTCCTAAATTACTATAAGAAAAAACAGTAATCATCAGGCTGTTGGCACAGCCATGCCCCAAAGCTGCTCCGGCAGCTTTTTTTGTGCTTTTTTGCCGGTAATTAGGCCGTCTGAAAGTGATTTTTTCCTGTTCTCCTCAAAAATTAGAGATGTGATCGGCTGTTTTTCTGCTCCGTTTCCCTTTTTTATCCCAATCAGATTTAAAAAATCGGTTTTTATGTTGAAAATAAGTATCTGAAAATATTGTGTTTGTACATAATGAGCAAAGAACTTTGGCTTTAGAGGACATAGAACTTTGTCCGTATAGGACGGCCTTTATACAAAGATCACGTTCACAGACCACTATCAAAAAATATTACAGGCTCACGCCTGACTGTTTTTTGTGCAATTTATAATGGATGTAGATGGATATTGATGGTTGAGAGGATATAGACTCTTTTTGAGGGAGAGATATGTACAGGTTTTGTGGATAAATCGTTAGAAACATGTACAGGGCAGAACAGGAGGAATTTGTGTAGGTTAACCTGTGAGGAAGCGCAGTTTTACCGCTGATACACCCGAAGATTTAGCATATTTGAAATTATTTTTTTGAGTAAAGGCCGTCTGAAAATTCAGACGGCTTTTTCATTTGAACTCCTCCGGGTTAATCGGTTTTTGCCAATCAAATTTGTTCTTTCCGGAATTAGATTGAGCCAAAGTTTCTTTTTGCTTTTCAGGTTCAGAAACGAGGCTTTTTGAATTAGTTAATTTATTATCATTTTGAGTTTTTTCTACCTTCTTTTCAGCTCCTAAATTCATTTTTTGAAGCCGGGAACGGATGAATCGATTTAATGCCTGTTGGCTTACTCTTACATTTTTCTTTTCAGCCAAAAACTGCAATATCAGTTTTTCAGTAAACCCAAGCTGCTTCATTTCTAAAATTTCATCTTTATAAGGCTCCAGTACGGATCGTTTCCCTGGACTCAATTTATTTTCATACGATTTGATGAAATCTTCTAAATCACTCATACACACCTCTTACAACATCATAACAACATTTATACAACCTATTTTACAACCTATACAACACTTATACAACATTAATACAACCTATTACAACAATAAACAACTAAAAACAACATCTATACAACATTTAAACAACAAATATACAAGTATTTTTACAACATAAATACAACATTATTACAACAATAAAACAACATATACAACATTATTACAACGACTATACAACCTATTTACAACCAAATAACAACACATATACAACAATTAAACAACAAATACCTCCTCTCCACGCGTACTTCTTTTCTCAAAAAAGGATATTGAATAAGTACCGATAAATTTTAACTACAATGCAGGATAGGCAACGAGTGCCAAAAAACGCACTAAATGCGTTTTTCAATTCCGCCCAACAAGGCGGAAACGCCGCAAAGCGGCTGAAGGTTTGAACAACCATCGGGGGCATCTGCCGCCGTGTTGTTGGTTGATGTCTAAATTTCAAAGCGCAAAAAGTCCAGACCAAGACAAGTGTCTCTGCACGTCTTCCACCTTTTCCACCACGCCACAGAAGGCGCACCGGACAAAGATGAAAGCCGCACAAAGCCAGTCTGGACTTTTTGCGCTTTGAAATTTTTAACGACATCACAACACGGCGGCAGATGCCCCCGATGGTTGTTTATTTATGAATGAACATTTATGAAAGGACTATCAGATGGGATTAGATATGTATGGCTATACCATGAAAGCCGAGTTTGTCGGCGACCGTCAAACTGATGTGAATGTGAGTGAAGATGAACGCGAAGAAGCAGCACTGAATCATTTTGCCTACTGGCGAAAATTTAACCATCTTCATGGTTGGATGGAAAACTTATATCGGCAAAAAGGCGGAAAAGCTGAAGTCTTTAATTGCTGCACTGTTCGGCTAGAACTTGAAGATTTAGACCGTCTGGAATCTGATTTAAATGAAGAAAAATTGGAATACACGCCGGGCTTTTTCTTTGGAGACGATGAGATATATCCCGAAGACATTACAGAAACTAAAAACTTTATTGCAAATGCCCGTCTAGCAATAGCTAAGGGACAAGCAGTGTTTTATGACAGTTGGTGGTAATGGTACACGGTTTCAGGCGGTAAAGGCCGTCTGAAACCATAGGGAGCAAGAAGATGGAAAACACTGTTAAAGAGCTGAAAAAACGTATTTATTCGTTTGGTGCTGCATACAAACCCTCTGATGTTTTTCGTGATTTCGTTGAGCTGGCAGCGATTGCCGTTTTAAACAGCTATATTCGGGATGAAGATTGGGAAAATCGTGAAGAGCGATACCACGTTATCCGCCGACAATATAAAGAAGAGGCTTTTAAAATTTTTCCTGAGCTATTAGGCGTTTTGGCTTCGGGCTGTATTCGAGCGGTGAAAGTCGGAAACTACGAAGATTTTTTGGGCGAACTTTATATGGACTTGGGAGCGTCGAACGAGCGTAACGGACAGTTTTTTACGCCAATGTCTATATCAAGAGTGATGGCAAGACTGGCAGGAATCGACGCGGTGGAGAAGCTGACGAATAAAAGATTTGTTTCTTTACTTGAGCCATGTTGTGGCAGTGGTGCGAATCTGCTTGCTTTCGCCGAACATATCGCCGATAGCGGAAAAATTCCAAGCTTACATATGGCAGCGGTTGCGGTAGATATTGATGTTTTATGTGTGTGGATGTGTTTTGTGCAATGCCATTTTTATGGCATTCCCGCAAAAATCATACATGGAGACAGTTTGAAACTTGAATTTCATACGGCATGGCGGACGGTGCATTGGTTGCGTGGAGGATTTGAAGACGAGATGAAAGCTGAAATTGTCGCTGACAAAAAAGCAGCTTTCGATGCAGAACAGCACCACCAAAGAGAAACGGAGATTACTGCCCCTTTGTTGACTTTGGAAGAACAGTTGGTTTTGTTTTAAAGAAAGGATATAACAAAATGTTTTCTGAATGCCTAAAAGGTAAAATTCCTACTGAAACGAGGCTGGATACCGAAGCCCTAATTAAGCTGTTGATGTTGGAAAATGTTTCTGAAATTGAAGCAAGCATTAGAAAAGGTTGTATAAGAGCAACACATTTTATAGGTTCAGACAAAAAATATATCTATGACACAGGTATTGATGATGAAGAAATTCAATGGGAAATTGAAGATTTTAAGGCGCATTACCCTCACACTTGGTGGACAGTAGAGCAGATTAATTATAATGACTAAGATATAAAGGTCATCTGTAATCACTGTTTCAGATGACCTTTATCTGTCTAAGCCAAACTGAAAAAAGAAGCCCGCCGCAGCCCCGTTACCGCCTCTCAAAGTTCGGCAGAAACGTCCCCACGCCCCCAAGTAGAAAACAGACTTAGGCAGCTTTTCCGGCACCTTCAGCAGCCTACAAAATTGCCACGCCTATTTTCCACTTGCCCCCTACGGCGGGCTTTTTATTTATGAAAAATCGGGATTCTTTTGAAGAAACTTATCCTTCGTCAAACGATGGGTAAATCAGAAAACCGTGTGGTATAGCACTGGCTCAACCTATCTCTGTTCATTTTCCAGTCATCGGCCAATAATTCTGATGCAAGTTTTAGACGGCCTCTTCCGTATCGGTGATTGATTCTATCCCATACTTCCATGACCGGATTGGTAGTTACAGGCTGCCAAAGATCCGTCTGTATCTGTCCGACGGGCTTTAGCCCATGCAATTCGATACCGCATTTTTTATAGAGGTAGCCGCCTCGGTAAACGATCGCCAACAGATTTTGCGCCTCCCGGTTCAGGATGATGGTATCGGCTGACGGCACGGCCAAATTACGGCTCAGGCTCTTATGGTATTGAGGGGCTTCTTCCCGGAAAAAATCCGTGTGTAGAAATACGGTAACGGCAGAAGCCGCTAGTCCGTCACGACGCAAGGCTTCCGCCCCCGAGCTGATGTGATGTGTAATCGCCGCCTGCAACGCCTCCGGTGTTTCGATACACGTTCCAAAACTGCGGCTGCGGACAAGATTCTGCCTTGTTTGCGGTTCGGGGTGCAAACCATCACAAGCAATACCCTGCATTTCGCGCTGCGTCCGTTCGACCGTCACGCCGTATCGCCGGCGTAGGGTAGCGGTATCCGCCCGAACGAAGTCCAATGCGGTATAAATTCCTTGCGCCACCAGTTTGGCCGCTGTTCTACCCCCAATTCCCCAAATCTCATCGACACCCTGGCTGCGCAAGGCACGAAGGCGGACAGACTCATTCCAATCTGACCAAACCACCACTCCTCCAAAGTGATCGGGGTAACGTTTGGCAAGATGATTGCAAAACTTGGCCAGTGTCTTCGTGGGTGCGATGCCGACACAGGTTGGAATACCGACCCACTGCAATACGCGATGTCTGATTTGGCCGCCGAGTTCGGCGAGGTTATCGATACCGGCCATACTGGCGAAACATTCGTCTATCGAATAGACTTCAACCGCCGGTACACAACCGGCGATAGTTGCCATCATCCTCCGGGACAGGTCAGCATAGAGTTCGTAATTGCTCGAATAAGCTTTCAGACGACCTTGAGAAACTAAGTGTTTCACACGGAAATAGGGTTCCCCCATCTTAATGCCTAAAGCCTTTGCCTCAGCAGATCGTGCAACCACGCAGCCGTCGTTGTTCGATAGGACGACAACTGGAACATTCTTCAAATCCGGTCGGAATACCCGCTCACAGGAACAGTAAAAACTGTTGCCATCTATCAGTGCGTACATATTAACCGCCCTGACGCACGTCTTTGATGACGAAAGTCACGACTCCTACAACTGACCATGTATCTTCATCGGTCGGTACAAAATCAGGGTACTCGCCGGAAGCGTTTTCAGAGTGCAGCTCAGGCTTACGTCCGGGAACTTTGTACAGTCGTTTGATCGTAAACTCGTTGCCTAAATCCGCCATCACAATATCACCGTGCTTCGGCGTTTTGGAGCGGTCGATGATCATAATATCGTCTTTACTAATCCCAGCATCTAACATGGAATATCCACCGGAACGGGCGGCGAAGGTGGCGGACGGGTTGGCAATGAGATATTCGTTGAAATCTAGGTAGTCTGCGACATACGGCTCCGCAGGTGACGGAAATCCGGCCGGTACTTTTTCTAAGGCAACCGGAACCTTCAGATTTGTCCGACTTATTGGAATCAGACTGTCCGGTGGCAGGGCAGAAGAGGCAATCATGGCATCGACAGCGGGTATCAACGAAACAGGAATACGCTTTACTGTCGTCGCTTCACCGGTCTTGCTTTTGCGCCCAGCACCGTCTCTACGGCCACCGCGTTTCTTTGGTATTTCGCTCATAGTTTTTGTAGTTTGATTTTGTAACGAAATCATTTTACCAAAGAATATAGTTCATTTGGATTTAAATTTCCCATAACCAAACATCCTTTTGTTTAGAATACAAAAACACCCCGAAGGGTGTTTTTTCTTTGGAACAAATGGCCTAATAATTTAGCGATCAATATCTAAATCCATATTCTGTTGAGGATTCTTATCTAACTGTTGGAGTTGGCTGTCATAAAGATTGATTTTTGCGTGAATTTGATTAGCCGGTTGTAAACCAGCAATCAGTTTTTCTGCGTGCTTAATTACTTGTTTCTGAAAAGTACTCAAAGAGTCAAACTCCTGTTTAACACGAGACTCCAATTTTTCTAGATATCGGGTATTGCGATGAAGCTCATGGTCAATCGCTATACCAGGCAATTGGTTTTGATGGATTCTACTGTCAAAGATCAGACCTTCGCGTGAATAAACAGCAAAATAATCGGCCTTACCGGAAAGAAAAACTCTATCTGCATTCTCTGGAAGTTTTTCCACCACCAAATCATGATGTTCTTTTGGTGTTGCTCTTGGTGTTTCACCAGCTTTGACCATTTCATCATAGCGTTCTAATGTGCCTTGCCAACTTACTTCTGAAGGAGCAGTTTGTAGATAGACAGCAGTTTGATAACCATGCTGTTGCATATCGTTCAAAGTCTTAATTGGCGTTTCAGGCGTTCTGAAAGTTCCTTCAACAACGATGTTATACCCTTCTTGAAGTGCTTGCTCTATGACCCTACCTGTCATTTTTCCTGAAAACTCGGCTGTATGTTTGGCAGAATCTTTGCCATATTGAGCCTGTATCTCATCAAAATTAGGATGATAACGACGGAACTCATCTCCATTCACAACCAGCACATTTCCGTTCAGTTGTGCATTTATCATTTTAATAAGATTTGATTTTCCTGCCCCTGGCTGCCCCCCAAGCACAAAACCTTTCGGTGGTGATTCAGGTTTAATCTGATGTTCATCCATCAGATCGTCCCATATTTTCTCAAATGCTTCATTTTCCTGTTCAAGCGTCATAGATAACTACCTTCCTTATCTGACTAGACAGAATACTTTTGATAAATCTGATTGCACTCACTCACTACTTCGTCAAAATCGATATCTTCAGGTTCTGAAGCATACAGTTCCCGGCGTAAGGCAACCAAACGACTTTGATCAGGTGTACGGCCTTCGCTTCGTGGAGTTTTTCGCGCAATCATGGCCAAAACTGAAGCCACACGTTCAATCAAAGCGTCTTTCTGCATTAAAGTAGCCATTTTTATTCCTTTTCTGAAATTAGGGATTGTTTGTGGTGTCGCATTACCAGTTTCACCAGGGATACGCTACATCCGGCCAACTTGGCTGTTTCTTGAAGGGTATGATGTGAGCGCAGGCTGATAATCAATTTATGTTTTTGAGCATCTGCCTGACGACCTTTGAATCGTCCTTGTTTTTTTGCTTCAGCAATTCCGGCTGCTTGGCGTTTCTTACGTTGTTCGTAGTCATCTCTAGCCATTTGTAGGGCAATTTTAAGCAACATGGTTTGTATGCTGTCTAAGACGATTTTGGCAATATCGGAGTCAGTCTGTATTTGACTAAGGTCGATAATGCCAGGAATGGAGAGAAATGCTCCTTTTTCACGGATACGGTTTACCAGCTTTTCTGCTTCAGCCAGGGGCAGACGAGTGATGCGGTCAATATGCTCGGCAATGATCACGTCGCCTTCTTGCAAATCAGCAATCAATTTGTTCAATACAGGTCGGTCGGCACGAACGCCCGAAGCCTTTTCCTTATAAACCCCCGCAATGTAGTAACCTTCTGCCTTAGCTTTCTCAATTAATGCGTTTTGTCGCTCAAGATTTTGTTCTTCGGTACTGACACGTTGGTAAATTCTCGCTGCTTTCATAGTCGGGCCTCAGTAGTCGATACCGAAAATACAGTTTTGATACAGGAAGGCGGCCACATCGGAATCATCGCCGGAGCGGTAGAAAGCTGAAAGTTTTTCGTTGAACTCAGACATTTGCAGTTCGGAAATTTCCAAAATACCGCAGCCTTTTTCTATTAACAGCGCGTTGGCAAACAACGTGGCCGTTCTTTTATTGCCGTCCCAAAAGATTTGCTGTCGCATAAAGGCCAACATAGATCGGATAGCAGTTTCGGTGGTCGAACGGCTTCGGTTCGCAATTTGACCAAACAGGTTCTGTACTTCAACTTCTGATATGGCGGGCGGTGTATGGCGCGATCCGTCAACTAGGGTAACGCCGACTGTGCCGGTGCGAAAATCTCCGGGAGCTAATGAATCTTCTTGGGCAACGATACTGTTGATTTTTTTTAGTAGTGGTATATCAACGGGAAGGCCGTCTGAAATATGGCGCATTACATATTGGTAAGCGCGTTTCAGATTTAAGATGGTCTGTATATCGCCTAATGATGCCGAGGCAACATTTTGACCGTTGATAATCTGTTCAGTCTGCAACAAAGTTGTCTGACAGTTTTCAAACCGGCTTAGATTGTGGATTTGGGCAACCAATACCTTTTTGGCCAAAAAGATATTTTCTTTCAGGCTGAGATTATATTTGTCGGGAAACACTGTTGCTCCTTATACGGGACAAGATGGGTAATTTGAGTATGCTCTAATTATCTATTAAATAAATACTTTTAAGTTTGGCTAATTTAAAATAATCAGGACTTAAATTGTCTATTACCAAATTATCTATTCTATTTGTCTAGTAGGCAAACTGATTTACAAAGCCTGACAAAATATAAAAATAAAAAAGCCCGGCGGCCGTACAGATGTCTGTACGGCCGCCGGGCTTTTGCATTGCTTGTTTAACGAGTAGGTTCGTTGTCTTGTTCTATACCTGTTTGTTTGGAGATATGCGGTTCTTGCTGTACTTGAGGGCTGACCTTTTGATCGTATTCCCGTTGTGCTTTAGTGCTTAGAGGTTGCCCAATCATATCCTTAGCCAATCTACTGATAAGCCTGGCTTCATTTTTGTGTCCCATCTTATACAGTTCTTTGGCTATAAGACCATATTCAGCCAATATGTAACCGCGTGTCTGCATGACCTTCTGAATGTAGGGATGTGTCGGACGTTCCAGGTTTTTGATTGCTTGGTTTAATTCTTCCAGCCGTTGCTTTTCGATGCGGGGTGTTGCACCACGTTCTTTCATGGCTCGCACTATGCCATTTTCAGCTTTGAGGATTTTTCCCCGGTGTTGCCGTTTAGTAGCCGCACACTCTACACCTTCCTCCCGGAGTTTTTCAGCAAAACGGACGCGCCATTCAAAAAGATCATTTTTACGCGGATTAAGCCGTTGCCCGTAGGTATCTCTCATCAATACACACAAATGTACATGGGGATGCTCGGGTTCGCCTTCTTTTTCGGATTCGTGATGTAAAGCGAAGAGATATTGATGGTCGGCAAACTGTTCGGCGGCAAAATTTCGGGCAGCATTCAATACTGCCTGTGGAGGTGTTCCGGCAGGCATGGATAGGACGATATTGAGGGCTTCCCGGTGTTTGCCTCTTTCGGGGATATTGAGTTTCTGCCAATCTTCTAGTTGCGATTTGACGGCTTTTTTACCGTTTAATTTTTCACCGGAGTGATTTTCGACAGTAATTTTACCGTTGCGTGAAATGTAGTCCAAATGGTTGCGTATGCCCTGCATACCATTGGAGTTTCGACTTAGCCTTTTAGGGATTTTAACCATGACTTCGGGGTGTTTTTTAGCTGCCGCCGTCAGGTTGGCCAATCCGCTACCTGATTTGAGGGGTACTCTGGATTTTGCCCGGTGATTGGATTTTGAGATGGGGATGCTGGAATCTTTTGCACGGACGGAGCGGGTTTTGAAACCCAAAAACCAATCGTCTATTTTACGGTACAGGGACATAGCTTTACTCCTATTCGGACAGGCGTTTGCGGTTGGTTCGTAATACGTCACTTACCCTTTGGGTATGTTGCCTGATGAATTGTGATAGGGCATTTATCTGTTCTGATGTAAGCGAAACACCTTCGCCCATATTGAGCTGTCGGGCAATTTGGTTTAGATTGCGGCCGATACTGACAAGCTGATAATTAGATTGATGCAAGATTTCGACTTCGGTCGTTGAGAGCATGGGATGTTTACGAACATGTGATTGGACTATATCGCGCACAATATCGTTGACACTGCATTTATGCTGTTCAGCGGCTGCTTCAAGGTAAGCCCGGTCTTTTTCCGGCAGGCGGACGGTAATACGTTTACTGCCTTTCGGTGGAGGAAGACTGACCAGGGCAGGTTCTTCCGGTACCTCCAACCTGGCTTTCAAAAGTTTTTTGGCCAACAAGGAAACACTTGCTTTACCGTATTCTTTTTCAGCCAACTTACGCAATGCTTCCAGTTCGGATTCGTCTAATCCAAAGACACGGAGGACTTGACGTTTGTCATTGTCGGTAGTTTTATTCACTCATCCATCCTTTATAAAAAGAAAAACCCGACAGGTACAAACCTGTCGGGTTTTCAAATGTTCTTTATGCAGCTATCTCCCATAAAACATTTCCTGTTGTGCGGGGGATTGTTCAAGTTCGTTTTTGACGCTCATATGCTCATACTGACTTTGGTAAAAATTAAAACGTACTTGCGCCTGTGTATGCTCCGGTAAGCCTTTAATTAACTTTTCCATGCCTTCTTCTAAGTGGCGATATTTTTTCTGATCATTGGTACTAATTTCCGAAAATCTATCTTCGTAACGTTCTTTTGCCGCCTGTACGCGTTCTTCCAAAGTCTGATTGCCTGGTTCTACAAATTTCTCATTTTCAGACGGCCTTGTTGTATTTGTAGCCTGGTCAATGGATTGATTCTGCTCCCGATCTATTTCTATCTGCTTTTCAAAAGAAAAAATAAATTCTTTGATTTTTGCCGCGTCTTGAGAGGCTTTCAGAATTTCCATAGGTTCTTCCGTCAATACCTTTACCCAATCGCCAACATATCCGGCGTGTCTGTCAGGATTATGCGGTAATCCCAGCTCACGACTCATCATCATCGAAGAAATTTCGGCACGAAGTTCTTCCCGGGCATAAGATGAATCACCGAAGCGACCGCCCATATCTCGATTAAGCCGGTCGGCATGCCCTGTCCAATGCCCAAGTTCATGCAGAGCAACAGCGTAATATTCTCCCTGCCCAAAAAAACGTTCTTTAGGGGGCAGTACTATAAAATCCCGGGTTCGGTTGTAATACGCATCATTGCCTCGATGATGGATAACCGCGCCCGAAGCCTTGAGAAGTTTTTCTGCACGTTCGTGGTCAATCCATACAGGCGGTGCCTTTTCCCATGCCGGTAAACCATCTATCTGTTCGGCATTAAAAACGGTAAAACTTTTGAAATAAGGGTTCTCCAACTGGATTCTTTCTTTAACGGGTTCTCCATTTTCGTCTCGAATAATTTTTCCTTTTTCATCTTTTTGGATCTTCTCGGTATTGGTAATCAGCCTTACTAACCCAGTTCCACGCTCCCCTTTTCGGACTTGTGCGTTCACACTCTGAGCCTGTTTGTAAGTCATCCAGCGCGGATCACTGTAACCTTGAATCATTAAATTTAGACGGTTCATACCGCTATATTCAGTACCTGATACGGGGTTGAAAGGAAAATCTCTACCCATATCAGGCTGCCAGGGCAATTGAAATGGAGCTGTACCCTGCTTAAGTCGCTCGATCAGTTCTTTGGCGATTTTTTCTGCATATTCTTCTTGATGGCTTTTTTTGCGCTCAGTCATTTTTTATCTCCTCCAAACAGAAAAAAGCCCTGCCATTTCCGGCAGGGCTTACTGTTTATTTCCAACTACTTAAATCTAAAAGCCGTTTGGCCTCCGGTGGAGACTCCGGGTTATCCAAATAAGCTTTCATGGCTTCATAAGACTGGCAGGCGGTCAGATAAGCCTCCTGTTCTTCATGACTTAGATTGAAAAATACCTCTTGCTCTTCAGAAGTGAGTAGGGTATTCCAATCTTCCTGCAAAATATCGGCATACTCTTCCATCTTTCCTCCTTATCTTGTAATTTCCGGATCCTGCCCTCTTTCAGGACTGTATTGCTCCCGGCCTTTTGCCATCTGCTGCTCTTGTGTCGGACTTGGAATCTGAATTGGATCGGGCAATTCCAGCTTCGTTCCGTGCATATTTTTGGCGGTATGCTCGTAGTAGTTTCGCAGGGCTTTTGTGCGTACATCACCTTCCAGCCCGCGTATTGAATCCATCACACCACGTTCATACATTGCCAGTTTCTTTTGATTGGGCTTACTCAACTTTTGTGCTTTCTGCATATAATGATCTTTCGCCGCAACAAAGCCTGTATTCAACGCAGCCGCCTTCATATCATCAGTCTGATGCACGACTTCGGCGGGAACTTCTTCCCGACCAATGGAATGAACCGGTACGTCAATATCGGTATCAGCTCGTGGAGAAGCATTGATTGTTCTGTCGGATGGCAGTGTGCTTTGCGCTTTCAGTCGATCAGCGGCAGACAGCATGGCAGCATCGGGCTGGGTATGAATGCGCTCTTCACGTTCAACCTCGGGTTTAAGCTGTTCCTGCTCCTGTGTAGGCTTCCCCGTTTCGCTTTGAGAGTTACCCTGTTCTGTTCGTTTGTGAGGCTCTTGTCTTGGCTGTTCCTTCTCTACTTCCGGTTGTCGTCTTTCCTGCTCACGCACCATCTCCGGTGTAATGCCGTTTTGCGCGTAACGTTCCCGCAACGCTTCCACTCGCTGCAAATCAGCGGCAGTCGGGTTGTAGCCACTGGTACGGATACCCTGGGCGGCGGCTTCAATAAACATGGCCTGACGGAAATCTTTACTGCCCGACAACTTGATGCTGTCCCAACCTTTGGCTTTGACAACTTCCAACATATCCTTGACTGTTTGCGGATCAGAAAGGGCTGTTTTTAACTGCTTGCCTTTATCTTCAAACAGCACTGTTTTGTGGTCTGAAACGGAATAGAATTTGCCGCCTACGCTGTGGTAACGCGTTTTGATGTTGTCAGGGATACGATATTGCAGGTCTAAAACGACCTTGCGGGCGTTTGGTTCAGTTTCAGACGGCCTATCGAACTTTGGGGCAGTAAATTCCGATTCGGAGCGGGTAGAAGACTGTTCTTTTTTGCTCATTTCTTGAGCAGGCTCATCTTTTAGGGGTGCTTCCCATCCTTGCTCCGTTTTATAAAACGTTACGTGTTGTCCATCATGTGTTATACCTTCATAGAATTTAAGCGTACCTTCTTTATCCAAGTCTTGTTGAATTTCTTCGGGTGTCTTGCGTAAATACATGATGTCGGTTGTTGCATCATGCAACTCGTAATGTTTAAAGTCAGACTCACGGTAAACCGGCTCATTGACTGTTTGGGTTCGACCATCGTATTCAATACTGTTGGTTGTATTAGAAGAGGTCGTCTGAATGTTGTCTTTGTTTTCAGGATTCATGGGGTTCTCCAAGTTTTCAGGTTCGGGCAGGCTATGGTTGGCTTTCTCTACCCTTTCGCGCCATGCCTCCAATTCGTCAGCGATTGTCTGTTCTTGGCTGCTGATGTCGGGCTTTGGGACGAGATTGATACCTTCTTTAAAGGTTTGACGGACAGCCTCTAAACCGGCCAGTTGGTGCAGATCGTTGAAATCGCTCGGTAAAGGGGGACGGCCTTTTTCATCTACCCCTTTGCCTTTCTGATATTGTTGTATCTGCGTCATGGTAAATTCGGGCTGGATTGCCGTGGCACGATCGCCCAATAAAGCAACCGCCTGTCGTGCTTTTTTAATGCCGGTTTGTGAAGCATCATTATCAACTGCAACCACGACAGGTACGTTTTGAGGAAGTTTTTGTGCCAGTCGTTCGGCAACGGCAACCATATTACCTGCATCAAAAGCAATGATGACGGGCTTGCCAGTGGCTTCGTAGATACTTGCCGCCGTAGCATATCCTTCCGCCATGACGACACCAACCTTTTCTACATCCTCAGCCTTACCGATAAAGGCATATGCTCCCTGAACCTGACCTCCTGCCAAGAAACGTTTACCGCCATCTTGGTTGATGGATTGCAGGTTGACGATCTCATTTTCGTACAGGACGGGGATAATCAGATTGTCGTTGTCCTTATATTCGTTTTGACGCAGACCGGCGATGGCATCCGGGTTGGTAATTCCTTTGGCAGCAAGATAGGGATGGATCAAAGAGGCAGGTCGGCTGCTTTGCCATATCTTTTGTGCTGTGATTTTGACCTTTTGTTGTGTTTGTTGCCGTTCGCGTTCGGCAGCCAAACGTTTTGCTTCGGATTCTGCCTTACGACGTTCAAGCTCTTCCGCACTCGGCGGCGTATAAGGCTTGGTAGGCTGCCATCCGTTCTGCCGCGCCAACTTCCATACGGTTTCAATGTGCCACATTCCTGGCTTCAAGCTTTTCCAGGTCGATTTAGCATCACGAGCAGAATAACTATCGGCACGTTGAGACCATTCATCCCAAAGGTCGTATCCGTTCTCACCCAGTTCATCTTTAACGGCTGCGCCAACCTGCCACCAAGTATCTCGGTCTTGTGAGTCGATATAACTCAAAGCACTGCGAATGTCATCAATGTCGCTCATATCTTCAATTCCTTATAGACTGAAAAAAATAAAGCGGCCTGCATTTTGCAGACCGCTTCTCTTATGCTCCGGCTTGGACGTTATCACCTATGAACTGCTTGATAAATGGCAGTGAGTCTTCACCCCAATTTTCCAAAAGCACAGGCATCAGTTCATTGATATATTCCGGCGGGCTATCCGGCGGAATAATCGAGGATAGGATTGCACCGGCAATTTCTTCTGAGTTTGAAGCATCCTTCCAATGGAAACTATCCATCTCATCGGGAGAAACGAATGTTGCTTTAGATGCAGTGATGGGTGATCTAACATCGGTATGAATATCCAAAACCGGGATCTCCGGCAATGTCCAATTTGCCCGTTTAGCGAATACGGGGTCGGTGTAATATACGATTTTCTTGGCATAGATCGGACGGCTGTTACCCAAGCTGATGATACAGTCGCTTTTCGGCATCATCTTCAACTCGTCCGGATTCATCACTGCTCGGCGTTGATCACTGGTACTTGTGCTTCGACTTCCCCCTTTCCCTACTGACCGTGATGTAGATTTGGCTTTGTAAGTCTCGTAACCGATAAGTTTACTGTATTCATCAGCATCGCTTTGTTCTCGCGGTGGATAGACAATTTGACAGCCAAAGTTGGTGAAAAATGTGCGTGTTGCATCACGTCCATATAGATCAGTTACCTGAGATGGAGTTTGTATAATCAGCAGAAGACGCAGACCGTAACCGGCGATATACGAGACACCGTGCTGAATGGCTGGAATTACACCCAAGGCGGTAAATTCGTCCATCAATAGGCAACATTGGTATTTCAGCGCATCGGAATTGTTGGACGGCAAACCCTGCTCGACGTTTACTGTAATCAGTTGGCTGAAAAAAAGGTTCGTCAGTCGTGAAAATACGGCTGTTTCAGTCGGAACGATACCGATATAAACCGTCATCCTTTTTTTGCGTACTTCATCCAAGTAAAAATCGTCGCCACTTGTTGCCGCTTCGACTACCGGGTCAATGAAAATGCCCAAAGGCGCAATCAGTGTTGCCAAAATGTCTGCGCCCGTTTTGGCGTTACCGTTGGCAAAGCCCATCAGTAGGCTGCGGCAGTTTTGGCTCAACTGTGTATGAGGCTGTTGTTCGCGCAATGTCATTTCATCTTTAATCCACTCTGCCAACGTTCTACCATCCGATGGTGTCGTTAAACGGAACAGGTTGGCCAACGTGGTTTTGTTTTCAGGTAAGGATAAGTCGCGCTCCGATTCCGTCTCAACCATGTAGAGCAACAGACCGGCAAACAGGTTTTGTGCAGATTCCTGGAAAAAGGTCGCACTGCCGTTATCTTTAGACGGCTTTGGGTACATGATGGAAGCGATGTTTTTCACATCTTTGTAGGTATAGACGGGATTTCTGCGAATATAGGTACAAGGATTCCAACGGTGTGAAACCAAAGGCGCGTTCGGATTGCGCTCGTGTTCCGGCATACGTCCGCCTGGATTAAACAAAAATACATCCTGCCCATGAGAAGACCGATAGCCACCTGAAATCAGGAAGTTTTCCAGTTTCGGATCAAATACGACCATGCTGTCCCGGTAGTGAAGACAGTTTGGAATCACAATCCCTACGCCTTTTCCTGACCGGGTAGGTGCGGCTAAATATAAAAATTCGTTACCTGACCAACGCAAATAATCGTTACCATATTTTCCAATCAGTAAATCCGGTTCCTCATCACCCGTAAATTTCTTTTTCAAAAGACCATGCTTCGTGATTTCCATACGATTGGCAAAGCGCGCCGATCCATGCAGTTCACGTTTTGGTTTCATCAGCATTGCTGCACAAATTATCACGGCAACTACAATTGGAATCAGAAGAGCAATAAAGACTGATACTTCAAAGGCCGTCTGAGCGCCAGGTCTCAACCGGTCGTAGTATTTCCAATAGTGGTACAACATACTAACGGATGGCTCGCTTTTTAAATTCAACCATGCGGTCATTACGATACTACCTAGGTACATGCCACCAGCAAAACTTATTGGAACAGAAATGCCCAGCATGGCCAACAGCCCAATTAACTTGTTTTTCATTCTCTAATGCCCCATAAAAAAATATAGCCCGCTTAAAGCGGGCATACGATTACAGCTTGAACTCTAAAACTTACAGATATTCCAAACCGGACACAGTTTCGTTTTGGTTTTTGGTATGAATAATCTGTATTTCTCCAGCCATAATCTCATACACAGTCTTCTCAACACCGTGATGTTCGTAACGGCGTGATTGCAACTTACCTGCAACCCACAAACAATCACCTTTCTTCATGTAGCGACAAACTGTTTCTGCCTGTTTGCCGTACAACACAACATTAAACCATTCGATTCGTTCACGTTGTTCGTTACTGGTTTTATCACGCCATTTTTCTGTATAGGCGAGTGAAATACTGCTTACAGGCGTTTGATTGGGCAGATAACGCAATTCCGGGTCTTTTCCCAAATTACCCATTACTTCAATACGGTTTAGGTATGGCATATTTCTTCCTTAAACTCGGCCACGCATGGCATAAAATTTTTCAACCGGGTCAAAATACAGTTCGGTCATATGAGTCTTTTCAAAATAGGCAACAACATCAATACTGGATTTAACCGAGTTGAGGATATAGTCGTAATCCATTGTCCGGCCGGTTGCCGATTCTTTCGCCAGTTGGGCGATACGGTAATGGACGCTCCGTGCATCATTGGCATGGACGGACATTAGGCCGCCCGGATGGCCTGTATTTAAGAGCGAGATATAATCCCAAGCCTCGTCGCCACGCAGCTCAGTCAGGAAAACGCGGTCGGGTTTTAAACGCATACAGGCGGCAATCAACATTTTTGCCGTGATATGGCCTTTGTAAAAGAGATGGGCATGATTAAGGTGCATGGGCAAGTCAAGCTCATGCGTGTCTTCCAGCGTAATAATACGGGTTTCTGACGGTACCAAATCGGACAGGGCTTTAGTGAACGTCGTCTTACCGGAGCCGGTGCCACCGACCATACAGATATTGAGTTTGTGTTTAATGGCCAAAGCAAAAAAGGCGTTCATATTACGGTTTGCCTTGTGATCCAACATTTCATATTGCCAAGGTGCAAGTTGTACGTCATGTGGCAGCTTCATCTTGTCAGAAATATCCCGAAAATATTTGTTGTCTATTTCCATTTTGCCAAGATTAAGGTCGGCTGAAGCTCCAAAGGCGGATACATCTTGAAAACGGGAAACACGATCCGTCTGTATGTAATCGTCCAATGTAAAACGTGTCTGCGACGGTTTACGGAAAGCATAGACGATAGTTTTGTCTTCACAGGACGGCGGTATCATGATGTGGCCGCGTTCGCCGTCAGGCAGAGTAACGGAGTGGATAGGTTGCTCCATACTGATGTGTTTGCTGTTATAGGTACATAACGCGGTAGCAAGCTGAGTCAAAATCGGCAGTGTCAGTCGGTCGTCTTCAATCCGCTCAAAACCGGCCGAGGTTTCCAAAAAGACTTCGCGTTCCCGGTTAATCAGTACTTCGGTTACGCCTTCTCGGTTGAGATAATCGTCCAAACCTGTTTTGGCCATCAAGTTGCGGACAACCGCATCTGAATGGATAGATGCCTGCCCGTGAAAAGTTGTCGGGTTTTGTGTCATTTGGATTTGGCTTTCATAAAAAAACCTGCCCCCGGAGGGGCAGGCCGTCTGAATCAGTATCCGTAAGGATTAACCAACTCATATACTTTGCTGAAATCAACATCCCGGGCAACCATGATGTTAATCAGTGAACCCTGATTAATCGTACCGGTTGGCGGAATATTGATACTGTTTTTCAAGGCTTCGGTTGCCATCTGTTGCGCGGCCTCGCTCGTATTTTCATACGAGATGTGATTATTATTGCCCGAAGTTCGATTTTGGCGATTACCAACAGCATCACCAATATCACCAATCAAGCTAATCATAATAGAACCGCCGAAACGTTTCCAAAAATGGTATTTAACATAAGCAGCATGACCACTTTCACCCAAAGCCCCTGCACCTGGACTCGCTAGTGGCACTTTTACGCCAGTCGGCGTTTCCAGCTCATTCCATAACACGAAGACTCGTGCTTGTCCTTGCAACAAGGCGGAAGTTTGTTCACCGATGATTTTACTGCCACGTTCGATCAGAAGGGTTTGTCCATTAGCGGAATATACATCTTTCGATACGATACACCGGGTAAATCCAGGCTGGGTTGTTACGATCTTGGTATCCAATCCGCAAGGGATATTCGTTCCTTTGGCCAGCAGATATGTCAAATCTCCACGTTGTTGTGCTTGGGCTGAAGCCGTTACAGTCGCATTCAGTCGCGAACCAAAACTGCCCCCACCTCCCTGTGTAGCACCACCTCCATCCTCACCCCCAAAGAAACTTGGAGGGCTACCTGTATTCAGTTGTGCGCTACTTTCAGATGAAGTGCTGCCCAAGTCAGAGATACTACTATCGAACTTAACTAAAACATTACCACTCATTTTGCGGTCTTTAGGGGTTTGAGAAGGCGTAGTTTCAGATGGTGTGGCTTGAACAGTGCTATCGTAGGGTACTTGCTCCACCGGTTGAACAGTGGGTTGAACTGCACCCGTTTGGACTTGTGAAGCCACTTCCGGTTGAGGCTCGGAAGCACCCTCATCCGGAACGGGATCTGAAGCGGCTTGTTGATCCATCAGAGCAATTTCCGCTTTATCCTGGGCAAAGTTTTTACTCCCTGTTACTTCAGGAGCAGAAGCAATCTTTGGTTGAGAATCTTCCGCTTCTTCATCCCCACCCGTCATCCCGATCAGTCCCGATACGATGACACCTACCGCAAGAATGCCTACTCCTGCTAAAGCGACCTTACGCATATTATTAGGTGTAGCAGTATTTAGATTCAGTGGTATGCCGGGTTCGATTTTATCGTTCTGAACAGATTGGGATAGGGCTTCAGGCTTTGTAAAATCACCGTTTTCTACGGTATTAGGCTTAGTTTTTCGTTTGAATTTGTCGAAGAATTTCATCTGCCTTCCTTCTCTCTACTAATACGGACAAAATCATGATTGCCGGTGCCGGTTCGATTAAACGTGCCTTGTTCATCGAAGCTACGATTTTCCAAACCAAGCACAGATTTTCCGAGGCGCAAAACAAAATGTTTTGCAGTTTCATGGATTACCACGGTATCGCCCTCCACATGGCTGTTAAGCAACATTTCTGTACCGTCAGCCATAACTTTGTAAATCAGTGGCAGTTCTCGACCGTTATCAAAGCTGAAATAAGTAAAGCGGCCATTATCGTAGGCCGCTGTCGGTGCTAGTGCTTTATTACCCTTACCCCAATAGTTGTAATTGTACTGAACACTGGATCGATGCCTTGTTCCTTTGATTTTTTCCAAAGCCTTAGCCTGTTTCTGAGCTTCGGCACGCGCTTTATATTCCGCAGTATCAGGATAGACAAATCGAAGTAAATAAGTCGGCTTTTGAACATATTTGCCATTTTTCTTGCCGGTCAGCGACAAATCGAAGGCATATGTTCGTTTTTTGTTAGTTGTAATCAACATATTTGTGGCTGGAGCGGAAGCAACCGGCTTCATATAGAGATTGTTACCTCGAACTGCCAAATTCCAGGCTTCTGTATCACCCATACCCAAGCCGCTTGTATCACCAGTCAGCAATTCACCATCTTCAAGTTGGATTAAAACAGCTTCTCCAATACGAGCATGAACATGAATAACATCATCGGGATTGTACACAACGGTTTGGATGCGGCCGTCTTTAGCCGACCCTTTGGGAACAGATACCGCTCCGGATACAGCAGGTAAAAGTCCCATCAGCAGTAATGCTGTCAGTTTCATTTTTACATTCATCGTTAACCCTTTCTGTTATGGCGCAGTTTCCGGATCGACGCGATAACTTTTGACAATAAAGCCCAATGGATTGATACGGCGGGCTTCCTCACTCATAGGCTGGTTCGCATATTCGTAGCCGATAGTTGCGATCATGTTTTGAACAGGAATTTCCTGATTTAAATCTCCCGAAATCGGTACCATACGTTTTTCAAAACGGACTTGCGCTGTACTACCAATAAAAGTCACGGCTTTTACTTTGGCGACTACCTTGTATTGGTTTTTTAATACCTTATGCGGAGCTTGCGGATTGTCGTTATAGATTTTTGAAAATGCTGCCTGAATCTCAGGGGAACTCATCAACATAACCGCATCGTAGTTATCCTGAATTGTTACCCAGTCATAGCTTTCACGAAGTTGGACGTAACGTGTCAACCAGTGTTTATCCATAACTTCGCCGTAGGATTGTTCCTGATTTTTCATCATCGTTACGATTTCCGTTTGCCCGGTGTTGTTATCGACCTTGATTACATAAGGCCGTGTCTCTTTTAAAGGTGTCAGACCTGCTACTGCTCCAACTGCCAAGCCTGTGATCAAGAGACACGCACCACTGATGCGCCATGCAATTTTTGCTGATTTATGAACACGCACAATTTCTGCGCTTTCAAAACCTTTTGCAGCATTAATAAACTCAATAGCCATTTTGTTATTGCTGGCTTTTTGTGAATTGTCAGGCATCATTTATCCTCTTGCTTGAATAGTTGAATTAATCGGAAAAGGCGTACCGTGAGGTTGAGGAGGCTTTTTTCCGGAACATGCACAAAGTGCGATAGAAAGGGAGAGAAGAAGGATGGTTTTCACGGGGATTTCCTTGATTTATGAATCGATAAGCCCAAAAAAAACACCCCGATTGGGGTGTTCTTCTCAGATAGATTAATAGGTTGTTGCGTGATATTGCGTTTTTTGAATATTGAAACGATTATCATCGGTTAGAGAAAGAGTTGTACGAAAGTTGTCAATTTTGACTTTCTCTTTAGGAGGTATGTGGATGTCGGTTGATACTGCCGACACATAATATCCCTGTTTGTCATAAATAGGAACGGACACATTAACCACAATCAGACGATTGGTTTTGTTTAAAGCCTCACCAGTAAAGGTTATATCTGCCTGTGGAATCGCCCCCTTATAACTGCCACCTCTTTGGACAACAAGCATTTTCAAGTTTTTTAATTCGTATTGAGCTGTCGATTTACTGCCTAAAGACAAAGTGTCTTTAGCTTGCCCTGCTCCCGAACCGGCCATACCTGAATTAATGCCCGCCAAAGTACCGTTGATGGCGCTGAGGCCGTCAGTCAGTTCAGCACAGGCACTCAAGCCCAAACTCAGGGCTGTTATAGCAGCAAATTTAGTAATCTTGCAATAATCCATATTTAAACCCTTAGAGTATTAATCATCAAAACGAACCGGTACTGGTCGGTCAAGCAGTTTAAAAAATAATCCAAAAATCGATAAACCGATACATAGCCCGGCTAATCTGGCCAAAGAACTTTCCATCAAGTTGCCGAACATACCGATAAACATCAATGTGCCCACAGAAAGCAACAACATCCACCAAAGCATTTTAGTTACGAAAGTCATGATCATATTCTCCTAAAATTGGATTATTTCGGTTTGACTTTCCCGCCACCGGGAAGTTTCACACCTTTTGCCCATCTTGCCACAGACATAACGGTTCGACTGAAACCGTTTACAGATGCCCCACCCGTTAAAGCGGAAGAAATCGAAGGAATACTCCAGGCAACCAAAATAAAAATTGTTGTTGATAGGAAAAAGAGCGGAATCAAGCCGACTACCTGAGCAACTGATCCGATCTCTCCAACTACTGCTCTTTCTAATTGGTTCTTGAAAAAATCATTCTGCAATGCACCTAGAATAACGTAAAACACTACTGTAACTGAGTAATTAAGGATTTGTCCTATCCAATTCATGCCCCACTGCCGTGTTGCAGGAAACAACATTGAACCTATAAACATAGGTCCGATGACGATTACCATCGCCAATGATAGTTTGGCAATTAGGTAATAAGCAAATGTAATGAGAAAGAACAAATAAGCCAATATAACAGCAACCGTACCACCAATATAAAGCATCAGCTTATCTGATACTTGTAGCATATCCAAAGAAGAGGCATACGCAAAAATATTCTCCATCATCTTTAAGATATTGTTGCTTTGGGTATCCAACGCGCTTGCAGTATAGGTTGAAGTCCCCAACAATCCACTCAGATTTTCGGGCAACATCCACATGATATTGGCAAGTTTCTGATACTGACTGGAATTGAACGCAAAAGCGATAATCAGCAACCAGCCGATCATGCGCTTACCCAAATCCACGACATTTTCATCAAACCCCCGTTTGTAATAGTCAAACGCGATCAACAGGATATAAATCCCAAAGCCGATTTGAAAAACCGGAGCAATACCGCTGATCATGTTGTTTGATTTTTGGAACAGATTAGTTCCCATACCGTTTAGTAGAAAGTTGGCGAGTTCGGAAAAATAAGAAGTTGTTTCCATAATTTGCCCTATTTTATTTAGTGCTGCATTCGCTTACTCCCGAATGCAGCACGATAAAGCTACTACTGATTGCAGACCGCATAGTTGCGATCACGGATATGACGTGCCATACATTCTTCACGGGAAGCATACTGGCGCTGTTCGATTTCTTGTTGTCGTTTATACAACCGATCGAGCATATCCAGCTTGGTTTGATTGTTGGCGATTTTTGCCTGTTCCACAGAAATACGGTTTTGCAGGTCAGTAGCGGCTTTGATGTCTTGTGTATTGTTGACTTCGTCCATCAAGCGCGACAGAGATTTAAGTTGTGTCTCCATCGAGTTAAAGACTTTTTCCATCTCCTTCATGTTATGCACAGCCATTCGTTGCGCCGTTTCAGGGTTATAAGCCTTACTATTAATTACAGACTTATAGTCGATATTTTTTGCGCCTTTATAAATCTCGCTCCACTCGGACGGAATTTGGTCTTTGAGCGTATCCTTCAAAAGATTGCCCATATTGCGCGAACCTGTCATCGCTTTAAACTGTTTAACCTGTTGTTCGTACTGCTGTTTCATTTGTGCGAGTTGCTTAGCCATCTCCGTCATCTGCTGAAGGAAGTTTTGGGCGCGTTGAGCTGCTGCTGCACCATCAACTACCGGAATACCACTAGCTGTAACTGCTAAAGGCATAGCTGCTAAACTCGTAACAAGAAGAGCCATAGCGGATAATTTCTTCAGATTCAATTTCATCATAAGTTCCTTGTTGAAAGCCGCATCAAGCGGCAAAAAAAAAGGCCGTTTGAAATTCAAACAGCCTTCGTTAAATTAAAAGAATATTATGCGGCTCGCACATTTTTCTTCTCTGCACGGCGTTCTCGCAGGGTTTCAAGAAATGGGCGATACCAAACATCCGGATTTTCACTGCCAACATCTTCCATAATTTGATGTAACAACTCAACGTTATCAGATGAACCTGACAGGAAAGCCATTTCATCATGAAAACCGTACAAATCCAGCATGGCAAATGCCGACTGTTTCGACTGCTTAACCAAGAATGTGCGGCTTTCCAACGAGAGTTTGGAAAGTTCCTCAAACTCTTTTAGCGTCAGGCCGCAACGTTCGTAGCTGTTTTCAAATTCGGCATCAGGATTCGGCAGAAAGATTTTAGTTGGCGTTTGTTGCACAATCGCCGGGAAAATAGGACAAGAAATCGCATCTTCCGGTGATTGCGACACCAAAATCAACCAGCCGCCGCGTTTACGGTCGGTTTTCAGAATCTTGAGCATGATGTCCTGCAATGCCTCAAAACGTGCCGCATACCAAAATTCTTCAATGATGGAAGCGAGAATGCCGTCTTCTTTGGCAACTTTGTCCATCATGATATTTCTCAGGTGGAACATATACGCTAAAACCGGAGCGGTCGGCGGATAGTCGTCCTTCAGAATATCGGTCAGGTCAAATCCAACACGGAAGAACTTTTCAGCATCAAACATGTTTGTTGGGTTGTCCAGGCACCATGCGAACCGTCCACCTTCACTTTCACACCATTTAGAAAGGCGCATACGAAGTGAGTTAGGATCAGGAACAACAGGGATGCTTTGCAGTAGATGACTAAACCGGCGGTTTTCATAATCCATACTGAACAAGGTATCGACAGCAGCCTGAATCTCTTTTTCTTCCGTAGCCGTCAATTTGCCGTTCTCGTCCGCTCCACACATACCGACCAAGCTGTACAGGAATTCACGATTTGAAGGTGTATCAGGCAGTTGAAAAGGATTTAACCCGGTAGGCACACCTGCTTCTAAGGCAAAATAAGAACCACCGATGGCGCGGATAAAGATTTCCATACCTCTGTCCAAGTCCATCACAAACATATAAGGATTGAAGCGTTCTGTGAACGCCATCATTGATGTTTGCAAAGTGGTTTTACCCGTACCGGTTGCACCCAACATCAGTGTGTGTCCGGCGATTTTCTCACCAAGGTTGTCCTCCTTCAGATTTGAGAAATGGAAGTTGAAATCGTAAATCGTCTTGGATGTGGTTTGCAGCGGCATAATTGCTGAGCCGTCACCAATCGGATTGCCCTGTTTTTTACCGTGCGAGTAGTTGTGTATGCCGAAGGTTGTCGCAAAGTTGGTTGTCGTTTTCGGGAAAGAACGAGGTCTTTCCTTACTGCCCGGTACCTGACTGAAAAATGTCGCCGGAGCGGAAAGACCTGCTTTAGTAAAACGATAACCGCCCGCATTCAGAAACGTGGAATAAGCACGAGCGCCATTTGCGGCCGCTTCTTCAGCAGTATTGCCATACACAACCAACGCTGCATGATAGTCGCCGAACATCAATTCGCCCGAAACGAGTAAACCCTGACCTTGTTCCAACTCTTTCTGCTGCTCCGTTGCCTTGTCGTTGACCGATGTCAGATTGTTTAACTGTTTCTTAATTTCGCCCTGCATATCATACGGATTGATGAACACAAGGCTTTGAGTGAATGTAAACTCACAAGGTAGGCGCAAGATTGATGTCAAGATTTTAGGTTTACTAATCCCAAAGTCTTTCAGATCGAACATTTGTGCAAACTTACGAGTCCCGTTTTGGGAACGAATTTCGCACAAATCAGAACCAAAATGCAGATTAGCTCCTGGAATAGTCTGATAAGCATCGACAAAAGACAAAGGAATCTCTTCCCGTGTTCCATTAATCAGGCTACCAAAAAACGAGTACACCTCCGAGAAGGCAACACCGTTTTCATTCTTATAGGCAGTCAAAAGATACGGATCGTAGGGTTCAAGTGAGCGCATCAGAATCTGAATTTGCTCCTCTGCTTCTTTAATACCTGCTTCCAAAAAGTCGGTCTTAATCAAAACCGTCAAATGGAACA
This sequence comes from Neisseria sp. HMSC070A01, assembly GCF_001810165.1. NCBI lineage: Bacteria > Pseudomonadati > Pseudomonadota > Betaproteobacteria > Neisseriales > Neisseriaceae > Neisseria > Neisseria sp. HMSC070A01. The sequence continues at coordinate 166,210 of NZ_KV800120.1, read as the reverse complement.
CGTTTTCAAAATAATCCGCTTCCTGAAAGCGTTTCAGATACTTGTCAGCAAACTGCTGACAGAAAGCCGTCTGAAACTTGTACTCACGGTCAAAGACAATCTTTTGGCGTTGCAGCGTTCCCCACACCGCCAAACGGTTGCCCAAGGTTTTGCCCATACCGGCGAGCAGGTTGCGTAACGATACAAACTGCGTGAACAGGTGCTTGTCGTCCACACCGTCAAACGGAAGACCTTCCATACGGATGACGAAAGCTAGATGTCCCGTTTTGTAATTAACGATGTTGTTTGTAACGTGTTGGCAGATTTTCGGTAGAAAATCCGACTGTGCCGGTTGCGCTTTTAGAGCGTTGCTCAAAAAATCGCTGATAATCACTTTGTTGTCTCCCAAATTTGGTGGCGAGAATGGTATTGGTGCCATTAAACATCTTGGCATTGCGGCGGCGGAGGAAGTATTTCGTTTCGTAGAAATAAACTCTTAAGGCTTGATCATCGTGTTTACTAATGGTGTACAAGAAAGCCAAAACCGGCACAGGTAGCAGCAGAAAATATAAAGCCCTTCCTTCAAGGAAGGGCAATGTTGCCATTGTTAATATGACAGCAGCTAAACCACATGCGGCTAATGCCGGAAGTGGAATCCCTGCCACCATTGCACGACGATTCATACCGTTAAATGTTGGCTGCTCAGTATGAATATCTTCTTTCATTCGACAGATACCTTTTCCTTAAGACAAGCTTAAGCTTCCACCTTTTGTGAAAAGCCAAGTTGCGATAACAATCGCGCCACCAGCACCAACAATCCATAAACAGGTTTCCAAAATATCTCCCCATGTTTTACGACCGCCAAAACCTTGTGCCATTTGCCATAATAAGCAAATCGTAGCCACAATCCCTACAATGGTATAGATACCTGTTCGGATGGTTACTGCCATTGAAGATACTTCGTTAAATCCGTCTGCCAACACGGTTTGTGCCATTGCCAGCAAAGCGACTGTTGCAACTGTTTGTGTATTAGTTACAGCTTTTTTGATGTAATTCATCATCATTTCCTTTTTAAAAGACAAAAAAAACCGCATTTAGCGGTGATAAGAATTGCCCGAAGGCAGTTAAAACTCTTTAAATACATCCCATTCTGCGTATCGTTTGACGGGTGCTTGGGCTGCTACTTTGACTATGTTTTCAGACGAGCTGTCAGATCGGGCAACAGCAGGTATAGGCTTCGGTTTAAAAGGCTGAACAGGGTGTGAAGCCAAAACAGTACGATTGCCGCTCAATCGTGCGTAACGTTCTTTCACGTTGCGAACGTAGTGCTGCGTTTCCCGATAAGGCGGAATGCCACCATATTTCCTGACAGCTCCCTCACCGGCGTTATACCCAGCCAGTACCAAATCAATATTGCAACCATGTGGGCTGGATTTGTCAGGAAAGTGGTTACATAAAAAACGCAGGTAACGTGTACCTGCGATGATGTTTTGTTCCGGGTCGTAGAGGTTTTTCGGATTTACCCCCATTCTTGCAGCAGTGGGAGGTATGACCTGTAACAAACCTCGTGCATTCTTATTGGACAGAGCATAACGGTTTCCTGAGCTCTCTCGTCCCATAACTGCCCATACTATATTTTTGTCCAAACGCTGTAATGCTGCATGCTTTTCAACTAATGCAGCGTATTGAGGGTATGGAGCGTCGGCAATCGCTGATGTTTGGTAAAAAGCAAAGAGTGATGTTGTCAATATCAATATTCTCTTCATGTTTTTTTCACACCCCATTTCTCAGCAGGGGACACCTGCCAATCATTTACATAACGGATACGGCCACCCTCAATTGAGTGATACCGTGTTCCATAAACATACACTTTCAGACGACCGTCAGACATAGTCTTCAGCACGTTACAATACATCAAGTAATCAATCCGAGACCGACTATTTAATGAATGCGTACATTCAAGAAGATGCGAACCGTTCCAACCATCGGGTTGTTCGTTACGAATTGTTCTACCCATTATTTTTCCTTTATTTATTCTGAAAAGAAAAAACGAAAATCAAAGCAAATTGAGTAAAAATGCTTGGATTTTCGTTCTGTAGTATGTGTCTAGTTTGTGCCGAGATAAGGCAAGATTAAACTGTATCAGACTGAAGGTGCTGGCTTCAACTCTGTTTAGAAACAATTAGTTATATTTTATTATTTGGACTTTTAATCCGTTGGTCGAGCGTTCGAATCGCTCACGACCCACCAAATATGAAAAACCTGCTTTGAAAAAAGCAGGTTTTTTTGCGTTTAGATTTTAGAATTTTGTTGAGCATATTTTGTTATTGAAACAATCCATAGCACATCAAGCATCAGGCCGTCTGAAAGATATTTTCAGACGGCCTGAAGTTCTATAGGAATGGTTTTGAGAAATAAGTTTTCTACTTAGGGCAGACAAACGTTTAAAACCTAACCTGCGTTTGCAACTGCCTGCGGTAAATCAATACGGCAGCAGTCAGCGTGGCAAAAGAGAACGCTGACAGTAGGATGAGGTAACGGCCGATTCCGTCCAAGCCGCTGCGGTTGAGCAGCAGTTCTTGAAAGGCCTTCAAGCCCCATGCCATCGGGGAAATCCAAGTGAGTTGCTGCATGGTTTCGGGCATGACGTGGGCGGGTACCATAATGCCGCCGATTGCCGCCATCAGGATGATGCCGCCGCCGCCGAGGACGACGGCGTGTTCGGTGGATTTGGCGCAGACGCTGATTAACAGCGCGTAGCCGAGTGCGGCGGCGCTGACGGCGGCGGACAGCAGCGCGTAGGGCACAAGGCTGCCGTTGAGTATGAGGGCGGGCACGCCGATTTCGGGCAGCAGGTAGCGGCCGAGCAGCAGCATTCCGACAAATTGGAGCTGGTTGATCAGGAAATAGGGAACAAGTTTGGCGGCAATCAGGCCGGACGCGGAGGCGCGGGCGAGACGCAGGCGGGTGATGGTGTTGGTCTGGCGTTCCAGCGCCATGACGTTCGACAGCGGTATCATGATGAAAAACATACCGAAAATCAGCCATGCGGGAACGCTGTGCTGTACGGCGTTGGGTTTTTCCACCGTGCCGCTGCCTGCGCTCAGATAGTGTTCTTCCAGCATTTTTTTATCTAAAAAGCTGCGCACGGCGGCGAATTGTTCGTCGTTTTTTTCATCGACTTTTTTCTGGATGTCTTTGCGGATGGAACGGGGCAGTTTTTTATTGTCGATTTTGATGCCGTCGTTGTTGTCGAAATAAGCGTCCAGTCGCGTTTCGGTGTAGTGCTGCTGCAAAACGCCTTTGACCGCTGCCAGCCATGAAGGCTCGGTATCGGGCGGTACATAGATTTGCAAGGCTTTGTCGTCGGCGATTTTGCCGGAGGCGTGGTTCGGGTTGTGCAGCACCAGTTGGAAACGCTTGTCGTACAGACCGTGTTGCGCGTCGGTCAGTTTTTCAGACGGCATCCGCGTAACATGAATCTGCTCTTTTTCCAGCGCGGCGGCCAGCGCGGTATTGACGCTGTCGTCGGCCGCGCCGACCAGCGCGATGCGGCTGTCGGTGTGCGGGTCTTGGTCACGGCTCAGTGCCAACGACATAATCAGCATGAAGGCGATGGGCATCACAAACAACACGGCCAAACCGTGCAGGTCGCGGCAGAGCAGTTTGAGTTCTTTGAGGAGGGAGGAAGTTGTCATTGTGGATTTTGCTTATCTGTTGCCGGCTCGTCTTTGCGCAGGAAATCAAGGTAAAACGTTTCCAGCGAACCGTGTCCCTGCTGGAAGTAGCGGATTTGCGCGCCGCTTTGTTGCAGGGCGGCGTAAACGGCGGCGGCATCGTGCGCCGTTTCCATCATGCCGCGGCTGTCCACTTGCTTTGCACCCAAAGCGGCTAGCGTTTGAGGCGGCAGCGGCGGTTCGACGGTAAAACGCACGATGCCTGTTTGCGTGCTTAGAAGCTCGTCCAAACCGCCGTGGTACACCAGTTTGCCGTGTTGCAACAGCGCGATTTTGCCGCAAAGCTGCTCGATTTCAGACAGATAGTGCGAGGTGTAAACCACCGTTACCCCCTGCCGCGTCAAATCCGCCACGCTGTCGAGGATAAAGCGGCGCGACTGCGGGTCGATGCCGACCGTGATTTCGTCGAGGAACACCAGCTGCGGCGTGTTAATCAGGCCGATGGCAAAATTCAGACGACGTTTAAGCCCGCCCGAAAGATGCTTTGCCGCCTTGTTTTTGTGGGCGGTCAGGTCGGTCTGTTCCAACAGCGCATTCAGACGGCCTTTGTCGCGCACTTTGTAAAGCGAGGCGAAAAACAGCAGGTTGTCCCACACCGAAAGCTGCGGGTAAAACGCAAAATCCTGTGGCACCAAACCGATTTTCTGCCGTTCGTTGCGGCTTAACAGGCGCAAAGGTTTGCCGTCAAACAAAATTTCGCCCTGCCGCACTTCCTGCAAGCCGGCCAAAAGCGACATCAGCGTCGTTTTCCCCGCACCGTTGTGACCGAGCAGCCCCAAACATTCGCCGTCTGCAATGTCGAACGACACATTGTCCAGCGCGGCGGTTTCGGCTTTGGGATAACGGTGGGAGAGGGATTGGATTTGAATCATGGTTTCAGACGGCCTTTCGAGCGATATTTAAATCGCAGCATTCCATAAATAGCGGCGCTGGAATTTGCCGTCCTTAAATATAAAGCAGACATCGAAACTACCGGCTCCCGAACTTTGTCTGCCGAACAGATAAAGCGTCTTGTCGCTGCGGCGGTAATAGGCTTCCCAGCGGTTGTACACCTGGCTGCCGCGTGCGGTGGCGGCAAAATCGGGCGAGAACAGTCCTTGCAGTTCGGCAGCGGGAACCGCTTGACCGTTTAGCGTGATACGTTCAAGCGCGAACACGCTTTTGGAAATGATAGAGTCCATGCCATAGAACGGCTTGCCTTGATAGAGACGCGCGGTGTATTTGTCTTTGCTGATACCCGAGAAGTCGCTGAGTTTTGGATGGATGCGGCGGGCTACGATGTGTACCGTTTGTCCGCTACCGGACAAAGTCAGCGTATCGTCGCGACCCGATTGTTCGCGCAGGCGGACGAAGCTTTTGTCGGAGGCGGGAAATATCAGACGGCTGTAATGGATGAAACCGTAGTCTTCTGCGGCAGGTTGTTGCAGCTGGGCAGTACAGAAACTCAGGCTGCCTTCACCGCCGTCACCCAAACATTCCAACGGTGTGCCGTTGGGGATTTTTGCCAAAACTTTGGCTTTCAAATCGGGGCTTTCGCGTAAGTTGGTGTGTCCGTCGGCATCATGAACCAAGGCAAAGCCGTTCGGCGGCGCGGCATGGGTTAGGGCGGAACATAATAATAAGAGTGTGGCTAAGTAACGCATTTTTATCATTTCTTTGAGTTTTCAGACGACCTGATTTCAAAACGGTACGCGGCGGATTGAGTTAAGCCGCATGATTCCCCATTATTTCAACAATCCCCGCCACAAGGCTTCTTCATCATCTGCAATCTTGCGCAAAAATGCGGCGATTTCGCGGCAGCCGTTTTCAGACGGCTTTTTGCACTGCTTCACACACATCGCTGCAAACTGCCGCCATTGGTCGCCGATGGCGGTCATTTGTTCTGAGGCCGTCTGAAACGCGGGGTTGTCGCAGATACGGGCGGCCTGTTCGAGGAAGTAGGCGTAGATATAGCGGAAACCTGCGCCGCCGGTACCGATTTCTTCCTGCATCCGCACCAAATGGCCGAGAAACAGTTTTTGGTATTTGTCGTTTTGTTTGGCGGGCAGGGATTCGATTTTTTTGGCCAGCGTGCGGATGCCTTTGACGCCGATGAAAAAGACCGGCGCGAGCATATGTTTGGCGTTTTTGCGTATGGCTTTGCGGATAATGGCGGGTAAGTCTGCCATGATTTGTTCAGACGGCCTGTTATCTTCCAAGGTGTACATCATGCCTTTTGCCGCCAATACACCTTTGGCGAAGCGCGCACGCTGCAAATCTTCGGCGGCGCAGCGTTGCACGGTTTCAAATACGGGGTCGCTGATGAGGTAGTCGTTGCCGTCTTTGCCGTACACTAAAAGATTGTGTGCGTTGAAATGGAAGCGCATTTGCGGCGGGAAGTAGGGCAGCCAGAAGACGGAGGTTTGCAAACCGGCCAATTTGCCTGAGGATAGCGCGGCATCCAATGCGGCTTGTCCGCTTTGTGCGTCGGAAAATTTGCGGACGGATAATTTCAGCCCCAATGCTTTGCAGGTGTTTTTGATGATGCTGCGCGGCGCGGTACGGTAGGAAACCAGCGGCATGCCGTTTAATTTGATCAGCGGCATCCAGACAAACGTCAGCGCGTGGGCAATGCCGAAAATCATGGCTTCGTCTAAATTGTGGCCATGGTATTTGAGCAGGGTGGACATCACACCGCTTTCACAATGGGCGGTATGCTGGTGTGGAAATTCTTGTGTGGTCATAAAGTTATTGGTTTTCGTGCAATGTTTTCAGACGGCCTGAAGCGGTCGGAATGGTTTGTTGTTTTGGAAATCAGCGGGCTTCTTTAGCCGCTTCCTGCTCGGCTTTGTGGCGGCGCAGAAATTCGATGGCGGCGGCTTTTTCGGCTTCGTTGCCGTATTTGGCATCACGCTGGGCGCGGCGCAGTTCGGCGCGTTCTTTGGCTTCTTCGATTTGGCGCGCTTTGAAGTCTTCTCGGTTGTCGGAGGCGACGAGTTTGTCCTGTTGCGATTGCGCTTTGGCCATGGCTTTGGCAATCAAATCCATGGGGTTGAATGCGGCGCTTGGTGCGGCTATTTGGGCTTGTGCCTGTGCGGCCTGTTTGGCTTTGACGGCGGCTTCGCGTTGCGCCAGCAGGGCTTTGCGTTCGGCATCGTCGCGCTGTTTGCGCGCGGTATGGCGTTCAAAACGGCTTTGTGCGTGTTCGGCGGCGGCAAAGCGCGGTTCGGCAGAGGTGCTGAAACGGCGTGCGGACGGCAGGAAGGGCTGCGATACGGGAACCATGTCGATGCAGTCGACGGGACATGGGGTAACGCACAAGCCGCAGCCGGTGCATTCGTCGCTGATGACGGTGTGCATCAGTTTGGACGCGCCCATAATGGCATCGACAGGGCAGGCGCGGATGCAGGCGGTACAGCCGATGCAGGCGGATTCGTCAATCAGGGCCACGGCTTTGATTTGTGTTTTTGCCGGCGCGAGGTAGGGCTTGCCCAACAGGTCGGCCAGGTCTTTCATGACGGTTTCCCCACCCGGCGCGCACAGGTTTACCGGCGCTTCTCCTGCCGACAGGGCGCGTGCATAGGGTAAGCAGCCTTCATAGCCGCACTCGCGGCATTGGGTTTGCGGCAACAGGCGGCTGATGCTTTGGATGGGAATGGTCATATGGATAATCAAAATCGAAAAGGCGCATTATATCAGATTGTTGCGTTTATTTTGGCGAAACTCTCTACGCTTATTTTAGTGAAATTTACCACGCTCGTTTTAGCGAAACTTGCTACGCTCGTTTTGGCGAAACTCGCTGCGCTCGTTTTCAGACGGACTGAGTCGGGTTTGCGTTATAATTTTGAAATAGATTTATTTGGGTAATTAGGAATGACGGCTACACTTTGCCCCTGTCAGTCGGGGCGTGTTTATGCAGAATGTTGCGCACCGTTTCATGCGCGTGAGGCGGCGGCTTCGACGGCGGAAGAGTTGATGCGCTCGCGTTACAGCGCGTATGTTTTACAGGAAATCGACTATATCGTGGACACGACCGTTCCTGCGCAGCAGAATTTATTAGACAAGCAGGATTTGGCGGCATGGAGTCAGCAGACGCAGTGGTCGGGTTTGAAGGTTATCCGTCATGTACCGTTTGGTAAGCTGCATGCTTTGGTCGAGTTTGAGGCGTATTTTGAAGAGAACGGGCAAACCGAGTGCCATCATGAGTTGTCGGCGTTCGTGAAAATAGACGGACGTTGGTATTTTATTGATCCGACCGTTGCGTTGCCGACGATGAAACAGCCTTGTTTGTGCGGTTCGGGCAAAAAGTTTAAGGCGTGTTGCGGACAGTTTTTCAAGTAATGATGTGAACAGGCCGTCTGAACATTCAGACGGCCTGAGCTGTTTTTGCAGATAAAAAAAACCATTCATACTAAGGGAGAAGTATGAATGGCCAATACATTGCGGGAAAACGTCTTACTTGCTGCACCGCCCAAAAGGGATGAAAGAGCGGTGTTGTGTCAGCAATTGGTATTCTACCGTTTTTAGTATTAAATGCTGTTAAGAAGTGAAATTATTTCAATAAGTTGCAAGATAATCGTGATATTTTGAAGATAAACGGTATTTTCACTGATTTTCGCGAATCCATTTCACCCATTGTTTGAACAGCTCGGGTTGCAAAGCGGCGATGACGGAACGCTTGAAAACGTGCTCGCCGCTCCAGAAATCATCGCCTTCCAAAGTGGTCAGGCAGCCGCCGGCTTCTTCAAAAATCAATGCGCCGGCAGCGTAGTCCCACAGTTTTTGTCCGCCGTGGATGTAAATATCGTAGCGGCCGCTGGCAAGATAGCACCAGTCGAGCGTGCTGCTGCCCATGCTGCGGATTGTGCCGAATGGGGCGAGGGGGTTCATGCGGCTGGCGAGTTTGCCCGAGCGCAGGTATTTGATTTCCACGCCGGCAATGGATTCGCTGAGTTTTTTTTCTACCGAACGCAGCGGCAGCGGCGTACCGTTGAGAAATGCGCCTTTGCCGTGTTCGGCATAGAAACATTCGCCGCTGACTGGATTGTAAATCACACCCAGCTCGGTGCGCCCGTTTTTAACCAGTGCGACGGATACGGCAAAATGCGGCAAACCGTTGACGAAGTTATTTGTGCCGTCGATGGGGTCGACAATCCACAGGCCGTCTGAATGTTCGTTCCACAAACGGGTTTGCTCCTGAACGCTCATCTCTTCGCCCAACATCGGACAATCTTCCAATAAGGGCAGGGCGGCGGCAAAAGCGGTTTGTGCGGCCAAATCTGCTTCACTCAAAACCGAGCCGTCTTCTTTACGTCGTGACGGCGTGTTCAGAAAACGCGGCATGACTTCGGTTTGGGCGATGTGGCGGACGACTTTCTGTAAACGGTATAGCACGGCATATCCTTGTTTTTTGCAGTTTTGCGCGACAGTGGATTAAAATTCGGGAAGTTTTCAAATTATAGTGGATGAAATCGAAAGCAGGCAGGAGCATGTCGCCGCGTTTCTACTTCATTCATGAAATTTTAAATTTAAATTATATACATGAATAAAGCAGGAAACCATGCCCCGATTTTATGTTGATTTTGCCTTAAGCCCCGACAGCGTGGTCGAATTGCCCGATAATGTGGTGCGCCATCTGAATGTATTGCGCGTGAAAAATACGGAAGAAATCGTGTTGTTCAACGGCAATGGCAAGTCATATCCGGCTTTGCCCGAAGTTTTGGAAAAACGCCGCGCCAGCGTGCGGATTTTGCGTGAAGAGGCAACGGACAACGAATCGCCGCTGAACATTACGTTGGTGCAGGCGGTATCCGCCGCAGAGCGCATGGATTTCACTTTGCAAAAAAGCGTGGAATTGGGCGTGGCGGAAATTCGCCCGGTCATCAGTGAACGCTGTGTCGTGCGCTTAAGCGGCGAGCGCGCTGAAAAGCGGGTGGCACGTTGGCAGGAAATCGTCGTTTCGGCGTGTGAACAAAGCGGCCGCAATATTGTGCCGAGGGTTTTGCCGCTGACGACTTATGCACAGGCATTGCGGCAGTTGCCGCAGGAGACGGCCAAACTGTTAATGAGCTTGAACCGCGCTCAAAAACTGAGCGATGTTCGGCCGCAATCCGGCAAAGTCGTGTTTATGGTCGGCCCGGAAGGCGGCTGGACGGAGAAGGAAGAGCAGCAGGCATTTGATGCCGGTTTTCAATCCGTTACGCTCGGCAAACGGGTGTTGCGTACCGAAACCGCCTCACTTGCGGCCATCGCCGCCATGCAGACGCTTTGGGGCGATTTTGCATAAATCAGGCCGTCTGAAAACGAGCGTAGCGAGTTTCGCTAAAACAAGTTGTTGCTTCATGATATAAAAATGGGAGTTTAAAAAATGTCTTACACCTTTACGCTGGCCGAGCACGAGCTGGAAGCGGAATTGAAAAAGTTAATTGTGCAAGAGGCCGATAAGGCCGACGATGTGGATATGGATGATTTCACCGACGATGCGCTTTTGTTTGGCGATGACAGTCCGGTCGGTTTGGATTCGCTTGATGCGCTGCAAATCAGCGTCGCCTTGCAACAGTATTTCCAAGTGCGCCTGCAGGGCGACCGTATGGTGCGCAAACATATGATGTGCGTACGCGATTTGGCGGCGTTTATCCGCGCGGAGCATGGCGCGTGAGTTGGGTTTGCGGTACGGCGGCCACTTCTGCTTTGAATCCGCAAACGGATTTCAGACGGCCTAATGCGGTGTCTTATACGTTTTTAAACCAGCCGCAGCAGGCTGCTTATTTTCGTGCATTCGCCGGCGACAGTTTGGGGCGGAAGGAATTTGCGGATATTGCCGAACAACATTTGCGCCGAGCCGCCGAAAATGCAGGCTGGCCGTCTGAAAGCTGGCATGATGCGCCGGTGTTTATCGGGTCTAGTTCCTATTCCATCTCCGAATATGAAAACCGCCATTTTGCGGGTAATAGGGCGGTAGAGGAACACAATCTGCTTTATCTTGCCGAAGATTTGCACCGGCGCAGCGGCAATCGGCAGATTTTCAGTTTCGCTACTGCCTGCACTTCATCTGTCCATGCGCTGATTCAGGCAGATAATTGTTTGCGCGGCGGGGCGGAGCGTGCCTTTGTACTTGGTATTGAAAACCTCAACCGGCTGACTTTGCTGCATTTTCACAGCTTGGGTTTGCTGACCGAACAGTATCAGCCTTTTGGCGGAAACGGTTTGATCTTAGGCGAAGGGGTTGCCGCGCTTGCCTTATCTTCTGCTGCTCACGAATCTTCTTCAGGCCGTCTGAAACTTATCGGACACGCCGCCAATACAGGCAATGACCTGATTCAAAGCGATGGCCAAGCGCAGGAGCAAGTGATGCGACGCGCTTTGGATGTTGCAGGCATCGCTCCTGAAAGCATTGCAGCCGTTAAAACACACGGCATCGGCACGGCTGACAGCGATGCCGCCGAATTGGCCGCACTGGAAAATATATTCGGTACACTGCCGCCCTTGATGGCGTTCAAACCGCAAATCGGACACACGCTTGGTGCCACGGCAGCCCTTGAAACAGCCCTGCTTTTATCCGCTTTAAAACAAGGCAAAAGCAGCGATTATCAGGGGCGGGAAATTCGTTTTTCCGAGTGCGCGGCTTCACCAAAAGGCGGCTTTTTCTGTTTGGCCAATCAGTTTGGCTTTGGCGGCAGCAACACATCTTTGGTATGGCAATGGCAACAGTAAATCCTAATATCCGCATTACCGCCGCTGTGCGTTTTGATACGGACGCCGGCACCGGCGGCAAAATCCTCAAACAAACATTAAAGCAGCAAAGCGGTATAGATACCCGCCGCCTCAGCCGCTTGAGTTTGATTGCCGCGCTTGGCGCAGGGCAACTGAAGGAACAAAGCGAAATCCGTTCTGATTGCGCTGTTTTTCTCGGTACGCCGTTTTCTTCGCCATCCGTGTTTGAAAAAATGGCGGATAATGTATTGAACCATCACGCCGCGATGCCGTTTGACTTCATTGCCAATCTGCACAATTCCCCCGTTTTTCATGCCGCGCAAGCGTTAGGCACGCATGGTGCAACTTTGGTTGTTGCTGCCGACAATAATATGGATACCTGCTTTCACCCATTATTACTGGCGATGCAGTCTTTGCAAAATGGCGGTCAAGCTGCGGTTGGCTGGACATATGAGCATCAAGCAGCACATGCCGATACCCATGAAGGCAGCGTCTGGATTCTGCTTGAAGTCGGTGTAGAACAGGGTGTTCCCGTTGTGTTGAATGATGAAGGAATGCAGCCTGAGAGGCCGTCTGAAAAGCCGCAATATTATTGGCAAGATATCGCCGACTGGATAGAAAAAGTGATGGCGTGCGAGGGTAGGGATGTGAAGAAATGTACTTTAGCGTGATCGGCAAATGATTTTAGCGAAAGTATTTGTCTGTTGAATAAAAAAGTTTACGTCATTAAAAAGGCCGTCTGAAAAACTTTCAGACGGCCTTTTTCATCACAATCAATCAACGGGACATCTCGCCTTGAATCGCACGGATATTCGCTTTACGGGCGTTGATGGTACGGGTCAGTTGTTGGATTTTAATCTGATCACCTTTTTGTTTGGCCGCATTCAGCTGTGTTTGAAGGCGGGTAATAGCAGCCTGTTCATTGCGTACTTCGGTCTGCAATACCTGCTTGCGGGTTTCTTTAGGGCTTGGCTTAGGAGCCGGCGTAACCACAGGAGCAGTACGGATAACAGGGGCTTTGTATTTGCTGTATGAAGAACTGCGTGATTTGTTCTGACGGTTGCGCAAGGTAATATTGAGGCGCGGATTGGCGGCTTCGGCTGTGTTGGTTACGCTGGTAATCGGAATATGGGGCAGAATTTTAATATCGTTGTAAACATTGCTCGGATCGAACGGAATATCGGCAGCCGGCTTATATGCCTTAGGGAAAGGCGTTTGCGCAGAGGTTTTGCTTTGATCTACCGGGGAAACCGTTGCAGCCGGTTTATTTGGTACATTTGATTCTACTGTTGGCGTAACAACGGTTTTAATCGTTTGTTCGTTAGCCGTGTTTGTGACGGCTGTTTTTACAGTTTTGGTGTTTTTTGCATTACGTCGGGTCGGAGTTTGGACTTTGCCTTTACGCTTGGTTTCAACTTTGATAGGTGTTTTGTCAAGTGTTTCATCTGAGGCAGTTACGGTTTGGTTATTTTGTTTGGCCGTAGTGCGATCAGGTGTTTTCGGTAAAACAACAGGATTCTGAATAATTGTTTGGGGGGCTTGAATCGCAGATGCTGTCGGGTGGGTTTGCGTAATAGGAATGGTAATGGAGTCGGGTATATTGTTTGGAGTTTGATCAGCCACAGTTTGAGGTTGTGTGGTATCAGGCATGACGTTGAGAACGTCAGTAGTGTCAATTTCAGGTTTTATTGTAGATGGGGTTGTATCACCGAGAATGGCAAGGCCATCAGCAACATTTTTATCAATTTGAGAAGTTAGACGTGCTTGTGCCATCGGAATGGAAATAGGTGCAGGGATGCCGTTTTCATTTCGAACAGCTATAACAGGGGTTTGTACGGCAGGTGTTGCATGGGGGGTATTGATGTAGTCGGCGGCGGTGGCTTTGAATTCCGTTGTCTGTACTGTTTTTAAAACCGGCGTGTCGCCTGGAATCGCAACGGTTTTACCGCTTACTGTTTCGGATTCGGTGAATACGTTTGGTTCTGCAGCAACGCTGCTTTCCACGGTGTTGTTTGTGTCAACTGCGCGGCAAGTATTGTTGAGTGGGTGTGATGCGTAAACGGTGATGCCTTCAACATTGCAGACATACTCGGCAGCGTTGGCGGCGGCAGGGAAGGTCAGGCTGAGGGCAATAGCGGTTTTGCAGAAAAACGGTTTCATAAAGGCAATAGAATCAGGTTGTTTTTTCAAAGTGTAATTATACTATGTACATTGTCAGCAACCGCCAACTTATTTTTAGGCGGTGTAAAACTGCGGCTGAAAGGTTGAAAATCGAAATAAAAGGTCTTAGGCCGTCTGAAATTTTCTTTCTCTAAAGTTTCAGACGGCCTTCGTTGTCATCGCGTATTAAACGTTCAACAGGCTTTCGTCCAATGACAGCTCTTCGTTTTTATTGACGGCCACTTTGCGCGCCAACACGTTTTGGGCGATTTCCTGCGCTTCGGCAAGCGAGTGCATCAGATAGGTGCCGCATTGGTATTCGTTCAACTCGGGGATTTTGCTTTGGTCTTGAACGGTCAAAACATCCTGCATTGAAGCGAGCCATGCGTCGGCCACTTTTTGCTCGTCGGGCGTACCGATGAGGCTCATGTAGAAACCGGTGCGGCATCCCATCGGGGAAATGTCGATGATTTCGACGCCGTTGCCGTTTAAGTGGTCGCGCATAAAGCCGGCGAACAAATGCTCCAGCGTGTGAATGCCTTTTTCGGGCAGGATTTCTTTGTTGGGAATGCAGAAACGCAGGTCAAATACGGTAATGGTGTCGCCTTTGGGCGTGGTCATGGTTTTCGCCACACGCACGGCAGGGGCGTGCATACGGGTGTGGTCGACTTTGAAACTGTCTAGTAGGGGCATTTGGGTATCCTTTGAGGTAAATAGATTTTTAGCGGGTGGAATTTAAAGATTCAATCACAATTCAGCAATATTGACTGCTTCGCCCGAAGCCGCGCTCAATGCTTCGTTCAAAACATCGTAGAAATCCCGTCCGTCGCGTGTTGCCAGCCATTTGCCGTTTTGCTCGGCGAAATGGTAGCCGCCGCTTTTGGCGGCAATCCACAATTCTTGGTTGGGCGTGTGGCGGTTGACGATGATTTGCGTGCCGTCTTCGGCTTCGATGGTCAGCACGTTTCCGGCAAACTGGCAGTCGAAATCCCAGCCGTTTTCATCGATTTGGTCTTCAATGTGTTCGAACAATTCTTCGCTCATGCGGATGAATTCGCTTTCGGTCATCATGGCTTTTTGTGTGTTTTTTGTTTAAGATACCGAATCTTGCCACATTCGTAATGATGAAGAAAGTTTTACTGATGAAATACGGCGTATTTTTTGCAGCGGCAACGGCTCTGCTGCTCTCTGCCTGCGGCTACAAAGGCGACCTCTACCTGCCCAAAGAAGGCGACAAGGCGCGCTTCGGCGTGATTCAGACCGGCTTGAAATTCGATACGGCCAAAGAGCCGACCACTCAAACCAACGATTAAAAAAAGACTTCACAAACATGACCTTATCCTGCGAACACATCCCTTATTCCCACCTTGCCGAGGAATTCGGCACGCCGCTTTATGTGTACAGCAAATCTGCGCTGACCGAGGCGTTTGACAACTACCAAACCGCGTTTGCTGCTTTGAACCCGCTTGTCTGCTACGCGGTTAAAGCCAATGGCAACCTGAGCATCATCAAACACTTTGCTTCTTTGGGGAGCGGGTTTGACATTGTGTCCGGCGGCGAGTTGGCGCGTGTTTTGGCGGCCGGCGGCGATGCGGCGAAAACGATTTTTTCCGGTGTGGGCAAGAGTGAGGCAGAAATTGAATTTGCGCTGAATGCAGGCGTGAAATGTTTCAACATGGAAAGCATTCCCGAAATCGACCGTATTCAGAAAGTTGCCGCGCGTTTGGGTAAAGTCGCTCCGGTTTCCCTGCGCGTCAATCCTGATGTCGATGCCAAAACCCACCCTTATATCTCCACCGGTTTGAAAGCTAACAAATTCGGTATTGCCTATGCAGATGCGCTTGAGGCCTATCGTCATGCTTCCAGTCAAAGCCATTTGAAAATTGTCGGTATCGACTGCCACATCGGCTCGCAACTGACCGACCTCAGCCCTCTTATCGAAGCCTGCGAACGTATCTTGGCCTTGGTCGACCAACTGGTAGAAGAAGGCATTGTGTTGGAACACTTGGACTTGGGCGGCGGTGTCGGCATTGTTTACCAAGACGAAAATGTGCCTGATTTGGGCTCGTATGCCCAAGCCGTTCAAAAACTGATCGGCACACGCCGTCTGAAACTGATCCTTGAGCCAGGCCGTAGTTTGGTTGGCAATGCAGGTGCGTTGTTGACGCGAGTCGAATTCGTCAAACATGGCGAAGAGAAAAACTTTGTGATGGTCGATGCGGCGATGAACGATTTGATGCGTCCGGCGCTTTATGATGCCTATCATCACATTGAAGCGGTTGAAACCAAAGACATTGAGCCTCTGACGGCCAATATCGTCGGCCCGATTTGCGAAACCGGCGACTTCCTCGGCAAAGACCGCACCATCGCCTGCGAAGAAGGGGATTTACTGCTTATCCGCAGCGCCGGTGCATATGGCTCAAGCATGGCGAGCAACTACAACACGCGCAACCGTGCGGCGGAAGTATTGGTTGACGGCAGCGGATACAAACTTATCCGTCAACGTGAAACCGTCGAGCAGCAAATGGCCAACGAATTGGCTTGTTTGTAAGGCTGGATTGTTTAAAAGGCCGTCTGAAAGCTTGACTGACTTTCAGACGGCCTTTGCTATAAAAGAAAAGGGCATGTATCCAACACGCCCTTTTTTAGGTTATCAATAATGCGGCGGAATCTCGTCGCGCAGGTTGTACGGTTCGCGTTCGCCGTTTGCGCCTTTGTCCTGCATCCGTTGGTACAGCAGCCGCAGCTGGCCTTGCTGCAAATCCAAAGCCTGCTGCATCTTGGCGATGGTGTCGTTCAAGCTGCCGATTAAGTCTTCCTGCAAGGCCGTCTGAATTTCCAGCTCGGTGATGCGGTGTTCCAATTCCTGAATATCGCTCATATTACAGCACCATCGCGGCAATCCAGCCGGCAACCATCAGCGGGATATTGTAGTGGATAAAGGTCGGGATAACCGAATCGCGGATGTGGTCGTGTTGACCGTCGGCGTTCAAACCCATGGTCGGGCCGAGCGTTGAGTCGGAAGCGGGGGAGCCCGCATCGCCCAGCGCGCCTGCCGTGCCGACGATGGCCACGGTAGCCATTGGGGAGAAGCCCAAGCTGATGCACAAAGGCACATAAATTGCGGTAATAATCGGCAAGGTGGAGAAAGACGAGCCGATGCCCATGGTTACCAGCAGGCCGACAAACAGCATGGTAAAGGCGGCCATGCCTTTATTGCTTCCGAACAAAGCCATGCTGCGTTCGACCAAAGGCTGGATGTCGCCGGTCGCGTTCATGACGGCGGCGAAACCTTGTGCCGCAATCATAATAAAGCCGACCATCGCCATCATTTTGATGCCTTCGCCGAACACATCACTGGCGGCGGAGCGGTTCATCACGCCCAACATCATAAACACGGCAAAGCCCAACATCGCGCCCAATACCAGCGAACCATCATACAAAAGCTGAATGGCAAAACACACGGCAATCGCTACGGCCGCTACCAAGCTGCGATAGGTTGACGGCTCTTGCTGCTGCACCGCTTCACGGTTGTCTTCCGTATCGGCGGCGTTGTTTTGATAAATGCGCGGCTTGCGGTAGTGCAAGAAGGCCAGCAGCAAGCCGGACACCATGCCCAAAGCCGGAATCGCCATTGCGTGCATCACATTGATACCGCCGGTGTCCATGCCTGCCGAGCGGATATTGCCCAACATGATGTCGTTCAAGAAGATGGCGCCGAAACCGTAAGGCAGGAACATATAAGTCGTTACCAAGCCAAACGTAATCACGCAGGCCACCAGGCGGCGGTCGAGTTTCAAACGGTTGAACACCAACAGCAGCGGCGGAATAATCATTGGGATAAACGCGATATGAATCGGCACAACGTTTTGGCTCATCACGCCCATGCACAAAATAATCGCCAGCAGCATCCATTTGACCGCGCCTTCGCCTTTCGCATTGCCTTCGCCGCCGTTGAGCTTGCGGATAATCACGCCGGCGAGCTGTTGCGGCAGGCCGGAATGCGTGATGGCCATGGCAAACGCGCCGAGCATGGCATAAGACAGCGCGATTTGCGCCCCGCCTTTCAGGCCTTCGTTAAAAACAGGAATAATCCCTTGCTGCACCACATCGCCGGCCGCGTTGGTTACATTCTCCAAAGGCATACCGGCCACCAAGCCGCCGACAAACGCGCCGACAGCCAAGCTGAGCACCACATGCACGCGCGATAAAGACAGCGCCAGCATGATGATGACCGCAATTACAACCGCATTCATATCATTCTCCGTTGTTCAGACGGCCCGTTATGTAAAAACAGGCAATCGTCTGTTTACATATTACAAATAAACATCATAACCCAAGCAGGAAGCCTTTGCAAAAAACGGCAGGCCGTCTGAAAACCAAACCATCAACTTTCAGACGGCCTGCTGTGAACCCTTATTCAGCGTTTTAGTAGGGCGTGCGTTCTGGCGATAAAAATATCCAAAAAACACGCGCTTCCTATTCTTTGCATAGGGTACCAATGTTAAAATCGACACAATGTTTCGGTTTCAGGTTTGTCACTGAAATTAAAGCATTTATTGCTAAAACCCAATTCAATCATACACAAACAAAGGAAAGAAGTGATGGATATTCTGACGCGGCTGCACAATCTGCCGCCCTCCCGCTTTCATTACAAACTTCTGGTTTTGGTCGGCATAGGTTGGCTGTTTGATGCCATGGATACAGGCTTGGTGTCGTTTGTATTGCCGGCTTTGGGCAAAGATTGGGCGTTGGCTCCGGCGCAGTTGGGTTGGATTGTCAGCATTGCCTTTGTCGGCATGGCTTTGGGTGCGGTATTCAGCGGCTGGCTGGCGGACAGGTTCGGACGGAAAACCGTTTTTGCCGGCACGATGGTGGTGTACAGCATTGCCACAGGTTTGTGCGCGCTCGCGCCTGATTTGACGGTTTTGCTGGTGTGCCGCTTTTTTGTCGGCGTCGGCTTGGGCGGCCAACTGCCCGTCGCCGTGTCGCTGGTCAGCGAATATGCGCCGCCGAAAGTACGCGGCCGTTTTATTGTGTTGCTGGAAAGCTTTTGGGGCTTGGGCTGGCTCTCGGCCGCGCTGGTGTCTTATTTCTTTATTCCGCAAACTGGCTGGCACAGCGCGTTTTTATTCGGCGCCTTGCCCCTGTTTTATGTGCCGTTGGTGTTGAAATTCGTTCCCGAATCCGTGCCTTATCTGCTTTCCCGCGGCAAAACTAACGAAGCGCATCATTTGGTATCCGCGCTGGAAATTCAATCGGGCATCACGCCGCCGACAGAAGCCGTTGCCGCACCGGCCGCCCCGCGCGAACGCATCCGCTTCTTCCAACTTTGGCAACATCCGTTTGCACGGCGCACGCTGATGTTGTGGCTGGTTTGGTTCGGCATCGTGTTTTCGTATTACGGCATTTTCACTTGGTTGCCCAAATTGCTGGTCGAGCAGGGCAATACCGTGGTCAAAACCTTTGAATATGTGTTGGTAATGATTGTTGCGCAACTGCCCGGCTATATAGCCGCCGCGGCCTTGGTGGAAAGAATCGGCCGCAAAGCAACGCTGGCAGGCTTCCTGGCCGCGTGCGCCGCGTGCGCATGGTTTTTCGGACAAAGCACCACTGCGGCCGAAGTCATGGTCTGGGGTAGCCTGATGTCCTTCTTCAACTTGGGCGCATGGGGCGTTTTGTACACCTACACCCCCGAACTCTACCCCTTGCGCTTCCGTGCCTTCGCATCCGGCTGGGCAGGCGCCATCGGCCGCGTCGGCGGCATACTCGCGCCCATGGTGGTGGCGGCGATGGTTGGCAACAGCGGCGGCTTCGGCAATATCTTTATGATGTTTGCGCTGGTTATGCTGCTGATTGTGGCGGTAATCTTGGTATTGGGTGAAGAAACCAAAGGCCGTACGCTGGAAGACATCAGCCAATAAAAGGCATATATAAATAAAGGCCGTCTGAAAAATATTTTCAGACGGCCTTTTTCATTTACGTTTGTAATTTTAATACATCAATTTTCTGTTTTTATCTTAATTATCGAGGAAAGCGACGAAAAATAACCGTCTTTGTTTTTGTGTAGATAAAAATATTATACGTCAAAGAATTAAAATGAATAAACGATAAAATGGCCGTCTGAAAAGTTCAATCATGGTTTGTGATGTAGGTCAAAGCAAAATGTAACTAAATTACTTATAGTTGTCGTAGTGAAAATTTATTGACCTTATTGCCACCTTTTATTAAGGAGATACACCATGAACGCATCAGCCGACAACGTCGTCAGCCCAGCCGTAGCCGAGGTAAACAGCCTGGTTGAAAAGGGTTTACGGGCGTTGGATGAGTTTCTTAAGCTGGATCAGGAGCAGATTGATTTTATTGTTGCCAAAGCCTCTATCGCCGCGCTGGACAAACATGGTGTGCTCGCCATGCACGCGGTGGAAGAAACAGGGCGCGGCGTGTTTGAGGATAAGGCGACGAAAAACCTGTTTGCCTGCGAAAACGTCGTGCGCCGCCTGCGCGATTTGAAAACCGTGGGCGTCATCAGCGAAAACGATGTAACCGGCATTACGGAAATTGCCGATCCGGTCGGCGTGGTTTGCGGTATCGTGCCGACGACCAATCCGACTTCCACCACCATTTTCAAATCCCTCATTGCGCTGAAAACCCGCAATCCGATTATTTTCTCGTTCCACCCGTCCGCCCAGCAGTGTTCCGCCCATGCCGCGCGTATCGTGCGCGATGCGGCGATTGCGGCCGGTGCGCCGGAAAACTGTATCCAGTGGATTGAAAAGCCGTCTATGGAAGGCACTTCCGCGCTGATGAAGCATCCGGGCGTGGCAACGATTTTGGCGACCGGCGGCAATGCGATGGTGGAAGCCGCGTATTCTTGCGGCAAACCTGCGCTCGGCGTCGGGGCGGGCAACGTACCTGCTTATGTTGAAAAAACGGCGGACATCAAACAGGTGGCGCACGATATTGTGATGTCGAAATCTTTCGATAACGGCATGGTGTGCGCCAGCGAGCAGGCGGTGATTGCCGATAAAGAGATTTACAAAGAGTTGGCCGAAGAATTCAAATCCTACGGCGTGTACTTTGCCAACAAAAAAGAAAAAGCCATGCTCGAAGAGTTTATCTTCGGCGTAACGGCGAATTGCGCCAGCTGCGGCGGCGCGAAACTCAATTCTGCCGTCGTGGGCAAACCGGCGGCATGGATTGCCGAACAGGCCGGGTTTAAAGTACCTGAAAAAACCAACATCATCATCGCCGAATGCCGCGAAGTCGGCCCCAACGAGCCGCTGACCCGCGAAAAACTTTCGCCCGTTTTGGCCATGATTAAGGCGGATTCGACCGAACAAGGCTTGAAGTTCGCCGAAGAAATGGTCGCCTTTGACGGCTTGGGACACTCCGCCGCCATCCATACTGCCGACGAAGAATTGGTCAAAACGTTTGGCTCCCGCGTCAAAGCGCTGCGCGTGATTTGGAATTCGCCTTCCACCTTCGGCGGCATCGGCGACGTGTACAACGCCTTCCTGCCTTCTCTGACCCTCGGTTGCGGCTCTTACGGTAAAAACGCCGTCGGCGGCAACGTCAGCGCAGTCAATCTGTTAAACATCAAAAAAGTAGGCCGTCGGAGAAACAACATGCAATGGTTCAAAGTGCCCGCCAAAATCTATTTTGAACGCGATTCCATCCAATATCTGCAAGACATGAAAGACTGCGAAAAAGTCATGATTGTGACCGACCGTTCGATGGTTGATCTGGGCTTTGTCGATAAAATCACCTACCAGCTCCACCAACGCAAAAACAAAGTGACCATCCAGCTGTTTACCGATGTCGAAGCCGATCCGAGCGTCCAAACCGTCTATAAAGGCACGGATTTGATGCGCAGCTTCCAGCCCGACACCATCATTGCGCTGGGCGGCGGCTCGCCGATGGACGCGGCCAAAGCCATGTGGCTCTTCTACGAACAGCCGCAAGTCGATTTTGAAGACTTGGTGCAAAAATTCATGGACATCCGCAAACGCGCCTTCCGCTTCCCCGAATTGGGCCGCAAAGCCAAATTCATCGGCATTCCTACTACATCGGGTACCGGCTCCGAAGTGACTCCGTTTACCGTCATCAGCGACGGCGACAAAAAATATCCGATTGCCGACTACTCGCTGACCCCGACCATTTCGATTGTCGATCCTGCGTTTACCATGACCGTACCGGCAAGCGTAACCGCCGATACCGGTTTGGACGTACTGACCCACGCCGTCGAAGCATACGTTTCCGTACTGGCCAACGACTTTACAGACGGCCTCGCCCTGCAAGCCATCAAGCTCGTGTTCCAATACCTCGAACGCTCCTACAAACATGGTGCGGCCGATCCGGAAGCGCGCGAGCATATGCACAACGCCTCCACCATCGCAGGCATGGCGTTTGCCAATGCGTTCTTGGGCATCAACCACTCGATGGCACACAAAATCGGCGGCAAATATCACGTTCCGCACGGCCGTGCCAACGCCATCCTGCTGCCTCACGTCATCCGCTACAACGGCACGCGTCCGCAGAAAACCGCCACTTGGCCGAAGTACAACTACTACAAAGCCGACCTGAAATATCAGGAAATCGCCCGTACTTTAGGCCTGCCATGCAGCACACCGGCAGAAGGCGTCGAATCCTTCGCCCGCGCCTGCCACGAACTGGCGGTCAACGTCGGCATCAAAATGTCGTTTAAAGAGCAGGGCATCGATGAGAAAACCTTCCTCGACGGCAGAAAAGAGCTGGCCATGATGTCTTTTGAAGACCAATGCACCCCGGCCAACCCGCGTCTGGCATTGGTCGCCGATATGGAAGAAATCCTGACCAAAGCCTATTACGGCGAATAAAATCGGGTAGATAAAAAGACCGTCTGAAACCTGAATATAGGGTTTCAGACGGCCTTTATCCGTATGGCTAAACCTTAAAAGCGGTTTAGACGACGATATTTACCAAACGTCCGGGAACGACGATGATTTTCTTGGCTGGCTTGCCTTCCATGAATTTCACCGCGCCTTCGTTGGCAAGGGCGGCGGCTTCGAGGTCGGCTTTGGAGGCGTCGGCGGCGACGGTGATTTTGCCGCGCAGTTTGCCGTTGACTTGAACCATCACTTCGATTTCGGATTTGACCAAAGCGGCTTCATCGACTGTCGGCCAGCCTGCTTCCCACAGTTTCGCGCCGTTCAATTCGCTCCACAGGGTTTCGCAGATGTGCGGCACGATGGGCCACAGCAGGCGTACGACGGCTTCCAATACTTCTTGGGCGACGGTGCGGCCTTGTTCGCTGCCGGTGTCGGTTTTGTCGTATTGGTTGAGCAATTCCATCACGGCGGCGATGGCGGTGTTGAACTGCTGGCGGCGGCCGTAGTCGTCGCTGACTTTGGCGGTGGTGGCGTGCAGTTTGTGGCGCAGGTCTTTTAGTTCTTTAGACAAACCGTCTTGGTTGCCTGCAAACGCTTTGACCGCGCCGCCTTGTTTCAGGTATTCGTAAACGGTACGCCACAGGCGGCGCAGGAAGCGGTGTGCGCCTTCGACGCCGCTGTCGCTCCATTCGAGGGACTGTTCGGGCGGTGCGGCAAACATCATAAACAGGCGGGCGGTGTCCGCGCCGTAGGCGTTAATCAATTCTTGCGGATCGACGCCGTTGTTTTTGGACTTGGACATTTTTTCCGTGCCGCTGATGACGACGGGCAGGCCGTCGGCTTTGAGGACGGCGGAAACGGGGCGGCCTTTGTCGTCAAAGGTCAGCTCGACATCGGCAGGGTTGATCCAGTCTTTGCCGCCTTTGTCGTTTTCACGGTAGTAGGTTTCGCAGACGACCATGCCTTGAGTCAGCAGGCGTTCAAACGGTTCGTCAACATTAACCAAGCCTTCGTCGCGCATCAGTTTGGTGAAGAAGCGCGCGTATAAGAGGTGCAAAATCGCGTGTTCGATACCGCCGATGTATTGGTCGACCGAGCCCCAGTATTTCGCGGCTTCTGCCGATACCATGCCTTCTGCGAACTTGGGCGACATGTAGCGGAAGAAATACCAGCTCGATTCCATGAAGGTGTCCATGGTGTCGGTTTCGCGTTTCGCCGCGCCGCCGCAGCATGGGCAGGTGGTTTCGTAAAACTCGGGCATTTTTGCCAGCGGCGAACCCATGCCGTCGGGTACGACGTTTTCAGGCAAAACGACGGGCAGTTGGTCGGCGGGGACGGGGACGTCGCCGCATTTTTCGCAATGGACGATGGGAATCGGGCAACCCCAGTAGCGTTGGCGCGAAATACCCCAGTCGCGCAGGCGGTATTGGGTTTTCGGTTCGCCTGCGTTTTGGCTTTGCAGCTTGGCGGCGATGGCGTCGAAGGCCGTCTGAAAATTCATGCCGTTGAATTCGTTGCTGTTTACTAGGAAGTTATCTTCATTGTTTTGGAACTGCATATTCCAATTTAATCTGATGGTTTCCAATGCCCCGAAGATTTCACTCAAATACGGTTCATCGTCAAGGCCTGCCTTATTGACTTGTTCTACTACTCTATCTACAAAACGTTGCGTTGGATTCTTTGAATAATCAAAAATATATTCAATATCAAACGGTAAGTTATTTTTAGCCGCAATTTTTTGTAATCGTGCTACCGCGTCATCAATCACTTTATTGCTGACAACCCATTTAATTGGCAAACCATATTTGCACGCGAACTCGAAATCGCGTTCGTCGTGCGCCGGAACCGCCATCACTGCGCCGTCGCCGTAGCCCCACAATACATAGTTGGCAATCCACACTTCCAGCTTGTCGCCGTTGAGCGGGTTGACGACGTAGCGGCCGGTCGGCACGCCTTTTTTCTCCATCGTCGCCATGTCGGCTTCGGCAACGGAGCCGGCTTTGCATTCGGCGATAAATGCCTGCAATTCGGGTTTGTCGGCGGCTGCGGCGGTTGCCAGCGGATGCTCGGCGGCAACGGCAACATAAGTCGCGCCCATCAGCGTGTCGGGGCGGGTGGTATAAACTTGCAGGAATTTCGCGTAATCGCCTTCCAAGCCTTGTTTGCTGTCGTCTGAAACGGCGAAGCGCACGGTCATGCCGCGTGATTTGCCGATCCAGTTGCGCTGCATGGTTTTAACTTGTTCCGGCCAGTGTTCCAGCTTGTCCAAATCGTTGAGCAGCTCTTCGGCGTAATCCGTGATTTTGAAGTAATACATCGGGATTTCGCGTTTTTCGATCAACGCGCCCGAACGCCAGCCGCGTCCGTCGATGACTTGCTCGTTGGCAAGGACGGTTTGGTCGACCGGATCCCAGTTTACCGTGCCGTTTTTGCGATAGACGATACCTTTTTCAAACAGCTTGGTAAACAGCCATTGTTCCCAGCGGTAGTATTCGGGTTTGCAGGTGGCGACTTCGCGCTCCCAGTCAATCGCAAAACCCAGGCTTTTGAGCTGGGTTTTCATGTATTCGATGTTGTCGTACGTCCAAGCGGCGGGGGCGACGTTGTTTTTCATCGCCGCGTTTTCCGCCGGCATGCCGAACGCGTCCCAACCCATAGGCTGCATGACGTTGAAGCCGTTTAAGCGTTTGAAGCGGCTCAATACGTCGCCGATGGTGTAGTTGCGCACATGCCCCATGTGCAGCTTGCCGCTGGGGTAGGGGAACATGGAGAGGCAGTAGTATTTGGGTTTGGAGGCGTCTTCGGAGACGTTGAAAATACGCTCGTCGTCCCATTTTTTCTGCGCCGCAGGCTCGATGGCGGCGGGTTGGTAATGTTCTTGCATGGTCATTCTGTTTTTCGCTTGAAAACGTTGGAAAAAATAAAGATGGGATTATAGCAGGTTGTCGGGCCTGTCGGTTTGACAAAGGCCGTCTGAATGTTTGGATGTCGGAAAAGCACAATTTCAGACGGCCTTGAAAATACTGACTTGAGTTTTTGATACTCGCCCACATATCCCACCCAGTTTGAATTCATTCTTAACACTATCAAAATTATGAGCAATAAAGATTTTTACGAAACCCTTGGTGTTGCCCGCAGCGCTAGCGACGATGAAATCAAAAAAGCCTACCGCAAGCTGGCAATGAAATACCATCCCGACCGCAATCCTGACAACAAAGAAGCGGAAGAAAAATTTAAAGAAGTCCAAAAAGCTTACGACACCTTGTCTGACAAGGAAAAACGTACCATGTACGACCAATACGGCCATGCCGCGTTTGAACAGGGTGCAGGTGCGGGCGGATTCGGTGGCTTTGGCGGTTTCGGCGGCCAAGGCGGATTCGGTGGTGCGCAAGGCTTCGATTTTTCCGATATTTTCAGCCAAATGTTCGGCGGCGGTGCCGGCGGCCGCCAGCCGGATTACAGCGGCGCGGACTTGCAGGTCGGCATAGAAATTTCGCTTGAAGAAGCCGCCAAAGGCGTGAAAAAACGCATCAATATTCCGACTTACGAAGAATGTGATGTCTGCCACGGCTCAGGTGCCAAACCGGGTACATCCGCATCGACTTGTTCGACCTGTCACGGCTCAGGCACGGTACATGTCCGCCAAGCCATTTTCCAAATGCAGCAGACTTGTCCGACTTGTCACGGTACAGGCAAAGAAATCAAAGATCCTTGCGTCAAATGCCGTGGCGAAGGCCGCACCAAAACCAGCAAAACGGTTGAAGTCAACATTCCGGCCGGTATCGACGACGGTCAACGCATCCGCTTGAGCGGCGAGGGCGAGCCGGGTCAACACGGCGCGCCGGCAGGCGATTTGTACGTCAATGTCCGCGTAAGACAGCACAAAATCTTCGAGCGCAATGGCTTGGACTTGCATTGCGAGTTGCCGATCAGCTTTGCCATTGCCGCATTGGGCGGTGAAGTCGAAGTGCCGACTTTGGACGGCAAAGTCAAACTGCACATTCCGAAAGAAACGCAAACCGGCCGCCGTATGCGCGTGAAAGGCAAAGGCATCAAGTCCCTGCGTTCCAGCTCGACCGGCGATTTGTACTGCCACATTTTGGTTGAAACACCGGTTAACCTGACCGACCGTCAGAAAGAGTTGTTGGAAGAATTTGAAAAAATCTCCTCCGGTCTTAATCTCAGCCAAACCCCGCGCAAGAAATCGTTTTGGGAAAAAGTAGGCGAGAAAGTAGGTGATTTGTTCTCCGATAATTAATCGCTGTGAAAAAGGCCGTCTGAAACCTGCTTGAATGAGGTTTCAGACGGCCTTTTGTTTTCTTTTTGTTGCTTCAAGCCATGGTTTGCCTTACAATTCGCGCTTCACTCTTACGGGAGTAGCCATTCGGCGCAATGCCGAAACCGTTGTCAACATAATCGGCTTGTGCGGCCGTGGCAGCGGTATCTTCTCTGCTTTATCGGAAGACAGGCAAGACGTAAGCGTTGTCCATACCCTTGCGGGCGGTATGCACAGCGCTTTTTGTTTGCCCGCTTTTCGGTTGAGTATCTTAAATCATGGAAGCTTTTTTCTCCTCGACGCTGGGCGTTGCCATTGCCGAAATCGGCGATAAAACGCAATTGCTGGCGCTCTTTTTGGCAGCACGTTTTGCCCACAAGAACGCGATTGTTGCCGGTATCTTTATTGCAACCCTGTTGAACCATCTTGTTTCAGCCGCACTCGGTGTCTGGCTGGCATCCGCTATTTCGCCCGAAGTCATGAAATGGGTGGTCGGCGGCAGCTTTATTGCGGTCGGATTATGGCTGCTGTTGCCGGATAAAGATGAAGACCCTGACAGCAAGTGGCTGAAATACGGCGCATTTACGGCGACGGTCGTCCTGTTTTTCTTGGCGGAAATTGGCGATAAAACGCAGATTGCGACGGTTCTTTTGGCGGCAAAATACCAATCTATCCTGCTCGTCGTGGTCGGCAGTATCGCCGGTTTGATGATTGCTTCCGTGCCTGCCGTGTATTTGGGCGAAATGCTGATGCGCAAAATTCCGGCCAAAGCAGTGCGTATTGCCGCATGTATCTTGTTCTGTCTGCTGGGTATTTTGACCCTGCTGGGCGATGGTATCGTGTTGAAGGCCGTCTGAAATGTGGGACATTGTTTTTGAACACAAAGACTTTGTGGTCATTAATAAGCCTTGCGGGGTATCGGTGCACAGCGAATCGGAAGGGGAGGTTTGCCTGACCGCATCGCTGGCGCAGAAGCTCGGCGTTGAACGCGTGTGGCTGGTTCACCGTTTGGACAAAGCCACCAGCGGCCTGTTACTGCTTGCGCTCAACCGCGACAGCGCGGCGGCTTTATCGACGCAGTTTGCCGAGAAAACCATGCGTAAAACTTATTTGGCACTCGGTACGCACAAGCCGGCGAAGAAGCAGGGCTGGGTGAAAGGCGGTATGGCGCGTTCGCGGCGCGGTACATGGAAGCTGACGCGTGACGAGGATAATTTTGCCGTTACCCGTTTCAGCAGCCAAAGCCTGAAGCCCGGTTTGCGCCTGTTTGTGTTGCAACCGTTTACCGGCAAAACCCATCAGCTGCGCGTGGCCATGAAAAGCATAGGCAGTCCGATTTTGGGCGATACGCTGTATGGCGGCGATGAGGCGGAACATCTGTTTCTGCACGCTTGGCGTTTGGTTTTCGACTATCGTGGCGAGCATTTCGATATTCGGGTTGCTCCCGATAAAACATGGCCGTCTGAAATCGATTTGTCGGCATGTTTGGGTTCGGATGAATCTGAAGAGAAGCAGTGAAATTTTTGTGTATTGAAAAGGCCGTCTGAAAATTGTTTAGACGGCCTTTTGATTGTTTCAAGTTTACATTTCCAATTCGCTCAAACCCGGCAAGTCGGCAAAACAGCGGTCATGCGTGATTTGGCAGAAGTTGTCCAGATAGCCTTTGTTGGCGTCTTCCGTACGAATGGCGGCATAAAGTTTGCTTTGCAGGCCGTCTGAAGTGATTTTTCGATGAACGACGTAGCCTTTTTCCAAATACGGCATGACCGTCCAGTAGGGCAGGGCGGCGATGCCGCGTTTGCTGGCAACCAGCTGAATAATGGCAATGGTCAGCTCGCTGTGGCGGCGCGGCGGATTAATGCCTTTGGGCAGCAGTACTTTTTTGGGCAAATCCAGCATTTCGTCGGGGACGGGATAAGTAATCAGGGTTTCGTCGATGAAATCTTCGGCTTCCCAAACGTCTTTGTCGGCAAGCGGGTGGTCTTCTGCGCAGATGCCGACCATTTCATAGGCAAACAGAGGGCGGTAGCTGATGCCGTTGAGCGGCTCGGCTTCGGAAACGATGGCAAGATCGGCGCGGTGTTGCAGCAGCAGCCCGACCGGATCGGCTTGGAAACCGGAAACGATGTCCAATTCAACTTGCGGCCATAAGGGGCGGAACTCTCCCATGGCAGGCATCAGCCAATCAAAGCAGGTGTGGCATTCGACGGCAAGTCTGAGTTCGCCGGCTTCGCCTTCGATAATCCGCACTAAATCACGTTCGGCGGCGGCAACCTGCGGCAACAGTTCGCGCGCCAGTTGCAACAGGCGCATACCGGCCGGAGTGAAGCGCAAAGGAGTGGATTTGCGTTCAAACAACGGCGTTTCGTAATAATTTTCCAAGGCGCGGATTTGGTGCGACAGGGCGGATTGGGTCAGGAAAACCCGTTTGGCGGCAAGGGAAACGCTGCCGGTTTCTTCTAAAGCCAGCAAGGTTTTGAGATGACGCAATTCGATAATAGAGTCCATGTGTTTTCAGACGGCCTGTGGGTAAGGTGGCGTATATTAAAATAATTCATGATGATGTGCAAATGATTAATGTTGGGAATGATTGCTGAAATCGGAATGTAAGAATTTGAGGCATAAACAGATTTTGCGGTTAGAATGCGAAGCTGTTTTTGAAGATAGATATAAGGAGCGGAATATGGCTTTACGCCGCGAAATTCTGGCTTGGTGCGATGAGACATTGCAGGTCGGGCTGTTTAAGGACTATGCGCCCAACGGCTTGCAGGTCGAAGGCAAAGAAGAAATTGCCAAAATCGCCACTTCGGTTACCGCCAGCAAAGCAGCAATCGATTTTGCCGTAGAGCAGGGGGCGGATCTGCTTTTGGTTCACCACGGTATGTTTTGGAAAAGCGAGCCTGTCACGATTACCGGTTGGAAAAAAGCACGCATTGAAACCTTGCTGCAACACCAAATCAATATGGCGGGCTACCACCTGCCGCTGGACGCACACCCTCAACTAGGCAATAACGCGCAGTTGGCCGAGAAACTCGATTGGGTGCTCGAAAAACAATTCGGCGAGCAAAACCTGTTGAATACAGGCCGTCTGAAAACCACGCAAACGCTGGCGCAATTGTCTGAACGCATCGAGGCGGTATTTGACCGCAAGCCGACCGTTATCGGCGATCTTGAACGCGAAATCAAACGCATTGCCTGGTGTAGCGGCGGTGCGCAGGGATTTTTTCAGACGGCCGCAGACGAAGGTGTCGATGCGTATCTGACCGGTGAAATTTCCGAAGCGCAATATCATCTTGCCAATGAAACGGGTGTGGCGTTTATCAGCGCCGGACACCATGCGACAGAACGTTACGGCGTCCGCGCCTTAGGCGATGCCGTGGCAGAAAAATTCGGTATCGAAGTGGTTCACTTTGATGAAAACAATCCTGCTTGAGTATTGAGCAATATCATAAAACTTTACCTTATTTTAAATAATGCTTTGAGTATTACAACAAACTAGGTAGAATTACGCTGTTTAATGGCTCGGTATTCCCAAAATTTTAGGACGACTGAATAATGGATAATCAAGAAATCAACAACGGCCGCCGCCGTTTCCTGACACTGGCTACATGCGGTGCAGGCGGTGTGGCGGCTCTGGGCGTAGCTACGCCTTTCGTGGCCAGCTTCTTCCCATCGGAGAAAGCTAAGGCTGCCGGTGCTGCTGTCGAAGTAGATGTCAGCAAAATCGAAGCAGGCCAAAAGCTGACTGCCGAATGGCAGGGTAAACCGATTTGGCTGGTCAACCGCACAGATCAACAGCTCAAAGACTTGAAAAGTTTGGATGGCTCAGTTACGGATCCTAATTCCGAAGTGGATCAGCAACCGGAATATGCTAAAAACGAGCACCGTTCGATCAAGCCGAACCTCCTCGTCGCTATCGGTATCTGTACCCACCTGGGTTGCTCTCCGACTTACCGTCCCGACGTTGCCCCTGCGGATTTGGGCGCAGACTGGAAAGGCGGCTTCTTCTGCCCGTGCCACGGTTCGAAATTCGACATGGCAGGCCGCGTATACAAAGGTGTTCCTGCACCGACCAACTTGGTTGTACCGCCTTACAAATATCTGAGCGATACAACTGTTTTGGTGGGCGAAGACTAAAAATAAGGAACGATAATTATGGCAAACCAAACCAATAGCAAAGCAAAAGCATTGTTAGGCTGGATGGACGCTCGCTTCCCTCTGTCTAAAATGTGGAATGAGCATTTGGCTCAATACTATGCGCCGAAGAACTTCAATTTCTGGTATTACTTCGGCTCTTTGGCCCTGCTTGTCCTTGTGATTCAAATCGTCAGCGGTATTTTCCTGACCATGAACTACAAACCGGACGGCAACCTGAACGCTTACCATCTGCCTGCTGCCTTTACCGCAGTAGAGTACATCATGCGCGACGTGTCCGGCGGCTGGATTATCCGCTACATGCACTCCACAGGCGCATCTTTCTTCTTCATCGTCGTTTATCTGCACATGTTCCGCGGCCTGATTTACGGTTCGTACAAAAAACCCCGCGAATTGGTGTGGATTTTCGGGTCCCTGATTTTCTTGGCATTGATGGCAGAAGCCTTTATGGGTTACCTGTTGCCTTGGGGTCAAATGTCCTTCTGGGGTGCGCAGGTAATTATTAACCTGTTCTCCGCCATCCCTGTTATCGGTCCTGATTTGTCCACTTGGATTCGCGGTGACTTCAACGTTTCCGACGTTACTCTGAACCGCTTCTTCGCCCTGCACGTTATCGCTGTACCTTTGGTATTGCTCGGCTTGGTTGTGGCTCACATCATCGCCCTGCATGAAGTGGGTTCTAACAACCCTGATGGCGTTGAAATCAAGAAAAACAAAGACGAAAACGGTATTCCACGCGATGGTATCCCATTCCATCCTTACTACACCGTTAAAGACATCTTGGGTGTCGTTGTATTCCTGATTGTCTTCTGTTCTGTATTGTTCTTTGCGCCTGAGGGCGGCGGCTACTTCCTCGAAGCGCCGAACTTTGATGCAGCGAATGCACTGAAAACACCTCCGCACATTGCGCCGGTATGGTACTTCACTCCATTCTACGCAATTCTGCGTGCGATTCCTTCCTTTGCCGGTACTCAGGTATGGGGCGTAATCGGTATGGGTGCAGCAGTTGTCCTGATTGCCTTGTTGCCTTGGTTGGATAAAGGCGAAGTTAAATCTGTCCGCTATCGTGGCCCAATCTTCAAAACTGCGTTGGTTCTGTTCATCATTGCCTTCATCGGTTTGGGTATTTTGGGTGCAATGGTAGCAACTGATACTCGTACTTTGGTTGCACGTATCCTGTCTTTCGTCTACTTTGCATTCTTCCTGGGTATGCCGTTCTATACCAAACTGGATACCAACAAACCAGTTCCTGAACGCGTAACCATGAGCACTACTAAACAAAAAATTATGTTCTTTGTTTACGTCGGTATTACCGTTGTTGGTGCTTACTTGTTTGCAACCAATATCTGATGAGGGCAGCGAAAATGAAACAAACTCTGAAAAACTGGTTTGCTGCCTTATTGCTGGCAGTGCCTATGAGTGCAGCCGTCGCCAGCGGCGGCCATGCAAACTATGAAAAAGTCGATATCGACCTGCGTGACCAAGTCAGCCTGCAGCACGGTGCGCAAATCTTTACAAACTACTGTTTGTCTTGCCACTCTGCAAGCGGTATGCGCTTCAACCGTCTGAAAGACATCGGTTTGACTGAAGATGAAATCAAGAAAAACCTGATGTTCACAACAGACAATGTTGGCGATGTCATGGTAGCGGCAATGGATCCGAAAGATGCTTCTAAATGGTTGGGCGCGCCTCCGCCGGATTTGACCTTGATTGCCCGTTCTAAAGGTGCGGACTACCTGTACGCTTATATGCGCGGCTTCTATAAAGACCCAACTCGTCCGACCGGTTGGAATAATACCGTTTTGGCCGGCGCGAGTATGCCTCACCCATTGTGGGAGCAACAAGGTGTTCAAGCCGTTGAGTTGGATGCCAAAGGTCAGCCCGTTATGATTAAAGACGAGCACGGCAACCTGACTCCTAAACTGTATTGGGAATCTACCGGTCTGCACAGCCGTCGTCTGCCTAATGGTAAAGTAATCCAAAAAGAGTACGATGCTTATGTGCGCGATTTGGTAAACTACCTGGTATACATGGGCGAGCCTGCTCAATTGCAACGCCACCGTATCGGTTACATGGTTTTGACATTCCTGTTTGCCGTAATGTTGCCGTTGGCGTACTTCCTGAAAAAAGAATTCTGGAAAGACGTTCATTAATTCTTTTGAATCAAAAAGGCAAACCTGTTTCAGGTTTGCCTTTTTTGTTTGCTTGATTAATTTATGTCGAATCAATGCAAATCTAAAAATTACTTAATGTAAACAGCGCATTATTTTAAATTTCTGGATTAAGTATTTGAAATTATGTATAATTCTTTCTGAATTTTTATAAGGCTTAAGGCCGTCTGAAAAGATTGATCAGGAGTAGAAGATTATGATGACTTTGTATTCGGGTATTACTTGTCCATTCAGCCAACGTTGCCGTTTTGTGCTGTACGAAAAAGGCATGGATTTTGAAATCAAAGATGTGGACGTGTTCAATAAACCTGAAGACTTGGCTTTGATGAATCCGTATAACCAAGTACCGGTCTTGGTTGAGCGTGATCTGATTTTGCACGAATCAAACATCATCAACGAATACATTGACGAGCGTTTCCCTCATCCTCAATTGATGCCGGGTGATCCTGTTATGCGCGGTCGCGGCCGTTTGGTGCTATACCGTATGGAAAAAGAACTGTTCAGCTTGGTGCAAGTGTTGGAAAACCCTGAATCTACCAATAAAGAACAGGCTAAAGCGCGTGAAGCCATTGGCAATGGCTTGACCCTGCTGGCACCGTCTTTTGCTAAAAACAAATATATTTTGGGCGATGACTTCTCCATGATCGATGTTGCTTTGTCCCCGCTGCTGTGGCGTTTGGACTATTACGACATCAAACTGGGCAAATCTGCCGCGCCTTTGCTGAAGTACGCGGAACGTATTTTCCAACGCGAAGCCTTCATTGAGGCATTGACTCCGGCTGAAAAAGCCATGCGCCGCTAAAGGATGGGTTTATGGCGACTTCAACCAAACCGTATTTGTTGCGCGCTTTGTATGAATGGTGCTTGGATAATAACCAAACGCCGCACATCGTCGCTTGGGTAAATGAACATACCCGCGTTCCGATGCAGTATGTACGTGACAATGAGATTGTTTTAAATATTGGCCCTACAGCCAGTCATAATTTAAATATCGACAATGAGTGGGTCAATTTCTCTGCGCGTTTTTCCGGCGTAGCGCATGAGATTTGGATTCCGGTCGGTCATATTGTCAGTATATTTGGCCGTGAAAGTGGAGAGGGTATGGGTTTCGAGGTAGAACCATATCAGCCTACTTCTACCAGTCCTGCTGCAACGGAAGATAAAAAAGCTGAATCTGCGGAAGGAAAACCGAAAAAAGTATTGAAGCTTGTGAAGTAATCAAAGATAAAAGGCCGTCTGAAATGTTTCAGACGGCCTTTATTGATTAGGTATTGAAGGGAAGCTCTGATGTCTTATCTGGTTATTAATTAAGCCAAACAAAAAAGCTCTTGTATTTAACAAGAGCTTTTTTGTTTAGTGGTGGAGGTAAGCGGGATCGAACCGCTGACCTCTTGCATGCCATGCAAGCGCTCTACCAACTGAGCTATACCCCCGAAATTTGGTGGCGAATCAGGGATTCGAACCCCGGACACAAGGATTATGATTCCTCTGCTCTAACCGACTGAGCTAATTCGCCGTTTCGTGAAGTCGCTATTATAGTTTTTTTTGAATATTTGGCAAGCGCTAATTTTGGTTTTTTTTATTTCTTATTGTTTTTAAAAAATAAAAAGTAGATGGTCGAGTTATAGTTTATGGCAAATATCGCCGTGAACGAAGCCTGTCCAATCGATATCGATGTCTTTGCCAAAAGCGATCACTTTAAAAAGCTCGCCCATTTCGTGCTGATGGATCAGTTTTTGTACTGCGGCGGCGGCTTGGATGTATTCAATTGAATCCGGACTGCCGATTTGCGCCAGCAGATCAGTGATGCCGAGATTGAGCAGGAAATAAGATTGGGGCAGGTAGCCGATTAAGTCCAAACCTGATTCTGTGCCGGCGCGTGCAATATCGGTGAAATTGACATGTGCAGTCAGATCGGTCAGGCCGATGTTGAAAAATGGGTCGTGGATGGTGTGGTGGCGATAGTGGCCGATAAATGTGCCTTCTTTGCGTTGCGGATGGTAATACTGGGCGGCATCGAAGCCGTAATCGATAAATATCATGCCGCCACGCTGCAATTTGGCGGCCAGGGTTTGGATAAAGGCATATTGTGCCGAGTGAAGCTCGCTTGTGTATGAAGGGAGGGGAGGAAAGTACAAAGAGGCTGTTTGTATCAGTTCGGTTTGGGCCAATGGTCTGACGGCTTCGATTAACTTGTCATTCTCTAAGCTGACGCCGATTTGTTGAAATCCTTCATCTTGATAAATCA
Source organism: Neisseria sp. HMSC070A01 (assembly GCF_001810165.1). Classification (NCBI taxonomy): domain Bacteria; kingdom Pseudomonadati; phylum Pseudomonadota; class Betaproteobacteria; order Neisseriales; family Neisseriaceae; genus Neisseria; species Neisseria sp. HMSC070A01. Next base: position 130,922 of record NZ_KV800120.1, on the reverse strand, counting down.
AGCGTTCCACCGGCATGGCATCCAATACTTCGTTGCCGATGATGATGCCGTCAAAGTGTTCGGGTAATGCGGTGAGGTGGATGACTTTTGCGGCTGCTTCGGGAGATGTGTGCTCAAGAATATGTTGACGTTGTCTTTCTGCAAGCTCTGCCGACAGCTCAATAATGTAGTAATGATTTAGGCCGTCTGAAAGATTTTGTAACAAAGTAGCGGCAAGATGGCCTGTGCCTGCACCAAATTCGTAGATATTGCCTGCTGTTTGCAGCAGTAATTCGGTAAGTTGTCTGGCAAGGGTTTGCCCGAATAAGGGAGATAGGGTGGGGGCGGTAATGAAGTCGCCGTCCGTGCCGATTTTATGGCTGCCTCCGCTGTAATAGCCGTATTGGGGTGTGTAAAGAGCAAGCTCCATAAATCGGGAGAAAGGTATCCAGTTTCGATGTTGTTCAATTTCGTTTTTGATGAGCTTAGTCAGGTGTGCTGAAGAGGCTTGTGCGTCAGGGGAGGGGAGAGGGAGTTGTGGCTTCATGACTGTTAGATAATGTAAAAAATTTGAATTTGTTTGTATATTATAGCTGCTTACGGAATGGGTGGTAATTGAGTAAAAAAATACTATATATAGTATTTTTATAATATAAACTATACTATATCTAGTATTTTATGCTAAACGAAATGCTTATAAAATCCATATGTCATTCATTATTGCGTATATAAACTATTGAATTTTAAGCATTTAGTGTTTCATTTCAGATAAGAAACGGATTTGACCTGATTGCCAAAATTTCTTATAGTGTCGGTTAGTGGGGCATAGTGGGTGAAAGTGGTTACTTTTTCCTGAAATGTGTCCTGTTGAAGCGAAAACGAAATATTTTAGGAAGGTGGGATTTTTAATCTCACTCTGTTTTATTTTAATCGAATTTGGGGTGTGATGTGTTTGGCGGTGCTCATGAATTGAGTATGGACAGTAAAGGGCGGTTGGCGATTCCTGCCAAATTCCGCGATATTTTGCTGCGCCGTTATACGCCTGCAATTGTGGTTACCCTGGATTCCCGAAAAAAATTATTGATGTACCCGGAGCCCGTTTGGGAGGAAAAAGCCGAGCAGATTCTGAAGTTGAAAGTAGCCGGCAATGAATCTTTGCAACGGTATCAAAATCTGCTGCTGCACAATGCGGAGATTTTGGAGTGGGACAGCGCCGGACGTGTTTTGATCCCGGCCAATCTGCGCAAACGTGTGGATTTTGAAAAAGAAGTTACTTTGGTTGGCCGTGCAAACCGTATGGAGTTGTGGGGCCGCGAACATTGGGAAGAGGAAATGAATCAGGCTTTGGATATCGATCCTGACGAATTGGCTTTCCAATTGAGTCAAACGGATTTGCAATTGTGAGTAAAGTTGAAAATTATCAGCATGTTACTGTCTTGTTGCATGAGGCGGTGGATGCGTTGGCAATCCGTGAAGACGGGATTTATGTGGACGGTACGTTCGGCAGGGGAGGGCATTCCCGGCTGATTTTGTCGCGCTTGGGTGAGCAGGGGCGTTTGGTTGTTTTTGACAAAGACCCTGAGGCGATTGCGGTAGCCAATGAGCTGGCGGCGCAAGATAAACGTGTCAGTGTCGTACACAATGGTTTTGAGACATTTCAGACGGCCTTGGATGAATTGGGCATCGATAAGATTGACGGTGCGCTTTTTGATTTGGGGATTTCGTCGCCGCAAATTGACGATGGCAGCCGCGGATTCAGTTTCCGCTTTGATGCGCCGTTGGATATGCGGATGGATCCGACCCGCGGGATGTCTGCGGCGGAATGGATTGCAACCGCATCCGAACAGGATTTACACGAGGTTATTAAGAATTATGGTGAAGAGCGGTTTAGTCGCCAGATTGCGCGCGCCATTGTTGCGCAACGGGAGGAAAGTCCCATCGATACAACCCGCAAGCTGGCGCAGCTTGTGGCGCAAAACGTCCGTACTCGTGAGCGCGGACAAGACCCTGCAACGCGCACCTTCCAAGCAGTTCGCATCTTTATTAACCGTGAGCTCGAAGAGGTAGAGGCAGTTTTGCCGCAGGTTGCAGGCCGTCTGAAAGAGGGTGGACGCTTGGCCGTCATTGCGTTCCATTCTTTGGAAGACAGAATTGTGAAGCAGTTTATTAAAAAATATTCGCAACATGCGCCTTTGCCCCGTTGGGCAGTGGTCAAGGAAGCGGATTTGCCTCAGCCGCCTTTGAAGGCTGTGGGCAAAGCAATCAAACCGGGTTCGGCAGAGACTGAAGCCAATCCGCGTGCGCGCAGTGCGGTTTTGCGTGTGGCGGAGCGCAGCAGCGGCGAATTTTCGGTTGTTGACTAGGGAAGCGTTTCGGCATTGTCGCAAGGGATGTTTCTGTTGGCAGGCCGTCTGAAAGTTTGAAATGGGTAAGTTGAATATTTTATTACTGGTTTTGGTGACGGTTTCGGCCTTTGCCGTAGTGTTTAAGCAAAACCAGTCGCGCTTGCACTTTATCGAGTTGGATAAGGCACAAAAGCGGGAAATTCAGTTGGAACAGGATTACGCGCGCTTGAAATTGGAGCAGGCAAGATTGGCCAACCACAAACTGATTAAAGTGGCGGCCGAAAAGCAACATCTGCTTCCGCCGGGTGCGCATAATACGGCTATGCTGGAACGCAAAAAATAAGAATATAGCCTTGTTTTCAAGGTGTTTACGGGAATTAATAGCTCACTGAGCAGCTAAGTCATGAGAAGTCCAACATGTTAATTAAGAACGAATATAAACCTCAAATGCTGTCTGGAACCACAAAAACAAAAAAACCGCTGACAAGTAACGGACGTATCGGTTTGGTGCTGGGTGCCGTTGCGCTGGCATTTACCGGTCTGTTGGTGCGCGGGGTTTATCTGCAAACCAGTCAGCATGAGTTTTTGAAAAATCAGGGCGACCAACGTTTTGTGCGTACGCTTCCGCTGCCTGCATCACGCGGTATGATTACCGACCGTAATGGTGCTACATTGGCTTTGAGCGCGCCTACCGAATCATTGTATGCCATGCCTTCCGGTATGGAGGAAATGCCGACTGACGAGCAGTTGGAGAAACTGTCTGCCATTGCCGATGTGCCTGTTGAAGTTTTGAAAAATAAATTGTCTAAAAAAGACAAAGGCTTTATCTATCTGAAACGTCAACTCAGCTACGAAAAAGCGGAAGAAATCAAAGCATTGGGCATTAAAGGCATCGCCTTCCAAAAAGAATTGAAACGCCATTACCCGATGGGCAATCTGTTTGCGCACGTTATCGGTTTTACCAATATCGACGGCAAAGGTCAGGAGGGCTTGGAGCTTTCACGTGAAGACAGCCTGCGCGGTGAAGATGGCGCGAAAGTCGTATTGCGCGACAATAAAGGCAACATCGTAGACAGCCTCGACTCTCCGCGCAACAGCGTGCCTAAAAACGGCCAAGACATGATTTTGTCTTTGGATCAGCGCATTCAGACGCTGGCTTATGAGGAGTTGAACAAAGCTGTGGCTTATCACAAGGCCAAAGCGGGTACGGTTGTGGTATTGGATGCGCAAACCGGCGAGATTTTAGCGTTGGTCAACAGCCCGGCTTACGATCCAAATCAACCGGGTCAAGCCAATAGCGAACAGCGCCGCAACCGCGCCGTAACCGACATGATCGAACCTGGTTCTGCCATGAAGCCGTTTACCATTGCCAAAGCATTGGATTCCGGCAAAGTGGATGCAACCGATACATTCAATACCCTGCCTTACAAAATCGGTCCGGCTACCGTACAAGACACCCACGTTTATCCTACTTTGGATGTGCGCGGCATTATGCAAAAATCTTCCAACGTTGGTACCAGTAAACTTTCTGCCATGTTTACGCCTAAAGAAATGTACGATTTCTATCATGATTTGGGTGTGGGCGTGCGCATGCATTCAGGCTTTCCTGGTGAGACTGCAGGTTTGTTGAGAAGCTGGCGCAGATGGCAAAAAATCGAACAGGCAACCATGTCTTTCGGTTATGGCTTGCAATTAAGCCTGTTGCAATTGGCGCGTGCCTATACTGTCTTGACCCATGACGGCGAATTGTTGCCGGTCAGCTTTGAAAAACAAGCGGTTGCCCCTAAAGGCAAGCGCGTCATCAAAGCCTCTACTGCGAAAAAAGTGCGCGAGTTGATGGTTTCCGTTACTGAAGCCGGCGGTACCGGTACTGCTGGTGCTGTAGATGGTTTTGACGTCGGTGCGAAAACCGGTACGGCGCGTAAACTGGTCAATGGCCGCTATGTGGACAACAAACACGTCGGTACGTTCATCGGTTTTGCTCCGGCTAAAAATCCACGCGTGATTGTGGCCGTTACCATCGACGAACCGACTGCCAACGGCTATTACGGCGGCGTGGTTGCCGGTCCCGTATTCAAAGAAGTCATGAGCGGAAGCTTGAACATCTTGGGCGTTTCCCCGACCAAGCCTTTAAGTAATACCGCTACCGTCAAAGTACCGTCATAATCCAAACAATCAAAGAGATATTGTTTATGTTCAGCAAGTTAACCCCCTTGGCTGAAACCAACTTTCCGCCTCTGCTGTGTGAAAACGCAGCAGGGCGTTTGTTGCATTCAGACAGCCGACAAATTAAGCAGGGTGACATTTTCGTTGCCTGTCAGGGCGAATATACAGACGGCCGCAGCTATATTCCTGCTGCCATTGCCAACGGCGCAACCTTTGTTTTTTGGGATGATGACGGAAAATTTGCGTGGAATCCCGAATGGAAAGTCCCCAATCAAGGCATCAAAGATTTGAAACACCGTGCCGGCATGTTGGCAGCACAAGTTTACGGCAACGTTTCAGACGGCCTCAAAGTCTGGGGCGTAACCGGTACCAACGGCAAAACCTCCATCACACAATGGCTGGCGCAAGCCGCCGATCTTCTGGGCGAAAAAACCACCATTATCGGTACGGTCGGCAACGGCTTTTGGGGTGCATTGGAAGAAACCACGCACACCACCCCCGCCCCTGTCGATGTCCAAACCCTGCTCTACCGCTTCCGTCAACAAGGCGCAACAGCCGCCGCGATGGAAGTCTCCAGCCACGGCCTTGACCAATCGCGTGTCAACGGCGTGCCATTCTGTAGCGCAATCTTCACCAACCTCACCCGTGACCACCTCGACTACCACGGCACGATGGAAGCCTACGGCGCCATCAAGTCGCGTCTGTTTTACTGGCATGGTCTGCAACACGCCATCATCAATGTCGATGATGAATACGGCGCAGAACTTGCAGGCCGTCTGAAAAAAGACTGTCCCGATTTAGCCGTTTACGGCTATGGTTTCAGCGAACACGCCGACATCCGTATTACCGATTTCACCGCCTCTTCAGACGGCATGGAAGCCGTATTCCAAACCCCATGGGGCGAAGGAAAATGCCGCACCCGTCTGCTCGGACGGTTCAACGCGCAAAACCTCGCCGCCTGCATCGCCTTGCTTTGCGCCAACAGTTATCCGCTGGATAAAGTATTGGATGTACTGGCAAAAATCCATCCCGCCTCAGGCCGCATGGACTGCATCATGAACAGCGGCAAGCCCTTGGTCGTCGTCGATTACGCCCACACACCTGACGCATTGGAAAAAGCACTCTCTACCTTGCAGGAAATCAAACCGCAGGGCGCGGCTTTGTGGTGCGTATTCGGCTGCGGCGGCAACCGCGACCGTGGCAAACGTCCATTGATGGGCGCAGCAGCCGTACAGGGTGCGGATAAAGTTGTTGTAACCAGCGACAATCCACGCTTGGAAAATCCGCAAGACATCATCAACGATATTTTGCCTGCCGTCCCTAATCCTGAACGCGTCGAAGTTGATCGTGCCGTTGCCATCCGTTATGCGGTTGAGCAGGCTGCCGCGAACGACATTATTCTGATTGCCGGTAAAGGGCATGAAAACTATCAGGATGTACAGGGCGTGAAGCACCATTTCTCCGATTTTGAAATCGCAGAAAAAGCATTGGCAGAGCGCGGATAGACCATATCGCAAATATTCAGACGGCCCGAAACCTTAAGGCCGTCTGAAAAAGATTTAACCATACAAAACAAAAGCAAAACGACACACGCATTACGGCACGTCAGCCATTAAACCCATCACAGTTGTTTGTTCCAGAAGACTTTTTAACAAGGCCGTCTGAACAACAAGGAGACCGATTTGATGCTGAAAATGCCGACAAAAACCTTATTAATCAGTGCAGCCGTAGTTTTATTCGCTGGCTGTGCCACCAAACAACTTCCGCGTCCTACTGCCGAAATCGAGCAGTTGAGGGCGCAACAGCCTCCGACCGAGCAAAGCCTGCCTAATCCCGTTAAAGGCAAACGTTTTGACGACACTTGGGGCGCGGCGCGCAGTCAGGGGCGCAGGCATGAAGGTGTGGATATTTTTGCTAAGAAAAACACGCCGATACGCAGTACCACGCCCGGTATCGTCACCAAAATTGGGCGCAACCGATTGGGTGGCAAAGTCATCGGTATTCAAGGGCCGGGTGCGTGGCATTACTATGCCCACCTGAATAAGTTTGCCCGTATCCGCCTGTATGAGCGAGTAAAAGAAGGGCAGGTCATCGGCTATGTCGGTAAAACCGGCAACGCTAGGACTACACCGGCCCACCTGCATTACGGCGTGTATCTGCCCAGCGGCGCGGTGAATCCGTATCCGCTGATTAATCAGAGCAGATAGGCCGTCTGAACAAGATTTGAGAGTATGAACGCAAAGAAATTGGTTAAGGCAACGAATATCGTCGGCATGGTGGCAGTCGTGCTGCTGGTGTACTGGGTATTTGTTCTGATTTTATCCAATGTTTTCGGGCTTAAGGTATTCCGCGAATACATTACGGAAATTTTCCTGATGAGTATTTTGGGGATTTTTGCCGTGATGGCGGGTGCCTTGATATTGAATATCATGCTGAATTTGACCCGTATTGCCGAGCGAGGACAAGAGGAAGAAAGCAAAGGTGGTCGGAAAACCTTATATTTGTTGTTGGCCGTATTTCCTGTTTTGGCCGCTTTGCTATTTGGCGGAAATTATCTGACTGTCCAGAAAAAACGTCAGATTTTGACTCAATCGCTAGAGCGTATCGTCAAGGACAATCCATCGCAAATCGAAGCCTTGGCAGATTATCGTTTTGACTCGGCGTACATCAAAAAAGCGGCGTTAATCCTGGAATTGATGTCGAAGGAAGATTCTGCCTTTAAAGCGGCTACGGTGATTGTGCCGGATACGATCGGTAATAAACAGGTTTATCTAGCTTTCTCAGCCGATTCCCAGTTAAGCGGGATTGATGAGCAAGCCCCCGATACTCAGGGAGTAGGCGATGATAATGGTTTTGTCGTTACTCGGAATGGCAATAAAGAAACAATCAGCAAAACGCAATATCTTTATGCGCCAAATCTGAGCGAGCGTGAATACTTGCAAAGAATATTTGCCGGACAAAAAAATGAAATACGTTATGAGGCAAAAGACGGCAATTACAGCCTTTGCCACCCCTACCGCCAAAACGGTAAAACCATTGTATTGTGTTTTTCCGATTACCAGCAGTACGGGAAAATCGGCAGTTAATGAAAGAAATTTATAAAATGAAAAGTTGGTTTTTTAATACATTTCCTGATTATAAAAAATTGCCCAAAAGCGGCAAATTTATGGCGTGGCTGACTTTTGTGCAGGGCGTGGTTTGGTTGATTCTGGCATCAATTCAGAGTGTGCAAGGACTGATTAACAACATGGCATGGGCTGTGTTTTTTGGGATTTTACTTTTCATTTTGGGTGTGTTGGCGCTGTCTGCAGCATGGAATGCGTTTAAATTCCGTGAAATAGGTTTTAATAGAATGATATATGTGTACACGCCATGCTTGTTGCAAATAGTCTTTGTAGGAGAGGCATTTTCTTTTACGTATTATATAGAAAGTGTGCTGCAATTATCATTTAGCCTTACGGTACATAAGCTTGCTGTCGGTATAAATTTTGCCGCTATTCTTTTTATTGTGCTGGCAGGACGCAATTGTCGTCATTTAAAAATGGTTTCCCAAAATACGGATAAAAATGTGGAACCGTTAGAACAAGTAGAACAAGGACAAGAAACACAATCATGAAACCACTAGACCTAAATTTCATCTGCCAAACCCTTGGCCTTCCGATGCCGTCTGAAAATCAACCCGTTTCGCGTATTGTTACAGACAGCCGTGATATTCAGGAAGGCGATGTATTTTTCGCGCTTGCCGGTGAGCGCTTTGACGCGCATGACTTTGTTGAAGATGTATTGGCAGCGGGGGCAACGGCAGTTGTGGTTTCGCGCGAAGATTGTGCGGCTTTGAAAGGCGCGCTGAAGGTTGACGATACGCTTGCGGCTTTGCAAAAACTGGCGAAGGCGTGGCGTGAAAATGTGAATCCGTTTGTCTTTGGTATTACCGGTTCTTCCGGAAAAACGACGGTTAAAGAGATGTTGGCCGGCGTATTGCGTCATCGATTCGGTGATGAAGCCGTGTTGGCGACTGCCGGCAATTTCAACAATCATATCGGCCTGCCGCTGACTTTGTTGAAACTGAACGAAAAACATCGTTATGCCGTCATTGAAATGGGCATGAACCATTTTGGCGAATTGTCTTTGCTGACCCGAATTGCCGGTCCGAATGTTGCTCTGGTCAATAATGCTTTGCGCGCGCATGTCGGTTGCGGTTTTGATGGCGTCGGCGATATTGCCAAAGCCAAAAGTGAAATCTACGAAGGTTTGCTTTCAGACGGCGTTGCGCTGATTCCGTGTGAAGATGCCAATATCGCTACATTTGAAGCGGCTACTGTGCAATTAAACATTCAGACTTTCGGCATTGCCAGTGGCGATGTCCATGCAGAAAATATTGAGTTGAAACCGTTGTCTTGTACGTTTGATTTGGTGCGTGGCAATGAACGTGTTGCCGTGGTCTTGCCGGTCCCCGGCCGCCACAATGTACATAATGCCGTAGCGGCTGCTGCTCTGGCTTTGGCGGCAGGTTTGAGCCTTGCCGAAGTTTCAGACGGCCTGAAAAATTTCAGCAATATCAAAGGCCGTCTGAATATCAAGCAAGGCATTAAAGGCGCGACTTTAATTGACGATACTTATAATGCCAACCCTGACAGTATGAAAGCCGCCATTGATGTGCTCGCCGCTATGCCTGCGCCGCGTATTTTTGTGATGGGCGATATGGGCGAACTGGGCGAGGACGAAGCCGCCGCCATGCACGCCGAAGTTGGCGCGTATGCGCGGGATAAAGGCATCGAGGCCGCATATTTTGTCGGCGACAACAGCGTTGAAGCGGCAGAGACGTTTGGTGCAGAAGGTTTGTGGTTTGCTGATAAAGATCCGCTGATTCAAGTGTTGAGCCACGATTTGCCTGAACGCGCTACTGTATTGGTCAAAGGCTCGCGCTTTATGAAGATGGAAGAAGTGGTCGAGGCGTTGGCAGCAACAACCGCGTAAAAGGCCGTCTGAAATATGAAAAAGATTTTACTATTGGCTGGTTTGTTGATTGCCGCGTTTTATGCCGGAATGAAAGTACAGGCATTTATTTATGAAGATACCTGTTTGGACTTGGGCGGCGGAAAGAATCCTGGAAACTATCCGATTTGCGTGGTAGAGAAATAATCTTACTCAACAAGGCCGTCTGAAATTTCAGACGGCATACCGATTGATTTTTAATTGGGCAATAAGCCCGCTGTTACAACAAAAACAAAAAAGGAAGCCCCATGTTTTTATGGCTCGCACATTTCAGTAACTGGTTAACCGGTCTGAATATTTTTCAATACACCACATTTCGTGCCGTGATGGCTGCGCTGACTGCGCTGGTATTTTCATTATTGTTGGGTCCGTGGACCATCCGCAAGCTGACTGCACTTAAAGTAGGCCAAGCCGTCCGTACCGACGGCCCTCAAACCCACCTGATCAAAAACGGTACGCCAACCATGGGCGGCTCGCTGATTTTGACCGCCATTACCGTGTCCACAATCTTATGGGGCAACTGGGCAAATCCTTATATCTGGATTCTCTTAGGCGTCTTGCTTGCTACCGGTGCACTCGGTTTTTACGACGACTGGCGCAAAGTGGTTTATAAAGACCCTAACGGCGTGTCTGCCAAATTCAAAATGGTGTGGCAGTCGAGCGTTGCCATTATTGCCGGTTTGGCATTGTTCTACCTTGCGACAAATTCCGCCAACAATATCCTGATTGTTCCCTTCTTCAAACAAGTTGCCTTGCCGCTTGGTGTAGTCGGCTTCTTGGTATTGTCCTACCTGACCATCGTCGGCACATCCAATGCCGTTAACCTGACCGACGGTTTGGACGGCTTGGCCGCATTTCCCGTCGTCCTCGTTGCCGCCGGCCTTGCCATTTTTGCTTATGCCAGCGGCCACTCACAATTTGCACAATACCTGCAACTGCCTTACGTTGCCGGCGCGAACGAAGTCGTGATTTTCTGTACCGCCATGTGTGGCGCATGTCTCGGCTTTTTGTGGTTTAACGCTTATCCGGCACAAGTCTTTATGGGCGACGTCGGCGCGCTCGCGCTTGGTGCGGCGCTTGGTACCGTTGCCGTTATCATCCGTCAAGAATTTGTCCTCGTCATCATGGGCGGTCTGTTTGTTGTCGAAGCCATTTCCGTTATGTTGCAAGTCGGTTGGTACAAACGCACCAAAAAACGCATCTTCCTGATGGCGCCGATTCATCACCACTACGAACAAAAAGGCTGGAAAGAAACCCAAGTCGTCGTCCGCTTTTGGATTATTACCATCGTCTTGGTGCTGATTGGTTTGAGTACCCTCAAAATCCGCTAAATCTCCAAAGGCCGTCTGAAAGTTTCAGACGGCCATTATGTAAGGTAAGCATGCTTGCCTGAATCCTACGTCTCAAAATAAATCCCGCAATAATCCACACAGAAAGTCCCCAAACATGTACCAATCTTTCGGCGGCGCAACCGGCATCCGCACCCTGACCGACCGTTTCTACGACTTGATGGAACTCGAGCCGCAATACCAAGCCTTACGCCAAATGCACGGCGAAGACATGACCCTGATACGGGAAAAGCTCTACGAATTTTTTAGCGGCTGGCTTGGCGGACCGCAACTCTTTGTTGAAAAATACGGCCATCCCCAACTGCGTGCCCGCCATATGCCTTTTGCCGTCAACGTACAAGTCCGCAACGAATGGATGGCTTGTTTTGCCCAAGCCATGAGCGAACTGGACATCGACAAAACACTTGCCGAGTCGGTTTTAATCCAAGTTTTTGCGATGGCAGATTGGTGTCGTAACCAAAACGAAGACGGTATCGAACCGCCCATGCCGCCGATGGCGGTCGATCCTTGGGTACGCGCACCGGAATTGCAGCAGATTTTGAGTAGCTATGGTGTGAATAGCTTTTTTAAGGAATTCACTAGTTAAGGCCGTCTGAAACTTCTTGGATAAAACAGAAACAATAATTTAAAAGTAAAAGTAATAGGTTTTAAAATGAATAAGTTCTTTAAAAGAATAATGTTGGGCATGATTGCCTTGAGTTTCAGCCAACTAGTGTGGGCGGATAATGTCCCTAATTTTCAGGAAACCTTGCGGGCGGCAGAACAAGGAGTTGTTGCTGCCCAATACAATCTTGGTCAGATGTATCGTAACGGACAAGGTGTCCGTAAAGACTATGCTGAAGCGGTCAAATGGTATCGCAAGGCAGCAGAACAAGGGTATGCTCAAGCTCAATATAATTTGGGTGTGATGTACGACAATGGGCGAGGAGTTCGTCAGGACTATATACAGGCAGTGCAGTGGTATCGCAAGGCGGCAGAACAAGGATTGGCCGATGCCCAATATAATTTGGGTATGATGTATGCCAATGGGCAAGGAGTTCGTCAAGACTATGCAGAGGCAGTGCGATGGTTTCGCAAAACGGCAGAGCAAGGGCTTGCAAAAGCCCAATATAATCTAGGCCTATCCTATGCACAAGGACAAGGTGTGAGCCAAGACTATGTTCAGGCGGTGAGATGGTATCGCAAGGCTGCGGAACAGGGACATGC
>NZ_KV800120.1:0-118782 GCF_001810165.1 Neisseria sp. HMSC070A01 | reverse complement strand
GTATCGCAAGGCTGCGGAACAGGGACATGCAGATGCGCAAAATAATTTGGGTGTGATGTATGATAATGGAAAAGGAGTTCGTCAAGACTATACAAATGCGGTGCAGTGGTATCGCAAGGCTGCGGAACAGGGACATGCAGGTGCTCAAATTAATTTGGGTATGATGTATGAAAAAGGGCAAGGCGTGCACCAAAACTATGCAAAGGCAGTGGAGTGGTATCACAAGGCGGCTGAACAAGGACATGCCCAAGCTCAAAATAATTTGGGTGTGATGTACGACAATGGGCAAGGAGTTCGTCAGGACTATGCACAGGCGGTGCAATGGTATCTCAAGGCAGCAGAGCAGGGGTATGCAGATGCTCAATATAATTTGGGTTTGATGTATGAAAAAGGGCAAGGTGTACGTCAAAGTAAAATAGTTGCTAAAGAATGGTTTAAGAAGGCTTGTGCTAATGGAGACAAGCAAAGTTGTGATGTTTATCGCCAATTGGATTAGGCAGGGTATTGAATTTTGCTAAGGGCCGTCTGAAAAAACTAGGATAAAACAGAAACAATAATTTGAATGTAATGGATTTTAAAATGAATAAATTATTAAAAAAAATGATGGTAGCCTTGCTGGTTTTCGGTATAGGACAAACAGTGTATGCGGAAGAGGTTCCTGACGTTCAGAAAATTTTGTGGGTGGCGGAACAAGGTTATGTTCCTGCTCAATATATTTTGGGTGTAATGTATGCTGATGGACAAGGCGTGCGCCAAGACTATGCTGAAGCGGTCAAGTGGTATCGTAAAGCAGCGAAACAGGGAGATACCCGAGCACAATCTAATTTGGGGTTGATGTATGTCAACGGAAAAGGTGTGCGCCAGGATTATGCAGAGGCAGTGCGGTGGTTTCGCAAGGCAGCAGAACAAGGGGATGCAGCTGCCCAATCCAATTTGGGTGTAATGTATGTCAACGGACAAGGCGTACATCAAGACTATGCTGAAGCGGCGAAATGGTTCCATAAAGCAGCGGAACAAGGAAGTGCTGAAGCCCAACTTAATTTAGGTGTGATGTATGCTAATGGGCAAGGTATGATCCAAGACTATGTCGAAGCGGCAAAATGGTATAGAAAAGCGGCAGAACAGGGTGATGCTCAAGCCCAATATAATTTAGGTGTGATGTATACCGACGGACAAGGTGTACGCCAAGACTATGTCGAAGCGGTTAAATGGTATCGTAAAGCTACAAAGCAGGGTGATGTCAAAGCCCAATATAATTTAGGTGTGATGTATGCCAATGGACAAGGAGTCCGTCAAAACTATGTGCAGGCAGTGAAGTGGATTGAAAAGGCAGCAATGCAAGGTCATGTCAAAGCCCAATACAATGTGGGTGCAATGTATGCTAATGGACAAGGTGTCCGCCAAAATCTAAGAGTTGCCAAAGCGTGGCTCGGTATGGCATGTAATAACGGTAATCGGCTAGGATGTGACGGTTACCGTCGTTTAGAATCGGGTTATTGAGCGGTTTATGAAATGCCGTCTGAAAAAACTAGGACAAAACCAAAATGACTTTTCAAAATAAAAAAATCCTCGTCGCCGGGCTTGGCGGCACGGGTATTTCCATGATTGCCTATCTGCGCAAAAACGGCGCGGAGGTGGCTGCTTATGATGCGGAGTTAAAACCGGAGCGCGTGTCGCAAATTGGTAAGATATTTGACGGGCTGGTGTTTTATACGGGCCGTCTAAAAGATGCGCTCTCCAACGGTTTCGATATTTTGGCGCTCAGCCCCGGCATCAGCGAGCGGCAGCCGGATATCGAGGCGTTCAAGCAAAACGGCGGGCGTGTGTTGGGCGATATCGAATTGTTGGCAGATGTTGTGAACCGCCGCGGCGACAAGGTGATTGCGATTACCGGCAGCAACGGCAAAACGACGGTAACGAGCCTGGTCGGCTATCTCTGCATCAAGTGTGGTCTGGATACCGTTATCGCGGGCAATATCGGTACGCCGGTTTTGGAGGCGGAATTGCAGCGTGAAGGCAAGAAGGCTGACGTGTGGGTGTTGGAGCTTTCCAGCTTCCAACTGGAAAACACTGAAAGCCTGCGCCCGACTGCGGCGACGGTGCTGAACATCTCCGAAGACCATCTCGACCGCTACGACGACTTGCTCGACTATGCGCATACCAAGGACAAGATTTTCCGTGGCGATGGCGTACAGGTTTTGAATGCGGATGATGCGTTCTGCCGTGCGATGAAGCGTGCCGGGCGCGAGGTGAAATGGTTTTCGTTGGAACACGAAGCCGATTTTTGGTTGGAACGCGAGACAGGCCGCCTGAAACAAGGCAATGAAGATTTGATTTCTACGCAAGATATCCCGCTGCAAGGCTTGCACAACGCCGCCAACGTTATGGCTGCCGTGGCTTTGTGCGAGGCTATCGGTTTGCCGCGCGAAGCATTGCTCGAACACGTTAAAACCTTCCAAGGCTTGCCGCACCGCGTGGAAAAAATCGGCGAGAAAAACGGCGTGGTATTCATCGACGACAGCAAAGGCACAAACGTCGGCGCAACCGCCGCCGCGATTGCCGGTTTGCAAAATCCGCTCTTCGTGATTTTGGGCGGCATGGGCAAAGGGCAGGACTTCACGCCATTGCGCGATGCGCTTGCCGGCAAGGCAAAAGGCGTGTTCTTGATCGGCGTCGATGCGCCGCAAATCCGCCGCGATTTGGACGGCTGCGGTCTGAATATGACCGACTGCGCCACTTTGGAAGAAGCGGTTCAGACGGCATACGCCCAAGCCGAAGCGGGCGATATCGTGCTGCTCAGCCCCGCCTGCGCGAGCTTTGATATGTTCAAAGGCTATGCGCACCGTTCGGAAGTCTTTATCGAGGCGTTTAAGGCTTTGTAAGGTCGTCTGAAACATGAAAAGAGGGTTGGTTTTACCGTAAACCTTGAGCACTATTGGCAAAAAGGTCGTCTGCAAACGTCAAGGCAGTTTCAGACGACCTTTTTGCAGCAACGGTAAACTTGTTCCTTGCCTTTATCCGGTGTTACTGTTTCTTAAAATTTGCCTATGCGGGCAAACAGCGAGGCAGCGGGCAGCTATGCCTGACCGACAAAACGTGTGTTTATCAATCCGAAAGGAAAACCCATGAATTTTCAAGACTACATCCGTTACGATGCCGTCGGTTTGGCAGAGCTGATCCGTAAAAAAGAAGTCTCCGCCGATGAAGTGTTGCAGGCTGCTTTAAACCGCTTGGACGAAGTCAATCCCAAGCTCAATCTGTTGGCGCACGATTTGCGCGAACGCGCGGCGGCGTGGCAGGGGTCTTCTGAAAATGCCGATACGCCGCTGGCGGGCGTACCGTTTTTGCTCAAAGACTTGCTGGCGGATTGGGAAGGCGCGCCGACATGGTCGGGTTCGCGTATGATGCAGTATTACATTGCCAAACAAAACAGCGATTTGACCCAAGCCTATCTCGATGCGGGGCTGCGCGTGTTCGGCAAAACCACTACGCCCGAATGGGGCGCGTATCCCGTTACCGAAACCGAAATTTACGGCATCACGCGCAATCCGTGGCATTTGGATTACACCGCGGGCGGCAGCAGCGGAGGCGCGGCGGCGGCAGTGGCTTCGGGCGTCGTACCCGCAGCGCACGGCAGCGACGGTGGCGGCTCCATTCGCTTACCCGCGCACAACTGCGGCGTGTTCGGGCTGAAACCCACGCGCGGCCGCAGCAGTTACGCGCCGAACGCATCGGAGGCATGGCAAGGTTTGGTATGCGACCATGTGTTGACCCGCAGCGTGCGCGACAGCGCGGTTTTGCTGGACATCGCCGCCCAAACCCAAGCCCGCGCCCTGTATGCCTGCCCGCCGCCGCCCGAAAACGGTTTTGCAGACAGCCTGAAACTAGAAACAGGTCGTCTGAAAATCGCTTTTTGGAAACAGACATGGTTTGGCGGCGGTAACGACGAAGGAACGGAAGCCGCGTTCGCCCATAGTCTGAAACTGATGCAAGACGCGGGACACGAATTGGAAGAAGCCACGCCCGATTTTGCGCCACCCGAACAGCTCAACCGAGCCGCCCGCATCATCGTCATGGGCGAAACGGCAAAACTGTTCTACCAATATCAATACGAAACCGGGCAAAAACTGCCGCACCGCCTGCTTGAGCCGACAACGTGGGCAATGATTGTGCAGGGTCGGCAAATCAGCGCGGGCGAAATGGCATGGGCGCGCGACGTGATGCTGGCGCAGGAACGTGCCGCCACAGCATTTTTCACGCGCTACGACGTGTTGATGACGCCCGTCTGCCCGCGCACCACGCCGAAAATCGGCGAGATGATGCCGCCGCCCGCCGCACAAAAAGCCATGCGCCTGCTGTTTGGCACGCTGCGCTTGGGTTTTCTGTTGAAAAACAACCCGTTTTTAGAAAAAGAAGCCGCCGCCGCGCTGCAATACGTCGGTTATACGTCGCCGCTGAACATGAGCGGCAACCCCGCCATGAGTGTGCCGCTTTACCGGCATAACGGGCTGCCTGTCGGTACCCAGTTCGCCGCTGCACTCGGGCGCGAAGACACGCTGCTTAGCCTCGCCGCGCAGTTGGAACAGATACAGCCGTGGGCGGAAATACCGCAGGTGGTTTAGGGTTTGCATTGGATACAAAACGGTCTGTTTGCCTGAGGAAAAGATTTATAGAAGGTCGTCTGAAAACATAAAAACGTTTTCAGACGGCCTTTTGCCGGTATCAAAGGGTAGGGGAGGGCGCAAAGAACGTCGGAATCAGGCATCTTTAAAGATTCTGAATTGTTGGTTTGGAAATAAACCTTTAAAATAACGTTAATTCATTTTTTCAGACGGCCTCTTGCCCATTAGCAGGCCGTCTGAATATTTTATTCAAGCCGTTACGGATGTTTTCATGATTAGTCTTTCCAAAATGCTTGACCGGCCGATTGCGCGCGATGGTCGGAAGTTTGATGTTTCTCTCTTGTGGATGGTCGTTTTGATGACGACCTTCAGCTTGGTAATGATTTATTCGGCCTCTATTGCGTATGCGGCATCGGATGGGGGCAGCCAGTTTTCTTTTGTGTCCAAACAGGCAATGTTTATCCTGTTTACGGTGGCCATGTGCTTGCCGCTTTTCCTGTTGAAGATGAGCTTTTGGCGGCGGATTATTCCGTTTTATTTTGTCGTTTCCGGTTTGCTGTTGTTGCTGGTTTTGTTTGTCGGCCGTGAGATTAACGGCGCGACGCGCTGGATTCATATCGGACCGCTCAACTTGCAGCCAACCGAGTTTTTCAAATTGGCAACGGTTTTGTATTTGTCCAGCCTGTTTACGCGCCGTGAAGAAATGTTGCGCGATTTGGATTCTTTGGGTTGGTCGTCTTTGTTTACCGGTATTGGCGATTTAGTGTGCAGCCCTTTTAAAAGTGAAGCTTGGGTAAGGGTGAAGGAACGCTTCCGTAAATTTAAAACCCTGATTCTGCCGATTATGTCGGTGGCGGTCGGTTTGGTTTTGATTATGGGCCAGCCGGATTTCGGCTCGTTTGTCGTGATTGTCGTGATTACCATGGGTATGCTGTTTTTGGCAGGCTTTCCGTGGAAGTACTTTGCCGTATTGGTGGCGACCGTTGTGAGCGGAATGGGTTTGCTGATTTTGGCCGCGCCTTACCGTATGGCGCGTGTGGCGGCGTTTTTGGACCCGTGGAGCGATCCTTTGGGCAAAGGCTATCAGCTGACGCATTCTTTGATGGCGATTGCGCGCGGCGGCTGGTTTGGCGAGGGCTTGGGCGCAAGTTTGGAAAAACGTTTCTATCTGCCTGAAGCGCACACGGACTTTATTTTTGCCGTCATCGGCGAAGAATTCGGCTTTTTAGGGATGCTGGTTTTGGTGTTCTGCTACGGCTGGCTGGTGTGGCGCGCGTTTTCCATCGGCAAACAGGCGCGTGATTCGGGCTTGATGTTCAGCGCGTACATCGCCAACGGCATCGGTATTTGGATTGGTATTCAAAGTTTCTTCAATATCGGTGTAAACATCGGTATCCTGCCCACTAAAGGCCTGACTTTGCCGTTTATGTCTTATGGCGGTTCGGCTGTCTTTATCATGCTGGTGTGCGTTACTTTGTTATTGCGCATTGATTATGAAAACCGCCAAAAAATGCGCGGTTATTCAGTGGAGTAAAACCATGAGCGGTAAAACTTTTATGCTGATGGCCGGCGGTACGGGCGGTCATATTTTCCCTGCATTGGCGGTTGCCGAGTCGCTGCAAAAGCGCGGCCATCATGTGATTTGGCTGGGCAGTAAAGATTCGATGGAAGAGCGCATCGTGCCGCAATACGGCATACGCTTGGAAACGCTGGCCATTAAAGGCATCCGCGGCAACGGCATCAAGCGCAAGCTGATGTTGCCGTTTACGCTGTATAAAACCGTCCGCGAGGCGCAGCAGATTATTAAGAAACACCGTGTCGAGTGCGTTATCGGTTTTGGCGGTTTCGTTACTTTCCCCGGCGGCGTGGCGGCAAAAATTTCCGGGGTGCCGATTGTGATTCACGAGCAAAACGCCGTAGCCGGTTTGTCCAACCGCCAACTGTCGCGTTGGGCAAAACGTGTTCTGTATGCTTTCCCCAAAGCCTTTCAACATGAAGGCGGATTGGTGGGTAACCCTGTCCGTGCCGATATTGCGGCATTGCCTGTTCCCGAAGAACGCTTTGAAAACCGTCAAGGCCGTCTGAAAGTTTTGGTGGTGGGCGGCAGTTTGGGTGCGGATGTGTTGAATAAAACCGTTCCGCAAGCTTTGGCATTGTTGCCTGAAGCGGCCCGTCCGCAGATGTATCATCAGTCCGGCCGCAATAAATTGGGCAACCTGCAGGCGGATTACGATGCGTTGGGTGTGCAAGCCGAGTGCGTGGAGTTTATTACCGATATGGTATCCGCCTACCGTGATGCCGATTTGGTAATTTGCCGTGCCGGCGCGCTGACGATTGCCGAGCTGACGGCTGCGGGTTTGGGGGCGCTACTGGTGCCGTATCCGCACGCGGTGGACGACCACCAAACAGCCAATGCGCGTTTTATGGTGCAGGCTGAAGCCGGTTTGCTGCTGCCGCAAACTCAACTGACGGCAGAAAAACTGGCCGAAATCCTCGGCGGATTAAACCGTGAAAAATGCCTGAAATGGGCGAAAAATGCCCGTACCTTGGCGTTGCCGCACAGTGCGGACGATGTGGCGGAAATTGCCATATCCTGTACCGAATAAGCAGGCAGACTTTGTTCAAGGCCGTCTGAAAAGTTGATTAACGGCGTTTCAGACAGCCTTTATTGCTTTTGTTAAAATTCCTTTACAATAAAAGCATAGCGCAGAAGCGGATAGCCCTTTAAAATAACGCCTTTACGCACTAAAAACCAACCGGAACGCAACATTATGATGAAAAATCGAGTCACCAACATCCATTTTGTCGGAATCGGCGGCGTCGGCATGAGCGGTATTGCCGAAGTTTTACACAATTTGGGCTTTAAAGTTTCCGGTTCGGATCAGGCGCGTAATGCCGTTACCGAGCATTTGAGCGCTCTCGGCATCCAAGTTTATCCCGGCCATACTGCCGAACACGTCAATGGTGCCGACGTGGTTGTTACCTCTACCGCCGTCAAAAAAGACAATCCCGAAGTCGTTGCTGCGTTGGAACAGCAGATTCCCGTGATTCCGCGTGCACTGATGTTGGCAGAATTGATGCGCTTCCGCGATGGTATCGCCATTGCCGGTACGCACGGCAAAACCACAACCACCAGCCTGACTGCTTCTATTCTCGGCGCTGCAGGACTCGACCCGACTTTCGTTATCGGCGGCAAGCTCAACGCCGCGGGTACCAACGCCCGTTTGGGTAAAGGCGAATACATTGTTGCCGAAGCCGACGAATCCGATGCTTCTTTCCTGTATCTGACGCCGATTATGTCCGTCGTAACCAATATCGACGAAGACCATATGGACACTTACGGACACAGCGTTGAGAAACTGCATCAGGCGTTTGTCGACTTCATTCACCGTATGCCGTTTTACGGCAAAGCCTTTTTGTGTATCGACAGCGAACACGTCCGCGCGATTTTGCCGAAAATCAGCAAACCTTACGCCACTTACGGCTTGGACGATACTGCCGATATCTACGCGACCGATATTGAAAACGTCGGTGCGCAAATGAAATTTACCGTTCATGTTCAAATGAAAGGACATGAGCAAGAGCCGTTTGAAGTTGTTTTGAATATGCCCGGCCGCCACAACGTCCTCAATGCGTTGGCAGCTATCGGCGTTGCGCTGGAAGTTGGTGCATCGGTTGAAGCTATTCAAAAAGGCTTGCTCGGCTTTGAAGGTGTCGGCCGTCGTTTCCAAAAATATGGCGACATCAAATTGCCAAACGGCGGAGCCGCGCTGCTGGTGGATGATTATGGGCACCATCCTGTCGAAATGGCGGCAACTCTGGCCGCCGCACGCGGCGCATACCCTGAAAAACGCTTGGTCTTGGCTTTCCAACCGCACCGCTATACCCGCACGCGCGATTTGTTTGAAGACTTTACCAAAGTCCTCAATACTGTCGATGCGCTGGTGTTGACCGAAGTTTATGCCGCAGGCGAAGAGCCGATTGCTGCAGCCGATTCCCGCGCCTTGGCACGCGCCATCCGCGTATTGGGCAAACTTGAGCCGATTTACTGCGAAAACGTTGCCGATTTGCCGCAAATGCTGCTGAATGTTTTGCAAGACGGCGATGTTGTACTGAATATGGGTGCCGGCAGCATCAACCGCGTTCCGTCTGCATTGGTGGAATTGTCGAAACAATCATAATAAACAGGCATATTTGCCTTTGAGGACACATAGGTCGTCTGAACAATATTTCAGACGGCCTGTATCAGTATTTAAGAAAGTAGAAATTATGCAGAATTTTGGCAAAGTGGCCGTGTTGATGGGCGGCTTCTCCAGCGAGCGCGAAGTTTCTCTAGACAGCGGCGCCGCTATTTTGGCTGCCTTGAAAAGCAAAGGCGTGGATGCCCATGCGTTCGACCCCAAAGAAACCCCGTTGTCTGAATTAAAAACACAAGGTTTTCAGACGGCCTTCAATATTTTGCACGGCACTTTCGGCGAAGATGGCGCGATTCAAGGCGCATTGGAACTGATGGGTATTCCTTATACCGGCAGCGGTGTGGCCGCTTCCGCACTGGGTATGGACAAATACCGCTGCAAACTGATTTGGCAGGCCGTGGGTTTGCCTGTTCCTGAATTTGCCGTATTGCATGACGACAGCGACTTTGATGCCGTTGAAGAAAAATTGGGCCTGCCGATGTTTGTGAAACCCGCCGCGGAAGGCAGCAGCGTCGGTGTTGTAAAAGTCAAAGAAAAAGGCCGTCTGAAAAGCGTTTACGAAGAATTGAAACATTTGCAGGGCGAAATTATTGCCGAACGCTTTATCGGCGGTGGCGAGTATTCTTGCCCGGTATTGAACGGCAAAGGTCTGCCGAGCATTCATATTATTCCGGCTACCGAGTTTTACGATTACGAAGCCAAATACAACCGCGACGATACGGTTTATCAATGCCCGTCGGAAGATTTGAGCGAGGCAGAGGAAAACCTGATGCGTGAACTGGCCGTGCGTGGCGCGCAGGCGATTGGTGCGGACGGTTGTTCGCGCGTGGACTTTCTGAAAGATACGGACGGTAAGCTGTATCTTTTGGAAATCAATACCTTACCCGGTATGACCAGCCACAGTTTGGTGCCAAAATCTGCAGCCCATACCGGCGTAGATTTTGCTGATTTATGTATTGAGATTTTGAAGACCGCTCATGTGGGATGATGCAGGCGCACTGGGTCGGCTGACCCGCCGGCTATTGTTGCTGATGGCCTTTCTGCTGATAGGTTCGGGCATAGCTTGGCTTTACAATTCCAAATATTTCCCTGTGAAACAGATTGCCATTCAGGGCAAGCTGAAATATGCTTCCGGCAAAGAATTACAAACCGTTGCAAGAGAGCATATCAGAGGTAATATGTTCCGCGCCGATATTGATTCGGCGCAGGCCGCTTTTCAGGAGTTGCCTTGGATTGACTCGGCAATGGTGCGCCGCCGTTTTCCGGAAACCGTGGAAATTATCCTGACCGAGCGCGTGCCGGTTGCACACTGGCGCGCTGGCGGCTTGGTGGATAGTAAGGGTAATGTGTTTGCCGCAAGCCTGAAACAGGACCTGCCTATATTTGAAGGGCAGCAGGGGACAGGCAAAGACATGGTCAAACATTATGCGGACTTTTCCGGTATTTTGAGTCCGTTGAAACTGACCATTAAAGAATTGATCTACACGCCGCGTTCGGCATGGCTGCTTGTATTGAACAACGGCATTACCGTGCGTTTGGGGCGTGAAAACGAAATCAAACGTTTGCAGCAGTTTGCCCAGATTTGGCCGTCGTTGCTGCGTAAAAAACAAAGTCGTATCGAGTATATCGATATGCGTTATAAGGATGGTTTTTCAGTCCGTTACAGGCCGTCTGAAAATCCTTCCGACAGTGAATAGCCGATTAGACGTGAAGCAATCTTGTTTCAAAAATAATCAAACCGTCAGTCAGACAACATAGCGAACGAGCAATTATGGAACAACAACAAAATAAATATATCAGTGCCTTAGACATTGGTACGTCCAAGGTCATCGCCTTAATCGGCGAGATTCGGGAAGATAATGAAATCCACATTGTCGGCTTGGGCCAAAGTCCTTCACGCGGCCTGCGTGCAGGTATGGTGACCAATATCGACGCTACCGCGCAAGCCATTCGTCAGGCGGTAGAAGATGCCGAGTTGATGGCAGATACCAAAATTTCCCACGTTGTTACCGGTATTGCCGGTAACCATATCCGCAGCCTGAATTCACAAGGCGTGGTCAAAATTAAAGATGGCGAAGTATCGCAAGCCGACATCGATCGTGCCATCGAAACGGCCAAAGCCATCAATATTCCGCCTGATCACAATATCTTACATACCGTGGTTCAAGAGTACATCATCGACAACCAACCCGGTGTGAAAGAGCCTATCGGCATGAGCGGCGTGCGTTTGGATACCCGTGTACACATCATTACTGGTGCGAACACTGCTTTGCAAAATATCCAAAAATGTATCCAACGCTGCGGCCTGCAAATGGATCAAATCATGCTTCAGCCTTTGGCGAGCGGTCACGCCGTTTTGACTGAAGACGAAAAAGATTTGGGTGTGTGCGTCATCGATATCGGTGGTGGTACAACCGACATCGCGGTTTATACCAATGGCGCCATCCGCCATACCGCGGTTATTCCCGTTGCCGGCGATTTGATTACCAAAGACTTGGCGCAAGCCCTGCGTACGCCGCACAGTGCAGCCGAGTACATCAAAATCCATTACGGTGCCGCCATTCCGACTATGGACGGCTTGGATGAAATGATTGAAGTTCCTAGTGTTGGTGACCGTCAATCACGTCAAATTTCACGCCGCGTATTGGCTGAAATCATCGGCCCGCGCGTAGAAGAGATTTTGGAATTGACGCTGAACGAATTGCGCCGTTCCGGCTTCCCTGAAGAAGTGCTGACTTCCGGTATCGTTTTGACCGGCGGTGCTTCTATGTTGACCGGTATTGTTGAGTTGGCGGAAGAAGTCTTTAATTTGCCGGCCCGTATCGGTGTTCCGCAGGAAATGGGCGGCGTATCCGAGCGTATCCGCAATCCACGCTATTCAACAGCAATTGGTCTGCTTCAGACGGCCTATGCTGCTGAAGAGGGTGAACAAACCAGCCGAACCGGTGCGATTGCCCTGAATGATTCAGGCAAAAAAATGGGTCTGTGGGAAAAAATCCAAAGATTCTTCAGAGACAATTTCTGATAAAAGCGTTCAGGGCAGGTGGTGTAAAATCCGTTTGTCCTGAATATTTAAGTAGAATTTAAACGGTTTTAAATAATTGCTAAGTGAATAATTTAAGACTTGTATATTTTCTGTTAAAAATTGTAGTAAAAATATAACGCCGACAGTCGGATGATAAGAAGATTTTTGCCAGTATCAGGATACTTCTTATATAATACGGATAATAAGTTATTTTTGAACCGTCCTTATAAAGCGGGGCGCGGAGGATTATTGAATGGAATTTGTTTACGACGTAGCAGAATCAGCAACAAGCCCTGCTGTTATTAAAGTTATCGGTTTGGGTGGCGGCGGCTGTAATGCCATCAACAACATGGTTGCCAACACTATTCATGGTGTTGAGTTCATCAGTGCCAATACCGATGCGCAATCATTGGCTAAAAACAATGCGGCTAAACGCATTCAATTGGGTACAAACCTGACTCGCGGTTTGGGTGCCGGTGCAAATCCTGAAATCGGTCGCGCCGCTGCTCAAGAAGATCGCGAAGCCATCGAAGATGCCATCCGCGGTGCAAATATGCTGTTCATCACTACCGGTATGGGTGGCGGTACAGGTACCGGCTCTGCTCCTGTTGTGGCTGAAATCGCTAAAGAAATGGGTATCCTGACCGTTGCGGTTGTAACCCGTCCGTTTGCTTACGAAGGCAAACGCGTACACATTGCTCAAGCAGGTTTGGATCAGCTCAAAGAGCGCGTTGATTCCCTAATTATTATCCCGAATGACAAATTGATGACTGCCTTGGGCGAAGACGTGACCATGCGTGAAGCTTTCCGTGCGGCCGATAATGTACTGCGTGACGCGGTTGCCGGTATTTCCGAAGTGGTGACTTGTCCTAGCGACATGATCAACTTGGATTTCGCCGACGTGAAGACCGTGATGAGCAATCGCGGTATCGCCATGATGGGTTCTGGTTTCGCACAAGGTATCGACCGTGCCCGTTTGGCCACCGATCAGGCTATCTCCAGCCCGCTCTTGGATAATGTTACTTTGGATGGTGCACGCGGTGTATTGGTAAACATTACCACTGCTCCTGGCTGCCTGAAAATGTCTGAGTTCAACGAGATTATGCGTATCGTCAACCAAAATGCACACCCTGAAGTGGAATGCAAATTTGGTGCTGCCGAAGATGAGAGCATGAGCGAAGACGCTATCCGTATTACCATCATTGCTACCGGCTTGAAAGAAAACGGTACTGACAACCAACTGCGCGCTGCTGCCCGTACCCAACAATTGGTACGCGGTGCGGAAGAAGCGCCTCAAGCTCAAAGCCAAAGCAGTGCTGAAAGCCTGGTTCGTACCAACCGCAATATCCGTTCTATGAATCTGACTGCGGCTGATTTCAGCAACCAGTCTGTACTGGATGACTTTGAAATTCCAGCAATCTTGCGCCGTCAGCAACACACTCCTGAGAAATAATCAGGATAAGGTATGAAAAGACCTGCCTTTAAGGCAGGTCTTTTTTATTGGCAAAATAAACTCAAGGCCGTCTGAAAATTTTCAGACGGCCTTGAGTTTCAAATAAAGCAAATAACAAGCCTACCCTTTATTGAGAATTTGCTTGTTTTCGCCCTCACGGCGCAATTCTTTAGGCAAGACAAATACAATGCTTTCTTCTGCGCCTTCTCCTTCACGTATGGTCTCATGTCCCCAGTCTTGAATGGTTTGTAAGACTTCTCGAACCAAGACTTCGGGAGCGGATGCGCCGGCAGTCACACCGACCTTGGTTTTGTTTTCAAACCATTCTTTTTTCAGATAGGAAGCATTATCGACCATATAGGCATCGACTCCGCGCAATGCGGCTACTTCACGCAAGCGGTTGCTGTTGGAAGAGTTGGGCGAACCGACAACAATCACGAGGTCGCATTCTTCCGCCAATTCTTTAACGGCAGTTTGGCGGTTGGTTGTGGCGTAGCAGATGTCTTCTTTGTGCGGATTGCGGATATTGGGGAAGCGTTGATTTAAAGCTGCAATGATGTCTTTGGTTTCGTCCACCGATAAAGTGGTTTGGCTGACGTAGGCAAGCTTGTCAGGATTTTTGACGTTCAGCCCGGCCACATCTTCCACTGTCTCGACCAAAAACATTTTACCCGGAGGCAATTGTCCCATTGTGCCTTCTACTTCGACGTGGCCTTTGTGGCCGATCATGATGATTTCGTAATCTTGGGCATCGAGACGGGCTACTTCTTTGTGGACTTTGGTTACCAAAGGGCAGGTGGCATCAAAAACGCGGAAACCGCGTTGTGCCGCTTCTTCCTGTACGGCTTTGGATACGCCGTGAGCAGAGTAAATCAGCGTGGCACCCTTGGGTACATCCGCCAAATCATCGACAAAGACGGCACCTTTTGCCCGCAGATTGTCCACGACGAATTTGTTGTGAACGACCTCATGGCGGACGTAAATAGGCGCGCCGAACTCTTCGAGTGCACGTTCAACAATGCTGATGGCGCGGTCAACGCCGGCACAGAAGCCACGGGGATTGGCAAGGATAATGGTTTTTTGAGTCATGTGTGTTCCGTTTTCAGACGGCCTTTGTGTCGTTTGAAGATGTTTTTTTGTGCAGCAAACCATCTAATACCAAGCAAACCGCGCCAACGCAGATAAAGCTGTCAGCAATGTTAAATGCTGGGTAAAACCAGTTTTGCCAATAGAAAAGCAGAAAATCGACAACGTGGCCGTGAATCAGACGGTCAACCACATTGCCAATTGCGCCGCCGATAATCATGGCCGCCCCCAGTTTGCCCCAGCGGCCAAACTCATCACGCCAGATAGCACGGGCCAAATACAGGCTGATGACGACGGCCAAACCTAAAAAGAAGAATTTTTGCCAGCCGCCTTGGTCGGCCAAAAAGCTGAATGCCGCGCCTGGATTATAGGCAAGTGTCAGGTCAAAAAAGTTTGGAATGATATTGAGGCGTTCTCCTTCAGTAAAGTGTTTCAAGATTTCCCATTTGCTCAGTTGGTCAAGAATGATGGCAACGAGGGAAAGTAAGAAAAAGGGTGTTTTTGCAGAAGAGGATGAACTCATGTTTTCAGACGGTTTATGTAATAAAGGGCTTATTTTACCTGAAAGCAGGCTGGAAGTGTTTGCGATGGCAACAACGTTAAGGCCGTCTGAAAATAGAAACGCCGCCACTTGAATGTATCAAAGGGCGGCGTGGTAAGCATGTGCGGACTTATTGGTTTTTAAGTAATGGGAAGCCCAGTTTCTCGCGGCTTTCAACGAATTTTTGTGCAACGATACGGCTCAGTGCACGAATGCGGCCGATGTAAGTTGCGCGTTCGGTAACGGAAATGGCGCCGCGTGCATCCAAGAGGTTGAACGTGTGGCCGGCTTTGAGTACAAGCTCGTAAGCAGGCAGGGCAAGACTGGTGTCTTCAACTGCAAGCAGGCGTTTGGCTTGTTCTTCGTAGTCGTTGAATTGGCGCAAGAGCCAATCGGCATCGCTGTATTCGAAGTTGTAGGTGGATTGTTCGACTTCGTTTTGATGATAAACATCACCGTAAGTGACGATGTTGCCATCAAGGGTTTTTGCCCAAACGAGGTCGTACACATTTTCCACGCCTTGCAAATACATGGCGAGACGCTCGATGCCGTAGGTGATTTCACCAAGTACAGGGGAGCAGTCGATACCGCCGACTTGTTGGAAGTAGGTGAATTGGGTTACTTCCATGCCGTTGAGCCAAACTTCCCAACCCAAGCCCCAAGCGCCGAGAGTAGGGTTTTCCCAGTCGTCTTCGACAAAGCGGATGTCGTGTACTTTAGGGTCGATACCCAATTCGCGCAGGGAATCGAGGTAGAGGTCTTGAATATTGGCCGGTGCAGGTTTGAGCGCAACTTGGAATTGATAGTAGTGTTGCAGGCGGTTGGGGTTGTCGCCATAGCGGCCGTCTTTGGGGCGGCGGCTGGGTTGAACGTAAGCGGCAAACCAAGGCTCTGGGCCTAATGCACGCAGGCAGGTGGCTGGATGTGAAGTACCGGCACCAACTTCCATATCGAAAGGTTGGATAACGGTGCAGCCTTTGTCTGCCCAGTAGTTTTGTAATTTGAAAATAATTTGTTGGAAGGTGAGCATGGTGGATGGAATAGATTGGAATAAAGAGGGTATTTTACTGTTTTGAGCCTGTTTTGGATAGGCTGAAGGAAGCGGCGCAGTTTATTTGCCGTCCAACAGGTCTGAAAAGGGGTCGTCTTCCGAAGAAACGGTGTATTTTTCTTGCGCCCACTCGCCTAAATCAATGAGTTTACACCGTTTGCTGCAGAAAGGGCGGTAGGGGCTGTCGGTGTTCCAAACGACTTCTTTGTGGCAGGTTGGGCATTTTACAACAGGAGCAGTCATGCAGTTTCTTTCAGTGATTGTGCAATGGATTGATAGTATTGATGCAAACGGGTAACCTTGATTTTTGCTTCTTCCAAGCTATGGGTATTGTCCAATACATCGTCGGCATGAAGCAGTCTGTCAGATCGGGAAGCTTGGGTTGCCATGATTTGACGCGTTTGTTCTTCTGAAAAACCATTGCGTTGGTGTACGCGTTTGATTTGGACGGACTCCGGAACATCTACAACTAAAATGCGGTCGGTCTCCGCTTTAAATGCCGGATTCTCAATTAAAAGCGGGACATCGACAATGCCGTAGGCAGAGGAAGCAAGTTTTTGTTTCTGCTGTTGGATTTTGTTTAAGATTAATGGAAGAAGCAGGTTTTCCAGTTGTTTTTTGGATTGAGGCCGTCTGAAAACTTCTTCCCGTAAAGCCGTACGATTCAGACGGCCTTCGTTGTCAAAAACCTCATCGCCGAAAAGCTGACGGATGGCTGGAAGTGCTTCGCCGTTTTCAGCGGTCAGTGAGCGGCTGATGGCATCGGCATCGATAATGGGTACGCCAAGTTCGGCAAACATTTGGGCGATAGATGATTTGCCGCTGCCGATACCGCCGGTCAAGCCTATCCATAATGTCATTATCGGAATCCTGATTGTACGAGCCACCATTGTACCAGTTGGGTAATAGGTGCATTGGCAACCAAAATAATCCATCCTGCCACAGCAAGGCTGGGGCCAAAAGCAAAATATTGGCCTTTGCCGACGCGGGCGATGAGCGCGCACACCAGCCCGACTAAGGCAGCCATGAAGATCAGAACAGGCAATATCCCTACGCCCAGCCATGCACCGAGTGCGGCCAAAAGTTTGAAATCGCCATTGCCCATGCCGATTTTACCGGTCAGAAGTTTATAGACGGCGCATAAAGTATAAAGGCTCATATAGCCTGCGATTGCACCCCAAACGGCTGAATGCAGGGGCACGAATGTATCGTTCAGATTAAACAGCAGGCCGATCCAAATTAGGGGCTGAGTCAGGCTGTCGGGCAAATATTGCGTATCGGCATCGATAAAGGTCAGCGCAATCAATATGGCAGTCAGAATTAATCCGCCAATAGTTGCCCATGACCAGCCGTATTGCCACGCGACAATACCGAATAAGACACCTGTCAGCAGCTCAATCAACGGATAGCGTATGCTGATATGGGTTTTGCAGGCGTGGCATTTCCCACCTAGGAAAACATAGCTGAGGATGGGTATATTTTGCCAAACTCTGATCGGACTTTCGCATTTTGGGCAGCGTGAATCCGGTTTACGCAGATTAAATGGCTGTTTTTCTTCGTCTGTCAGCTCGATGCCCAAATGCTCTTTGGAAAATTGTGTCCATTCACGCTCCATCATTATCGGCGTGCGATAAATGACGACGTTCAGAAAGCTGCCAATCAGTAATCCCAAAATAACGGCTAAAGGAATAACGAATGGCGCAAGAACGGAGAGGGCGTCGATGGCAGAGTAAATACTATCAAGCATATCAACCTACGACATTACCCAAGTTGAACAACGGCAGATACATGGCAATCAGCAAAATACCGATGAGCGAACCCAATACCACCATAATGATAGGTTCCATCAAGGCAGATAAGCGGGAGACGGAGTTGTCTACTTCATCTTCGTAGAATTCGGCCGCTTTGTTCAGCATATCATCCAAGGAGCCAGACTCTTCGCCGATGGCCGCCATTTGAATCACCATGTTGGGGAACATATCAGTACTTTGCATACTGGATGTCAGCGACAGACCTTGGGTTACCTTGGCGCGGATGTCTTGAGTGGCTTCTTCATAGAGAATATTGCCGGATGCGCCTGCAACTGAATCTAATACTTCCACCAAAGGAACGCCGGCTGCGAAGAGGGTAGAAGTCGTACGCGCCCAACGGGCAATGGTCGCTTTACGGACGATGGTACCGAAGATAGGCAACCTCAAAATCAAAGCATCGATTCGCTTTTGGAAGGTGGGCGATTTCTCATGGAGTTTGTACAGGCCGAAGGCGGAAGCAATCAAAAGGATGATCATAATCCAGCCGTAGTCGACAAATAAATCAGACAAGTTCATGACGAGTTGGGTAAGGTCTGGCAGCTCTGCACCCATATTGGCATAAACTTCTTTAAAGGCAGGCAGTACAAACATCATCATGATGAAGATAAGCGCGATGGCTACCACGATAATGGCAATCGGGTAGGTCAGCGCGGTTTTAACCTTTTTCTTAATGGCTTGGGTTTTTTCTTTATAAACAGCCAGTTTGTCCAATAGGCTTTCTAATACGCCGCCGGACTCGCCTGCGCTGACCAGGTTGCAATAGAAACGGTCGAAATATTTTGGATATTTGGAGAACGATTTGCCTAATGCGCTACCTTGTTCGACATCGGAGCGAACCTGCATCAGCATTTCGGTCATGCTCGGATTGGAGTGGCCGCGAGCAACGATTTCAAAAGCCTGCATCAGCGGCAAGCCTGCCTTCATCATCGTTGCCAATTGGCGCGTAAACACCGTGATGTCTTCTTGGGTAATGCGGCGTTTGCGTGCGGTTTTGACTTTGCTGATACGCAAAGGACGAATGCCTCTGCGCTGGAGTTTTTTGC
This sequence comes from Neisseria sp. HMSC070A01, assembly GCF_001810165.1. Classification (NCBI taxonomy): domain Bacteria; kingdom Pseudomonadati; phylum Pseudomonadota; class Betaproteobacteria; order Neisseriales; family Neisseriaceae; genus Neisseria; species Neisseria sp. HMSC070A01. Next base: position 99,954 of record NZ_KV800120.1, on the reverse strand, counting down.
GCGCCTCTTCTTCATCTTTGGCAACTACTTCGCCGCGGACAAGACGTTCGGTCTCGATGTTTTTTCCTTCAAACGTAAAACGCTTACCTTTGCTTCTTGAACCGAACAGACTTCTTTTTTGCTCTGCTTGAGCCATGAGTTATCCCTTGTTAGTAAGAAATAAAGCGGACTGTTTCCCCATGCCGCTTTATTGTAATTTTCGAAAATATGGCAGTTTAGTCATTGGTATGAGCAGTTACTTCTTCCAAAGAAGTCAGGCCCTGCATGACTTTCATGAGGCCGGCACGACGCAGGTCTACCATGCATTCCTGATAGGCCATGTTCATGATATCAACTTCTGTACCGTTGTTCATAATGACTTTTTGCATTTCATCGCTGACCGGCATGACTTCATAAATACCGACGCGGCCTTTAAAGCCTTTGCCGCGGCAGCTGTCGCAACCAACCGGGCGGTAGAGCTTCCAATCTTGAGCCAAGTCCGCATCGGTAAAGCCGGCTTTTTTCAATGCCGGAACCGGCGGGCGCTCCACTTCGCGTTTGCAGTTTGGACATAGCCTGCGCAACAGCCTTTGCGCCATAATCAGGCTGACCGAGCTGGCGATGTTGAAAGGCGCAACACCCATGTTCAAAAGGCGGGACAGTGTGGCCGGTGCATTATTGGTATGCAGGGTAGAGAAAACCATGTGGCCGGTTTGGGCGGCTTTAATGGCGATGTCGGCGGTTTCCAAGTCGCGGATCTCACCGACCATAATAATATCAGGATCTTGACGTAAGAAGGATCGGAGTGCGGTGGCAAACGTCAGGCCTTGTTTCTCATTGACGTTGACTTGGTTGACGCCCGGCAGGTTAATCTCGGCCGGATCCTCTGCTGTTGAAATGTTGACATCTTCCGTGTTCAAAATGCTCAGGCAGGTATAGAGCGAAACGGTTTTGCCCGAACCTGTCGGACCGGTAACCAACACCATGCCGTAAGGGCGGTTGATGGCCTCAAGCAACATTTCTTTTTGGAAAGGCTCTAAACCGAGCTGGTCGATATTGAGCGATGTACCATCGGAATTTAGGATACGCATCACCACTTTTTCGCCAAACAACGTCGGCAAAGTGCTGACACGGAAGTCAATCGGACGGCCATGTTTGTGGAAGGCAATTTGAATTCTACCGTCTTGCGGAATACGTTTTTCGGAAATATCCAAACGCGCCATCACTTTGATACGCGATGCCAACTGACCGCGCACGGCGACAGGCGGCTGTACGACTTCGCGCAGTTGCCCGTCCACACGGAAACGGACGCGCGCCATTTGTTCGTAGAATTCAAAGTGGATGTCCGATGCGCCCGCATTCAGGGCATCGGATAAGGTTTTGTGGATGAAGCGGGGGATAGGGCCGTCTTCAGCCTCTTCATTATCGATATAAAGCGACTGAGATTGCTGCGTTGCTTCATGTTCTTCGTTGATTTCTTTCAGAATGGTGGTCGAACGCTGACCCAACCATTCCAGTAAGGAGCTGAGTTGGTCATCGGGAACCACTACCAAATCAACACTTAAACCTGAAGAAAAAGCGATTTTTTGGAAGTTTTGGATTTGAGTCGGATCGGATACGGCGAAATAAACCTTGCGTCCGCGTTTGAAAATCGGAACGCAACGGTTTTGCACCATTTGCTCTTCCGTCAGGATGTCGCTGACTACATTATTGCGCGGATAGTAGTGTAAATCCAAAAGGGGATAGCTGAATACGCGCGCAACCAATTCGCCCAAGGCTTTAGGGGTGATGATGCCGTCTGAAAACAAGTCGGGCAGGATTTCTTTGCCCGATTGTAAAAGGCTGTTGTAATGTTCCGCTTGTTGATTTGAGATGGTCTGGCTTTGAACCAAAACACGCAATAATCCGACACTCATTTTATTTTCCGTTTCTTGTGCAGTTTTCCCTTTAATTTAGAGGAAAGCCGTATTATTTTATCATTATTATGATTAAAGCATATATTTAATTATGCAAATCTGCTTAAGTTGCAAAGACATGCTTCTGCTTTAATTGTATTTTTCTTTCAGACGGCCATTATAAAGCAAGGAGAATAGGCGTTAAACTCAATATTTTGGGATGATGATGAAAAAACAACAATTTTGTCATATGAATCCAATCAATAACGAAATTATATTTCATGTTGCTATCGCTTGTCGGGAGACGGCAGAAAAGGTTGTTTTGATGGATAGACGGTTGGAATTCGAAATATGAAAAGGCCGTCTGAAACTGAGCAATCAGGTTTCAGACGGCCTTTTAGCTATTTAAATCCGATAGGATTGATTAGGCTTTGTTTTTCAGACGGCCATGCAACTCCTGTACGCTGTACACGCCCAAGTGTTCGCGGCTTTTTGCGCCTTCGCTCATAGCTTCGCCGCCGGCGATGGTGGTGTATTGCGGTACGCGTTGGGTGAGGGAGGTGCGGCGGATGCTGTGGCTGTCGGTAACAGATTGCACTGTGCTGCCGACGGTGTTGACCACCAGTGCGATTTCGCCGTTTTTAATGGCGTCCACGATGTGTGGGCGGCCTTCCTGCACTTTGTTGACCGCTTGTACGATGATGCCGTGTTCTTTCAAGTATTCGGCGGTACCGCGTGTGGCGCAGACACCGTAGCCGAGTGCTTGGAAGTTTTGTGCGGTTTTGACGATGAGCGGTTTGTCTTCGTCGCGTACGGCAAGGAAGATTTTGCCGGTTGTGCTCAAGCGTTCGCCTGCGCCGAGTTGGGCTTTGAAGTAGGCTTCGCCGAAGCTTGCGCCTACGCCCATGACTTCGCCGGTAGAACGCATTTCAGGGCCGAGAATGGTGTCCACACCCGGGAATTTGATGAATGGGAACACGGCTTCTTTAACGGCGTAGAAGTCCGGGATGACTTCTTTTTCTACGCCTTGCTCTTTCAGCGAAATGCCTGCCATCACGCGTGCGCCGACTTTGGCGAGCGGTACGCCGGTGGCTTTGGATACGAACGGTACGGTACGGCTGGCGCGTGGGTTCACTTCCAGTACGAAGACCACGCCGTCTTGTACGGCAAACTGTACGTTCATCAAGCCGACCACGCCCAGTGCGTATGCCATGGCTTTAGTTTGACGGCGGATTTCGTCTTGAATTTCTTCGTCCAATGAGTATGGAGGCAATGAACAGCCGGAGTCGCCGGAGTGGATACCTGCTTGTTCGACGTGTTGCATGATGCCGCCGATAACGACATCTTGGCCGTCTGAAACGCAGTCTACGTCCACTTCGATGGCGTTGTTCAAGAAGAAGTCGAGCAATACGGGGCTGTCTTCGGAAACTTGTACGGCTTCGCGCATGTATTTTTGCAACTCTTCGGCAGAGTGAACAATCTGCATGGCGCGGCCGCCGAGGACGTAAGAAGGACGGACAACCAACGGATAACCGATTTCTTCGGCTTTAACGAGGGCTTCTTCTTCGTTGTGGGCGATGCGGTTAGGCGGTTGGCGCAGACCTAAGTCGTTCAATACTTTTTGGAAGCGTTCGCGGTCTTCGGCAGCATCGATGCTGTCGGCAGATGTGCCGATGATGTTCACGCCGTTTGCCACCAAGGCATTGGCCAGTTTGAGCGGAGTTTGGCCGCCGTAATGCACAATCACACCCCATGGGTTTTCGGTGCGGACGATTTCCAATACGTCTTCCAAGGTCAGCGGCTCGAAGTACAGGCGGTCGCTGGTGTCGAAGTCGGTAGATACGGTTTCAGGGTTGCAGTTGACCATAATGGTTTCAAAACCGGATTCGCGCAGGGCGAGTGCGGCATGAACGCAGCAGTAGTCAAATTCAATACCTTGGCCGATACGGTTTGGGCCGCCGCCGAGAATCATCACTTTTTTACGGTCGGAAGGACGGGATTCGCATTCTTCTTCGTAAGTGGAGTAGAGGTAGGCGGTTTCGGTGGCAAACTCGGCGGCGCAGGTGTCGACGCGTTTGTAAACCGGATGCAGGTTCAGCGCGTAGCGGTGTTCGCGGACTTCTTTTTCGCTTACGTTCAACAATTGTGCCAAACGTTTGTCAGAGAAGCCTTTGCGTTTCAGACGGCGTAAAGCGGCGTAATCCAAATCTTGCAACTGGCCGTCTGAAACCGATTTTTCTTCTTTCACCAAGTCTTCGATTTGCGCCAAGAACCAAGGGTCGATGGCACAGATTTCGTGGATTTCTTCCAGCGTGAAGCCTGCGCGGAACGCGTCTGCCACAAACAGCATGCGCTCAGGGCCTGGGTTGGCCAGTTCGCGGCGGATTTCCGCTTTGTCTTCGCTGCGAGGGTTAAAGCCGCACAAGCCGGTTTCCAAACCGCGCAAGGCTTTTTGGAAGCTTTCTTGAATGGTACGGCCCATCGCCATTACTTCGCCCACCGATTTCATCTGCGTGGTCAGGCGGTCGTCTGCGGCGGGGAATTTTTCAAACGCAAAACGCGGGATTTTGGTGACGACATAGTCGATGGAAGGCTCGAACGACGCGGGCGTACGGCCGCCGGTAATGTCGTTGCGCAACTCGTCCAGCGTAAAACCGACAGCCAGTTTCGCCGCCACCTTCGCAATCGGGAAGCCGGTTGCTTTAGATGCCAACGCGGAAGAACGGCTTACGCGCGGGTTCATCTCAATGACAATCATCTCGCCGTTTTCAGGGTTTACTGCAAACTGAACGTTTGAGCCGCCGGTATCCACGCCGATTTCGCGCAATACTGCCAACGAAGCATTACGCATGATTTGGTATTCTTTGTCGGTCAATGTTTGTGCAGGCGCAACAGTAATGGAGTCGCCGGTATGTACGCCCATCGGGTCGAAGTTCTCAATCGAGCAGATGATGATGCAGTTGTCGTTTTTATCGCGCACCACTTCCATCTCGTACTCTTTCCAGCCGAGAACGGACTGCTCAATCAGCAGCTCATGCGTAGGCGACGCATCGAAACCGCGTTCGCAAATCGCCAAGAACTCGTCTTTATTGTAGGCAATACCGCCGCCCGAACCGCCCATGGTGAAAGAAGGACGAATCAGGGTAGGGAAGCCGACCTGTTCTTGCGCTGCCAATGCCTCGTTCATGGTGTGGCAGACAAAAGATTTCGGGCAAGACAAACCAATTTTTTCCATCGCTTCTTTAAAACGACCGCGGTCTTCTGCCTTGTCAATCGCGTCTTCGGTCGCACCGATCAGCTCGACGTTGTATTTCGCCAGCACGCCGTTGCGCGCCAAATCCAGCGCACAGTTCAGCGCGGTCTGACCGCCCATCGTGGGCAGAATCGCGTCAGGACGCTCTTTGGCGATAATCTTCTCCACCGTCTGCCACATAATCGGCTCGATGTAGGTAACATCCGCCATTTCAGGGTCGGTCATGATGGTGGCAGGGTTGGAATTCACCAGAATGACTTTATAACCTTCTTCACGCAAAGCCTTACAGGCCTGTGCGCCCGAATAGTCAAATTCGCAGGCCTGACCGATAACGATAGGGCCGGCGCCGATGATAAGGATGGATTTTAGGTCGGTACGTTTGGGCATGGATGGGTCTTTCTGTTTTAAAAAATGTTATTCAACTTCATCAATTATTTCTTGGATTAGGCAGCGATATTCGTTAGGAACTAAATAACTGTTTTTGTATGCTCCTGAATATTCATAATCTCTTCCAAATTCAATTAATTGGCGGAGAAAATCGTTAGCTTTGCGAGTAATCGCTTGGCTGACATTGCTTAATAATCTGCCTGCATGTTGGACATCATTACCAATTTTATATTTATTAAAGAATATTTCTTTAATTTCCTCACGATCAAATTTACGATTTTCAGATAATAAAATTTGAAAAAATGCGATAAATCGTTCTTTTAAATTACTCTGTCTAGATAAAAAATCAGATAGTTTAATTTTTAGCTCATCTAGTGAATATTCAGGAACATCAAATGAAATTCTATCTGCATCATATTGTTGTAAAGAATTTTCTTTTCTTTGAATAGCTTTTCGCTTAATAAAATCCTCTGCTTCTGGTAAGGGAATAATTTGGGTAGGATAAATAAGTAACTCATTGTTTTCTGAAAGAAATGAATTAATTTTAATACACTTAATATCTAGCCCTTTATCATTTAGCCATAAAACAGCAGAAGCAACATCAGAATTAAAATCTCGTGAAACTAAAATAATACGTTGTTCATTATTTAAATTTTCTGTTTCAAAAGTAACAATAAAATTTTCAATTTCTTGTTTTGCATTTTTACTTTTATCAGTATATTTTTTATTAAGGTATTCTTGATATGTTCCAAAAATTTCTTCGTCTGTAAAGGCTGAACAATATGAAGCATATTTAATTGCCTGCCATTCAACCTGGTTGCCTGAAGTATCTCTCTTTAACTCAATAATAACTAAATTACCACTCTCATCTATAGCTAATAAATCTAATCGAATACCACTTGGTAAGATAATTTCTTTCCCAATAATCAATAATTTTTCCCCAAGAATTTCTGGGGTATCGTCAATCCATTCTTGAATATCGTACCGCTCACTTAAATTTAATTCTGAAAATGTTGTTGCATTTAATTTATTCATTTTCTTGTTGCGGATGTCAATTTGATACATAGATGATCCTGTGTAAATGGTATTTTCAGTCAGTCATAGCACATATGTAGTTCGGGCATTCTTTTTCAGACGGCCTGCAATGCCTGAATCTGCTGCCACCTACTCCCTCCCCCGTGGGGGAGGGTTGGGGAGAGGGCATTCTCTGAATTGTGGCAATCTTTCCTAAATTTCTTAATTACCCAAACACAAGCCTTGGGGCTTGTTGCCCTCTCTTTAGCTCTCTCCCACGAGAGAGAGCAAGCCGTAGCCCGCATGTAGGGTGTGTGCGGTACGCACGCACGCGTTCTCCATTTTCCCTGCAACCCCAACCCACCGCGTGCGTACCTTGCGGCACACACCCTACCGATGGATTCAAAGGTCGTCTGAAAAAACGCTTAAGACGTTTGTTCCATCTACCTTTCGATAAAAAGCTACCTGAAAAATTCCTGCCGTTGATATTTTGGTGACTCTTTTTCAGACGACCTTTTGTGTTTTTATGTTGCACAGGCCGTCTGAAAACTTCCTTAAAAACTAGTGACAAACGTAATCAAGCCCAAAACAATACCCGGGGCGTTTGCCAGCATGACGGGGTAGTCGCGTTTTTCTTTCAAAAAGCCGTAGGCAACCCATAATGTGCAGTTGATGGCGGCGACGAGGGGTTGCAGCGGCGAGCCGGGGTTGCCGGCAAGGTTATTTTGGATTTGTGGGATATAGGAAACGTACATGCCGACGGCAGTCAGGGTGGCGACGACGGAAAGAATGCGCATTTGCTTTTCTGTCATGATTCTTCCTTTCTGATTAGAGGGTTGGATTTCAGACTGTGTTGATGTTGAGAGTGTGCCCGAATTTATATTTTTGAAGTTTGGTTTTCAGACGGCCTGTTGTTGAGTTGAGTGTGGCCGTCTGAAAAAATCAGCTTTATTGTTTTGCTGCTTTGATATTGTCAATGAATTTGTCAAACAGATAGCCGACATCCTGCGGACCTGGGCTGGCTTCGGGGTGGCCTTGGAAGCAGAACACAGGTTTGTCGGTCAGTTCGATGCCTTGCAAGGTGTTGTCGAACAAGGATTTGTGGGTAATGCGTGCGTTAGCGGGCAGGGTGTCGGCATCGACGGCGAAGCCGTGGTTTTGGCTGGTGATGACGACTTTGCCGCTGTCCAAGTCTTGTACCGGATGGTTGGCGCCGTGATGGCTGAAGCGCATTTTCAGAGTTTTTGCTCCGATGGCGAGGCTGATCAGCTGGTGTCCCAAGCAAATGCCGAAAATCGGTTTGCCACTTTCCATCAGTTTTTGTACGGCTTTGATGGCGTAGTCGCAAGGCTCGGGGTCGCCGGGGCCGTTGGACAGGAATACGCCGTCAGGATTGAGTGCCAATACTTCTTCCGCACTGGTTTGTGCGGGGACGACGGTCAGGCGGCAGCCGCGTGCGGCGAGCATACGCAAGATGTTGGTTTTGACGCCGAAATCGTAGGCGACGACGTGGTAAGGCTGTTCGGAAGGGGTAACGAAACCTTTGCCCAATTTCCATTCGCCTTCGGTCCATTCGTAAGTTTCTGTGCAGGAAACTTCTTTTGCCAAATCTTTGCCGACCATGCTGCCGAATGCGGCAATCAGTTCTTGTGCTTTTTCAACGGTGGCATCTGTACCGGTCAAGATTGCACCGCCTTGCGAGCCTTTTTCACGCAACAGGGTGGTCAGGCGGCGGGTGTCGATGTCGGCGATGGCGACGGTTTTGTTGCGTACCAAATAGTCGTGCAGGCTTTCGGATGCGCGGAAGTTGCTGTGCAAGAGCGGCAGGTCGCGGATAATCAAGCCTGCGGCGTAAACGCTGCGGCTTTCTTCGTCTTCGGCGTTGGTGCCGGTATTGCCGATGTGGGGGTAGGTGAGGGTAACGATTTGTTTGCAGTAGGAAGGGTCGGTCAGGATTTCTTGATAGCCGGTCATGGAAGTGTTGAACACGACTTCGCCGGAAGTCGAACCTTCGTAACCGATTGATGTGCCGTGAAATACGCTGCCGTCAGCGAGAACGAGAAGAGCCGGAGTGGTCATGATGGAATCCTGTTTGCCTGATGATGGTCGGTTCGAAAAAAATGGGTCGGGCCGTCTGAAAAATAAAAATTGTTTACAAAAAAGACAGCCTTCGGAAATCTCGGCTAAAAAAAAACACGCTCCGCAGCTTTGATTTTGCTGTGTAACGTGCTTTTTCAGACATAGCGGTCTATGCCGTAGAAGCAGTGTATTTTAAGTCAAAGTAATAGGAATTTCAAGCGTAGAGCAAATAATCGATAATTTAAAAAACGTTTTATCTTTACGGTACAGTCCCTTGCTTTTGGAATGCTTGATGAGTAAGGTTGAACTAAATATCCAGTCGGGCCGTCTGAAAACTGATCAGGCAGATTGTTTCATTTTTGTTGTGTTTGAAATGCAGGCATAGGGAAATTCAGCCGAATCAAACATGGAACAGGCTGTTTATGCTAAAATCGTAGCCTTATAAAAAATAAAAACAATGTCATTTCTAGCTGAGATTATCCGATGAAAAAAGAACACATTATGCAAAACGCTCCATCAGGCCGCCATCGCCTTATTCATGCAAGCGTCGCTTCCGCTTTAGCGCTTATCAGCTTTTCCGTTCAGGCAAATACGCAGCAATTTGCCAAAATTCCGTTTTACCTGCAAAACGAAACCTCCATCAACGGCCAACCCAAAGTCAAACACAATATTATGTTTTTGATTGATGACTCGGGCAGTATGCAATGGAATGTGCAAGGTAAGGAAACATCGATATGGGCTGATAAAAGAATAACGATTACTAAGGAGGCTCTAAAATCGGTATTGAAAGAGTATGGCGAAAAACAACGATTCCAGTGGGGTTTGCAAACCCTGCATAACAATGGTCGTACTGATACTCCAGATGAGGAGGGCTTTACCGATGATTGGAAGGATGTTCAAAGGAGGGTAGATGGTATCGACCCCGGTCATGCTACGCCAATCACACGCCGCTACTATGAAGTAGTCAAAAACTTTGTGATGCCCAATATCAAATACCGTTGTCAGAAGTCTTATGTGATTGTGATGTCGGACGGTGATGCCAATATGAGTTGTAGTAACCAGGTTCCAGGCGAAGATCCTCGCTTATCTCGTAATACTAACTTCAACTATGATCGGGATTATTACTATTCAAACTATTACCATCGTATTGAACGTAGTGCAAATACATTTGCATACCAATATTTTGGGCCGTCTGAAGTAAAGACTATTGATGATGCATATGGGCCAGGTAAATTATTTGACGATAGGCATGGATTCAAAGGATATTTTGATTTTCCAATTTATCAATATGAGTCATTCTTACCTGAGAACGAAAGAAAATTGTTATGTCAATCTAGCAAATATGCGCGTGAGTATAGTCCTTTTTATAAGAGAGATATATGGGTAGCTGCCGGCGAAATCATTGTTCCTTATTGGGATAGAAACTATAAAGATGAAAAACGCGGTCTGCGTTTCTTTAGCCGGACTTTGGCAGAAAAAGACATCAAAACAGCAAAAGACGGCTTAGATGATGCCGGTAAGAGCTGGGATGGTGATCCAAGCGATCCCAAAGGCGTAGATTACAGCAAACAATTGGTACAGACTTTTACTGTGGGCTTTGGTGAGGGGATCTCTGAGGTCGGACGAGAATATCTAGAAAAGGGTGCAAGCCGTCCAGACTGGTATTTTAATGCTGCGAAAAAAGAAGATTTGCTTGAAGCCTTTAAAACCATCGTCGATAATATTGAAAATGACAGCAAAATAACAAAATTTGAAGGGACATCTTCAACTGCGCCTGCAACGACCAGTACAGGTATTCCCAATATGGCGGCAACGGTTCATTTGAATACCGGCTCTTGGAGCAGTCAATTGCGGTTTTATAAATTGAACCGTGATGGCACGCCTATCAATACGACAGAGTTTGTTCAGCCATCATTTAATAACCGCCTTACTTTAGTTAATGACGGCAGCAAGACCTATTTCATCGATAGAGTTGCAGACAATGAGGCTTCAAATGCCGATTTCGGCATTTCAGACGGCAGTGCAAAAGATAAGTTGGAATGGAAAAATGCATTGCTGAAATGGACTGGCCGAGCAGGTAGTGATGAAACCATCAAAGCGGATGCGGAGACAAAAGGTTATAGCCAGTCTTATCGAATTCGTCCGACAGATTCTGCTGATTCAAGTAAAGATGAGCGCAATTTAGGCGATATTTTAGACGGTTCGGTTGCTGCTGTTGGCGATAAGCGCGACAACCGTCAAGAGTTTTTGGTCGCCGCTGCCAATGACGGCATGGTACATATTTTCCGTAATGGTACGCCTAGCAATCCTTATGACTTGAAACTCAGCTATATTCCGGCAGGCATGGAGCGTGAGGACGATCAAGGTCAAGCGACAACTTTGGGCAAGGTTCTGAAGGATGTCGCTCGCGATGGCTACGGCTCCAGCACGCCGCACCGCTATATGGTCAATGGTGGTTTTGTTCTCCGCCAAACGCCTGATAAGCAAACCTTTATGTTTGGTGCGATGGGTCAGGGTGGACGCGGTGCGTATGCGTTGAATATCGGTGCAGTGGCAAACAGTGACCGTAGTGGTTGGAATACGACTGTACCTTTGTTTGAAACAGAAAAAGGCTCTGGCAATAAGCTGGGTTACACCATTGGTTCGACACAAATCGGCCGTGTTTCCATTAAACGCAATGCTACCCCGGTTAATCTGGAATCTGACGTGCGTTATGCAGGCTTCTTGGCCAGCGGCTATCGTACTGAAGATGTGAACAGTGCCGATAATGAAACGGCTTTATATGTCTATGATATGACAGGTAAAGAGGCTGGGACGAAAGGTACGGGAAGCAATGTTTCTGATGCCGGTAAGCTCTTGGTTAAAATTCCTGCGCCGAATGGCAAAGGCGGCCTCTCTACCCCTACTTTGGTAGATACCGATTTTGACGGTGTTGTCGATATTGCCTATGCCGGCGACCGTTACGGCAATATGTTCCGCTTCGACTTGAGAGGTGAGACGCCGTCTGAATGGTCTGCGCAGATGATTTTCCAAGGTTCGGGTAATCAACCGATTACGTCTGCGCCTGCGGTATCGCGCCGCAGTAAAGATAAGTATGTCGTCATTTTTGGTACGGGTAGCGAGATTTATCATAGCGAGCTGGATGTAGCGACACAGAACAATGCGGTTTACGGCATCTATGATGATACGTCCAAAGAAGCTGTCTTGGCTAAAAGCGATGAGCTGACCAGCCAAACTGTTCAAGCGGATGGTGAATATATTTCTGTTACCAACAATAAGGTCAGCGAAGATCAAAAAGGTTGGAAGCTGGCGTTGGGTTCGGGTGAGCGGGTAACTGTCAAACCGACGATGATTTTGCGTACAGCGGTGGTAACTATTCGCAAATACAAGCAGGAAGTCATACATACAAATTCTTCCAGTGCTGATGTTTGTTTGCCTGACAGTACGTCCACACAAACGACTGCAAAAACGGTTATTCTGGGCGTCAATGCTGAAAACGGCGGCCGTTTGGGTTTGCGTGATGCGCGTATTTCCGATAAAAACCGCCAATTCATCAAACGTGAAAACAACGGCCAAGTCTATTACGCCAGCGGTATGGTGTTTGACGGTGTGGTCAACTTTACTTATCTGAATGGCTCTAAGGCCGATGATTCTCCGGTAACCGCCGATGGCGATAGCGGCGGCACGGGTACGGATAAAGAGTTGAACGCTACGCCGAGCGTGCCAAACAATAAATGTTTTGCAACCCAAGCCGAGCGCAGTCTGTTGACCAACTCTGATAAGATGCACAGTCTGAAAGTAGAAGGCCGGAAATGCGGACTCAAACGCATCAGCTGGCGTGAATTGTTCTTTTAATCGGTAAGGCTTGAGTATTGAGGCCGTCTGAATGTTTCAGACGGCCTTTTTGTTGAGTGATAATAATTGAGAGATGTTGGATTAAGAAAAATAGAAAACCTTGTTTGTGGGTAAAACGGTTTGATTAAATTAAAAGCCTGGATAAGCCCAAACGGTAGGTTTTAGTCGTTTCTTTTTTCTGTTTTCTATTATTGAAATGAGAAGTTAAAAGGCAGTCTGAAAAGATATTTTCAGACGGCCTTTGATTTAAAAAGAGTGAGTCAAAGAGCGTATTGTTAGATGCTGTTTTTAATGATTTTCCGCAGGGTGGACAGTTGTCGGCGGCTGACGGGCAACGGGGTCGGAATATCGAGAATTTTTGCGCCCCATGTGGATGCGTATTCGTCGTTTTCGTCATCGTCCAGTCGAATCAAGCTGTCGAGGGTGTGGCGGAAGACGAGGGCGTTGCGGTGGATGCGGATGACTTTGTCGCCAAGCAACTCTTCCCAGTAAACCAATGTTTTCGGTAATTCGTAGCTTTGGCCGTCGCCGGTAAACAGATAGACGGTTTTGTGTTCCGCCATCAGGTAACGTGCCTGTTGCCAGGGGATTTCAACCATGCGCTCGCGGTTGTACACTTTGAAATGGGTGAAGCTGTCTGCTTTTTCGCGGTTTTTCTCGATGATGCGGTCAAGCGCGGTTTGCAGGCGGGTCATTTTGATCGGTTTGAGCAGATAGTCTGCGGCAGCCAGCTCGAACGCGCGCAGAGCGTGTTCTTCGTAGGCTGTGGTGAAGACAATTTCCGGCTGGCGTTTGGCGGTACGCTTGATGCGTTCGACAAACTCGAGACCGTCGATTTCCGGCATGCCGATGTCGGCAAAGACAATGTCGACTTCGTGGACGCTCAGCCACTCCAATGCTGGCATGGCATGGTGAAAGACGTTGAGCAGTACGACATTGCATTCTTCCAATAATACACGCAAGCGTTCTGCTGCTAATACTTCGTCTTCTACAATAATGGCACTTGGCATAGCGGTATTTCTTTTTGTTGTATCGTGGGAGATCTGCCGCGCTTTGTCATCCTCAATAACGCGCCAGCCGTATGTTGTTGCAATCTTGAAATTATCACTTCGCAACAATTTTAGGAAATTTTTAAAATATACATGATTTTTCGCTTCTTGGGCGTGATTTGGAATGAATCTGAAGATTACTTACATAATTTTATGAAATATTGTAATACCTAGAGTAATTTTGTTGTAATCGTGCTAATTCATTTCGTGATAATGGACGATTTTGGGATTTTGTCCATTTGCCAGTGCGCCACCGCCCAATCGAGTAATTCTTGCGGCCGGTTTACGGCGGGTGCATCGGGTAGGTTGAGGTAGGTCAGGACTTGGCGGAGGAGTTGTTCTTTTTGATTCAAATCCAAAGCCGGGGCAAGGGTTTGTTTCGACCACTTTTGCCCTTGGTTGTTGGTCAATAGCGGCAGGTGGGCGTAGGACGGTGTGGGAGCGCCGAGGCATTGTTGCAGATAGATTTGGCGCGGCGTGGAAACGAGCAAATCTTGGCCGCGGACAATATGCGTTATGCCTTGATCGGCATCGTCGGCAACCACGGCAAGCTGATAGGCCCAATAGCCGTCGGCACGAAGCAGGACGAAATCGCCGATGTCGTGTGCCAGATTTTGTGCGTATTGTCCGACAATGCCGTCTGAAAAACCGATCACGCGATTGGGGACTTGAATGCGCCATGCCGGCATTTTGTTTTGCGTGTTAGGTCTTTGCTGTGGATTGCGGCAACGGCCGTTATACACAAATCCGTCTGCGCCCTGAGTTGCCGCTGCCTGCCAGTCTTTGCGGCTGCAATAGCAGGGATACACCAGCCCGGCTGCTTGGAGGCGGTCGAGTGTGTCTTGATACAGGTCGTAACGGCGGCTTTGATAGGCGACTTCGCCGTTCCACTCAAAACCGAAAGCCTCAAGCGTGCGCAAAATGTCGGCAGCGGCGCCGGGCATTTCACGCGGGGGGTCAAGGTCTTCAATGCGAACCAGCCATTTGCCCTGATGGGCGCGCGCGTCGGCATAGGAGGCGACGGCGGTCAGCAGGGAGCCGATATGAAGCAGGCCGGTAGGGCTGGGGGCGAAACGTCCTATATACATGGCAGGGTGTTTGTGTAGGGCAGGGTAAGTATGCCTGCGCGGTATTCAAATCGTGATAGAAAAGGGCGTGCCGTACACGCCCGAATTTGGGTTTCAGACGGCCTAGACTTTTCAAAATGATTTAAGTTTCAATCGGCCGTCTGTTTAATCCGTTTAAGCCAAGGGAGCCAGCAGTTTGGCAAAAGCGTCTTCAAATTGTTTCAAACCGTCTTCCTGCAAACGAGTTGCCAAAGTTTCGACATCAATGCCGAGTTTCGCGGTTTCGGCAAGCTGCGCTTGGGCTTCGTCCACACCTTCGGTCAACGTGGCTTGGGCGGTGCCGTGATCGATAAAGGCTTTGAGTGTCGCATCGGGAACGGTGTTGACGGTATGGGCGCCAATCAGGCTGTCAACGTACAACGTGTCAGGATAGGCAGGGTTTTTCACGCCTGTGGATGCCCACAAAAGTTGTACGCGGTTGGCACCTTTTTCGGCAAGTGCGGCAAATTCGCTGCTGCCGAAGTATTGCGCCCAATCTTGATAGGCGGCTTTGGCCAGCGCGATGGCGATTTTGCCTTTGAGGTGGTCGGGCAGGGTGGCGTCCAACGCGGCATCGACACGGGAAATAAAGAAGCTGGCGACAACGTGGATATGGGAAACATCATGTCCCGCTTCCAAACGTTTGGCAATGCCGCGCGCGTAGGCCGCATAGGCTTTGAGGGTTTGGGCACGGGAGAAAAGCAGGGTCAGGTTGACGCTGATGCCGTCTGAAACGAGGGTTTCAAGCGCTTCGATGCCTTCGTCGGTTGCCGGTACTTTAATCATGGCATTTTTACGGCCGATGGCGGCATGCAGGCGGCGCGCTTCTTCAACCGTGCCTTGTGCGTCTTTGGATAATTCGGGCGAAACTTCGAGGCTGACGAAGCCGGTTTTGCCGCCGGTGGATTCGTGTTCGGTAAGGCACACGTCGCAAGCGGCTTGTACGTCGGCAACCGCCATGGTTTCGTAGCGTTGTTTCGGGGTCAGGTCTTGCTGTTTGAGCGCGGCTACTTCGTCGGCGTACAGGGCATCGCCTGCAAAGGCTTTTTGGAAAATGGCAGGATTGGAAGTTACGCCGCACACGCCCTGTTTGAGCATTTCGGCCAATTCGCCGCTTTGTACCAGCGAACGGGAGAGGTTGTCCAACCAGATTTGTTGTCCTAATGCTTTAACGTCCGATAAAATAGTCATCTCTGATTCCTTTTACATAATAGGTTTGTTTGTGAAGTGGCGGTAATGCTACGCCGATTCGATGAATTTGAACAGTTTACAGCCGATTAATTTGGGCAAAACAAACCTAAATTCAAGCATGAAAGGCGGCTTTGATGGCGGAAAACACACTTTATCTCGACTGGGCGCGCGATGTATTGGATACGGAAGCCGAAGGTTTGCGTGAAATTGCGGCGGCTTTGGACCATGATTTTGTCCGTGCGGCGGAAGCGTTGTTGCACTGCAAGGGCAGGGTGGTCATTACCGGCATGGGCAAGTCCGGACACATTGGCCGTAAAATGGCGGCGACCATGGCTTCTACCGGCACGCCTGCGTTTTTCGTCCATCCAGCCGAAGCGGCGCACGGCGATTTGGGCATGATTGTGGACCACGATGTCGTGATTGCCATTTCCAATTCCGGTGAAAGCGATGAAATTGCGGCGATTATTCCGGCGTTGAAACGCAAAAACATCACGCTTATTTGTATCACTGCCCATCCGACTTCCACCATGGCGCGCCATGCTGATATCCATATTACCGCGGCGGTTTCCAAAGAAGCCTGCCCGCTCGGCCTTGCGCCGACTTCCAGCACGACCGCCGTGATGGCATTGGGCGATGCGCTGGCGGTTGTATTGTTGCGTGCACGCGCGTTCACGCCCGACGATTTTGCTTTAAGCCATCCGGCCGGCAGCTTGGGCAAACGCCTGCTGTTGCGCGTGGCGGATATTATGCACAAAGACGAAGCCCTGCCTGCCGTTTTGTTGGGCACGCCGTTGAAAGAGGCCATTGTCCGCATGAGTGAAAAAGGTTTGGGCATGTTGGCGGTAACCGATGCCGAAGGCCGTCTGAAAGGCGTATTTACCGATGGCGACTTGCGCCGTCTGTTTCAAGAACGCGACAGCTTTGCCGGTTTGAAAGTGGACGACATCATGCACGCTTCGCCGAAAACCATCTCCGCCGATCGCCTCGCCACAGAAGCCTTGAAAGCCATGCAAAGCGGCCATGTGAACGGTTTGCTGGTGGTCGAAGAAAACGGCGTACTGATTGGCGCGCTGAACATGCACGATTTATTGATGGCACGAATTGTCTGAATCGACGGCAAAAACGTTTTCAGGCGGCCTTATGCTAGAATAGGCCGTCTGAAATAAGGAAACCTTATGCAAAACCTCTCTTCCGACCTGCAACAACGCGCTTTAGGCATCAAACTGCTGATACTGGATGTGGACGGCGTTTTGACCGACGGCCGCATTTTTATCCGCGACAACGGCGAAGAAATCAAATCGTTCCACACTTTGGACGGACACGGTTTGAAAATGCTTCAGGCCAGCGGCGTGCAAACGGCGATTATTACCGGCCGCGATGCGCCTTCCGTCGGTATCCGCGTGAAGCAGCTCGGTATCAACTATTACTTCAAAGGCATTCACGACAAACGTGCCGCCTACGCCCAATTACGCGAACAGGCCGGTGTGGAGGAGCATGAGTGCGCCTTTGTCGGCGACGATGT
The DNA here is from genome assembly GCF_001810165.1 of Neisseria sp. HMSC070A01. NCBI lineage: Bacteria > Pseudomonadati > Pseudomonadota > Betaproteobacteria > Neisseriales > Neisseriaceae > Neisseria > Neisseria sp. HMSC070A01. The sequence goes on along the minus strand of NZ_KV800120.1, from coordinate 82,624 downwards.
TGTCGATTTGCCCGTGATGGTGCGTTGCGGATTGGCGGTCGCCGTCCCCGAAGCGCATTGGTTTACTTTGCAATACGCCCATTATGTAACCCGACGTTCCGGCGGCGCAGGCGCGGTGCGTGAAGTGTGCGATTTGATTATGCAGGCGCAAGGTACGCTTGAACCTGCTTTGAAAGAGTATGTACGATGAAAATCAGATGGCGTTACGGAATCGCCTTTCCGCTGGTGTTGGCAGTCTCACTCGGCGCACTGGCGGCGTGGCTCGGCCGCATCAGCGAAGTGCAGGTCGAAGAAGTCGTCCTCAATCCGAATGAGCCGCAATATTCGATGAAAGGCATCAACGGCAAACGTTTTGACCAAGAAGGCCGTCTGAAAGAAAACCTGAGCGCGGCCGATGCCGTTCAATATCCGAATAGCGCGGACGTTCATTTGGACAAACCGCATCTTTCGTTTTACCGCGACGGCAGCCTGTTGTACGAAGTCGGCAGCGACAAGGCCGTGTACAATATTCAAAACAAAAAAGTCGTTTTTGAACAAAATGTTGTCTTAAATAAAGCGGCAGATGCCAAGCGTTTGGCCGGCATCGTCAAAACCGAACGTTTGAATGTCGATACCGAAGCACAATACGCCCATACCGACAGCCCGGTTACTTTCCAATACGGACAGTCCGGCGGTCAGGCAAACGGCATGACTTATGACCACAAAACCGGTTTGCTGAATTTCCCTTCCAAAGTGAAAGCCACAATTTATGATACAAAAAATTTGTAAAACCTTAGCCCTTGTTGCCGTTTTTGCCGCCAGCCCGGCCTTTGCCCTGCAAAGCGACAGCAAGCAGCCGATTCAAATTGAAGCCGACCAAGGCTCGCTTGACCAAAACAACCAAAGCACCACCTTTTCCGGCAACGTCATCATCAAACAAGGCACGCTCAATATCCGTGCCGGCAGCGTAACCGTTTCACGCAACGACAAAAGCGAGCAGTTGATGAAAGCCACCGGCTCGCCCGTCAAATTCAGCCAAGAGTTGGACGGCGGTAAAGGCGTGGTCAACGGCCAAGCCAATACCGTGACGTATTCTTCCGCAGCCAACCTCGTTACCCTGTCCGGCAATGCCAAAGTGCAGCGCGGCGGCGATGTGGCCGAAGGTGCGGTCATCACGTACAACACCAAAACCGAGGTTTACACCATCAACGGCAGCGCCAAATCCGGTGTGAAATCCGCCGCGAAATCCGGCCGCGTCAGCGTGGTCATCCAGCCGTCCAGCACGCAGAAAAACAAATAAGAAAACACACAAAAAGGCCGTCTGAAAAAGGTTCAGACGGCCTGAGGTCAATATCGAAAGTCAACAGAATATGAGCGCAAAAAACAGCCGTCTTGTGGTTCAAAACCTGCAAAAAAGTTTCAAAAAACGCCAAGTCGTCAAAAGCTTCTCCCTTGAAATCGAAAGCGGCGAGGTCATCGGCCTGCTCGGCCCCAACGGCGCGGGTAAGACTACCAGCTTTTACATGATTGTCGGCCTGATTGCCGCCGATGCAGGCAGCGTGATGCTGGACGGACAAGAGTTGCGCCACCTGCCCATTCACGAACGCGCCCGCCTCGGCGTCGGCTATCTGCCGCAGGAGGCCTCGATTTTTCGCAAAATGACCGTGGAACAAAATATCCGCGCTATTTTGGAAATCAGCATGAAGGACAAAAGCCGCATCGATGCCGAACTGGAAAAACTGTTGGCTGATTTGAATATCGAGCGCCTACGCAACAACCCCGCGCCGTCCTTGTCCGGCGGCGAACGCCGCCGTGTCGAAATCGCGCGCGTGTTGGCCATGCAGCCTCGTTTCATTTTGTTGGACGAACCTTTTGCCGGCGTTGACCCGATTGCCGTCATCGATATTCAGAAAATCATCGAGTTCCTCAAATCACGCGGTATCGGCGTATTGATTACCGACCACAACGTGCGCGAAACCCTCAGCATCTGCGACCGTGCCTACATCATCAGCGACGGTACGGTATTGGCTTCAGGCAAGCCGGATGATTTGGTCAACAATGAACAAGTCCGTTCGGTTTACTTGGGTGAAAATTTTAAATATTGAATGCATATTTGACGGTATATGAAGCCCTCATTTCAATTGAGGGCGGCTATAAATATTGGAATAATCACTACAAATACAAATATAATACCGATAACCTAATCTTTCAGACGGCCTGCCGTATAAAGGCCGTCTGAAAAACTATCCATACATTTCGAATCAAACACTATGTCTTCACTCGTCCTTAAACTCAAACAGACCCAGCAGCTCAACCAGCGGCTGCAGCAGTCTCTGCGCATCTTGCAGATGTCGGGTCTTGAGCTTGAGCGCGAAGTGGAAGACTGGTTGTCGGACAATCCTCTGCTTGAGCGTCCGGAAAGCGATGAGTTTGCCGATAGCGGGCTCAACCGTGCCGTCACCATGCCGCGTGCCGGTCAGCAGTTGGGCGGCGGCGATGCCGAAGATATTTGGAGCAACATCGCCGAAGAAGAGGATTTCAAACACTATCTGCATGCCCAAGTGTGCGAGCATCCGCTCTCTCAAATAGAAGCGGTCTATGTTCATGTATTGATTGATTTTTTGGACGAACAAGGCTACCTCACCGACAGCCTCGAAGAAATCATCGACCACACGCCGTTGGAATGGATGCTGGACGAAGAAGCCCTGCAAAATGCGCTGGACGTATTGCAAACCTTTGACCCGCCCGGCGTGGCGGCGGCCGATTTGACCGAGTCGCTCATGCTGCAGCTGATGCGTTTGCCGGCTTCTCCGGCCAGACAAATGGCCGCGCATTTGGTGCAAAGTTCGCTTCAAGATTTGGGCAAAAACCGTAAACAAAACGTTCTGCGTTTCCGCAAACTTTATCCCCAGGCCGACAGCGAAACCATAGAAGCCGCGCTCGATATGATTGCCGGCTTGAATCCTTATCCGGCTTACGGCTTCGCTTCTGCCACCCCCACGCCTTATATTCAGCCTGACGTTTGGGTGAGAGAGGGCAAGGACGGCTGGGAAGTCATCAGCAACGAAGCGGCCTGGCCGAAGCTGCAGCTTAATCAGGAATATTGCGACCTGATGAAATCGGCGGAAGAGGGCGCGCCGGAGTGGAAGGAAAAAATCAGCGAAGCCAAACAGCGCATTGATTCTTTGGAATTGCGCAAAAGCACAGTCCTCCGCCTTGCCGAGTATATTGTCAAAAATCAGGAAGATTTTTTCATCTTCGGCGAAATCGGCCTGTCGCCCATGCTGATGAAAGATGCCGCCGCCGAATTGGGTTTGGCGGAAAGCACCATTTCGCGCGCTGCCAACCAGAAATATTTGTCTTGCCCGCGCGGCCTGTTTGCGTTACGCTATTTCTTCACACAGGCAGTCAATGCCGACGATGAGGGCGAAGGGTTCAGCCAAGGCGCAATCAAAGCTGTCTTGAGCCAGCTGATTGAAAGCGAAGACAGCAGCAAACCTTATTCGGACGAGGCCCTCGTCAAATTATTAAAACAACGCGGCATTGAAATCGCCAGACGTACAGTGGCTAAATATAGAGAATCATTAGACATCCCGCCGGCACACAAACGAAAATTTACCGAGTAGATATATTCCGATCCGTTTTGACGGACTAACCAACCGAAGGAGCTGTATCATGAATCTGAAAATCACCGGTCTGAATTTTGATGTTACCGAAGCCATCAAAAACTACGTTTCCGACAAGTTGGCACGAATCAGCCGCCACGCCGACAACATCATTTCCGTGACCATCACGCTCTCGGTGGAAAAAGTCAGCCAAAAAGCCGAAGCCGATGTCCATCTGGCAGGCAAAGATTTGCACGTTGAAGCGATTGAACAGGATATGTACGCCGCGATTGATGTTTTGATGGACAAACTCGACCGCGCTGTTTTGAAACATAAAGAAAAAAGTGGCGATGTCCGCAGCACTGTCAAACCTGAAGCAGAATAGAATAAAGTTTTTGTATGATAAAGGCCGTCTGAACCATTCAGACGGCCTTTTGTTTTGCTAGAAGTTTTAGACTGGCAATCTAGTTACTCACTTTTTGACCATTCCATGGTGCCACTTTAAACAGCAGCAACATGCCGGGTATGCCTAGGGCAAAACACAGCCAGTAGAAATTGAAGTAACCCATCGCTTCAATCAGATAGCCTGCCGAAGCATTGATAAATGTACGGGGAACGGCTGACAGGCTGGTAAAGAGGGCCAATTGTGTGGCCGTGAAAGCAGGATTGGTTTCACGGGCCATATAGGCGACAAATGCCGCCGTGCCCAAGCCTACGCCTGCCGCTTCCGCACCAATCACGGCGGCAAGCATCATTTGTTCCGTCAGGGTAATGGTTTCAAATTTACCGAAACCCGCCAGCCAGGCAAAGCCTAGAATCGTTACCCATTGCGCCACGCCGAAAACCCATAATGCCCTGTTGATACCGAGTTTCAACATCCAAATACCGCCGGCGATACCGGCAATGACGGCAGGCCATAAACCGGCATTTTTGGCAATCAGGCCGATGTCGGTTTTGCTGAAGCCCATATCCAGATAAAACGGTGTTGCCAGAGAAGTGGCCATGCTGTCACCCAGTTTGTAGAGGAAGATAAACAGCAATACCAAGATGGCCTGTTTGATTCCTTTGCGGGAGAAGAACTCACTGAAGGGGTCAGAGACTGTTTGGGCAAATGTACGCGACACAGATGGTGGAATGTCAGGTTCTTTAGCTAAAAATAAGGTCATCAGCAGACCGGGCAGCATAAATAGTGCAGTAATGATGAATACGTTGTGCCAAGGCATCAAGTCGGCCAAAATCAAGCTGAGCGAACCAGGTACCAAAGCAGCAATACGGTAGGCGTTGACGTGGATGGAGTTGCCCAAGCCTAATTCTTCATCTGACAAAATTTCGCGGCGAAATGCATCCAATACAATATCCTGGCTGGCAGAGAAAAAGGCGACCACCAACGATAAGCCCATAATTACATATAAATGCTGAGCAGGGTTTAGGAAGGCGTAAGCAAGTAAGGCCAGCAGTAAACCAATCTGAGTTACCAGCATCCAACCGCGTCGCCGTCCTAAAAAAGGTAATCTGACCAAATCAATGACGGGAGACCAGATAAATTTCCAAGTGAAAGGCAGCCCGATAAGTGCCATCAGGCCGATGGTTTTCAAATCGATATGTTCGCTGCGCAACCATGCAGGAATCAGGTTGATCAGAAAATAAAGCGGCAGCCCCGAAGTGAAGCCTGTGAAAATACAAATCAGCATTTTGCGCGAGAAAATTCGCTGCATAGTGCTGGGTTGGGGTGCGGTTGTCATAGTGGAATCAATAAAAAAGGAAAGGGATATTGTAGCAAAGATGGTGGATATGGCGAATTAACTTCTGCTATCTTTATTGAATAATAAAAGGCCGTCTGAAAATTTAACAAATTAAGTTTCAGACGGCCTTTTGTTGGAACAACTGGTTTGGCGGGCAACGGAGACTTCAGGACGGAAGAAGGGTTGCTTGGGTGTATTCATAAAATTGAAGTTAAGAAAGTTTCAGACGACCCCTAGAGATCGTTTGAACGATGAGAAATATCAGTGGTAATTTGTGCCGTCAGTGTAGCCGTTTCCTGATTTGTCCACAGCAAAAGCAGAAATCGGACCGACCGTTACTGTCCCTTTAGGCTGAGTTTCTTGGTAATACTCATATGCTGCAACACCCATACCAGTTGCAGCACCAACAGCAGCACCAATTGTGCCACCGACCATAATAGCTGGTCCGGCAGGAATACTGCCAAAAGCTATACCGACACCCAGACCAATACCTGCACCAATTGATCCTCCTATTTATGCACCATTTGCTCCTCCTTGAAGGATTCTCTCTCCTAAGCCTCCTCCATAAATTAGTTCCAGATCCTAAATGGATAGTTCAATCATGTTATTTTTCCTTTTCAAAAAAATTAGACGTAGAATATTGAGTCAATACACCCAATATGGAAAAAATAATAAAAGCATGAATATAAATCATAAAATCAACATTATCTCCTTGGTAGCTTTCATAAATAAAAACGATCGGTATTGATATACAAATTAAAATATACAGGTACTTTGAAATTACCAGTAACTTATACACAAATTTTGATTTCATAGCCTAGTCTTTCATTTGAATAAAATCTACCCTAATCAACTCTCCAATCAACTTCCTAACTTCTTCATGCTTTCCCTGATTGAAGTTAACCAGTAGATTTTTCAACAATATGTATATTATGTTAAATAATAAATGGTAATTGTCACATTCAAATATTAAGGATAACCTACTTTGAAACTATATCGCTTTGATGCGTAATTCTATAAAAAACATTGAATTTTCATGTTTTCTATTTATCCAGTATTTTGGAGTTGATAAGTGAGAGCAAAAAACTTTGGAAATCTACGATTCTCCTTCCAACACCTCATCATTTCTCTAGAGAATTTAGGCAAAGGCGATATTGATAACTCATTTCATCAAATGGAACTAAATGAGAATGATTTATTTATAAAATCCTTTTAAATTAATGGGTTACAATAAAAATTGATAAAATAAAATTGACTATTCTCAATAAAATGAGTAAAATTCATCCGCAAATACAAATTTTGTATTGTGATACATCTATATAACCGCATTAAGAAAAGGAGTTAGTTATGCTAAGTAAGTCAATTACAGCAAAATTAAACGAACAAATTAATCTCGAGTTGTATTCATCAAATGTCTATTTGCAAATGAGTGCATGGTGCCATAAACATGGTTATGAAGGCGCTGCAGCATTTTTACTTCGTCATGCCGATGAAGAATTGGAACATATGCAAAAGTTGTTTACTTATGTGAGCGAAACCAGTGGAATGCCTTTGTTAGGTAAAATTGACGCCCCTAAACACGATTACGCTTCATTAAAAGAAGTTTTTGAAACAACACTTGAACACGAAAAACTAGTGACATCTAAAATTAATGAGTTAGTTGAGAGTACTTTTGCAGAAAAGGATTACTCTACTTTTAACTTCTTACAATGGTATGTAGCTGAACAGCATGAAGAAGAAAAATTATTTAACAGTATTGTTGATAAATTCAAACTTCTTGGTGAAAGTGGTACAGCGCTCTACTACATTGATCGTGAATTAAAAACTTTATAAGAATAGGAGAAATAAAATGTTATCAAATAGCGTGATTAAACTATTAAATGATCAAATGAATTTAGAGTTTTATTCTTCTAACTTATATTTACAAATGAGCGCCTGGTGCGAACAACAAGGTTTCGAAGGAGCTGCAAAATTTTTATCAGAGCATGCGGCTGAGGAAATGCAGCATATGCGTAAACTCTTCACTTATTTAAATGAGACCGGCGCATTGGCTATCATCACACAAATTGATGAACCACCTCATCAATTTTCATCATTGAAACAAGTACTTGAATTAACTTATGAACATGAAAAGTTAATTACCTCTAAAATCAATGAATTAGTTGGTAGAACTTTTGAAGAGAAAGACTACTCTGCCTTTAACTTCTTACAATGGTATGTGGCTGAACAACATGAAGAAGAAAAATTATTCAGTGGAATTTTGGATAAATTAAATCTTCTTGGTGAAGATGGTAAAGGTTTGTTCTTAGTTGATAAAGATTTAGGCGCATTAACAACAAACAACTAATCAAGTCTGATGAAAAAGGCTAAGTCATTATCGATTTAGCCTTTTTTTATATCAAAATCTAGCTACTTTTGTCTAAAAGTGCGGTGCTTTAACGGTTCATTCTTACCGCCGATTAGGTTTTGAAATGTCCGTAAGATAGGTAGATATGCTAGTCTTACGGACATTTTATTTTCAGACGGCCTTTGATTTTGCGTTGCAGTTGCGGTAGAAGGCAATCAGGCCGTTGGTGGAGCTGTCATGTGCCGGCGTGCCGCGTTCGAGTTCGGGTTCGATGGTTTTGGCCAGCTCTTTGCCGTATTCCACGCCCCATTGGTCGAAGGGGTTGATACGCCAAATCACGCCTTGTACGAAGGTGCGGTGTTCGTAAGCCGCCATCAGCATGCCGAGGTTGAAAGGTGTCAGGCTGTCGATGAGCAGGCTGTTGCTCGGACGGTTGCCGGGGAATTCTTTTTGCGGTGCAAGGCAGTCGCGTTCGTCTTGGGGCAGGGCGGCCAATTCGACTTGTACTTCGTCTAAGGTCTTGCCTTTCATCAGCGCTTCGGCTTGGGCGAAGGCATTGGCAACGGTAAAGCGGTGTTGGCGGTGGTTGCCGTAGATTGTGGTCATGGGGACGATGAAATCGACGGGAATCAGACGCGTGCCTTGGTGTAAAAGCTGGAAGTAGGCATGTTGGCAGTTGACGCCTTCATCGCCGAAGACAATGCCGCCGGTGGTGCAGGAAACGGGTTGGCCATCTGAAGTACGCTGTTTGCCGAGGCTTTCCATATCGAGCTGGTTGAGCCACGAGGTAAAGAGGCGCATGTTGTGGCTGTATGGGACAACGGTTTGGCCGTCTGAATGTTGGAAGTTGTTGTACCAAACATTGATGAGCGCCATCAGGACGGGAATGTTGCGGCGGAATGGGGTTTCGAAGAAATGGGTATCCATCGCGTGTGCGCCGGCCAGCATTTTGCGGAACGCTTTTTCGCCGACGGCAACCATCAGCGGCAGACCGATGGGTGACCAGACGGAATAGCGGCCGCCGACCCAGTCGGACATGGCGAAGACTTTGTCGGGGGAGATGCCGAAGTTTTGGGCTGCGGCCACATCGGCGGAAATGGCGCAGAAATGGCGGTAGATGCCGGAATCAGGCAAACCTGCATCGCGATACCAAGTACGCGCAGCGTAGGCATTAAGCAGGGTTTCCGGTGTGCGGAACGATTTGCTGGCAATGCTGAATACGGTGGTTTCGGGGTTGAGGCCGAGAAGGGTTTGGGTCAGGTCAGCATCATCGGAATTGCTGACAAAGTGGACGCGGATGTTTTGCCAATAAGGCTGTAGCGCCTGTGTTGCCATGCGCGGTCCTAAATCGGAGCCGCCGATACCGATGTGAACCAAGTCGGTAATCGGTTTGCCGGTAATGCCTGCGTGCGTGCCGTCTAAAAGTTGGCGTGCGAACTCGAGTGCGCGGTTGAGTTCGTGATGAACATTGGGCACGATGTTTTCGCCGTCAACGTAAACAGGTTTGGCATTGGCAGGCAGGCGCAGGGCAGTGTGGAGGACGGCGCGGTGTTCGCTGGTGTTGATTTTTTCACCGCTGCTCATGGCCTGCATATATTGTGGCAAATCGGCCGCTTCGGCCAGTTGGCACAATAAATCAAGGGTGTTTTCATCTAGACGGTTTTTGCTGTAATCAAATAACAAACCGTGCAGAATTTCGTGCATATTGTTGAAACGTTCGGCATCTGCGGCGAAGCGTTCGCGCAGGGTAACGTGTTGAGTATCGGCATGATGGGCTTCCAAGGCCTGCCATGCGTCTGAGTATGCGGACATCTCGTTTCCTTAGTATGTAACGGTAAACAAGCAGGGTATCTATTTTCTGCTTTTTGTAGTTGTTTGTAGTTTAACAAATTTGGACAACTTTTGGGAGATAGTAGGGTCGGTTTTGTTTAAGAAATGTATGCAAAATGCAATAGAAACGGTTGATTATCATCAAGTTTCTGTAAAAAAGGGGGTATGACACCGATGTCTGCTGTGTTATCCTATGTAACATTATTGAAATCTTGTCGGGGCGGGTCCGTAAGATGGCTACAATTTATGATGTCGCTGCTTATGCCGGGGTATCTCCCAAGACGGTCAGCCGGGTGATTAACGGCGATGCGCCGGTCAGTGATAAAACCCGTTCCAAAGTAGAAACAGCGATTGCTGCTTTGGGCTATATCCCGTCTTCTGCGGCGCGGATTATGCGGTCACACCGTTCCGGATTGGTCGGTCTGATTACCGGCGCCATTTCGCGGACAGGCGAGAATACGGGCGGGCACGGTATACCGGATATGTTCTTGATTAAGGGCATTCAGCAGCAGATTCGCGCGCAAGGCAAGATTTTGATGATTGCCGACATCGACAACAAGCCGGGTCAGCCCGGTCAGATGGAGCCGCTGATTCGTACCTTTATGGAGCATCGTGCCGAGGGGATTTTATATGTGGCAGGTTTCCATCAGGAAGTATTGCTGCCGGAAGTGCCCAACCGTTGCCCGATGGTGTTGGTCAACTGCTTTGATTTGGCAGGTACGCCGTCGGTTTTGCCGGATGACGAAGCGGGGCAGTATGGCTTGGTGCGCCGGATTATCCAAAGCGGACACAAACGGATTGCTTATGTGACTTTGCAGCCGGGCGTGGAAGCGACGAGATTGAGATTGGCCGGATACCGCCGTGCTTTGGCTGATGCGGATATTGTCTTCGATCCTGATTTGGTGCAAACTGGTTATCCTGACTTCAGCAACGACAGCGGGTCTTTGATTTCGGCTATTTTGAAACTGTTGTCTTTGCCGCTTCCGCCGACGGTAATTTGCTGCGGCAACGATGAAATGGCGGTGCGCGTGTACGGGATTTTGAGGACGCGCGGCATGCGGGTTCCCGAGCAAGTCTCTGTTGCCGGATATGATAACCACAGCGCGATTGCGGAAACGCTGTTTCCGCCGTTGACCAGTACCGAACTGCCGTATCTACGCATGGGTGCGATGGCGGCGGATTTGCTGTTCCAATACATCGAAGATCCGGCCGGTGCGGTTCAGCCAGTCAAGGTCGTTGGGGAAACCATCTGGCGTCAGTCTGTGATTAATAAATAGTTTCAGACGGCCTGAAAATAATAAGCTTTAAACAACACAAACACACATCAAAATAAGATTCATGTGAACGGTCAAAATAAAGGCCGTCTGAAAACGGAGTTGCCTCATTAAAAAAGGCGGCTCAATACAATAAAAGCAAAAGCGTCATACCGCTGAAATTGGAGTTTGTTGTTTCCATAGTTTATTATCCAGGAGTAGCCTTCCTATGAAAATCTCCCCACAAGTGGCGATGACACTTCGCCAGATTATGCTGATGAACTTCGGTTTCTTCGGCATTCAATACAGCTTCGGGTTGCAGCAGACTGCGATTAACCCGATTTTCAGCTTTCTTCATGCCGACCCGAGCCAATTGCCGATTTTGAATATGGCAGGCCCGATTACCGGTTTGCTGGTGCAGCCGATGATTGGTGCAATGAGTGACCGCACTTGGGTGCCGGGATTGGGCCGCCGCCGTCCGTATTTCTTGATCGGCGCCATCGGTTGCAGCCTCTGCCTATTTATTTATCCGCACGTTACCGCCTTGTGGGTGGCCGTATTGCTGCTGTGGCTCTTGGACATCAGCAACAACACGGCAATGGAACCTTTCCGTGCCTTTATTGCCGATACCGTTCCTGAACACCAGCAATCCACCGGTTTCTTGATGCAGTCCGTGTTTACCGGTTTGGGTATTACCCTGGCCAACGTTTCCCTCTACATCTTCCAACAAATCGGCTGGTTGCAACAAACCTCCGAAGCGGGCATTCCGTATTGGGTATTCGGTTCGTTTTATATTGGTGCGGTCTGCTCCATTGGTTCGGTTTTGGTTACCGTTTTATCAACAGCCGAACGCGAGCCCAGTCCTGAAGAAATGGCGGCCATTAAAGCCCAGCCGAGCGGTCCGGCCCATGCTGTTAAAGATATTGTCGTTGCCGTGCGCGAAATGCCGACTGCCCTGTGGCAACTGGCTTTGGTGTATCTCTTCCAATGGTACGCGCTCTTCATCTACTGGCAATATATTTCCCACAGTATCGTCCAATCCGTCTGGGACTCGACCGTTGAGAATACCGAAGCGTATAGCCAAGCGGTTGCATGGACCGGCCTGGTAAACGGTTTCTACAACGTGGTAACCTTTATCTCCGCCTTCGGCCTGATGTGGATGGCGCGCAAATACGCCGCCAAATATGTTCACGCCTTTGCCGTAACCCTTGCCGCGCTGGCCTTGCTCACCATTCCGCACATCGGCAACAAATACCTGATGTTTGCGCCGATGATTGGTTTCGGTGTCGGTTGGGCAAGTATGATGGGCGTGCCGTTTATGATTGTGGTCGGCTCTATCCCTAAAGAACGTTACGGCGTGTACATGGGTATTGTGAACATGATGATTGTGATTCCTATGCTGATTGAAACCGTATCTTTCGGCTGGGTGTACAGAACTTTCTTGGATTCAAACCCTGCCAACGCGATGACTTTTGCCGGTGTTTCCCTGGCCATTGCCGCCGCATTGACCTTAACCATTAAAACTGCGGCCAAACCGGCTACTGCAGAATAACGAAGTTTTGATTTAAAACCAAAATAAAAAGGCCGTCTGAAACATGAAAGGGTTTCAGACGGCCTTTTTGGTCGAAAAAAATCATATTTGCCGACTTGATTCGGTAAGCCTTATTGCCGCCGAGCTACCGTTCATCACTCAAATTGGCTATGACTACCGATTTTGCTTTACAATATCCTTCTTTAATTGATTTCGTTTTACCATCCTGATGACAGAACACATTTCCGCTCCAAGTCCATCTCCTGTCGGCGAAGACTACCTGCTGTTAGGTCAGTACGCCGAACGCGCCTATCTCGAATACGCCATGAGCGTGGTCAAAGGCCGCGCGCTGCCTGAAGTTTCAGACGGCCAAAAGCCTGTACAACGGCGTATTTTGTTTGCCATGCGCGATATGGGTTTGACAGCGGGCGCGAAGCCGGTGAAGTCGGCGCGCGTGGTCGGCGAGATTTTGGGTAAATATCATCCGCACGGCGACAGTTCCGCCTATGAGGCGATGGTCCGCATGGCGCAGGATTTTACCTTGCGCTATCCCTTAATCGACGGCATCGGCAACTTCGGCTCACGCGACGGCGACGGAGCGGCGGCGATGCGTTACACCGAAGCGCGGCTGACGCCGATTGCGGAATTGCTGTTGTCCGAAATTAATCAGGGTACGGTAGATTTTGTACCGAACTACGACGGCGCGTTTGACGAACCGCTGCACCTGCCCGCCCGTCTGCCTATGGTCTTGCTCAACGGCGCATCGGGCATTGCAGTGGGCATGGCGACCGAAATCCCATCACACAATTTAAACGAAGTGACACAGGCGGCGATTGCGCTGTTGAAAAAGCCGACGCTGGAAACCGCCGACCTGATGCAATATATTCCCGCGCCCGATTTTGCCGGCGGCGGTCAAATCATCACGCCGGCGGACGAATTGCGCCGGATTTACGAAACCGGCAAGGGCAGCGTGCGCGTGCGTGCGCGTTACGAAATCGAGAAGCTGGCGCGCGGACAATGGCGCGTGATTGTGACCGAGCTGCCGCCGAACGCCAATTCCGCCAAAATCCTTGCCGAAATCGAAGAACAAACCAACCCGAAACCGAAAGCGGGTAAAAAGCAGCTGAACCAAGACCAACTTAATACCAAAAAGCTGATGCTGGATTTAATCGACCGTGTACGCGACGAGTCCGACGGCGAACATCCCGTGCGTCTGGTGTTCGAACCGAAATCCAGCCGCATCGATACCGATACCTTCATCAACACGCTGATGGCGCAGACTTCGCTGGAAGGCAATGTGTCCATGAACTTGGTGATGATGGGGCTGGACAACCGTCCCGCGCAGAAAAACCTGAAAACGATTTTGCAGGAATGGCTGGATTTCCGCGTCGTTACCGTAACACGCCGTCTGAAATTCCGTTTGAACCAAGTGGAAAAACGGCTTCACATCCTTGAAGGCCGTCTGAAAGTCTTCCTGCACATCGACGAAGTGATTAAAGTCATCCGCGAATCAGACGACCCGAAGGCCGATTTGATGGCGGCGTTCGGGCTGACCGAAATCCAAGCCGAAGACATTTTGGAAATCCGCCTGCGTCAGTTGGCGCGTTTGGAAGGTTTCAAACTCGAAAAAGAATTGAACGAATTGCGCGAGGAACAAGGCCGTCTGAATATCCTTTTGGGCGACGAAAACGAAAAACGCAAGCTGATTATCAAAGAGATGCAGGCGGACATGAAGCAGTTCGGCGACGCGCGCCGCACGCTGGTGGAAGAAGCCGGACGCGCAGTGCTGACGCAAACCACCGCCGACGAGCCCATCACGCTAATTCTGTCGGAAAAAGGGTGGATACGCAGCCGTGCCGGACACAACCTTGATTTGAGCCAAACTGCATTCAAAGAAGGCGACCGCCTCAAGCAGACCCTCGAAGGCCGAACCGTTTTGCCCGTCGTCATTCTCGACTCATTGGGTAGAACCTACACGCTCGATGCCGCCGAAATTCCCGGCGGACGCGGCGACGGCGTACCGGTTTCATCCTTAATCGAGCTGCAAAACGGCGCCAAACCTGTCGCCATGCTCACCGGCCAACCCGAACAGCACTACCTGCTCTCAGGCAGCGGCGGCTACGGCTTCATCGCTAAGTTGGCCGATATGGTCGGACGCGTGAAAGCGGGCAAAGTAGTGATGACCGTGGACAGCAGTGAAACCGTCCTGCCTCCGGTTGCCGTCTATGCTTCTTCGCTCATCAATCCCGACTGCAAAATCGTACTGGCCAGCAGCGACCACCGTCTCTTGGCGTTTTCCATCGGCGAACTCAAAGTCATGCCCAAAGGCCGCGGTTTGCAGCTGATGTCGTTGGCCGAGGGTGCATCTTTGGAACACGTTATGGTAACGACCTCTCCTGAGTTTACCGTTGTATCGGTCGGCCGACGCGGCGCAGAACATCAGGAAAAACTGCGTATTGCCGATATTGACGGCAAGCGCGGTAAAAAAGGCAAGGTATTGGAAATATCAGGCCGTCTGAAAAGTTTGTCTTAAGGCAAAAACCAATATATTCAAATAAATTAAATTTACTACGACATTGCATGAAAATAAAAAAGGTTCACTTATGAACAGAGCCAATCTTCAAGAGCTGGGTAATCTGAGGGAGCGGATTCCCGGCGTCATCAACATTGCCCGAATAGCCATCGTCTTGCCGCTTTTGGTTTTGCACGCTTTCGGCAGCTATACGGGCGGCAATCTGATTGGCGTTTCGTTGCCGGCAGTTGAGTTTTATATTTGGATAACGCTGTATTTCTTCCTGATTATGCTCTCCGTGCTCCGCCCGGGCTGGCAGTGGCAATCCTTGGATTTGCCCAATGCCAGCGCCGTGGTCGACATTACCATGATCATGGTTTTGGTGTATATCTCCGGCGGTACGGCTTCAGGTTTCGGGATTTTGGTTTTGCCGTTTGTTGCCACGTCGTGTCTGCTCAGTTATGGCCATTATCCCATGCTGTACGCAGGCTATACGGCAATGCTGTTTATTTTGAACCTGTTTTTAGACGGCAGTATGCGTTTCGATTCGTTTAATTGGGACGCAAAATCAGTGGCGAATTCTTTAATGCTGATCGGCGCCAGCTATCTGGTGGCGATGTTGACTTCGTTTGCCGCCCGTTATCTCGAACAGGCCACAGAGTCCGCCAGCCGCCATCAATTAGCCTACCGCCGTATCAGCGGCCTGAACCATTTGGTTTTAAACCGTGTACAGGAAGCGGTGGTGGTGATTGATGCGACCCAGCGCGTGTGGCTGTTTAACAAACAGGCAAAAATCTATTTTCCCAGCCTGATTATCGATCAGCAGGAAATCGTGTTCGGCGAACTGGTGGCCCGATGGCAGCGCCAACCCGACAAACCTTTTGAAACCGATATTCATATTTTTCAACACGCCATGCACGTCCGTGCCGTTCCGCTGATTCAGGAGCAGACCGAGCTGCTGATGCTGTATGTCCGCTCATTGCGTGAAGTGGCTGCAGAGGCCATGTCCACCAAGCTGACTTCGCTTGGACAGTTGACTGCCAACCTTGCCCACGAAATCCGCAACCCGATGTCCGCCATCCGCCATGCCAGCGATTTGTTGCAAGAGGGAGACGAGGCAGATCCGCTCAAGGCCAAGCTCTACAACATCATCGACAGCAATATCCAACGCATCGACAAGATGTTGGAAGACGTATCCCTGATTAACAAACGCGACAACATCAGCCGCCAGCCGGTCAATCTGATGAAATTCTGGTTAGAGTTCAAGCAGGAGTTTACCTTGAACAATCCTGATGCCATCGGCTGTCTGCGCAT
The DNA here is from genome assembly GCF_001810165.1 of Neisseria sp. HMSC070A01. Lineage (NCBI taxonomy): Bacteria > Pseudomonadati > Pseudomonadota > Betaproteobacteria > Neisseriales > Neisseriaceae > Neisseria > Neisseria sp. HMSC070A01. Next base: position 66,511 of record NZ_KV800120.1, on the reverse strand, counting down.
GAATATGGACGGCAACAACCTGACCGTATTGGTCGATCCTATGCACTTGCAGCAAGTGATGTGGAACTTGTGCAACAACGCTTGGCGACACAGCCGTCAGGACGAAAACGCCATTACCGTCCTGATCCGCCCCAGCGGCAGGATGCATATTTCCATCGTCGTGGCGGACAACGGCAAAGGTGTGCCGCCGGATGTGCGAAACCATCTGTTCGAGCCGTTTTACACCACCGAAAAACAAGGCACCGGTTTGGGGCTTTACGTCGCACGCGAGTTGGCACACGCCAATATGGGACAGCTGCATTATCACCCTGAAATGAACGGGTTCGAACTGATTTTACCGAAGGAGCAAGCGCAGGATGAATAAATTGCAAGAGCCGGTTTTGGTTGTCGATGACGAGGCAGACATCCGCGACCTGATGGAAATGACCCTGATGAAAATGGGTCTGCGTGTCGATACGGCGGCTGGTGTTGAAGAAGCCAAAGACAAGCTGGACAACAACGATTATTCGCTGGTGTTGACCGATATGCGTATGCCCGACGGCTCCGGCCTCGAGGTGGTCCAATACATTGACGAGTTGATGCTCGATACACCCGTTGCCGTGATTACGGCTTTCGGCAATGCCGACCAAGCCGTTGAAGCCTTGAAAGCAGGCGCGTTTGACTATCTGCAAAAACCGATTACGCTGTCGCAACTGCGTTCGTTGGTAAAATCGGCCGTATCGGTTTCAGACAATACCAACGAACCCACGCCGTCTGAAAAAGTCAAATCTCAGCCGGCGCCTGTTTCTGCCGCCCTGTATAAACCCGACCCCCAGCCGGTCAAGCCTGTTGTTACGCCGCCCAAGAGCGTGCAGAGCGAATTTAACCGGCCTTTGACCGTTCCGGAAGGGCTCAATTCCTTAAAAGAGCGGTTTTCAACCGGCAATATCAATCCTGCTTTGCAAGAAGAGCCTATCCTGAAAGGCGACGACGATATGCCGCGCCTGTTGGGTACTTCGCCGCAAATGGTCGAAGTGCGCCACCTGATTCGCAGATTGGCACGCAGCCTGGTTCCCGTTTATATTTCCGGCGAATCCGGTACGGGTAAAGAGCAGGCGGCGCGCACGATTCACGAGCTGTCCGACCGCGCCGACAAACCGTTTATTGCCGTCAACTGCGGCGCGATTCCTGAAAACCTGATGGAAAGCGAATTTTTCGGCTACAAAAAAGGCAGCTTTACCGGTGCGGACCAAGACCGTCTCGGCTTTTTCCAACACGCCGACGGCGGGACACTGTTTCTCGACGAAGTTGCCGATTTGCCGCTTGCCATGCAGGTCAAACTCCTGCGCGCCATCCAAGAAAAGGCCGTGCGCCGTATCGGCGATGCGCGGGAAACCTTTGTGGACGTACGCATTATTTGTGCAACCCATAAAAACCTCGAAGCCTTGGTTGAGAGCGGCGCATTCCGCCAGGACTTGTATTACCGCCTCAACGTTGTCTCCCTACACATGCCGCCTTTACGCGAAATGCGCGAAGACTTGGGCGCGCTGATTCTGTATTTGCTGTACAAACACCGCCACGGCAATCAAACCTACAAACTCAGTCCGAAAGCCCAAGAAGCCCTGCTGCATTACAGCTATCCCGGCAACTTCCGCGAGCTGGAGAATATCCTCGAACGCGCCGTTGCACTGACGGTCGGCCAAGTGATACAAGTGGACGACTTGCAGATTCAAAACGCCCCGCAGGCCAAGGCCGATCGCAGCAGCCTTTCTTTTGACGACATCGCCGAACCTGACGCGCGCGAAACCACGCTCAATCACAGCCCCATTCCGCCGTTTGATCCGCGCACCATGCAGATACAGGATTACCTCGACCAAGTGGAACGCAGCATCATCGAGCAGGCCTTGCAGCAAACCCGTTACAACCGTACCCAAGCCGCCAAACTTTTGGGCATCAGCTTCCGCTCCATGCGCTACCGCATGGAACGCTTGGACATCAATTAAAACGTTCAGACGGCCCAAGTTCAAGGCCGTCTGAAACATAAGCCTTATGTACAAGATTTATTTTGACGAAACCGCATCTGCCGAACTTCGCAGCCTTGCCGCGCCTTTCGGGCTGACCGTTATCGACCGGCAGCCTGAAGCAGGCAGTTTCCTTATTGCTGACGAAAGCGGCATCAGTTTATGCCGCGCCGGTGAAAAAGGCCGTGTCCGCGTTGATTTTGATGGCGGTGCCGCCCATTATCGGCGCACTAAAGGCGGAGGCGAGTTGATTGCCAAAGCCGTCAATCATACTGCGCAACCGACTGTCTGGGACGCTACCGGCGGACTGGGGCGCGACAGCTTCGTGCTTGCCTCGTTGGGTTTGAATGTACACACTTTTGAACAAAATCCTGCGGTTGCCTGTCTACTTTCAGACGGCCTCAACAGGGCTGGGCAAAGTGAAGAAACACGGGAGATTGCCCGGCGAATTACTTTGTATTTCGGCAATGCCGTTGATTTGATGCAGGAATTATCTGCGCAAAACGGCAGGCCCGATGTGGTGTACCTCGACCCGATGTACCCGGAACGCCGCAAAACCGCCGCCGTGAAAAAAGAAATGGCTTACTTTCACGACTTGGTCGGCGCGGCACAAGACGAAGCCGAGTTGTTGGAGGCGGCATTGGATACCGCCAAAAAGCGCATTGTCGTCAAACGCCCGCGCTTGGGCGAATTTCTCGACGGACGCAAACCGGCATATCAATACACCGGCAAAAGCACGCGTTTTGACGTTTACCTTCCGACAAGGCCGTCTGAAGACTAGAAGCAAACTTGCAACATATCAAAAGAAACCGCCGACGTTATCAGCGCGGCGGCAAAGTGTGCTATAAATACCTTTTCCCAAACTTCATTGGAGCAAACAATCATGGAATTAGTATTCATCCGTCACGGACAAAGCGAATGGAACGCGAAAAACCTTTTCACCGGCTGGCGCGACGTCAAGCTGAGCGAGCAAGGTTTGGCAGAAGCCGCCGCAGCAGGTAAAAAGCTGAAAGAAAAAGGCTATGAATTCGACATCGCCTTTACTTCCGTCCTGACCCGTGCCATCAAAACCTGTAACATTGTTTTGGAAGAATCTGACCAACTGTTTGTTCCGCAAATCAAATCATGGCGTTTGAACGAGCGCCACTACGGCCAGCTGCAAGGTTTGGATAAAAAACAAACCGCAGAAAAATACGGTGACGAGCAAGTCCACATTTGGCGCCGCAGCTACGACACCCTGCCTCCGCTGCTTGATCCTAAAGACCCGCATTCCGCCCACAACGACCGCCGCTATGCCAACCTGCCTAGCGATGTTATTCCCGATGGCGAAAACCTCAAAGTTACCCTCGAGCGCGTCCTGCCTTTCTGGGAAGACCAAATCGCTCCGGCCATCCTGAGCGGCAAACGTGTTTTGGTTGCGGCACACGGCAACTCCCTGCGCGCGTTGGCCAAACACATCGAAGGCATTTCCGACGAAGACATCATGAGCTTGGAAATCCCGACCGGCCAGCCGCTGGTGTACAAATTGGACGAAAACCTGAAAGTGGTTGAGAAATTCTACCTGTAAGGTAAAGGGAAAAAGGACGTGGCGAACACGTCCTTTTTTGTATTTGTCTGTTTGAGGCCGTCTGAAAGCAATTGATGGCAGGGCGAAATGAAAAAAGGACGCGTAAAGCGTCCTTGATGGAGATTAAACCCTGTATTACTGGTTTTTCTCGATAACTTCTTTGAGGTGGGGCATAGGGCTGTAACCGCTTTGGCTGCGGCCGTTAGGGAAGACCAGGGTCGGCGTGCCGTTGAAGCCGAATTGTTCGCCCAATGAAGTGGTTTCCGCAACAGGGTTTTCGCAGTTTGCTTTGCCGCTTGGGAGTTTGCCTTTGCGCATCCAGTCGGTCCATGCCTGGGTCGGATTAGGTTGGCACCACAACAGCTCGGCCTTGCGCGCGGCATCAGGGTGCAGGCTTGGAATCGGCATCATGAAGGTGTAAATCGTGATGTCGGTCATTTTTTCAAATTCATGCTCCAAGCGTTTGCAGAACGGGCAGTCCGGATCGGAGAAAACGGCGACTTTCAGTTTGCCGTTGCCGCGCACTTCTTTGATGGCTTTGTCCAAAGGCAGGGAAGCGAAGTCAATTTTGTTCAAATCGGCGGCGCGTTCTTCAGTCAGGCTTTGGCGCGTGTTGACGTTGATGAGGTCGCCGACGAGCATATAGTCGCCTTTGGCATCGGTATAGATGATTTGTTTGCCGCTGACGACAACTTCGTAAATGCCTTTAATCGGTGTTTCACTGACGCTCAAAACTTTCAAATCTTGGGCGGCATAGACTTTTTCTAAACGCGCTTTCAAAGAAGCGGCAACGGATTTGTCGGCAGGCGCTTCCGCTTTGGCAGCCGGAGCAGGCGCCGCGTTGGCATTGGATACGGCAGGTTGACCACATGCCAACAAAGGAAGGACGGCAAACGGTGTTAAGATTTTGATTAACTTGGTTTTCATGCGAGAGACTTGCGTGTGTTAAAAGTAAGGCATTGTATCAAACCTCTGTCATGCCTGCATTGTATTGAGGCTCAATTTATCGTCTGAAAATAGCTTTCGGCTGTTAAAATACGAAAAAATGATTTGATTGTTTGTATGATTTACCACCGCATCGCTGTGAACGTGCCGCTTTCAGACGGCCTTTTGACTTATTCGCATTCCGAGCCGCTCCCTCCAGGAACGCGGGTGCTTGTGCCTTTCCGCAATAAAACCGTGGTCGGGATTGTGTGGGAAACGGATATTGCACCCGATATGGATACGGCGCGGATTTTGAGTGTTCAGACGGCCTTTGTGGAAGAAAAGCCGTTGCCTCAAAGCTGGCGTGATTTGTTGGCGTTTACGTCGCGTTATTACCACTATCCGACCGGGCAGGCGGTGTTTGCCGCGCTGCCGCAGGGTTTGAAGGAAACGCGCGCGGTGGAAATGCCGCAGCCGCCGTTGTTTTACGCGCTGAACGAAGCGGGCAGGGCGCAAACACCGCCACCGACGCGGTTCAACAAAAAAGCGGCTTTGTGGGACGCGCTGCTGTCGGGCGGAATGACGATGGCGGCGTTGAAGCAGGTAAACGCGCAGGCAGTGAAATTGATTGAAGATTGGGCGGAGCAGGGCTGGATTGAAACGACGGAGGCGGCGAAGTCCGTTTTAAGGCCGTACCACGGGCAGGCTTCGCACTCTGAATTTGTGTTGAATGCCGACCAGCAGCAGGCTTCCGATGAAATTCAGACGGCCTTCGGCAAATTCCAGCCGTTTTTGCTGTACGGCATTACCGGCAGCGGCAAGACCGAGGTGTATTTCGATGCGATGGCGAAAGTGTTGGCGCAGGGGCGGCAGGTGTTATTTTTGTTGCCCGAAATCAACCTCACGCCGCAGCTTTTGAAGCGGGTGGAAAACCGTTTTGCCGACGTGCCGACCGCCGTGTTGCACAGCCAGATGGCGGCAGGCAAGCGCACGCAGGATTATCTGCGCGCCATGTTGGGGCAGGCGAAATTGGTCATCGGCACGCGGCTGGCGGTGTTCACGCCTTTGCCTGATGTCGGGCTGATTGTGGTCGATGAGGAACACGACAGCTCGTTCAAACAGGACAATGAATTGCGCTACCATGCCCGCGATTTGGCGGTGTGGCGGGCGAAGCAGAGCGGCTGCCCCATCATATTGGGCAGCGCCACGCCCAGCTTGGAGAGCTGGCACAAAGCGCAAAGCGGCGCGTACCGCCTGCTGCAACTGACCGAGCGCGCCCATGCCGCCGCGCAACTGCCGCAAGTGGAAATACTTAATGTAGGCCGTCTGAAACTCGATAACGGCTTCTCGCCGCAAGCCTTGCAGCTTTTGAAACAGAATTTTGAGGCGGGCGGCATGTCGCTGGTGTACCTCAACCGACGCGGCTTCGCGCCCGCGCTGTTTTGCGGCGACTGCGGCCATACCTTCGGCTGCCCAAACTGTTCCGCCAAAATGGTGCTGCACCAACGCGCCCGCCAACTGCGCTGCCACCACTGCGACCACCGCGAGCCCATCCCGTTCAAATGCCCCGACTGCGGCAACCAAGACCTGACCGCCGTCGGCCACGGCACGCAGCGCGTCGAAGAAACCCTGCGCGCCTTCCTGCCCAAGGCCGCCGTCGTCCGCGTCGACAGGGACAGCACGGCGCACAAAAACGACTGGGCGGATTTGTACCGCCGCATCGCCGACAACGAAATCGATATTCTGGTCGGCACGCAGATGCTCGCCAAAGGCCATGATTTCGCGCGGCTCAACCTCGTTATCGTCTTAAACGCCGACGGCAGCCTATACAGCGCGGACTTTCGCGCGCCGGAAAGGCTGTTTGCCGAGCTGATGCAAGTGTCCGGCAGGGCGGGGCGCGCCGACAAACCCGGCAAGGTGCTGATACAGACCCAACTGCCCGAACATCCCGTCTTCGCCGCCGTCAAAGCGCAGGACTACGCCGTGTTTGCCGAAAACGAATTGAACGAGCGGCAAATGTTCGCCATGCCGCCCTTCGGTTTTCAGACCGCCGTCCGCGCCGACGCGCCGCGCGTTGCCGATGCGATGGAATTTCTCAACGCCGCCAAAGAAACCCTCGCCCCGCTTTTACCCGAAAGCGTCTCCCAGTTCGGCGCCGCCCCCATGCTGATGGTGCGACTTGCCGAACGCGAACGCGCGCAAATCTTCCTCGAATCGACATCCCGACAAGATTTGCACCGCGCCGTGAGTTTGTGGGTGCAGGTGTTGCAGCAAAACCGCGACGGCAAAATCAGATGGTCGGTGGATGTGGATGTGCAAGAGGCTTGATTGGAATGATGCAATCAATATGGAAATAAAAGGCCGTCTGAAAATCTGTTTTTCAGACGGCCTTAAGTTTTTGAATCAGTTTAGAAGAATTTTGCAGCGATATAGCCGAGAGCAAGCAGGCTCAAAACGGCGAATACGATGGCCATTGTAAGCAGAAACTGTGTTTTCTTCCTCGCTGCAAGTGCAGCCAGCTCAGGATTTTGGCCTAACTCTTCGCGTAATTGGGATTCTAATTCGGCGCGGATTTTTTTGCGCAGCTTTTTTTCCTCCTGCTCACGTTCGTATTTGAGCTTGTGGGCAATTTCGGTTTGTTTTTTATGCTCGAAAGAGATTTTTTCCTGCCATTCAATGCGCTTGCGCTGGATGGCCAGCTCATTTTTTTCTGTCAAATCAAAGTGGCAGGTCTTACATTCCTGTGCATCGAGTTCGTCAATAATCGTCATGCAGACTGGGCATTGGATAGGGTCGGGAGTGTTGACTGCCAATACGGGTTCTTCTTCGACCGCTTCCAACTCCATAGCCTGACGGACGATTACGTCCAAACCTAAATAGCTGAAGTAATGCTGCGCATTTTCGCGCTCGTCTTGCGTGCATTTTTCGGCCACAATGGCTTGCGGACGCTCGGCCAAGGCTTGAATCAGGCTCTCGGCTTCGTTTTCGGGCAGGTTGTCATACAGGCAGGCATGGATGCGCTCCTTATCCGTGTTCGGCGGATAAGAAACGTATACGTCGAAAAATTTTTCTTGTTTGCTCATTGATATCCCATGAATATTTCGACTGCGTCAACCAAATGGGTTTAGCCTAAGGTTTTGTTATTGTGTTTGAGCTGTTCTGACTTGCGATAAGAGCCAGGACAGAGGCTGCAGTCTCAGGCAGACCAGGTACGGTTTGCCTTTGTGTCGTTAATCGGCTGGACAATAATTTTTTATTTATATGGAAATATGCATGTCCAATGTTATGTCTATTGTAGAGTAAATATTCACGCCCGATATTATTATTATAAGGTAAATCTAAAATTGTTTAAAATAAATTCACACAAAAGGCCGTCTGAAGATACAGACGGCCTGCTTTTTTTGTGGCAAAAACGGATTGTTTATACGGAGAAGGACGAACCGCAACCGCAAGTTGTCTCTGCATTCGGATTGCGGATGACGAATTGAGAACCTTGCAGGCTTTCGGTGTAGTCGATTTCCGCACCAACCAGATATTGGTAGCTCATCGGGTCAACCAAGAACGTCAGGCCGTTTTTTTGGATTTCGAAATCGTCGTCGTTTTTGATTTCGTCAAAGGTAAAACCGTATTGGAAGCCGGAACAGCCGCCACCGTTGACGAATACGCGCAATTTCAGGTCGGGATTGTTCTCTTCGGCAATCAGGTCGGCAACTTTGGTGCAGCAGCTGTCAGTAAAGATAATAGGGCTTTCGTCTGACATGATGTGATTCCTTTTATATGAATATTTTTACTATTGTCGCGCAAACCGTTGGCCAAAGCAAGTTTGTGCAGACAGGTCTGCCAGCTTACATGGAGGGTATGGCAGAAATTTCAAGCGCCAGTATGTCAGATTTAGATGCTTCTGCCAAACCATTCGACTCGGCCGATGATGGCAACGTCGTCGGTCGGGTTTTTCAGGTCGATTTCAAAAGTAGGGTAGGCTTCGTTGGCGGAAATGACGTTGACGATGCCGCCGGGTATCAGTTGCAGGCGTTTGACCAAAAGGTTTTCGTTGAGGCGCAAAACATAGAGGCCGTCGCGCGGCGTGGTTTGGCCGTGGTTGATGAGGATGGTGTCGCCATCATTCAGCACGCCTTCCATCGAGTCGCCTTTGACTGAGATAACGGAAAGGTTTTTGATGTCGCGCGTCACATAATTTTCTATCCAATAGCGTCGGAACGCCATGGCGAACATGGGCTGTTCATCGCCGACGAGCTGGCCGTGTCCGGCCGCGGCTTGGATGTCGTAACGCGGTACGAAGACAAATTCGTCTATATCGACAGGGTTGCCCAGTGTGTCGGTGGCCGTGGCTTTTGGGGCTTCGGAATCGGGGAAGGGGGAGCCTTCGCCTGTCAACAGCCAGTCTATGCTGCAGCCTTTAAGTTGTTTGATTTTTTTTAGCGTTTCTGATTTTGGCAGGCCGCCTTCGTTCCAGATGCGGCTGAATCCGGCGATGGTCATATCGATGTCGGCGGCGATTTTGGCTTGGCGGGCTTCATCTTTCCATAAGAAAGCCAGGCGGTCTTTAAAGGTATCCATGTTTATGCCTTTATGAAGGTATGTTTTTTATATGGTTTAGACGATTTGAGTGTATTTTACCTTAGTTTTTATAAAATTGTAAGAAAAAAATTACTCAACCTAAGAAAAAGTATTGCATATTTTATTTTTTCTTAGTATTATTCGTTTTGTCTTAGATAAGTCGATATTTCTAATTTTCGATTCGATTTTTCTTAGTTTAGTTTTATTTGGTTTAGTTTTTCTGACTTAAACCTGCTATGTGATTATGATGAGAGGTGTGAAATGACTCGTTCGCGTAAAAATATTTTTTGGGTACTGCTGGCGTTGGTGCTGGGTTTTTTTGCCCTGCCTTTCGGATCTTCGGAAGCGCATGAAGCGGACGGTAATTTGACGGCTTCGGAATGCGAACGCTTGGGCAGTTTGAGTCTGGATCAGATGGACGGCAGGTTGCTTGCCTTCGCCAAAGAATGCGATATGGTGGAGGCTACCCACGATTGGGAACAACAGTACGGTAACTTGAATGAAGAAGAAATGCTTGCCGGCGTGGTGTATGAGTGATGTTTGCGTATGAATTAATAAAGGCCGTCTGAAAACCATTGTTTCAGACGGCCTTGTGTTTTTAATAAGGATGACGTTAAGGCATCAACGGCGCATTGGTCAGGCCGGTGGTTTCGGGCAGGCCGAACATGATGTTCATATTCTGCACGGCTTGACCGGCTGCGCCTTTAACCAAGTTGTCGATGACGGAAAGCACAATCCACACATCGTCTTGATCAGGCGCTTTTTGAACGCTGATACGGCAAAGGTTGGCGCCGCGCACGCTGCGGGTTTCGGGTGTCGAACCTGAAGGCAGGATATCGACAAAGGGGCTGTTACGGTAGTATTCGCGCAGCAAAGCTTCAGGATCGGTATGTTCTTGCAGGTGCAGATACAGGGTGGCGTGCATACCGCGTATCATCGGAACAAGGTGTGGCACGAAAATCAGGCCGTCTGAAACCTGGTCTTGCAGTCCGGACAGGGTTTGTCGGATTTCAGGCAGATGGCGGTGGCCGCCGACGCTGTAGGCTTTGAAGTTATCGCCTGCTTCGCACAACAGGGCGTGAGTACTGGCTTTGCGGCCTGCGCCGGAAACACCGGATTTACAGTCGGCAATCAGCGGCGCGTTGGCTTTCAGACGGCCAGCCTGAAGCAGCGGCAATAAGGGCAGGGAAACGCAGGTGGGGTAGCAGCCCGGATTGGCCACCAGCATGGCTTTGGCGATGTCATCTTTGTGAAGTTCGCACAAACCGTACACTGCTTGGGAAACGAGTTGCGGCGCAGCATGGGTCATTTTGTACCATTGTTCCCATGTGGGGATGTCGCGGATACGGAAGTCGGCAGACAGGTCAATCACGCGTACGCCTTTTTCGACAAGGGCCGGTGCTTCTTTCATGGCCACGCCGTTGGGCGTGGCAAAGAACACGAGGTCGCAACGGTCAAGTCCGGCATCCTCGGGTGTTTGGAATGCAAGGTCGTAAATACCGCGCAGGCTGGGGAAGTAGTCCGCCACTTCAATACCGGCTTCGCTTCGGCTGGTAACGGCGGTAACTTCTGCGTTGGGGTGGCTGCTGAGCAGGCGCAACAATTCGACGCCTGTGTATCCGGTTGCACCGACAATACCGATTTTAATTTTTGTGGTCATGGTGTGGCTCCTTTGTAGGGATGACGATGCGTTTGATTATATAGTAATTGATTGCCGTCGGTCAGCGGTGCTTGTGCCAAGCTTTGCAAGGGACGGTTAAACAGGCCGTCTGAAATATGGAATGAATAATATTCGAGAGCGGGTTTCAGACGGCCTGAGCGTTGGGAAAACGCAGTTTGCTGTTTGATTTGTGGTGGGTGTTTCGTCTTTATCCTATCCGTACGAACACAAAATAAAAATGTAAAAAAATGCCCCCGGGTTGGAGGACCGGAGGCAAGTATCCAAGGAGTAGCTCTCATCAATAAGAACTAGTTACTTGGTACTATATCCCTTGTTAGAATGGAAAGCAAGCGTTTTGCACATTTTAACATTTAAATAATTTTTTCATTCAAATTCAGCGAACTATCAAACAGGGTTTGAATCTTGGGTTGGTGGCTGATGCCGATGACCAAAGTGTCGGGCAAATGTTGTTTGAGGGTCTGCATCAACATCAGGGCGGATTCGTCATCGAGCTGGTTGGTAGCTTCATCTAGGAACAGGATTTGCGGTTTGTGCAGCAGTGCGCGTGCAAGGCTGAGGCGTTGCTGTTCGCCGCCGGAGAGGATGCCGTGCCATTCGTATGAAGTGTCCAAATCGTTCATCAACGTGTGCAGCCTACCCGTGGGGCTGTTTAGGCCGACTTGTTCCAAAACGGTTTGAATCAAATGGTCGTCTTGGCAGGCCGCATAGGGATAGCTGACGGTTTGACGCAGGGTATCGGTAGGCAGGTAAGGGCGTTGCGGGAAAAACAGGCGGTTGCCTTCGAGTGAAAAAGTGCCTTGATAATACGGCCATAAACCGGCCAGCACGCGCAACAGCGTGGATTTGCCGATGCCGCTTTTGCCTTCGAGCAATAGCCATTCAGGGGCATGGGCTTCAAGGCTGATGCCGGAGAGCAGGGGGGTGCCGGTTTGGGTGTGGACGGTAAGGTTGTGCAGGACGGCTTTGCCGCGATGTTGCGGCAAATCTGCTTGGTGTGGTTGAAGGACGGGGCTTTTGTGTTCTGCTTGTTCTAAGGCCGTCTGAAAACCGGAAAGCCGCTCGATGACTGCCGCCCATTCAATCAGGCGGCGGTAGGAGTCGGTAAACCAGCCGAAGCTGTCTTGGACGCGGGCAAACGATGTGCGCGTCTGCATCATGTCGCCGAAGGTCATGGTTTTGGCGAGGTACATGGGCAGGGTGGCGAGGATGGGGATGAAGATGCTGATGCGGACATAGGTCGCCCAGAAGGTTTCTTGGCGGAATTCGCAGTTGGTCAGTCGCCGCCAGTTGTCGCGGATGCGGAGGTAACGTTGTTTCAGACGGCCTGTTTCCGCTTCGCCGCCGTTGTAAAAGGCGATTTGTTCGGCATGGTCGCGCACGCGCAGAAGGGCGGCGCGGTAGTCGGCTTCGCGGTGCTGGCGGTCGATATTGAGGTTTTTCAGTTTGCGGCCGACAAGGTGGGCGATGACGGTGCTGAAGATGGAATAAATCAGGGCAACCCAGACGAGGTAGCCGTGTATGGTGATGCTGTATCCGCCGATGTTGAAGGTCTGCACGCCGGAGAGCGTCCACAGTACGGCGACGAACGCGCTGAATTTGGCAACGTTGTTGATGAAGGAGCGAAAGAGGCTGATGCTTTTGTCGGCGAGGAGGTAGATGTCTTCGGCGATACGCTGGTCGGGGTTGTCCGGTTCGCCCGTCAGGCGCAGGCGGTAGTGTTTGTGGCCTTCGAGCCAGTTTGTTTGGAATTGCTCGGTCAGGTGGGTGCGCCAGCGGAAGATGAGGCGTTTTTGCAACCAGTCGCCGCAAACGATGCAGCCGATGATCATCGCCATGTAGCCGAGGTATTCGACGATGAGCGCGGGCATGGACGCGCCGTCAAATGCGGCCAGCGCGTCGTAGAAACGTTTGTCCCACGCGGCGATCCAAACGCTGATGGTGATGGAGCAAAGGGTGAAGCCGATGAGGACGGCGAGCATCAGCCATTGGAGGCGGCCGTGCGCCCCCGACCAGAAAGGACGGGCGAGGTAAAAGAATTTTTCGAGTGTTTTCATAATGCTTGCGAATGCGTGCGAATGGCCGTCTGAAAGTGAAATTGTACTTTCAGACGGCCTTTTTATCAGCAATAGTTGGTTTATGCTTTTAAAAAATGAGCGGTCAACCCGTGCTTGCTATGCTGCTATTTACATCTTCCACTTCAGGCTGAACACGGCGTTGCGCGGTTCGCCGTAGAAGTTGTCGCTGTTGGCAGCTCGGTTGTATTGGTTTTCGTAGTAGCGTTTGTCGGTCAGGTTGTTGACTGCCAGCCCCAGTTGCAGGTTTTTGCTCGGGCGGTATTGGACGTTGGTATTCCAAATGGTGTAGCCGCCTTGCTTGATGGAGCCGTAGGAATTGGCGGTTTTGCTGCTGCTCTTCAAGCCAAGACCGACTGTCCATTTGCCGTCATCCACCGGCAGGACATAGCTGGTGTAGAGGCGGAACATATGCTTCGGCGTATGGCTGCTGAAGTTGTAGCCTTTTAGGCGCGATTCAACATTGTCGCCGACGCTGTTGCGGTTGGTGCTGCGGTTGAAGGTGTAGCCTGCGTAAACCTGCCAACGGTCGGTCAGACTGCCGGAGATTTCGGCGTCCAAGCCGCGGCTGCTTTGATTGAGCGGTTCCCAATAGGGATGCGGTTTGGCATTGACGCGTTGGTTGTTGTTGTCTTTGTCGGTACGGTAGAGGGCGACAGAAGTATTCAGACGGCCTTCGTTCCATTCGCCTTTCCAACCGAGTTCGTAGTTGCGTCCCATAATCGGCGGCAACAGGTTGTCATTGTAGTCGCGGTTCATCGTTTGTTTGAAGATGGAAGTATAGGCGGCGTAAATACTTTGTTTAGGCGTGATATCGTAAGTGATGCCGGCATAAGGAACGAAGCGGTTGCGTTTGAGCGAGTCTGAGGAACCTGCTGCCCCGTCTTTGAGGTCGCGATCCCAATAGTAGTCGCGTTTCCAGCTGGTATAGCGTCCGCCTGCGATGATGTGCAGTTTGTCGGTGGGATTGATGCGCGCGCCCAAACCGAAGGCATGGGTAGTATAACGGCCGTCGCCGCCACGGGCTTTGGCTGTGGCAGAATCCCAATCGGGTTTGGCTTTCTCGCTGCCGTTAAAGGCATCTGCGTCATAGTTGCTGCTGTCGTTGAGCCAGCGATTGCTTGAATTCACGTTCTCTTTGGAATAGCTGTGCATGAAGAAGAGGTCGTGATTTTGGCCGAAAGCGAAGATGCGGCCGGTCAGGTTGTTTTGGAAAGTGAACTGGCGGTTGCCTGCATCGTAACGGTCGAAGCTGTATGTGCTTCCCAGGCCGTCTGTACCGATGCCGTTACCCGTGCCACCCAGCGTGTAATATTCTTTTAAACTAGTGTTCTTGCGCCAGTCCAGTTTGCTGCTCAGTTTCCAGTTGTCGTTGAAATAATGTTCTAATTCGGCAAAAAGATTGTATTTTTTCAGGCGGGCTTCGTTCCAATCCGCACCCAAATAGCGGCTGCGTTTCCACTCTTTGCCGTCAGCGCGCATGGGCAGACCGTCGGGGTCGGGCGTTTCGGTTTGGTTGAGATAGCTTGCGCCCCAAGTGAGCTTGCTGTTGTCGCCGATGTCTTTGTCCATCACGCCATACAGAAGGACGTCGCGGCCGCCGGATTGGTCTTTGAAGGTTTTGTTGCTGCCTACCGAGCCGACAAAGCGTCCGCGCAGGCCGTGTTCTTGGCTTAAGGTGCCGGATGCATCAAAGGTGCTGTTTACTTTGCCCCATGAGTTTGCCATCAAATCGGCGGAAAGCTGGCGTTTTGCAGTCGGCTTTTTACGGACGGCGTTTACCGTGCCGCCGGGTTCGTTGTTTGCCTGTGTCAAACCTGCCGCACCGCGCACCACTTCAATGTGGTCGTACATTGCCATATCGGTTGCACTGGTCGGGTCGCCGGCCGGGCCACCTAAGCCGAATCCGCCAGGCGAACCAAGTTGCGTGGCAATGCCGTCTTCTTCAAACTGTTCGATAAAATAGCCGCGCGACATGAAATGCGTGCGTCCGCCGCTTTTGAAAACATTGATGCCCGTAGAGTTTTGCAACGCACCTTCTAAGTCGGTGATGCCTTGGTCTTCAATTTGTTTTTTAGTAATGACGCTGACAGATTGGGGGATTTCCCGCGGAGAGAGGATCAGTCCTGTGGTTGAGCGCAGGGCGGATACGGTGTAACTGTTTTGACTTTCTGTACGCAGGCTTTTGTTTTTACCCACTACGGTAACTTGTTCCACTTCAGCCTGTTGTACTTCTTCGGCAGCTTGTACGGCTTGGGGTAGTGCGGCAAGGCAGAGGGCAAGTGTGCTCAGTTTGAATAGTTTCTCAGAATGGTGCATTGGAAGGGGTCCTTGATAAAGAAAGGTCTGTTTGTTTTTAAATATTGGCGGCAATATCCGTTTAAATTGAGCCGTTGTTTTTTATAAGCCGTTTTATTTTAAAAATAAATATAAGTCCCCGAATCATTTTATTTGATTCAATTTCGATATTGCCAAACCATCGGATCAAAAAAAGGTTGCCGCCGGAAAGGGAGCCGTTGGCAACGAATGAAGGTAGTAATGCAATGAAAGCTAGATACAAAGGGTAGTATCAAACTAGCTATAAATAACTATATCGAAACGGTGAAAAAAATCAACAGGAATTTTTTTTCGGTTGAGAAAATTTTTTAGACTGTTTGCTTTATATCAAGATTTAAAAAAAATTTGATTGGAAAAGGCCGTCTGAAAACGGAAAGAATCGGTTTCAGACGGCCTTTGAATCAAGCGGGGTTAGAACTTGTAATCGACTTTGAACATGACGTTACGCGGTTGGCCGTAAATATTGTTAATGCCCATTGTGCGAATACGGTGGTTTTCATAGTAGCGGCGGTTGCCCAAATTGCTGCCGATCAAACTGAGGTTGAGATTTTTGGTCGGTGTGTAATGAACATCGGCATTCCAAAGCAGGTAGCCGCCTTGGCCTACATCCCACAAACTGTTGGTTTTGCTTTGCACGGTCATACCGCCGCCGATGGTCCATTTGCGGTCGGCAAAGGGGAGGCAGTAGCTGGTGTACAGGCGGAACATATGTTTGGGCGTATGTTTGCTGAAGTTTGTGCCGATGGGGTAACGCGCCCCTTCGCTTTCTTTATATTTGCTTATATTGAAAGCGTAGTTTGCCGATATTTTCCAATCTTCGGTGAGGTCGCCGGAGAGTTCGGCTTCAAAACCGCGGCTTTGAACTTTGCCGATGGCCTGATATGCCCATTCGCCCATAGCGTTGCGTTTATCTAAATCATACGGACGGTTTTTTTGAATGATTTGGTAGAGGGCAAACGAGCTGTTGAGCCTGCCGTTGCCAAACCAGTCGGATTTGAAGCCGATTTCGGTATTGGTACCGGTAATCGGGTTCAGGAGATTGTTGTCCATATCTCGGTTGGTCTGCGGTTTTTTGATTTGGGTATAGTTGGCATAGATGCTGTGGTTTTTGTCGACATCGAATGTAATGCCCAAGTAAGGGACAAGGCTGGATTTTCGGTATTCGGACAGTTTGCCTGTTTTGCGGTTGTCGAAGTCGTATGCCCAGTGTGTGTAACGCAATGCGCCCAAAATGTGGAGTTTGTGCCAAGGGGTAAAGAGAACGCCTGTCGATACGGCATGGTTGGTGATGGTGCGTTCGGTATCGGTATAGTTGGCGTTGCCGCTTGTCCAATCGGTGCGCACTACGCTCTTCCAGTCGTAATCGAAAATATTGTATTCGTTAGAGGTACGGGCTTTCCATAGGTTGTAGGAGCTGTTGTTTTCCCGTGAATAAGTGTAGTTGGCAAATGCCTGCTGTTCATTGCCTAAGGCTTGGAATTTGCCGGATACGCCGGTTTGGAAGGCAAATTGTTTGCCGGTGTTGTCGTATTTTTGGATGTTGTCGGTTGCACCGGTAAAGATGCCGTTCTGTCCGATGCCGGCGAACCTGCCGCCTGTATTGGCTGCGGTGGCGAAGTTTTGGGCGGATGAAGAACGGTTGTAGTTGAGCTTGCTGCTCCATTTCCAATTGTCGTTGATTTGATGGTCGAATTCAGCAAAGACATTGCGTTTGTACAAGCGGATTTGATTCCATTCCGCGCCCAGATAGGTATCTCTCGGAAGGTTAAGGTCAAAGCCGTTGCCCATCGGTACGCCGTAGAAATCGGGTGTTTCTTCGGTGCGTTGGTACAGGCCTCCAAGTGTGGCTTTGCTGTTCTCGCCGATATCGGCCTCTAAAATCCCGTACAGCATTTGACCTTTGGTTGGGTTTTTGTCTTGGAAAGTTTTATTGCGTGTCAGGCTGGAAACCAAACGGCCGCGGACGCTGTGACTGCTGTTTAAGCTGCCCGATACGTCGCCGATCAGGCCTGCTGCGCCGAAACGGTCGGTCATAAAACTTAAGGTTGCCTGCGTATTGGCGGTCGGACGTTTGCGTACGGCATTGATTGTGCCGCCGGGTTCGCTGTTGGATTGGGTCAGGCCGGTCGGACCGCGGACAACTTCGATATGGTCGTAGATGGCCAGATTGCTCATGCTTTGAGGGTCGTTG
Source organism: Neisseria sp. HMSC070A01 (assembly GCF_001810165.1). Classification (NCBI taxonomy): domain Bacteria; kingdom Pseudomonadati; phylum Pseudomonadota; class Betaproteobacteria; order Neisseriales; family Neisseriaceae; genus Neisseria; species Neisseria sp. HMSC070A01. Next base: position 49,161 of record NZ_KV800120.1, on the reverse strand, counting down.
TACGGGTTGCCGGACGAACCTGCAACGGTAGTGGATAAGCCGTCTTCTTCAATTTGATCGATGTAAAAGCCGCGCGACTGATAACGCCAACGGCCAGAATCGGGAATCACGTTGATGCCGGTTGTGGTTTTTAAGGCTTGTTCCATATTGGTCATGCCTTGGTTATCCAGCTGCGTTTTGGTAATCACGCTCACCGACTGCGGCGTTTCTTTCGGAGACAAGGTAAGGCCGGTGGTGGTGCGCATGGCTGAAGTTGTGTAGGAGTCGCGGTTTTCGGTGCGGGTGGAACGGTTTTTGCCGGTTACGTTGACGGTTTGCAGCTCGGCAGTTTGTTCGAGCTTGGGTGTTGCCGTGTTGTCTGCTAAGGCTGCATAAGGCAGGGTGGCGATAATGAGTGCTAATGTTTTAAGGGTTGGGGCGTTCATGAACGTCTTTCTATAATTAAAATAATAATAATTATATTTTACGATAATTTTGTTGTTTTGTAATTTAAGAACAAGATTTTGAGGGTTTTTAGCGGATTTATGTTGTTTTTATGGTTTTTGAAGGTGTTTTTGAAATTAAACTAGCTAAGGGAATCAAGCGACAGGCCGTCTGAAAATTTTCGGGGTGGTTCGGCTATAATGCTGTTTTGGTTTTTTTAAGGCCTTTGCAAAAATACGGTTTGCGTTGCTTTAAGCTGAATGTGCACCGGATTTGTTTGCAAAGGTTTTGAGGCATGAGGAGAAAGAGATGAAGAAGGTTTTGGTGTTGCAACATGGGGATTTGGGCGCTTGCGACTGGTCGGCGTTTGGCGGTTTGGTGTCTGCGTCATCAGGGAAGTCGGTGTTGCGTGTGCCGGTTGATGATGATTTTGAATTGACGGACGGGATGCGTGCGGCGTTGATTGCGCAGCAGATAGATGGCGCGGTGTTGCCGGATGTGGCTTTTGCTGATTTGGGGCTGATTGTCAGCGATATGGATTCGACGCTGATTACTATTGAGTGCGTGGATGAGATTGCGGCCGGTGTCGGGCTGAAGGATGAGGTGGCTAAGATTACGGAGCAGTCGATGCGCGGCGAGCTGGACTTTGAGCAGTCTTTGCGCAAGCGTGTGGCCTTGCTGGCCGGTTTGGACGAGCGTGTGTTGGAAGAGGTGTACGAGAATGTGTTGCAGCTGTCGCCGGGCGCGGAATTTTTGTTGGAAGCGTGTAAACGGAATGATGTGAAGTTTATGCTGGTGTCGGGCGGGTTTACGTTCTTTACGGAACGCCTGCAACGGCGTTTGGGCTTGGATTTCCATTTTGCGAATGTATTGGAAGTGGAAAACGGCAAGCTGACAGGCCGTCTGAAAGGGCGGATTATCGATGCGCAGGCTAAGGCGGATTTGTTGCGCGAATACCGTGAGCGTCTGGGTTTGGCTCCGTGGCAGGTGGTGGCGATGGGCGATGGTGCGAATGATATTCCGATGATACGGGAGGCGGGATTCGGCATTGCTTATCGGGCGAAACCGAAAACTGAAGCGAATGCGGATGCGTGTGTGCGCTTTGGTGGTTTGGAGCGGATACGCGGTTGGTTTGCGTAAACTGTTTGAGGTCAGGCCGTCTGAACAATCGGGAAACCGGTTTTCAGACGGCCTGATGTTTTATAAGGCGATAAAACGGTAGCCTTCGGCATCGACTTCGAGAATGGAGGCGTAATTGTCGCGCCAGTCGCCGAGTACGATGCGGGTGTAATCGGCGTTGCGGTGGATGTTTTCGCGGTGGGTATGGCCGTGAATGAGTAGGGGCGTGTGGAAGCGTTGGACGGTTTCGTAGGTAAAGGTTGGATTGACGTCCATGATGTCGGCGGTTTTGTGTTGTTTGTCCTGTTTGCTCTGCTTGCGGATTTTGGCGGCGATGTTCAGCCGGAGTGTGAGCGGCAAAAGCAGGAACAGGCGTTGCAGCCATTTTTGATGGACGGTACGGCGGAATTTTTGATAGGAATGATCGTCGGTGCAGAGAGTGTCGCCGTGACAGAGCAGGGTGGGCGTGCCGAATAGGTCGATCACGGTGTACTCGGGCAGTAAGGTCATGCCGGTATCGTGGGCGAAGGTTTTGCCGATGAGGAAGTCGCGGTTGCCATGGATAAAATAGCAGGCAATGCCGCGCTCGGTCAGGCTGCGGATGGTTTGTTTGATGGTTTGCACCAAAGGGCTGTTTTCGTCATCGCCGATCCAAAAATCGAAAAGGTCGCCGAGGATGTACACGGCTTGGGCATGGACGGCTTTTTCTTGGATAAATTTTTGGAAGAGAGCGGTCAGTTGGGGATGGGATTCGCTCAGGTGCAAATCGGCGATGAAGTAAATCGGCATGATGATGTGGGGCGTATGGGAAGGGTTTTATTATAACTTGGGTTGTCGCGTTTGGATTTGGGCTTGGTGTTTTTCGTTGGTAATACGGTGATTTTGTTGTTTTGATTGGGTGTGATAAAGGCCGTCTGAAACATCTTTTCAGACGGCCTTTATGGTTTATTGGGCTTTGCCCTGATAGGTGATTTTTTTCAGCGTCTCTTCTTGGTACAGGTCGGTAATGGGGACGCTATAGAAAAATTCGTTGCTGCGGACAAAGCGGCTGACCAAGTCTTTGTCGATGTGGAGGACGTGGTGCCGCAGTTTGTTTAAGCCTTTGAATATCATGGTGCTCCAACGCATATAGCCGTCTGAATTGGGGCGGATGTCGTTCATGGCGTCAAGGGCGAGGAGTTTGCGGTTTTGTTCCTCTTTGTCCAAAGGGTGGGAATAGATGCTTTGGAAATAAAATGGCTGTTCGGCAAGCGGCGGCAGGCTGAGGGAAGAGCCTACTTTGCCGATTGGGAAGTCGTCGCTCAGATAATGGATGGTGTGCAAAAACAGATTGCCGCGGCGGTAATCGATTTTTCGTAGGGCTTCGATGGCGGCCAGCGTTGTGTGTTGGTGGTCGGGATGCGTGTCAATATTGGGGGAAGGCGACACGATAATGTCCGGCTGGAATGTTTCTATCAGGTAGCCGAGATTGTCCACCAAGCTGTTCCAGGTTGAGCCGGGTTTGAGCTGTTGCGCCAATGGGGAGGTATTGGCATGGCGGAAAATATCGACGTCGGCCGTATCGATTTTGGTCGATTTAATCTCTTTTTCCGGATTTTGGCGCATGGCGGTTAATGTGCTGTCGAAGTAGCCCAGTTGCAGGATGTTTTCAGACGGCACGCCGGCCAAAAGGGGGACGGTCAGGCTGTTCCAAACACGCATCCGGCCTTTTTGCAGATATTGGGCCTGAGTGTCGCAGTCGCATTGGCCGTAAAGGTTGCCATAGTGGAAGCTGCCGCCTTCGCTGGCGGTTAAGGTGCAGATCATTGAATTGGCGGCGTGTTTTTCATACAAACCGTATGCGCTGAGTTCGGCATCGTCGGCATGGGGCGCGAGGACAAGGATTTTTTTGCCGTCGAGGTTTTCACGCGGATAAACGGAAAGTTCGATTTCTTGATCGGCCAGAGTCAGGTATCTGCCTTCCAAACGGACAGTTTTGTCGCTGTCGGAGAAGGTGTCGCTCAGATTGATATAGCGCACGCCTTTTGCGCCGTATTCGAAATATTGCTTCCATTTGCCTTTGGATGAAATGGTTTCGACAAAAGGCAAGAACAGCAGTCCCATCCAGTTGGACTTGATGCGGATTTTGGCAATGACGGTATCCCGTCCGCTGACAGTGGCGGGCAAGGTCAGGCTGCCGCCTTTGAGGGTTGCATGCGCGGTAGAGGGGAGGGAGGGATAGTTATAGTCTTGGTGTGTGTTATAGGCAAACTGTTTTTTATGAATAATTGAAGTAATAATAAACAACAAAACAAAAAAAGTCAGTATCAGCCCCGTCAGTATCAGAAACATTGTTGGGTTCCTTTATTGTTGTAACAGTCATGATAGTGCTTGTGGAGCTTATTTGTTTGTTTTTCTTACAAACGGTTGTTTTTTATACTCTAACGTCATTAAAGTGAACGTTTAAAATAAAACAGTTTATAAGTTGATTATATATAAACGACTAAAATACAGAAAGGCCGTCTGAAAAATTTGAAAGAAATTTCAAATTTTTCAGACGGCCTTGATATTTTAAAGGTTAAGCCGATAAATTATGCTTCTTTTGTTTCAACTGCTTTCTGACGCAGACGCAGGCTCAATTCACGCAGCTGTTTGTCATCGACCACATTAGGTGCATTGGTCAGCAGACATTGTGCACGTTGTGTTTTCGGGAAGGCAATCACGTCGCGGATAGATTCGGCACCGGTCATCAGGGTAACCAGACGGTCGAGGCCGAATGCAAGGCCGCCGTGAGGAGGCGCACCGAATTTCAGGTTGTCCAAGAGGAAGCCGAATTTCTCTTGTTGCTCTTCAGGGCTGATTTTCAGAGCGGCAAACACTTTCTCTTGTACGTCTGCGCGGTGGATACGGATAGAGCCGCCGCCGATTTCCCAGCCGTTCAATACCATATCGTAGGCACGGGCCAGGCAGTTTGCCGGGTCGGAAACCATCAGGTCTTCATGACCTTCTTTAGGCGCGGTAAACGGATGGTGTACGGCAACGTAGCGGTCGGCTTCTTCGTCGTATTCGAACATCGGGAAATCGACAACCCACAAAGGTTTCCATTCGTCTACGAAGTAGCCGTTGTCCTTGCCGTGTTCCAAGCCGACTTTGATACGCAGCGCGCCGATGGCTTCGTTCACGACTTTGGCTTTGTCTGCGCCGAAGAAGATGATGTCGCCGTTTTGCGCGCCGGTACGCGCGATGATTTCTTTCAGGGCGTTTTCAGACAGGAATTTGACGATTGGAGATTGCAGGCCGCTGTCTTCGCCGTTGGAGAGGTTGCTCACATCGTTTACTTTGATGTATGCCAGGCCTTTCGCGCCGTAGATGCCGACAAATTTGGTGTATTCGTCGATTTCTTTGCGGCTGAATTTCGCGCCGTTCGGCACGCGCAGTGCAACCACGCGACCGCCTTTCATGTCGGCTGCGCCACGGAAGACTTTGAATTCTTCCGTTTTCATCAGGTCGGTCAACTCGGTAAATTTCAAGTTGATGCGCATGTCCGGTTTGTCAGATCCGTAGTAGAACATGGCTTCAGAGTAAGGCATGCGTGGGAAGTCGCCCAAATCCACGCCCAATGCGTCTTTGAAGACTTGTTTGGCCATGCCTTCGGTAATGTCCATGATTTCATCCTCGTTCAAGAACGAGGTTTCCAAGTCGATTTGGGTAAATTCAGGTTGACGGTCGGCACGCAAATCTTCGTCGCGGAAACATTTGGTAATTTGGTAGTAACGGTCGAAACCGGCCACCATCAACAGTTGTTTGAACAATTGTGGAGATTGCGGCAGCGCGAAGAATTCGCCCGGATGAACGCGGCTCGGCACGAGGTAGTCGCGCGCGCCTTCCGGAGTAGAACGGGTCAGCATCGGCGTTTCGATGTCGATGAAGCCTTGCGCGTCCAAGTAGCGGCGAACGCCCATGGCCACTTGGTAACGCAGACGCAGGTTGCGTTGCATGGCAGGACGGCGCAAGTCGATAACGCGGTTGGTCAGGCGAACGTTTTCGCTGATGTTTTCATCGTCGATTTGGAACGGAGGCGTAGCGGCAGCGTTCAAGACTTCGATTTCTTTGGCAAGGATTTCGATTTTGCCGGAAATCATTTTGTCGTTGGTTGTACCTTCTGGACGGTTGCGTACGCGGCCGGTAATGCTCAAAACGTATTCGTTGCGGGAAGAGTCGGCAGCGGCAAATGCTTCCGGAGTGTCAGGGTCGATAACGACTTGAACGATGCCTTCGCGGTCGCGCAGGTCGATAAAAATCACACCGCCGTGGTCGCGTCGGCGGTGTACCCAGCCTTTGACGGTAACGGTTTGGTCTAAGTATTGCTCGCTGATAAGGCCGCAATAGTTGGTACGCATAAAATCACCTTTTTATATTGTTCAATTTGAAAAGAAGGAAAGGCCGTCTGAAAAAAGAAGACCTTAATTGTTGTGTTCGGTATCACCGTCTTTAGACGGTTTTTGGGCGGGCAGGGATTTAACCGGCAAGTCGTCCGGCATCACCATGCCCAGCGAAATCACATATTTCAATGCCTGATCCACGCTCATGTCCAGCTCGCGCACGTCGCTTTTTTTCACCATGATGTAATAGCCGCCTGTCGGGTTGGGCGTGGTTGGGACGTAAACGGAAATATAGTCGTCATCTTGCGGCAGGCTGTCTTTGAGTTTGGCGGGGATATGGCCGGAAACAAAGGCTATCGTCCAAATGCCCGGTTGCGGAAAGGGAACCAGTACGGGGGTTTTGAACGAGCGGCTGCTGTCGGAGAGCAGGGATTCGGAAACTTTTTTAACGCTGGAGTAGATGGATTTGACGACGGGGATACGTCCTAAAAGGCTGTCCCATGCGCCGAGAATCCGTCTGCCCAATACGTTGGCGGCGAATACGCCGGTAACGAACAAGACGACTGTGGCGGCGACGATGCCCAAGCCGGGAATGTTGAACCCCCAGAAATGCTGGGGCTGCCAGCTTTCCGGTAATAGGTTGATCAGTCTGTCGGCGGCGGAGATGATATAGCTCATCGCCCAGATGGTTACGGCAATCGGCAACCAAACCAGCACGCCTGTAATCAGGTATTTCTTTAAAGCCTTGGCGATTTTTCCGCTTTCGGCTGCGGCTTCTGTCATCTTTGTTTCATTCCGGCAAGTTTTGCCCAAACTTTGCATTATACGCGTTTGGACGCTAGGAAACGAGTATTTTAAACGAATGGCTTGTTTTGTTTTATTGTTTCAGACGGCCGCCTTGGTTACAAAGGCCGTCTGAAACAATATGGAGTCATTTAGATGCCGTCCCAGTCGTTGAACATCAGGCCGAAGCCGATGCCGTTTTGTTTGTGGTTGTAGTCAATCAGGCTTTCGCCGTAGCCGTGGAAGCCGCGGACAACGCCTTTGAGTTTGCCTTTGATGGGGAAAGTATAGGCCGCTTCAACGGCGCCGCGTCCGCTTTTTGGATTGTAACGCAGGACGGAATAAACATTTTGTTTGTCATTGAAGCGGTATTGGACTTTCAAGTCGCCGTAACCCATGTATTTATTGATGTCCGGATTGTCGTCGTCGTCTCCTTTTTGGTCGAAGGCGCGCATCCAAACTCTAGGGATGACAGTCAGCTTGCCCCATTCCATGCCGGCCATGGCGTAAACCCGGTTCCATGAGCGTGATTCAGGGCGGCTTTGACCGTTGGACTGGTGAACAAAACCTGCGCCGACCATGCGCAGTTTGCCGCCGAAAGGCAGGTCTGCTTTAACGGGTTGGGTAATGAAAATTTCAGGCTCGTAGTCGGTATTGCGGAACGGGGCGGATTTGCGGCCTTGGTTGAAGATTTGCCAGTCGGATTTTTGGGTATAGCCAAACCATACGTCGGCACGGGTTTTGAATAAATCTTCGGCAATCTTGCTTTTGAAGGAAACCTGCATTTTGGTTTCGAGGCGTTTTTGCTCGCTGAATTTTTCCTGCGTGGTTACGCCGCGGCTGGGGGATTCAGGGTAATAGTTGGGGCTGCTGTTGTACCAAACAGGCATGAGGTACATAGGATTATGCTCGCGTACGCTCAACAGGCCGCGTGTGTCGTTTTTATCCAAATCGTACATCAGGCTTAAAGGCGTGTAGCTGTCGGCAGTTTCGCTTAATACGTCGTCTGAAATATTCGGGTGGGTAGGGTTGTCGAATACAATGGCCGCTTCTTTTTTCTCAATGCTCTTGCGCACGCTTTTTTCGAGGTCGACCGGTGTTTTGGCCGTTTCGGTTTGCGCTTGCGGCAGTGGGGATTGAGGGGGGAGTTGCGCCGAGTAGATGTTGTCGTAACACGCCAAACGGGTGGCGTTGTCTTGAATGGTGGTGCAGTGTAGGGCGGTATCGGCGGCGGCCAGCGGGGCGGCGGCAATGAATCCGATACTTAGGGAATGTTTCAACATCTTGTTCATAAGAGTTTCCGTTGTTTTTCAGACGGCCTGATGAAAGGGTAAATGGTTTTATTTAGTCGGTTTGGGCTGTGAATACGGCAATGCCCCTGAAAGGCAGGACCTCAGGGGCATCGTATCAGCTCGATTCATCCTGTTTTGATGTCAGGATTTCCGGCATCTGCGTTAGTATTAAGCCAAAGCTTTTACTTTAGCAGACAGACGGCTTTTATGACGAGCTGCTTTGTTTTTGTGGAATACGCCTTTGTCAGCGATGCGGTCGATGACTTTAACGGATTCTTGGTAAACTGCTTGAGCAGCAGCTTTGTCGCCGGCTTCAACTGCTTTCAACACTTTTTTCACAGCGGTACGGAATGCAGTACGCAGGCTGGCGTTGTGGGCGCGTTGTTTAACCGACTGGCGGGCACGTTTGCGGGCTTGTGCGCTGTTTGCCATATTGAATATCTCCTGAAAAATAAATTCTGTAAACGCGCAATTTTAAAGACAGATTTCCTTATATGCAAGCTTTTTCTCTATAAACGCGCGCAAATCAGCCGTATTTTGCCCAAAAACGACAACCGGTGCAACGCTTTTGGTAAAAAGATGGTGTTGCTTTGCCTTATTTCAATAAAAATCAGATGGATATTGCTTTGCGTTTGCTTACGTTTCCATTACAATAGCCTAACTCTGCGCCGGGGTGTTTATGGGGTGCAGGGTTTCTTATTTATTGACATTAACCACTCTTTCATCAGGAATCTGCCCGTATGAAAAAATCTGTATTAGCCGTATTGGCCGCATTGTCTTTGGCCGCGTGCGGCGGTGGCGAGAAAAAAGCCGAGCAACCTCAAGCAGGCAGCGCGCCTGCTGCCAATGCCGAAGCAGCCGCCACCGATACTCTGAATATCTACAACTGGTCAAACTACGTTGACGAAAGTACAGTCGAAGACTTCAAAAAAGCCAATAATTTGAAGCTGACTTACGATTTGTATGAAAACAACGAAACGCTGGAAGCCAAAATGCTGACCGGTAAATCCGGCTACGACTTGGTTGTGCCCGGTATTGCCTTCCTGCCGCGCCAAATTGAGGCGGGTGCATACCAAAAAATCAATAAGGATCTGATTCCGAACTACAAAAACATCGATCCTGAATTGCTGAAGATGTTGGAAACCGCCGACCCGGGCAATCAATATGCCGTTCCTTATTTCTCCGGCGTCAATACTTTGGCAATTACTGCGAAGGGCAAAGAACTTTTGGGCGGCAAGCTGCCTGAAAACGGCTGGGATTTGCTGTTCAAACCGGAATACACCAACAAGCTGAAATCTTGCGGCATCGCTTTGTGGGATACACCGAGCGAAATGTTCCCAATCTTGTTGAACTACTTGGGTAAAGATCCTAAAGGCTCGAATCCTGAAGATTTGAAAGCGGCGGCGGAAGTGTTGAAGTCTATCCGTCCTGATGTAAAACGTTTCAGCCCTTCCATCATTGACGAACTGGCGCGCGGCGATATCTGCTTGGCGGCAGGTAACGGCGGCGACTTGAACTTGGCCAAAGCGCGTTCCGAAGAAGTGAAAAACAACGTCGGCATCGAAGTGTTGACGCCGAAAGGCATGGGCTTCTGGATTGAATCTTGGCTGATTCCGGCCGATGCGAAAAACATCGTCAATGCCCACAAATACATCAACTACACGCTTGATCCCGAAGTGGCTGCGAAAAACGGTATTGCCGTAACCTTCGCGCCGGCCAGCAAACCTGCACGCGAAAAAATGCCTGCAGAACTGGTGAACACTCGCTCTATTTTCCCGAACGAGCAAGACATGAAAGACGGTTTCGTGATGCCTCAAATGAGCGCAGATGCGAAAAAACTGTCTGTCAACTTGTGGCAAAAAATCAAAGTCGGCTCAAATTAATTGTGAGCTGATTGTTTGAAGCAAAGCAAAGGCCGTCTGAAATTTTTCAGACGGCCTTTTTGTCCCAATCTTTATCGTTTCAAAGCCAAAGTCAATACGCCTGCGGTTACCAAGCCTAAGCCTATCCATTCCTGCGTGCTTGGGCGTTCGTCTAAGAAAACGACGGCCATCAGGGCGACCAAGACCAGGCTGAATTTGTCGACGGGTGCAACTTGCGAGGCGTTGCCCAGTTGCAGGGCTTTGAAGTAGGCGAGCCAAGAAGCGCCGGTGGCGAGGCCGGATAGGATGAGGAATGTCCAGTTGCGGCCGGTAAAGCCGTTCACACCCTGCCATTTGCCTGTGTAGGTTAAAAACAATACCAAAGCGGCGAGGATGACCAAGGTGCGGATAAAGGTGGCGAAATCTGAATCTATGCCTTGTAAACCCATTTTGGCGAAAATGGCGGTCAATGAGGCGAAGCCTGCCGATGCCAATGCCCAAAACAGCCATGCGTTGCTGCTCATGTTTTATTCCTTTGTTTCAAATTGTTGACAATATGAATCCGCTTGTTGATGAAATATCGAAATTTTCACTGCGGTTTGTCTTTGGAAAACGCTATAATAGAACTAATATTCTTTTTCTTCCAGCCGTCTTTATTATATTGTTTCAGACGGCCTTTCCCTCTCTCAATAAAGGAAAATCATGAGCTTCAAAACCGATGCTGAAATTGCCCAGTCTTCCACCATGCGCCCGATTGGTGAAATTGCCGCCAAGCTGGGTTTGAACGTTGACAACATCGAGCCCTATGGCCATTACAAAGCCAAAATCAATCCTGCCGAAGCATTCAAGCTGCCGCAAAAACAAGGCCGTCTGATTTTAGTTACCGCCATCAACCCGACTCCGGCGGGCGAAGGCAAAACCACCGTTACCATCGGTTTGGCGGACGCGTTGCGCCACATCGGCAAAGACGCCGTTATCGCCCTGCGCGAACCTTCTTTGGGGCCTGTGTTCGGTGTCAAAGGCGGTGCGGCGGGCGGCGGCTATGCCCAAGTTTTGCCGATGGAAGACATCAACCTGCACTTTACCGGCGACTTCCACGCTATCGGCGCGGCGAATAACCTGCTCGCCGCCATGCTCGACAACCATATCTATCAAGGCAACGAGTTGAACATTGATCCGAAACGCGTGCTGTGGCGTCGCGTGGTCGATATGAACGACCGCCAGTTGCGCAACATCATCGACGGTATGGGAAAACCTGTTGACGGCGTGATGCGTCCTGACGGTTTTGACATTACCGTTGCGTCCGAAGTCATGGCGGTATTCTGTCTTGCTAAAGACATCAGCGATTTGAAAGAGCGTTTGGGCAACATCCTTGTCGCCTATGCCAAAGACGGCAGCCCTGTTTACGCCAAAGATTTGAAAGCGAATGGCGCGATGGCGGCATTGCTCAAAGATGCGATTAAGCCTAACTTGGTACAAACCATCGAAGGTACGCCTGCCTTTGTACACGGCGGCCCGTTTGCCAACATCGCCCACGGCTGCAACTCCGTTACCGCCACCCGCCTGGCGAAACACCTTGCCGATTACGCTGTAACCGAAGCAGGCTTCGGCGCGGATTTGGGTGCGGAAAAATTCTGCGACATCAAATGCCGTCTGGCGGATTTGAAACCTGATGCGGCTGTTGTCGTGGCCACCGTCCGCGCGTTGAAATACAACGGCGGCGTGGAGCGTGCCAACCTCGGCGAAGAAAACCTCGACGCTTTGGCAAAAGGCCTGCCTAATCTCTTGAAACACATTTCCAACCTGAAAAACGTATTCGGCCTGCCTGTGGTGGTTGCCATCAACCGCTTCGTGTCCGACTCCGATGCCGAGTTGGCCATGATTGAAAAAGCCTGCGCGGAACACGGTGTCGAAGTTTCCCTGACCGAAGTATGGGGCAAAGGCGGCGCGGGTGGCGCGGATTTGGCGCACAAAGTCGTCAACGCCATTGAAAATCAACCGAATAACTTCGGCTTCGCCTACGATGTTGAGTTGAGTATTAAAGACAAAATCCGTGCGATTGCCCAAAAAGTGTACGGCGCGGAAGATGTTGATTTCAGCGCGGAAGCGTCTGCCGAAATCGCTTCACTGGAAAAACTGGGCTTGGACAAAATGCCGATCTGCATGGCGAAAACCCAATACTCTTTGAGCGACAACGCCAAACTGTTGGGCTGCCCCGAAGGCTTCCGCATTACTGTGCGCGGTATCACGGTTTCCGCCGGCGCAGGCTTCATCGTTGCGTTGTGCGGCAATATGATGAAAATGCCGGGTCTGCCGAAAGTTCCGGCTGCTGAGAAAATCGATGTGGACGCAGACGGCGTGATTCACGGCTTGTTCTGATTTAGATTGATCTTGAAATAGACAAAGGCCGTCTGAAACTTAGGTTTCAGACGGCCTTTTATGATTTAAGTGAATTTTAACTGACTTTTTAAGAAATTGAAGAACTTGTCTATCATGTCGAACATGGTATTGCGGTCTTCGCCAAACAATGAAATGCTGCGGTCTTTGCTGATTCTGTCATAGGCGGCAAAAATGGTTTTCAGCTCTTCTGTGGTCAAGCGCAGTTGCTTTTCGTACAAGATGCGGCTTAAGAGCGTTACTTCCGTCGCGTTCAAATCAGGGAAGAGATGACTGATCCACAACTCCATGGTGTATTGGACGGATCTGTTGATTTTGTCTCTTTTTTTGCTTTCTTGAGTTTGGTGTATCCTGTAAAACAACAAAGGTTCGGGCAGATTGGCAAAGGTTTTGCCATGTAGGGCGCATTGCACCCACATATGGAAATCGGGCGCGGTTTCCGTCGCGGTGTAGTTTATCCCGAGGTTTTTAATGCTGTCGTGCCGCCACATGGTGGTGGGGTTGAACATATTTTGAGCGGCCCTGGAGAAAAAGGCTTTAATGTCTTTGTCGAGCAGGGGCAAATCGCTTAAAACGGGTTCTCTTCCGGTTTGGTCGTCGAAAAAGATGGTGGCTTGGCTGCCGACAATATCGATTTCGGGATGGCTGTCTAAAAACTGAATTTGTTTTTCAAAACGATCCAGAGTGCAAATATCGTCCGCGTCCATCCGCGCCACGTATTCAACCTCTATATCTTTGAGCATATCCATGGCAAATTGGCAGACAAACGGCTCGCCCCTGTTTTCCGGAAGGTGGAAAACCTGCAAACGTGAATCTCTGGCTGCGTAAGCCTCGAGGATTTCGCCGGTTTTGTCTTTTGAGGCATCGTTGACGGCGATGACGAAAAAGTTGCGGAATGTTTGATTCAATACCGAATCCAAGCATTCGGGCAAATAAGCTTCGGCACAATAGGCCGGCAAAATAACGGCGAGTTTCATGTTTGCTTTCGATGTGTTTTGATGGGTAGTCGAGGGGGATTTTACTATAAGTTTCCAAAAGTCAAGGCCGTCTGAAACCTTATTGCCAAGTTTTCAGACGGCCTTAGTATCAATCCGATGTACAGATTATTTGATGATTTGGTTCAATTCGCCTTTGGCGTATTTGGTTGCCATTTTTTCCAAAGAAATCGGTTTGATTTTGTCGGCTTGGCCTTCGCAACCGAATGCGAGGTAGCGGTCAAGACAGATTTGTTTCATGGCTTCGACGGTTTTGCTTAGGTATTTGCGCGGGTCGAATTCGGATGGGTTTTCTGCCATGAAGCGGCGGATGGCGCCGGTAGAGGCAAGGCGCAAGTCGGTGTCGATGTTGACTTTGCGCACGCCGTGTTTGATGCCTTCGACGATTTCTTCTACGGGTACGCCGTAGGTTTCACCGATTTTGCCGCCGTATTCGTTGATGACTTTCAGCCATTCTTGCGGAACGGAGCTGGAGCCGTGCATCACGATGTGGGTGTTGGGCAGGGCTTGGTGGATTTCTTTGATGCGGTCGATACGCAATACGTCGCCTGTGGGCGGACGGGTGAATTTGTATGCGCCGTGGCTGGTGCCGACGGCAATAGCCAATGCGTCCACGCCGGTATCTTTAACGAAACGTACGGCATCTTCAACGCTGGTCAGCATTTGGTCGTGGGAAAGTTTGCCCACTGCGCCTACGCCGTCTTCTTCGCCGGCTTCGCCGGTTTCGAGGTTGCCCAATACGCCGATTTCGCCTTCAACGGACACGCCGCAAGCGTGGGAGAAGTTAACCACGGTACGGGTGGCGTTGACGTTGTATTCGTAGGTAGACGGAGTTTTGCCGTCTTCGAGCAGCGAGCCGTCCATCATGACGGAGGAGAAACCCAGTTGGATGGAGCGTTGGCATACATCGGGCGATGCGCCGTGGTCTTGGTGCATCACGACGGGGATGTGCGGGAATTCTTCGACTGCGGCTAAAATCAGATGGCGTAGGAATGGGGCACCTGCGTATTTGCGTGCGCCTGCGGATGCTTGAACGATAACGGGGGCGTTGACTTGGTCGGCCGCCTCCATAATGGCGCGCATTTGTTCGAGGTTGTTAACGTTGAATGCGGGCAGACCGTAGCTGTTTTCGGCGGCATGGTCCAACAGTTGGCGCATGGATACGAGTGCCATGAGAAGCTCCTGAAGTAGTGAAGGGTAAATTTATCCGATAAATTATAATGTTTTTTGCCATGAAAAACTACAAGCCGCTACATTGTTTTTATATATTAACGAGCGGGGTCTCGGTTTATAATGGCAGAGTATTGAAAACGGGTGTGCAAAATGGATAGGATTTCGGTGGCCGAATGTGATAAACCTTTGTTTCAGACGGCCTTGACGGTGCAGGTGGGCGATGTGAACTATGGCGGCCATTTGGCGAACGATGCAGTGTTGCGTTTGTGCCATGAAGTGAGGATGCGTTGGCTGGCGACGCTGGGTTGGAGTGAAATGGATGCCGGCGGGGCTGGCCTGATTATGGCGGATGCGGCGGTGCAGTATTTGGCGCAAGGTCATTATGGTGATGAGCTGTCGGTGGAGATGGGTGCGGCCGACGTGGCCGGTGTGGGTTTTTCTTTACTGTACCGTATCCGCAGGATTTCAGACGGCCTTGTGCTGGCGAAAGTGCAGACAGGCATGGTGTGTTTCGACTATGGCAAACAACGTGTCTGCCGTCTGCCTTCGGCCTTGAAAGCAGCATTGGAGGCCGTCTGAAATGGCGGAATCAAATCATTTTGCGCTTCATCTTGAACGCTATCTGAAAACCTTGTCGCAACAAGGCAAGTCGCAGCATACCGTTTCCGCTTATCGGCGCGATTTGAGTGAATTGATGCGTCTGTTGCCCGATAATCTTGAAAACGGCCTGCCGACGCGCCGTGATTTTGTGGCGGCATTGAAAAAGCTGTCGCAAAAGGGTTTAAGCGAAAGCAGCTTGGCGCGGAAATTGTCGGCATGGCGGCAGTATTGCAGCTGGCTGGTGCAGATAGAAGTCATGGAAAGCGACCCGACGTTTAATATGAAAGCGCCGCGCCTGCCTGAACGCCTGCCCAAAGCGCTGCCGCAGGAACCTTTAAACCATATCCTTGACCATGCGCCGGTTGATGACGAGTTGGATGTACGCGATAAGGCCATGTTTGAATTGATGTATGGCAGCGGTTTGCGCCTGAGCGAGATACAAGGGTTGAATCTGAACAGTATCGTCTTGGACGAAGGCTGGGTCAGTGTAAATGGTAAAGGCGGCAAGCAGCGGCAAGTGCCTTTGGTGGCTAAAAGCATTGCGGCATTGCGCGATTATCTGGCGGTGCGTATTGCCAAAGAGGGCGAGCAGGCCTTGTTCACCAATAAAAACGGCGGCAGGCTGGGGCAGCGTCAAATCCAAAAACGCCTGCAGGCGTGGGCAGTGCGCGTGGGCAGTGCCAGCCATATCTCGCCGCACATGATGCGCCATAGCTATGCAACCCATCTTTTGCAGGCATCGGGCGATATCCGCGCCGTACAGGAATTATTGGGACACAGCAATCTTTCCGCCACGCAAGTTTATACCAAGCTGGATTTCGACCATTTGGCGCGCGTTTATGATGAGGCGCACCCAAGGGCGAAACGGAAAAAATGATTTTGTTTGAATCAGGCCGTCTGAAGAGCGTTTTCAGACGGCCTGATGTTTTATGGATAAAAAATACAGATGATTTGAAACCATTTGAATTTTTATTGGTCTGATGAGGTTTCAGATATTGGCTTAATGTGCGGATAGCATAAACGCTGGAAGAATAGGCTGTTTTGTCTTACCGCTTATCTTTCAAAACAGCCTTTTATTTGATAATATTAGTAATGAGAGCTAATATCATATTATAATACGCGACCTCTAAAAAGCAGGCCTATAAACTTTTTATATAGGCATTAATGCTTATTTTGACTGTAAAACGGCTTGCAAACAGGAATTGTTTCTATTAACATAACGGAATTATGGATAAAAAACGAATTTTAACTCCAGCCGTCGTGACTTCCGTTGCGTTGATCCACGTCGGCTTGGTTGCACTTTTATGGCACGCGCACAAACCGCCTCCTGTCGAAATGGCGAATATTGAATTTGTCGATTTGGGCGATTTCGGCGGAGGCGACGGCAGCCCTGAGGGCGAAGGCGCACCTGCTGCACCGGAGCCTACCCCCGAACAGCCGAAACCCAAACCCAAACCTAAGCCTGTCGAACCGCCCAAGCCTGTTATCAAACCTGTGGTAACGAAAAAAGAAAAAGCGGATATCGTACAGCAAAAGGAAAAACCGAAACCTATCGAGAAACCTAAGCCCGAGCCTAAGCCGGAACCCAAACCTGAGCCGAAGCCCGAGCCAAAACCTGAACCGAAACCAGAGCCGAAGGCAGAGCCTAAACCATCTCCCAAAGCATCTGAATACTCAGGCAACAAAACCGGGCCGAATACTGCTGAAAACGGTAAAGGCAGCGGCGAAGGCAAAGCCTTGAACGGAGAAGGTAAAGGCAACGGCGGCGGTACGAAAGGTACTGGCAGTGGACGCGGCGAAGGCAGCGGCTCCGGCAGCGGCGGTGCAAAAGGCGAACATGGCTCCGGCACCGGCGGTAGCGGAGGTGGTGGCAGCGGTACAGGTGCCGGCAGCAGTAAAGGCAATCCTGCAAAAGGAACGTGCCATATTCCGAGACCCCCATATCCGACAATGTCAACTGAAAATGGCGAAGAGGGCTTGGTCGTACTGAAAGTCTTGGTTGGTCCGGGCGGTAAAGTGGATTCAATTAGTGTGAATAAGTCAAGTGGTTTTAACCGTCTGGATAATGCGGCGCGTAAAGCCGTTAAGGATGGCAGTTGCCATGCAAGTGTTTGGACTGAATTTAAAGTACCTGTCAAATTCACGCTCGAATAAGCATCCAGGCACAAGCTGATGGATTAGAAAATATATGCTATTGGGAAATGGTTTTAAATGACCCGATAGAAATTTTAATTTTATTTTTAACTTGGAAAAATTATGGATTTAAGTTTAGTTTTCAAATCAGGTGATGTGGTACTGATTGGTGTATTTGTCCTGATGTTGTTGATGAGCGTGGTAACGTGGAGCGTTATCGTGATCCGCTGCATCAAATACCGCAAAGCGAAAAAAGGCAATGCTCAGGTAAAAGAGTTAATGTTGAATGCGTTTACGCTGGCCGATGCCGTACAAAAAGCCAAAGCGGTAGAAGCACCGATGAGCAATGTTGCCGATGAGTCTCTGCGCGCATACCAAAACTACCGTCAAACAACAAGCAAATCGCTGATTGACGAATTGCCTTTGAACGAATACTTGGTTGTTCATATCCGCAACAGCATGTCCCAAACCATGCGTCAGTTCGACTACGGCATGACTGCTTTGGCCTCTATCGGCGCAACCGCTCCGTTTATCGGCCTGCTGGGTACTGTTTGGGGTATTTACCATGCCCTGATCGGCATCAGCGAAAGCGGTCAAATGAGCATTGCCGCGGTGGCCGGTCCGATTGGTGAGGCTTTGGTATCGACTGCCGTCGGCCTGTTTGTGGCGATTCCGGCCGTATTGGCGTACAACTTCCTCAATCGCGGTACAAAAACCATCGCGCAAGATATGGACGCATTTGCACATGACCTGCATGTCCGCCTGCTGAACCAAAAGGATTAAACCATGGCTTTCGGATCAATGAATTCCGGCGATGATGCGCCGATGTCGGATATCAACGTTACGCCTTTGGTGGACGTGATGCTGGTGTTGCTGATTGTATTTATGATTACCATGCCGGTGCTGACCCACTCGATTCCTTTGGAGTTGCCGACTGCTTCGGAAAAAGTGGCGAAAGAGGATAAGCAGCAGCCTAAAGATCCTTTGCGTTTGAGCATTGATGCCAGTGGTGCTTATGTTGTTGGCGGCGATTCTGATGCCAAAGTGGATTTGGCAACGGTAACTGCCAAGCTGAAAGAAGCCAAAGCGAAAAACGAAGATGTGATTGTGGCGATTGCGGCGGATAAAGCGGTTGAATACGATTACGTCAACCAAGCCCTGCAAGCGGCGCGCGAAGCCGGTATCAGCAAAATCGGTTTTGTAACGGAAACCAAAGCGCAGTAATCTTTTGAACACAGTCAAGGCCGTCTGAAATTTGAGTAAAGTTTCAGACGGCCTTTTGTTGTATTTGGTAACTATATGTCCAGGCTGTATAATTAGCGGATTAAATTGAATAATGACAATACAGGAACCACTATGACAGAAACCATCGAACGCGACAGTATGCAATACGATGTCGTGATTGTCGGCGCAGGCCCGTCGGGTTTGTCTGCCGCCATCAAACTCAAGCAGCTTGCCGAAAAGAATGGACGCGAAATCAGCGTTTGCGTGGTGGAGAAGGGTTCGGAGGCCGGTGCGCACTCGCTTGCCGGTGCCATCATCGATCCGATTTCTTTGAATGAGCTGATTCCTGATTGGAAAGAAAAAGGCGCGCCGCTGACGCGTACAGTGACGAAGGACAGGGTTTTGTTCCTGACCGAGAAAAAAGCCTTCAACCTGCCGGTTACCCCGAATTTCGACAACCATGCGAACTATATTGCCAGCTTGGGCGAAGTTGTCCGCTGGCTGGCAGAGCAGGCGGAAAATTTGGGCGTGGAAATCTATCCGGGCTTTGCCGCCGCCGAAGTGCTGTATCACGAAGACGGTTCGGTCAAAGGCATTGCAACTGGCAATATGGGTGTGGGCAAAGACGGCGAGCCGACCGACAGTTTCCAGCCCGGCATGGAGCTTTGGGCGCAACAAACCCTGTTTGCCGAAGGCTGTCGCGGTTCGCTTTCCAAGCAAATCATCGAGCGTTTCCAGCTCGACCAAAACAGCGAGCCGCAAACTTACGGCTTGGGCATTAAAGAAATTTGGGAAGTGCCGTCTGAAAAACATCAGCCCGGTTTGGTCATGCACAGTGCAGGCTGGCCGCTAGACAGCAAAACCTACGGCGGCTCGTTTATTTATCACTTTGACGACAACAAAGTCGCTGTCGGCTTTGTGGTCGGTTTGGATTATCAAAACCCTTATCTGTCGCCGTTTGAAGAGTTCCAACGTTTCAAAACCCATCCTAAAATCCGCAAAACCTTTGAAGGCGGCCGCCGTATCGCGTATGGCGCGCGTTCGCTGATTGAAGGCGGTTTGCAAAGCCTGCCGAAACTCTCGTTCAGAGGCGGCGTTTTAATCGGCGATGCCGCAGGTTTCCTGAATATGCCGCGCATCAAAGGCATCCATACGGCCATGAAATCCGCCATGCTCGCCGCAGAAGCCGTGTTCCCCTTGTTGGAAAACCTCGAAGAAGTGGAAAGCTTCGACAGCGGCAAAGAGGCGGCCGATTATCAGCAACGCTTTGAACAAAGCTGGCTGTATCAAGAGCTTTACGCCGCGCGCAATGTCCGTCCGTCATTCAAATGGGGCGTTTACCTCGGCTCAATCTATACCGGCATCGACCAGATGATTCTCAGAGGCAAAGCCCCGTGGACTTTGAAATATCACGGCAAAGACAACGAGCAGCTCAAAAAAGCAGCCGAATGCAAGCCGATTGATTATCCGAAGCCCGACGGCGTGTTGACCTTCGACCGCTTGAGCAGCGTTTTCCTCGCCAACCTTGCGCACGAAGAAAACCAGCCCGACCATTTGGTGCTGAAAAATCCGCAGGTCATGATAGACGTAAACTACAAAGAATACGCCTCGCCCGAAACCCGCTATTGTCCGGCTGGTGTATATGAAATCGTCGAAGAAAACGGCAGTCCGCACCTGCAAATCAACGCCGCCAACTGCGTTCACTGCAAAACGTGCGACATCAAAGACCCGACGCAAAACATCACTTGGATTTGCCCCGAAGGCGCAAGCGGGCCGAATTACGGCGGAATGTAATTGACTGTTTGAAGTCAAAACCTAAAGGCCGTCTGAAAAATTTCAGACTGCCTCTATCCTATTATTTCATCAATGGACGCATTATGAACACACGCATTTGGCAGGCAGGCCGATTTGAAATCGCCTTGGACAAACCGAAAATCATGGGCATCGTCAATCTGACCCCCGATTCACTTTCCGATGGTGGCACCTATTCGCAAAATGTCTCAATAGCATTGGCACATGCCGAGCAGCTGCTGAAAGACGGCGCGGATATTCTCGATATCGGCGGCGAATCTACCCGTCCGGGTTCGGATGGTGTTTCTCTCGAAGAAGAATGGGCCAGGGTGCAGCAGGTTTTGGCGGAAGTGGCCAAGTGGAATGTTCCCGTCAGCTTGGATACGCGCCACACGGCAATCATGGAAAAAGCCTTGGCGCAAGGCGGCGTCGATATTATCAACGATGTTGCCGCATTGAGTGATGAAGGCGCAGTCGCATTATTGGCGCAACAGCCGACGACAGGCATGTGTCTCATGCACATGCAGGGTTTGCCCAAAACCATGCAGCTTAATCCGCAATATCAAGATGTCGTCGAAGAAGTCGCGCGTTATTTAAAAGCACGCGCGGCAGAATGCGTTCGAGCAGGCATTGCCCCTGAACGCATCACGCTCGACCCCGGCTTCGGTTTCGGCAAAAACCTGCAGCACAACATTACCCTGATACAACATTTGCCTGAGTTGATGGAAGCAACCGGATTTCCACTCCTGATCGGCATATCGCGCAAAAGTATGATTGGCGAGCTGACAGGCGAACAAGATGCCGCCAAACGCGTACACGGCAGCGTCGCAGCCGCTTTGGCCACTGTCGCCCGAGGCGCGCAAATCATCCGTGTTCACGATGTCAAAGCAACATCGGACGCTTTGAAAGTTTGGGAAGCATTGGGCATATCGGCATAATGTTCGAATAGAAAACCGACAGGCCGTCTGAAACATTTGCCCGGCATCTTGAACAAGCAACAAGTTATGCTATAATCCGCTTCTACTCTTGACGGGTCTGTAGCTCAGGGGTTAGAGCAGGGGACTCATAATCCCTTGGTCGTGGGTTCGAAACCCACCGGACCCACCAAATATTAAAAATGCCCGAGGCTTTTGGCTTCGGGCATTTTTGTATTCATTGGTTTACGAAAGATTGGAATATAATGTCGACAATAGCAATTCGGTTATGTCATCAAATATGTTTTTTAGGGAAAATTCTTTTTAAAAAAGAAGGAGTAGTTTGGTGGAGTTATTACCTTATTTTCTGTTTTTTTTAGTATTTGTGTATTTTATTGTAATTATAATTAATCTAGTAATGCTATATAAAATATCAAAATTAGAAGGGATGAATGCGGGTTTTTTTGAATATCTGTTTATTGCTAGAAGAATGCAATTTAATTTTTTCAAGGTGCTGTTTGGAATGCAAAAAATCTCCAATAAATTTTATTTGAAAGTATTAAGAATAAATTTTATGGTTGCTATGATTATTCTTATTTTAGGTTTTTCTGTTGTCTTATATTCGACATATTTAGTATAAAAATTAACCTATCGAATGAAAGTCAGCTATTTAAGCTGTAGAGTGTTTTGTAAACCAATGCCGTCTGAAAATCTTCATTTCAGACGGCATTTTTAATTATTCAAGTAATACCATTTCAGTATGGCTGGATTGTTTTCAGACGGCCTGAAGATTTAGTCGGCCGTTCCGCGTATTTCGTTGATCGGGATGCGTGGTGTATAAAGTATGTCGTAAGTCGGCTTGTCCAGCAGATCTTGCAGTGAGTATTGATCTAAGTGACTGAAAAAAGCTTTGATGGCGCCGGTAATGATACCGGTCAGTCGGCAGGAAGGGGTGATGAGGCATTCGTTGTTGTCGCCCATGCATTCGACAACCTGCATCGGCTCAAGATGGCGCACTACTGCACCGATATTGATGTTTTCAGGATTGTCTGCCAAGCGCAAACCGCCGCCTTTGCCGCGCACGCTAACCAGAAAACCGCCTTTGACTAATGAGGTAACCACTTTCATCAAATGGCTTTTGGAAATATTGTAAGTCTCGGCAATGGTGCCGATATTGACGAGGGTGTCATCGTTGATGGCGGTATAAACCAATACGCGCAATCCGTAATCGGTATGTTGGGTCAGATACATGGCTGGCTCTTTAGATATTTTTATTATATGTCAAAAGCGTAGTGCTTGGAGAGGGGCTGTTTGACTTTATGTGGGATTGGGTTTCATAATATCTGAAACATTTGAATTAATCCAGTTTGACAAACTGTTACCATTATAACGAACTTATGAAGCCCTTGAAACGCCATCCTGCCTTAATAGAACTTTCCCGCGAACATCATGGCTCGCTGTCGTTGTGCGTCCGTCTCCTGCGTACGCCCGATCAAAGCCATCAGGCGGAGCTGGAGCCTCATTTTATTGAGCTGGAGCCCCATTTTTTGGAAGAGGAAACCATGTTTGCGCCGTATTGGGATAAAATTGACCCTGCGTTGCGGCAGCGTTTTGAAGGCGATCATGCCAAATTGCGCGCGATGATGGCGCATCCTGAATATATGAATGAATCATGGAATAAGGAGTTTGCTGTTACTTTGCGCGATCATGCGCGCTTTGAGGAGCGCGAGCTTTTCCCTGCGATTGAACCTTTTTTGCCTTTGCCTGAAAATGTGTAACAGGGAAAGGAATCGATGGCCGTCTGAAAAGTTTCAGACGGCCTCTGTTGCTGTTTTATGATGATATAAAAATTGAAGGAACCACCATGACCGATTTGTTCAAACACCCGGTTTGGGCAATGGCCTTCCGCCCGTTTTATTCGTTGGCGGCTTTGTATGGCGCATTGTCTATACTGCTTTGGGGCTTCGGCTTTCAGGGTACGCCTGAGTTGCCGGGTTTTTATTGGCATGCCCATGAAATGATTTGGGGCTATGCCGGATTGGTTGTCATTGCATTCTTATTGACGGCCGTGGCGACTTGGACAGGCCAGCCGCCAACACGCGGTAAGGCTTTGGCCGGTTTGACCGCATTTTGGCTGTTGGCCCGCATTTGTATGTTTATCCCCGGTTGGGGTGTAACGGCAAGCGGTATATTCGGTACGATCTTTTTCTGGTATGGCGCGGTGTGTATGGCTTTGCCGGTAATCCGTTCTCAAAACAAGCGCAACTATGTTGCCGTGTTCGCCATTTTTGTTTTGGGCGGCACCCATTTCGCCTTCCATCTGAAAGTGCAGCCGTTTGATGCCATTGCGCTGATGACCGGTCTGCAATCCGGTTTGATTATGGTGGCCGGCTTTATCGGTTTGATCGGTATGCGGATTATCTCGTTCTTTACGTCCAAGCGCCTGAACGTGCCGCAAATTCCCAGCCCTCAATGGGTGGCGCACGCTTCACTTTGGCTGCCTATGCTGACCGCCATGCTGATGGCGCATAACATTTTGCCGGGACTGGCCGCGTTGTTTGCGTTGGCTGCCGGTGTGATTTTTACTGTGCAGGTGTACCGCTGGTGGTATAAAGCCGTGCTGAAAGAGCCTATGCTTTGGATTTTGTTTGCCGGCTATCTGTTTACCGGCTTGGGCTTGATTGCAGTCGGTCTTTCTTATTGGATTTCAAGTTTCTTGAATTTGGGTGTGCACCTTATCGGCGTTGGCGGTATCGGCGTGCTGACTTTGGGCATGATGGCACGAACCGCGCTTGGTCATACCGGCAACTCCATTTATCCGCCGCCTAAAGTGGTTCCTGTTGCCTTTTGGTTGATGATAGCCGCAACGGCTGTCCGTGTTTTGGCAACTTTTGTGAACGGTACGGCATACACGCACAGTATCCGTTGCTCCGCCGCTTTGTTTGCCGCTTCTTTGCTGTTGTACGCATGGAAATATATTCCTTGGTTGATCCGTCCGCGTTCGGATGGTCGTCCGGGTTAACGGTTTGTCGAAATGAAAAAGCCGTCTGAAAAGTTTCAGACGGCCTTTATTTATTGATAACAAAAAAGCCTTTCAAAGTATGAAAGGCTTTTATTGAAATTATGGCCTCGCCAACAGGAATCGAACCTGTATTTTACGCTTAGGAGGCATACGTTCTATCCGTTGAACTATGGCGAGGCGGTAAAGGAGGGGATTTTAAACCTTTCCGGCAAAAAAAGACAATAAGCCTGCGGCAATCAAAGGGCCGACCGGAATGCCGCCGACAAAGGCAACGCCGATGACCGTGCCGATTAATAATCCGGTTACCAAAACAGGCTGTTCGCTCATCAATGGAACGCCGCGTCCGGCAAGCCAGGCAACCAAAATGCCGATAAGGACGGCGGCAATCATTTTAAAATTGATAAACTCGGAAACCGGCGGAATCTGGATTTTACCGGAAACCAGCGGGCTCAATACGCCGATGGTCAGCAGGATGATGCCCAGATGCAAACCGTGTTTTTCCACCAAGGGAAGATATTGCGACAAGGCCGTCTGCTGCATGAGCAGCAATACCGCCGCCGAAATCGTAATCGAGTTGTTGTTGCTGACGACGCCCAAAAAAATCAGCGTAACCAGAAACAAAGGGACAAAGCTGAAATTCATCGGATTAAGATACTCGGGCCAAAGATTCTTTTGCCAGTTGGATCATGGCTTCTTTGACTTCGCTGTCAGGCAACACGTCCAATGAAGCGATGGCTTTGTCAACGGCTTTTTTCGCTTCGGAAATCGAATACGGCAAAGCGTCGGAGTTGACGACATAGTCGTGGATTTTTTCAAAATAGCTGCGGTCGGCATTTTCCAAAGCGTGGCGCACATCGTTGGCGGCCTGCTCGGAGCCGTTTCGCATCAGGTAAATCAATGGCAGGGTAGGTTTGCCTTCGGCCAGATCGTCGCCGACGTTTTTGCCGATTTCTTCGGTTTCGCCAGAATAGTCCAATACATCGTCAATGATTTGGAAAGCCGTACCGACGTACATGCCGTAGTCTTTCAAGGCTTGCTCGTGTTCGGGGGAAGCCTTGCCCAAAATTGCGCCGACTTGTGCGGCCGCTTCAAACAATTTTGCTGTTTTGTATTGGATAACTTGGACGTATTGCTCTTCGGTAATATCCGTATTGCCGATGTTCATCAGCTGCATGACTTCGCCTTCGGCGATGATGTTGGTCGCATCGGCCATCACTTCCAAAATACGCATGCTGCCCGAACCAACCATCAGTTGGAAGGCGCGTGTATAGAGGAAGTCGCCGACCAAAACGGCCGCCGCGTTGCCGAAAAGGTTGTTTGCGGTTTTACGGCCGCGGCGCAATTCGCTTTCATCGACGACATCGTCGTGCAGGAGGGTGGAGGTGTGGATGAATTCCACCATCGCCGCCAGCGAATACAGCTTTTCATCGTCATGCCCGACTGCTTTGCCTGCCAAAATGGTAATAATCGGACGCAGTCGCTTACCGCCCGCGCTGATGATGTATGTGCCGATTTGCGAAATCAGCGCGACATCGGATTGAACAGCTTGATTGATGACCGCGTTCACTTTGGCAAGGTCATCGGGCAGGTGGCGTTGGAAGTAAGGCAGGTTTTCGAGCATAAAACATTCTCTGTTGATAAAACGGAGCGGAGGCTCCAATGAATCTGTTTAAACCCGTACATTCGGTCGGGGTAATAACGTTGCATAAAGATATCAGCAATCCAGCGCGTGATTATATCAGTTAAAAAGCATGCAACATATCTTTCAGACGGCCTTTTCAGTTGTAAATAAAATAAATTTTGACAAAACAGGCAAATAGAAATAGAATAGCTCGTTTCGCACATGGTGTGCGGAATGTTAACCTAATTCTCATGGAGTTGAGTATGTACGCGGTCGTAAAAACCGGCGGTAAACAATACAAAGTTTCCGTTGGCGAAAAATTGAAAGTAGAACAGATACCAGCCGAACTCGACAGCCAAATCGAACTGACTGAAGTTTTGATGATTGCTGACGGCGAATCTGTAAAAGTAGGCGCACCTTTTATCGAAGGCGCAAAAGTAACAGCCAAAGTCGTTGCTCATGGTCGTGGCGAGAAAGTACGCATTTTCAAAATGCGTCGTCGCAAACACTACCAAAAACGCCAAGGCCATCGCCAAAATTTCACCCAAATCGAAATCGTGGCAATCGCCTAATTTCAAGTAAGTTCAGGAGTATTACAAATGGCAAGTAAAAAAGCAGGCGGTAGCACCCGCAACGGTCGCGATTCAGAAGCCAAACGCTTGGGCGTTAAAGCCTACGGCAACGAGCTGATTCCGGCAGGCTCCATCATCGTTCGTCAACGCGGTACTAAATTCCACGCAGGTGACAACGTAGGCATGGGCAAAGACCACACTTTGTTTGCTAAAGTCGACGGTTACGTTGAATTCAAAACCAAAGGCGCGCTGAACCGTAAAACTGTCAGCATCCGTCCTTACACCGGTTCTGAAGAATAATCGTTTTACGATTGAAAACCGCATTCCCTTTTCGGAATGCGGTTTTTGTTTGTCAGACTGTTTTGTCTGTTTGATAAAATCCGTATGTCGTGAAGCTTGATTTATATTAAGGCCAAAGTAAAAACACGCTTACAATTGATAACATTTGTTTTATTCTATCAATGCTTTCTATATAATCTATCAAATGCCTTTGATTTACCCTCATGTAGCTAAACACAGTAAACTTAAGGCCGTCTGAAAAAATCCGTATCAGTTGAATACAAGGAATTCCTCCCATGAGCTTACACAGTGATATTCTCGTCGTCGGCGCAGGCCCTGCCGGATTAAGTTTTGCCGCAGAGTTGGCCGGAAGCGGGTTGAACATAACCCTGATTGAAAGAAGTCCTTTAGAAGTGTTGCAAAATCCGCCGTATGACGGCCGTGAAATCGCACTGACGCACTTGTCGCGCGAAATCATGCAGCGATTGGGTATGTGGGATTTGATTCCAAAAGACGAAATTTATCCTTTGCGCGATGCCAAAGTGTTGAACGGTCATTCCGATTACCAGCTCCATTTCCCGCAACCGACTGAGGCGCGCGGCGAGCCTGCAGACTGCTTGGGCTATTTGATTTCCAATCACAACATCCGTAAAGCCGCTTATGAAGTCGTGTCCAAATTGGACAATGTCAAAATCTTGACCGGCACCAATGTTAAAGAAGTTAAAACTTCCGACAATGAGGCGCAAGTCATTTTGGAAAGCGGCGAAGTATTGACCGGCCGTCTGTTGTTGGCCGCCGATAGCCGCTTCTCGCAAACGCGCCGTCAATTGGGCATTTCTTCCGATATGCACGATTACAGCCGCACCATGTTCGTGTGCCGCATGAAGCATACTCTGTCCAACCTGCATACCGCATATGAATGCTTCCACTACGGCCGCACTATTGCGTTGCTGCCTTTGGAAGAACACTTGACCAATACGGTGATTACGGTGGACAGCGATAAAGCCGAAACGATTAAGAATATGTCGCCGGAAGAATTGGCAGCCAGCGTGAAAGAGCAACTCAAAGGCCGTCTGGGCGATATGGAATTAGTCAGCACCATTCACAATTATCCTTTGGTCGGCATGATTGCCCAACGTTTCTACGGCAAACGCAGCGCGTTGATCGGAGATGCCGCGGTCGGTATGCATCCGGTTACTGCGCACGGCTTTAACTTGGGTTTGGCAAGTGCCGATCTTTTGGCTAAATTGGTTCTTGAAGCCGAGCAACGCGGTCAGGATATTGGTGCGAAGAGCCTGCTGGAAAAATACAGCACCAAGCATATGCTCCACGCCCATCCGATTTACCACGGCACCAATATGCTGCTGAAACTCTTTACCAATGAAACTGCTCCGGCGAAACTGCTGCGCGGTTTGGTATTGCGTGCAAGCAATAATTTCCCGCCGCTGAAAAAACTGATTACTAAACAATTGACCGGTTAATTGTTTAAAACATAAAAGGCCGTCTGAACGATCAAAGTTTCAGACGGCCTTGTTTTTATCTACTGCTTATTTGGCTAAAACCGATTCGGGCATTTCTTGACGGACGTTTAAGGAAGTCAGTTTTTTGGTCAAGATGCTCAATACGATGCCGTAGGCAGGCAGGAAGAAGAGGGTGCAGATGGCGAGTTTGAACAGATAATCGACAAATGCGATGCCCTGCCAATTTGCCGCCATAAATTCATCGTTGCTCGCGTAAAAGGCAACAGCAAAAAACACCAGCGTGTCCAAAGCGTTGCCGACGACGGTGGAAGCAGTAGGGGCTGCCCACCATGATTTCAGACGGCGTAATCTGTTGAACACGAAAATATCGAGGATTTGCCCGAGCGCATAGGCGGAAAAGCTGGCCAATGCGATACGGCCGACGAAGGTGTTAAATTCGGCCAAAGATGCCCAGCCTGTCCAGTTGCCGTCATGAAAGAGGACGGAGAAGACATAAGAGAGCAGCAGGGCGGGGAACATCACCCAAAAAATAATCCGTCTCGCCAACGGCGCGCCGAAAATGCGCACAGTCAGGTCGGTAGCGAGGAAGATAAAGGGGAAGGAAAATGCGCCCCAAGTGGTAAAAATACCGAAAATCTGAAAGGGGAACTGCACCAGATAGTTGCTGGCGGCAATAATAAAAATATGGAAAAGCACCAGCCAGAAGAGCGCTTTCTTCTGCTGTGCGGCGGTAAATTCGTACATGGAAATCTTTCGGAAGTTTTTCAGACGGCATGAAGCCTTGCGAGACTGTGCAATAGAGAGGGTCTTGCCATGAAAAGGGCGTTAGGCCGTCTGAACGGGATTATTGTGCGTCGTGTTCAAACAGGCGTTTGCGTGCCAAAGCTTCAAACTCTGTGCCTGCTTTGCCGTAGTTGGCAAACGGATGAATGGCGATGCCGCCGCGCGGTGTGAATTCACCGAATACTTCGATGTATTTCGGATCCATCAGGGCGATGAGGTCTTTCATGATGATGTTGACGCAGTCTTCATGGAAGTCGCCGTGGTTGCGGAAGCTGAAGAGATAGAGTTTCAGTGATTTGCTTTCCACCATTTTGATATGGGGGATGTAGCGGATGTAGATGGTGGCAAAGTCGGGCTGGCCGGTCATCGGGCAGAGGCTGGTGAACTCGGGGCAGACGAATTTGACGAAATAGTCGTTGTCGGGGTGTTTGTTGTCGAACGCTTCTAAAATTTTAGGCGCGTATTCGCTCGGGTATTGGGTTTTCTGGTTGCCCAAAAGGGAGATGCCTTGCAGCTCTTCGTTGTTGCGGGACATGAGGTTTCCTTAGTTTTTTAATGTGGGAGGTTTTCGAACCACGGGGTGCGGATTGTAATATAAATTGCATGGCTTGTGCGGATTTTATAGCGATGAATCAGCAGGATAGCTTTCAGACGGCCTGTTTTGTATTTTATGAAACCTGTTTTCCGCTTTACAATAGCAGCCAATCAACAGGCCGTCTGAAAGTTTCGTATGTCTTTATCCCAACCCAAACGCATCCTGATCATCAAATTGCGCCATCATGGCGATGTGCTTTTAAGCACGCCGGTGGTCGATGCGCTGAAAACCCGTTTCCCCGATTGCGAAATCGATATGCTGGTGTATGCCGGTACGGAGCAGCTGATTGCCGATAATCCGCAGATTGCGCAGATTTTTACCATTGATCGAAATTGGAAGAAGCTTGGCGTATTCAAGCAGTTGAAGTGTGAGAAAAACCTTTTTTCAAAGCTGAAGGCACGCGATTACGACTGGGCTTTCAACCTGTCCGACCAATGGCGTGCGGCAATAATCGCCAAACTGTGCGCCCGTTGCAGCGTGGGTTTGGACTGCATCAAGCGCGACGGTTTTTGGTGGCGTTTCTGTCATGATTTTATCAACCATGAGCTGGATACCAGCCATCATATCGTTGAAAATCAATTGAATATCCTTGCGCCGCTTATCCAGCCGGAAGACGTAGCCGATGCGAAGGTACGCCTTTGGGTGGCACAAGATGCAAGGGAAAGCATGCGGCAGAAATTGCGTGCTCAGGGTTGGAACGGCGAAGATTATGTGTTGATGCACCCGGGTGCGCGTTGGCATTTCAAATGTTGGGAAGACGGCAAAAACGCCGCCATCGTACAGCTTCTGCTCAACAGCGGGCAAAATGTCGTATTGACCGCTTCCCCCGACAATGTCGAGCAATACATGCTTCAGGAAATTATAGGCCGTCTGAATATTCCTGAAGGCGGAAAAATTTGGGTGTTGTCCGGATGCTTGAGCCTGCGTGAATTGGCGGCGGCCATTGAGGGCGCCAAACTGTTTATCGGTGTCGATTCCGCACCGATGCACATCGCCGCCGCTTTGGATAAACCGCAAATCGCTTTGTTTGGGGCGTCATGGGTGGACAAATGGCGTCCGTATTCCGAACAGGCTGAGGTTATTTATGCCGGCGATTATGCCGAATTGCCCAACCCCGACAGCATCGATACCAACGATCCGACCCGTTTGTTGAAAGCGATTCCGTTACAGGATGTGTGGGATAAAATTTCGGCCAAATTGGAGGCATTGGAGGCTTAAAACTATTTACCACGATCCGTTAAACGTTTTAGCTTTGCGCCAAAATGCCCATTTGGAACGGCGGCCGATTTCCAGCGTGCCGCCGTTTTCGCCGTCTGTGGCAATGCATACGGCTTTCAGACGGCCTGAATCAAGGGCGTCCCATAAAGGCACAAACCAACGGGTTTCCCAGCTTTCCAAAATATCTTTGTATGCCCAAACATCGCCTGTCTGTAAGGTGGAAACCAAGTCGTCCAAAAAGATAAGGCCGTCTGAAACCGTGTTGCCTGTTTCTTGAACCATCTCAAACCAAGCCTTCAAATCATATGGCGCATCGAGTTTGGGCGTATCCGAAAAACGCGCCCATGCGCTGTCTGAAGCGACGATATCCGCAGACTGTGTGCCGCCGCTTGCATCGTTCCACAGCCACAAACCGTTGATTTCCGGCAATCCTTGTTGTTCACGCGCTTGGTTAATTGGATGCGTGTGGAGAAACATTTGGATTTCCGTCTGCATGGCCAACCAAAACACCGCATCTTTGCCGTGTGCCTGACCGTCCATTTCCGGCTGCCCGCACACATCCAAAACACATTCCGCGCCCCAATCTTCTATTGTCGGCATACTGAGCAGCCACATGCTTTCGCAAAGCGGCTCGAATTGCCAATCTTTATCTTGATAAAACGCCGACAAATCCGCACATAACCGTTGCGCCTCTTCTTTTTGGATGCCGATAAACTCGCCGCTGATAATGTTGACATGGTGCATGCCCATCTGTTGCCAAACCGGAGAGGCAAAAGCGGCTGTGCGTTTTTGGCTTGTGTGGCGTAAACGTTGCACTTGGGCAATGAGGCTGCCGCCCCACAAATGGCGTCCGTAAAATTCAGACGGCCTGAGTGTTTCTTTGCGTAATGTGCCGTAACGCAAAAGACGGTTAAAAGTAGGTAAGGCAAGCTCAGGGACGGATTCGTCGGCAAAGCGGTTGAGCGAGGGAAGGGCGAGGGTCAGCTTCATAAGCGCAAATAGATAGAAAAACCGTTATTTTACGCGACAAATGATGCGTTTCGGAACCTTGCCCTCACGTACTCAAAAAGGGCCGTTCAGACGGCCGGTTTGGAAAAAACGGGCTGTCATGCTAAAATGCGTGGCGTAAATTTCAGAAAAACAGGGTGTAAATCAACACAATAGCCCTGATAATAACGTCAATCTCAAACACGACCTCATTCATTCCGAATGAAAACCTGATTTTCAGATCGGAAAAAAGACTCAAAGTCCTTTATCCCCAAAACTGTTTAAACCAGCAGGCGGTCGCAGCAGGCCGGATGTGCCGGCATTCTGCAAACTTTAAAAAACAGACCGCCCCATTAAGGATAACGCGTGATTAAAAACAAATATTCCACTCGATTCAAAGCAACCCTCTTAGCGTTTCTGCTGCCGGCTTCGGGCATCATGACCGCATACGCCATTACCGACCCTCAACCAGCACAGACCGATTTCAAAGTCGAGCGTATTTCCGAAGAGCTGCCTGCCGTTTATGTGGAAACCAATACCTATCAATCCAGCTATTGGGCGCAAGAAGCCGTCCAAGCCGGCGACTCTTTGGCAGACGTTTTGACGCGCATGGGTGTCAACCAAGAAGACATCAAGCAAATCATGGCGAAAAACAATGCCAACCTCGACATGAAAAACCTGCGGACCAACCAATCCGTCAACATCCGCATCGATTCTTCAGGCCAAGTGACCGATGTTCAATTCTTTACCGATGAAGAATTGGAACGCAATTTGGTGGCTTTGGAAAAAGTCAAAGGCAAATGGCGCATCTCCAATGCCGAAATCGACATGAAAACCATGCCGACCCTGCGCTCCGTGCAAATCCGCACTTCCGCCATCGGCGATATGCTCCGTGCCGAAATCCCTTCCGAAGTGTATATCCAGCTCAAAGAAATCTTTGCCGACTCGTTTAATATGAGCGATTTGAAAGAAGGCGATACCGTACGCCTTTTGTACAACAGTATGTATTTCCGCGGCCAACAAATGGCGGTTGGCGATATTTTGGCGGCTGAAGTGGTTAAAGACGGCAAAACTTATCAAGCCTATTATTACAGCCAAGGCAAAGGCGACGAAGAAAGCGGCAGCTACTACGATCAAAACGGTAAGTCCCTGCAACAAAAAGAAGGCTTTAATACCGAGCCTGTTGCATACACGCGCATTTCTTCTCCGTTCGGCTACCGTGTCCATCCGGTCCTGCATACCGTCCGTATGCACACCGGTATCGACTATGCCGCTCCGACCGGTACGCCGATTAAGGCCGCTGCCGACGGCGAAGTGATTTTCAAAGGTTGGAAAGGTGGCTACGGTAATACCGTGATGATTCGTCATGCCAACGGTGTGGAAACCCTGTATGGCCACATGAGTGCGTTCAGTCCTGCCGACGGCAGAGTCCGCGCCGGCGAAGTGATTGGTTTTGTGGGTACAACCGGCCGTTCTACCGGTCCGCACCTGCACTACGAAGCACGCGTCAACGGTCAGCCGGTCAACCCGACTACCGTCGCCCTGCCGACGCCGAAGCTGACCCCGACCAATATGGCTGCGTTCCGCAAACAGCAAAAAGATGCCAGCACGATGTTGTCTACCATCCGCTCTTTGCCGGTTTCCGTAGCGCAGCTGGATTAATAAGATAAAGGCCGTCTGAATAAGGTTTCTTTCAGACGGCCTTTTCCATTAAAATCGATACCTCAACGCCCACGTTTACTCAGAGAAAGCTTATGTCTGCTCATCAGCCCATTATCCAATCCCTGCTTGATACCGACCTGTACAAATTTACCATGCTGCAAGTCGTGTTGCATCAATTCCCGCAAACCCACAGCCTCTACGAATTCCGCTGCCGCAACAAAGAGATGGTGTATCCGCTGGCCGATATTCAAGAAGAATTGGAACGCGAACTCGACGCCCTGTGCCAGCTGCGCTTTACGCATGACGAACTCGACTACTTGCGCAGTCTGCGTTTTATCAAAAGCGATTTTGTCGATTATCTCGAACTTTTCCAACTCCAACGCCGCTTCGTCAAAGTCAGTCCCGACGATCAGGGCCGTCTGAATATCCGCATCGAAGGTCCGATGATACAGGCGATGTTCTTCGAGATTTTCATTCTTGCCATCGTCAACGAACTCTATTTCCGCCGCTTGGAAACACCAGCCGTCATCGAAGAAGGCGAGCGCCGTTTGCAGGCCAAAGCGCAACAACTGAAAGAAATCGCAGCCACTCAAAATCCGAATGATCCGCCGTTCCTGATTTCCGATTTCGGCACGCGCCGCCGCTACACCCTTGCATGGCAGGAACACGTTATCCGTACCTTATTAGAAGCCGCTCCCGACATCGTGCGCGGTACCAGCAACGTTTATCTGGCCAAAAAACTCGGCATCACACCCATCGGCACCATGGCGCACGAGTTCCTCCAAGCCTTCCAAGCCTTGGACGTACGTTTGCGTAATTTCCAAAAAGCCGCGCTGGAAAGCTGGGTACATGAATACCGCGGCGACCTCGGCATTGCCCTGACCGACGTGGTCGGCATGGACGCCTTCTTGCGCGATTTCGACCTCTACTTCGCCAAACTCTTCGACGGCCTGCGCCACGACAGCGGCGATCCTTATGTTTGGGGCGACAAAGCCTACGAGCATTACAAAAAACTCAAAATCGACAGCCGCACCAAAATGCTGACCTTTTCAGACGGCCTCGATATTGAGCGTTCATGGGCGTTACACCAATACTTCAAAGACCGTTTCAAAACCAGTTTCGGTATCGGTACCAACCTGACCAATGATTTGGGACACACGCCTTTGAACATTGTCTTGAAGCTTGTCGAGTGCAACGGCCAATCCGTCGCCAAGCTCTCCGACTCCCCGGGCAAAACCATGACCACCAACAACACCTTCCTCGCTTACCTGCGCCAAGTGTTTGACGTACCGGAGCCGGAAGAGAAAGCCTAAAAACAAAGGCCGTCTGAAATGTTCAGACGGCCTTTTGAATTAATCCATATCGCTTTCGGGCAATTCTGCCGAACCCATGCGGCGCAGGATGATATTGGTTTTGTTGTGCATCCGTTTGCTCTTAGGGTGGTCTGCGTAAAACAGCGGAGCCGGAACGCGCGCCGTGAGTTTGGCAGCTTGTTGGCGGGTGAGGGCGGAGGCAGGTTTCTTGTAGAAATACTGGGACGCCGCTTCCGCGCCGAATACGCCGTAGTGCCATTCGATTGAGTTCAGATACAGCTCAAAAATGCGGTCTTTGTCGGTAACCGCTTCCATCATCGCCGTAATCGCCGCTTCTTCGCCTTTGCGGATGTAGCTGCGGCTTTCGTTAAGAAACAGGTTTTTCGCCAGCTGCTGACTGATGGTCGAACCGCCGGCTTTGACTTCGCCGCTTTGCTTATTGCGTTTCATGGCGTATTTGATGCCGTTCCAGTCAAAGCCGCTGTGTTCGGCAAAGTTGGCGTCTTCGGAAGCAATCAGGGCTTTTTTGAGGTTGACAGAGATTTGGTCGTAAGGTACCCAGCGGTAATCCAACTCGACATCGCGCCCTTCGCTTGCAAACTGGCTCATGCGCATGGACATGAAGGCGGTTTTGCTGGGCGCGACGGCGCGGTAGGTAATGATGTTGCCGTACACATAAGCGTTAAAAAAAATGAAGATGCCGATGGGCAGGGCAATCAGCCATTTGATGATGCGGAACATGGTTACAGGGCTTTCATGTATTCGATAACAGGGCGGATATCGGGCGTAAATCCGCGCCAAATATGGTAAGAAGCGGCAGCCTGACCGACCAGCATGCCCAGGCCGTCTGAAACTTCGGCCGCACCGTTGCTTTGGGCAAAGTTCAAAAACGCCTGCGCCGCGTCGCCGTAAACCATATCGTAGGCAAGGCGGCAGCCGCGGAAAATTTCAGGATTGACGGCAGGAAGCTGACCGCTCAAGCCACCGGACGTGCCGTTGATGATGATATCAAAGCCGCCGTTCAAATCCGCCATCGGGACGGCTTCAATGCCGAAAAGCCGAGCCAATTCCTCGGCCTTGGCGTGGGTACGGTTGGCAATGACTATACGGGCAGGGCGGTGTTCTTTCAAAACAGGAATCACGCCGCGCACGGCGCCGCCCGCGCCCAAAAGCAAAATGGGTTTGCCTTCGATGGCAATATTTTTGACCTGCGTGATGTCGTTGGCCAAACCGATACCGTCGGTGTTGTCGCCGCGTATCCTGCCGTCTTCCAACCACACCAGCGTATTGACCGCGCCGGCAGCCAAAGCGCGTTCGGAATGCTCGTCCGCCAGCACAAAAGCTTCCTGCTTGAACGGGACGGTTACATTCGCACCTTGCCCACCCTCGGCACGAAACGCTGCAACAGCTTCGGCAAAACCGCCGATTTCGGCACAAATGCGCTCATATTCAATGACCGCGCCTTCCTGCAGCGCAAACTGCTGATGGATTTGCGGTGATTTACTGTGTGCAACGGGATTGCCGAAAACGGCGTAACGCGGGGTATTGTTCATAAAACAGGTTCTGCAGAAACAAAAGAAAAGAGTGCTTATTATAGCGGTCTTTATGTTAAGAAAGCGTAATGTAAAATTGTTGACAATCAAACAGTCTGAAACTATATTTCATTGCGTAAAAACGGGCGTCCTGATGTATTTCAGACGGCCTTACCGTGATAGAATAACAAATTAAACCCAATCCCTCAGGAGCTGAAGATGTCCATCAAAGACGCTGTAAAACTGATTGAAGAAAGCGAAGCCCGCTTCGTAGATTTGCGCTTTACCGATACCAAAGGCAAGCAGCACCACTTTACCGTACCCGCCCGCATCGTCCTCGACGATCCCGAAGAATGGTTTGAAAACGGTCAGGCATTTGACGGTTCGTCCATCGGCGGCTGGAAAGGCATTCAGGCTTCCGATATGCAGCTGCGTCCCGATGCATCTACAGCCTTCGTCGATCCTTTCTACGACGATACCACCGTTGTCTTTACCTGCGACGTCATCGATCCGGCCGACGGCCAAGGCTATGACCGCGATCCTCGCTCTATCGCACGCCGCGCTGAAGCTTACTTGAAATCTTCCGGTATCGGCGACACCGCCTATTTCGGCCCCGAGCCTGAATTCTTCGTTTTTGACGGCGTAGAATTTGAAACCGATATGCACAAAACCCGTTACGAAATCACTTCTGAAAGCGGCGCATGGTCAAGCGGCCTGCACATGGACGGTCAAAACACCGGCCACCGCCCGGCCGTCAAAGGCGGTTACGCCCCTGTTGCACCGATTGACTGCGGCCAAGACCTGCGTTCTGCCATGGTCAATATTTTGGAAGAACTCGGCATCGAAGTCGAAGTGCACCACAGTGAAGTCGGTACCGGCAGCCAAATGGAAATCGGCACGCGTTTTGCCACTCTGGTTAAACGTGCCGACCAAACCCAAGACATGAAATACGTGATTCAAAACGTTGCCCACAACTTCGGCAAAACCGCTACGTTCATGCCCAAACCCATCATGGGCGACAACGGCAGCGGCATGCACGTCCACCAATCCATCTGGAAAGACGGTCAAAACCTGTTTGCCGGCGACGGCTACGCCGGTTTGTCTGATACCGCCCTTTATTACATCGGCGGCATCATCAAACACGCCAAAGCCCTGAACGCGATTACCAATCCGTCCACCAACTCTTACAAACGCCTCGTGCCGCACTTTGAGGCGCCGACCAAACTGGCATATTCCGCCAAAAACCGTTCCGCTTCCATCCGCATTCCGTCTGTAAACAGCAGCAAGGCACGCCGTATCGAAGCGCGCTTCCCTGATCCGACCGCCAACCCATACTTGGCGTTCTCCGCTTTGTTGATGGCCGGTTTGGACGGCATTCAAAACAAAATCCATCCGGGCGACCCTGCCGATAAAAACCTGTACGACCTGCCTCCGGAAGAAGATGCATTGGTGCCAACCGTTTGCGCCTCTTTGGAAGAAGCCCTCGCCGCCCTCAAAGCCGACCACGAATTCCTCCTGCGCGGCGGAGTGTTCAGCAAAGACTGGATCGACAGCTACATCGCCTTCAAAGAAGAAGACGTACGCCGCATCCGCATGGCGCCGCACCCACTGGAATTTGAAATGTATTACAGCCTGTAAAACAGTTGAAACATTTTAAATAGGAAATCAAAGGCCGTCTGAAACTGGATTTGAAGTTTCAGACGGCCTTTAGGCTTAAAATAGATAGGGCGCTCAAATTGGGTATGATAGCGGGAAGCAATAAATCATGCTGTTGGAAAGCCTTTATGGAATCGGTTCTACGTGTTAAATTTCAGCATGACAGGCCTTTTATTAAAGATATTCGCCATTACTTTGTAGTAATCAGTCTTCAAGCTGAATCCGCAAGGTAAAGGCATTACTTGGCGAGAGCTGAAAGAGTCTTTTGGTTCGGACAAAAAACAGGAAGATTAAAGCCTCAGGCCGTCTGAAAGGGTATTTAAGGATATTTTGTGTTTTCAGACGGCGTGTTTGATAAGGAAAAACATGTTTGCAAATTTTGATTTAGGCGTATTTCTGCTGGCAGTATTGCCTGTGTTGTTGGCCATTACCGTGCGCGAAGTGGCACGCGGTTATACGGCGCGGTATTGGGGCGACCATACCGGCGAGCAGCTTGGGCGTTTGACGCTCAATCCGCTGCCGCACATCGACCCTGTCGGTACGATTGTCGTGCCGCTGGTGTGTCTGATGATAGGCAGTTTTCTGTTCGGCTGGGCGCGTCCCATGCCCATCGATTCGCGTAATTTCCGCGATCCGCGCCGCGCGTGGCGTTGGGTGTCTATTTCAGGCCCGATTGCCAATCTGATTTTGGCGTTCTTTTGGGGTTTTGTGGTCGTACTTGCCGCGTATGTGCCTGAATCGTATCAAGCACCGTTGGCGCAGATGGCCGGTTACGGCGTGATGGTGAACTCGATTTGGGTTGCATTCAGCCTGATTCCGATTTTGCCTTGGGACGGCGGTATTTTTATTGATACCTTCCTTAACGCCAAGCAGTCCATGCAGTTCCGTAAAATCGAGCCATACGGCACATGGATTATCCTGATCCTGTTGTTTACAGGCCTGCTGGCCAAACTGATTTGGCCGATTATCGACATGATTCAGACCGCAGTGCAGATGGTTGTCATGTTGTTTATTTAAATGTTCTGGCTGAAAAGGCCGTCTGAAACCCAGTTTCAGACGGCCTTTTCATTGTGCAACATGTAAATACGATTGGAAAAATTTGCTTAAAAATTGTACAATTTCAGCCCCTTCAATTCGGCGCACACATCATGCACATCGGCGGCTATTTCATTGACAACCCCATCGCACTCGCCCCCATGGCAGGCATTACGGACAAACCGTTCCGCCGGATTTGCCGCGAGTTTGGCGCAGGGTGGGCGGTGTGCGAAATGCTGACCAGCGACCCGACGCTTAGAAATACCAAAAAGACCCTGCGCCGTAGCGATTTTGAAGGCGAGGGCGGAGTGGTGGCCGTCCAGATTGCCGGCAGCGATCCGCAGCAGATGGCGGAAGCCGCGCAGTATAACGTCGGCTTAGGTGCGCAGGTTATCGACATCAACATGGGCTGCCCGGCCAAAAAAGTCTGCAATGTGCAGGCAGGCAGCGCATTGATGCAAAACGAGCCTTTGGTTGCCGAAATCTTGGCAGCCGTTGTCAACGCGGTGGACGTACCCGTTACCCTCAAAACCCGTTTGGGCTGGCACGACGAACATCAAAACTTGCCGACCATCGCCAAAATCGCTGAAGAATCAGGCATTGCAGCCCTTGCCATCCACGGTCGCACACGCACGCAGATGTACAAAGGCGAAGCGCGTTACGAACTGATTGCCGAAACCAAAGGCCGTCTGAACATCCCCGTTTGGGTCAACGGCGATATTACTTCGCCGCAAAAAGCCGCCGCCGTCCTCAAACAAACCGCCGCCGACGGCATCATGATAGGGCGCGGCGCACAAGGCAGGCCGTGGCTCTTCCGTGATTTAAAACATTATGCCGAACACGGTGTTTTACCGCCGGCCTTGAGCTTGGCAGAATGCAACGCCACCATTTTGAACCACATCCGCGCCATGCACGCGTTTTATGGCGAAGTCGCCGGCGTGCGCATCGCCCGCAAACACATTGGCTGGTACATCGACGAAATGCCCGACGGCGAACACACACGCCGGGACATCAACCGATTGGACAGCGCCGCGG
Organism: Neisseria sp. HMSC070A01; assembly: GCF_001810165.1. NCBI lineage: Bacteria > Pseudomonadati > Pseudomonadota > Betaproteobacteria > Neisseriales > Neisseriaceae > Neisseria > Neisseria sp. HMSC070A01. The sequence goes on along the minus strand of NZ_KV800120.1, from coordinate 9,303 downwards.
CACAATACGATACCCTTGCCGCCTATCTTGAGACGCTTTCAGAGAAAACCGACCGCTGGGTATGCCACTATCGGGAAGGCTAAAGGGTTTCAGACGGCCTCATCATTTAAAAATAAATCCATTTAAAAACAAATCTAAAGAAAGACAATCACGATGAATCAAACGACGACTGACATTGCGCAATGTATTGAACAAAACTTACGACAATACTTCAAAGACTTAGATGGTACGGAACCTTGCGGCGTGTATGATATGGTGTTGCATCAAGTGGAAAAGCCGATGCTTGCCTGCGTAATGGAGCAATGCGGCGGCAACCAGTCTAAAGCTGCCGTTATTTTGGGTTTGAACCGCAATACCCTGCGTAAAAAATTACAACAGCACGGTATGCTGTAATACGGCAGAGCAACCCGTCCTGACGGTCGAAGGAGAAATAACAATGCAAAATCCGAATAAATTAAATATCCATTTCATCCTGCACGAGGCATTTGAAGTGCCGGGCGCATATTTGAAATGGGCGCAATGGCGCGGACATAACATCAGTGCAACCAAAGTGTACGAATGTGAAACCCTGCCTGACAATGTGGACGATATAGATTTTTTGATTGTGATGGGCGGGCCGCAATCGCCTGATGAAGACAGGCAGACATTCCCGTATTACGACCCCAAATCCGAGCTGCGCCTGATGCGTCAGGCGATGGCGGCGGATAAATATATTGTCGGCGTGTGTTTGGGTGCGCAGCTTTTATCCGTTGCCTACGGCGCGCGCCACACACGCAGCCCTGAGCGTGAAATCGGCATTTATCCGATTGAGCTGACGGCGGAAGGTCTGGCGGATGCCCATGTTTCCCTGTTGTGCAAAACCCTGAATACCGGCCATTGGCACGGCGATATGCCCGGTTTGACGGATGAGGCGGTTGTGTTGGCAACCAGCAAAGGCTGTCCGCGCCAGATTATCCGTTTTGCGTCCAAACATTATGCCTTCCAGGCTCATTTGGAGTTTGACCGCGAAGCCGTCGGGCTGCTGATTGCGGCGGACGGGCGCGACAATGTGGCCGAACAAAGTCAAGCTCAAACTTATGTCCAGCATCCGGATAAAATCGAAGCGGCGGATTTCAGTGAAATGAATGCCAAACTCTTCGACTTTTTGGATTCGCTGACGCAGACAAAATAAAAAAGGCCAAAATCCCGCCAGGCCGTCTGAATAATAAATATAGAGAAGAAACGATTAACCCTTTTTAAAAGGTCGGACCATGTTCTATCAAATACTTGCCCTGCTGATTTGGGGCAGCTCTTTTATCGCTGCTAAGTATTCTTACGAGATGATCGACCCAGCGCTGATGGTCGAGGCGCGTTTGTTGATTGCCGCGTTGATGGTGTTGCCGTCATGCCGCCGTTATTTGGGCAGGATTCCGCGGAGCGAATGGAAGCCCTTGTTGTGGATTTCCTTTGTCAATTACGTTGTCGTTTTGATGCTCCAGTTTATCGGTTTGAAATACACATCTGCCGCCAGCGCGATTACCGTGGTCGGGCTGGAGCCTTTGCTGGTCGTCTTTGTCGGCCATTTCTTCTTCAACGACAAAGCCAAACTGTACCACTGGATTTGCTGCGCGGCGGCGTTTGCCGGCGTGGGCATGATGGTATTGGGCGGCGCGGAAGAGGGCGGTTCGATTGACTGGTTCGGCTGTTTGCTGATTTTGCTCGCAGGATTCGGTTTCGCCGGCGTGATACGTCCGAGCCAAAAAATGATTGCCCGTATCGGTGCGCCCGCATTTACCGCGGCTTCCATGGCGGCGGCGGCGCTGTTGTGCCTGCCGTTTTCGCTGGTGTTGGCAGACAGCTATCAAATCAACTGGTCGTGGGGCGGCACGTTGTCGGTGTTGTATATGGGGATTGGCTGCAGCTGGCTCGCCTATCTGTTGTGGAACAAAGGCATGAACAAAGTCCCTGCCAACGTCTCCGGCCTGCTGATTTCGCTCGAGCCCGTCATCGGCGTTATCATGGCGGTGTTGATTTTGGGCGAACATTTAAGCAGCATGGCCGCGCTGGGCATTACCGTCGTCATTTCGTCCACTTTTGTCGCCGGAGTGTTGGCGCGTATCGGCAGCAAACACAAAAAGGCCGTCTGAAAACAGTTTCAGATGGTCTGAAATAGCCGTACTTTTTCAATCAAACATTTTGGGAAAATTTCTATGAAACGCATCATACCCCTGCTTTTGCTTGCCTGCCCCGTTTTGGTGTCGGCTGCACCCGATAACGACAAAGCCACCGTACAGGCCGTCATTGCCAAACATTACAACCGACCGCTTGCCGCGCACAAATGCCAGCTTACCGAGCCGCCGAAAGACGGACAGGCACCATCTAACAACATCATGTATTGCATGAAACCTGTTGCCGACCATACCGTAACGCGCAACGGCAAAGCCGCGCGCTATGTGTTGTACACAGGTTTTGCCTACGATTTAGAAGAGAAAGAAAAAAATGACGCGCACGCCTCTTCGGGTTTGGCAGAATTGTTTGTTTTGGAAAAAACAGACGGCAAGTGGGCAATCAAACAGCACGGAAGAGATGAAATCGGCGCATGGGGCGAGACGCCGGAGAATAAGGCGTGGAAGTTTGTTCAGGTGGGCGCGCAAAACTGGGGCTATGTTGCCGAGTCAAGTTATACAGGCCAAGGCGATACGACGACTTCGCAAAACTTCCTGTTTACCGATGATAGCAACCGCATCCGTAAAAGCTTTATTATCAGCGGTAACGATAACGGCGCATATTTTGGCGATTGCGATGAATTGAAAGGGCGTGAAAAACGAGACTGCAAAGACAGATATACCAGCCTGGAAGCCAAAATTGCTTTTGACAAAAACCGTCCTGCCGTATCCGGCGTATGGGCGTTGACTGCAAAACTCAGCGGCGTATCAGGAAAGAAAAATTATAAAAATCAGAAATATATTTTCCCTTATAACGGCAAAAACCACGTTGCCCCCAAAAACTATCCCTTGGGCGGACAATAGTTCCCCCGAAAAACGCTTTGATCAAACCATTACTACCTCAAGTCAAATCCCGTGAAAGACACTCATAAACTCTGGGCCGCACTCATCATTACCGGCATCATCGGCGGCATGGTCGGCATTGTATTAACCGAAATCATGCACACGATTCAACATCTTGCCTACGGTTACGGTTCAGACGGCCTATACGTTTCTTTCCGGGAGGGCGTATCGCAGGCAAGTCCGGAGCGGCGTATCGGCGTGATGGCCTTTTGCGGCGTGGTGGTCGGCTTGGGGTGGTGGTTGCTCAAACGCTACGGCAGGCCGCAACCGGGTATCAAAGCCGTGGTTAAAAATCCGCTCGCCGGTTTTCCATTTTTGGAAACCGTCAGCCATGCCCTGTTGCAAATCATTACTGTCGGGCTGGGCTCGCCGCTCGGCCGCGAAGTTGCGCCGCGTGAAATGACCGCCGCTTTCGCCTCGGTCGGTGTCAACCGTTTCGGGCTGAGCGAAGATGACGCAAGGCTGGTCATTGCTTGCGCTTCAGGTGCAGGTTTGGCAGCCGTGTATAATGTGCCGCTCGCCTCCACACTTTTCATCCTCGAAGCCATGCTGGGCGTATGGACGCAGCAAGCCGTCGCCGCCGCATTGCTGACTTCCGTCATCGCCACCGCCGTCGCACGCATTGGCTTGGGCGACGTGCAGCAATATCATCCGGCCAACCTTTCCATCAACACCCCATTACTTTGGTTTTCCGCCATCATCGGCCCGATACTGGGCGCAACCGCCGTCTTTTTCCAGCGCACCGCCCAAAAATTCCCCTTCATCAAGCGCGACAACATCAAAATCATTCCCTTGGCCGTCTGCATGTTTGCACTCATCGGCGCGATTGCCGTTTGGTTTCCCGAAATTTTGGGCAACGGCAAAGCAGGCAACCAACTGACCTTTGGCGGATTGACCGACTGGCAACACAGCCTTGAGCTGACCGCCGTCAAATGGCTGGTCGTCTTAATGGCGCTGGCGGCAGGCGCATACGGCGGCCTGATTACCCCGTCCATGATGCTCGGCAGCACCATCGCCTTTGCCGCCGCAGCCGCGTGGAATACTTTCTTTCCTGCCATGTCGTCTGAAAGTGCGGCCGTTGTCGGCGCCGCCGTTTTCCTTGGCGTTTCCCTCAAAATGCCCCTGACGGCCATCGTCTTTGTTTTAGAACTCACCTACGCCCCCGTTGCCTTGCTCATGCCCTTATGCGCAGGCATGGCAGGCGCAGTATGCGTGGCGAAGAAAATGGGATTTAAATAGTCAAAAACATCAGGCCGTCTGAAACCAAGTTTCAGACGGCCTTTTACAATAAAATTGTCAACAATATCTATAAAAACCTACTGCCAAAAAGGCGAAAATAGCGGATAATACCGCCCTGAAAATTCATCCCATATCGATTAAACCTTCAACAAAGGAAATCCAAATGTCTTCCATCAAACGCGCCCTGATCAGCCTGTCCGACAAGACAGGCGCAGTCGAATTTGCCCAAACCCTGACTAAGCTCGGTGTAGAAATCCTTTCTACCGGCGGTACAGCAAAGCTCTTGGCTGATGCAGGCGTTCCCGTTATCGAAGTTGCCGACTATACCGGTTTTCCCGAAATGCTCGACGGCCGCGTGAAAACCCTGCATCCGAAAATCCACGGCGGCATCCTCGGCCGTCGCGATTTGGACGAGCACGTCGCCAAGATGGAAGAACACGGCATTGGCAACATCGACCTCGTGTGCGTCAACCTTTACCCCTTCGCCGCCACTATCGCCAAGCCAAACTGTACGCTAGAAGACGCAATTGAAAACATCGACATCGGCGGCCCTACCATGGTGCGCTCCGCCGCGAAAAACTGGAAACACGTCGCCATCGTTACCGACACCGCCGATTTCCCGGCCATCGCTGCTGAACTCGAAGCCAACAACGGCGCCTTGAGCGACAAAACCCGTTTCAACCTTTCACGCAAAGCATTCAGCCATACCGCCCAATACGACGGCATGATTTCCAACTACCTGACCTCGCTTTCAGACGACGTCTTGAGCGGCCAGCCCCAAATCGGCGAATTCCCCAGCCAGTTCAACCAAAGCTGGATTAAAGTGCAAGACATGCGCTACGGCGAAAATCCACACCAACGCGCCGCATTCTACCGCGATATTTATCCAGCCGCAGGCAGTCTTTCCGCCTACAAACAGCTGCAAGGCAAAGAATTGTCTTACAACAACATTGCCGATGCCGATGCTGCCTGGGAAGCCGTCAAATCCTTCGACGCGCCCGCCTGCGTGATCGTGAAACACGCCAACCCGTGCGGTGTCGCCGTTGCCGCCGATACATTGACCGCCTACAAACTCGCCTACGCTACCGATACCACCAGCGCATTCGGCGGCATCATCGCCTTCAACCGCGAAGTGGACGGCGAAACCGTCAAACAAATTACCGACAACCAATTTATGGAAGTCCTCATGGCGCCGAAGTTTACCGCCGAAGCCCTCGAAATCGCCGCCGCCAAGAAAAACGTGCGCGTATTGGAAGTACCGCTTGAGGCAGGTGCCAACCGCTTTGAACTCAAACGCGTCGGCGGCGGACTATTGGTACAAACCCCCGACATCCACCGCCTCAGCCGTGCCGATTTGAAAGTTGTCTCCAAGCGCCAACCGACCGAGCAAGAATGGAACGACCTGATGTTTGTATGGAACGTCGCAAAATACGTCAAATCCAACGCCATTGTCTTCGGCAAAGGCGGTCAAACCTACGGCATCGGCGCAGGCCAAATGAGCCGCGTGGACAGCACCCGCATCGCCGCCCGCAAAGCGCAAGATGCCAATCTCGACCTCAACGGCGCATGTGCCGCTTCCGATGCCTTCTTCCCATTCCGCGACGGCGTAGATGTCATTGCCGAGCAGGGCATCAAAGCCATCATTCATCCGGCAGGCTCCATGCGCGACCAAGAAGTCTTTGACGCAGCGGACGAACACGGTATCGCCATGGTCGTAACCGGCATCCGCCATTTCCGCCACTAATAAGCTGATATAAAATAAAGGCCGTCTGAAAACAAAGTTTCAATATCATGAAACCCGTTTTCAGACGGCCTTTTTCAATCATCAAACAATTTAGTGGTCTAACTGTAAATCAAGACAAAGCAACCAAGCCCTAGCCCGTCCGATTCATGCAGCAACACAACGCCGCCCAAGTCTCAAACCAACCCACTCAGAGAAAGAACCATGAAACACATCCTCCTCATCCTTACCCTCGCCACACTCACCGCCTGCGCCTCCAGCCATACCGGCGGCTACGGCTATGCCGGCAATAACGGCGCTTCCGCAGGCGTGACCCAGACATTCCGTTGGTAAGGCCGTCTGAAAAACAACACAGTTTTCTACAATAGGAGAACAAACAAATCCCAAACGTAAAGGTAAGTTTTACACTTGCCTTTTTAACGCCGTCCATCGGCTCAATAGCGCATAAATTCGTATCATTTGTTCACTATTTATATGTTAGGAAACGTCAAAGGTCGTCTGAAAACAGGCCATATAAACCTATCACACGTTTTAAGCCGATCTTCAATACAAATTTCATTAATTCTCTAAATAAAAGCCCACATTTAAATCTATCACTAAAGAAACTATTCAAATTATATATTATTTATCAATCATTATTGTTTGAGAATAAAAAAGTAAAATCAAATAGCTAGAAAAACCGTTTAAAAAAAGCAACAAGTAAATTTAACGGGCATGACCGTTGAGGCCGAAAAAGTAACACTTTATCGGAAGAGTTGATTTGCGAAACCAAACGCATATAAAATTTGGACAAGGATTCCGAATGCATTGAAAGAAGCTGACAAAAAGTGACTTGTTAAGAAACAAGCTGACAAAAAACGGCACATCGTTTCCCAAACTTCACAAGCTTCCCAAAATGTATCAGCATAAAATCCCATAAAACAGGCTTTTAGCTGTCATTCGGCCGAGTGGAAACTTTTGGCACGGGAATTGCATACAAGAGATTACGACGTAAAACCGCATAAAGGGGAGACTCTGAAGTGCGGCATATGTATGGGCAAGCGGTTTATGGCCGAGCAAACGTCCCAAAAGAAATCAAACCCCTTACAGGAAAATCGATATGAATAAAGTCTTTAAAGTTATTTGGAACCACGCGACCCAGACATGGACCGCGGTTTCCGAAATCAGCCATGCACACGGCAAAAAATCCGCTTCTGACAAGCGTAAAGCCGTAGCTGCTGCAGTTGCGGCGGCAGGTGCTTTGATGGCTTCCAGTGCTGCTCAGGCAGGTGTAGATTTGGGTGGTAGTGCGGTAAACATTACTCCAAATGGTACTTACAACGGTTCTAACAGAAACGTTGGTGTCAACTCTGTTGTAGTGGGTTATCAAAATACTGCTAGCAGCCAAGATGGCACTATCGCTTACGGTGCGAACAATACTGCGACTGCAAACGCAGCATTGGCAGTAGGTAATAACAATATCGCAACCGGCGGTGCATCGACTGCAATGGGTGTAAGCTCTGTTGCAAGTGGTGAAGCTTCTGTTGCAATCGGTAATGTAGCCCAAGCAACTCAAATTCGTGCGACTGCAGTAGGTAACCGTGCAACTGCTACTCAAGACTCCGCAAGTGCATTCGGTAACCGTGCAAATGCTGGTGCACAATTTGCAACAGCTATTGGTGATAACTCCAATGCAAATGCTGCTGCAGTTGCTGTAGGTACGCATGCAAACGCCGAAAAACAAGATTCTATCGCTATTGGTAATAACGCTCATGGTGCTTGGACCAATACTATTGCTGTCGGTAAAGATACTGTAGCAAGTAAAGACCATGCGATGGCAATGGGTACCAGCTCAAATGCGTCAGGTGTTCAAGCTGTCGGCGTTGGTTCATATACAAAAGCAGAAGGTAATCTGACAGTTGCAGTTGGTCCATATGCGCAAGCCAATAAAGAAGCTGCAGTTGCTGTAGGTTCTAACGCTACTGCTGCTGAGTCTAACTCTATTGCTGTGGGTCAAACTGCCACTGCGTCTAACAATAACTCCATTGCTGTCGGTACTAAAACAGTTTCTAGAGGCGATAACGCAATTGGTATCGGTGCTTATGCTGAATCAACTGCTAACCGTGGTACCGCTATCGGCGTATTGTCTCAAGCTAATGGCACAGGCTCATTTGCTGGTGGTGCATCCGCTCAAGCAACAGGTGAAAATTCTGTAGCTATTGGCGGTGCGATGGATGGTACTCTGGGTAATAAAGCAGGTACTGCTGCTAAAGCAATCGGTAACAACTCTATCGCTTTGGGTACTCAATCTAAAGCTGCTGGCAATAACTCTATCGCTCAAGGTAACGGTGCAACTGCTAAGCAAGCTGCTGACGTTGCCGTAGGTCATGCTGCTACAGCTGACGGTACTTCTACTGGCGCTGATGGCGACGGCGTAGTAAATAATGCCGGTTCGGCAATGGCAGTCGGTACAGAAGCTCAAGCAACCGGTATCGTAGCTACAGCCATCGGTGAGCGTTCTAAAGCTTTGGCAAACGGCGCGGTAGCATTGGGTGGTGACGCTCAAGCCAAACAAGGTTCTGACGTAGCAATCGGTCGTGGTTCCGTAGCTGACGGTACTTCTGCTGCTGCATTCGGTCCTGCTGCTACAGCGACTGGCAAATACTCAGTAGCTTTGGGCGTACAAAGTAACGCTGCTTCTAAACAAGCGATTGCATTGGGTCGTGGTGCTCAAGCCAATGGTGGTGATTATGCAACTGCTCTGGGTAATGGTGCTCAAGCAACAGCCAAAAACACTCTGGCTTTGGGTACAGAAGCTAAATCTACTATCGAAAACAGCGTAGCCCTGGGTAACGGCTCTACAACCAGCGCATTCGTACCTACCTCTTCTGCAACAGTAGGCAGCTATACTTACGGTGGCTTCGCAGGCGCAACCAGCGGCTTGGGTAACGGCGCAGTATTGTCTGTAGGTTCTGCAGGTAACGAACGTCAAATCCAAAACGTTGCCGCAGGCCGTATCAATGCAACTTCTACCGATGCAATCAACGGCTCTCAATTGTTTGCCGTAGCAAACCGCATCGAAAACCTGAATCCATTCGTATTCACAGGCCACAATGGCAGCGGTAGCTCACCAGCTGAAGGTACTTACAAATACGATCCTAAATCAAATGCCAATAACACTCTGAAACTGATCGCTGGTAACGGTTTGACAATGACCTCAAACGGCACTAACGAATACACCCTGAGCGTAATCGGTGGCGGTTCTACTGGTGCAACCGGCGCAACTGGTCCTAAAGG
>NZ_KV800119.1:350764-405251 GCF_001810165.1 Neisseria sp. HMSC070A01 | reverse complement strand
AGCTTGAACCAGTGGGGGCTTCCGTTGGGTAATAAGGTAAGAGGCAAGGGGGATTTGACGATATTGCATTAAAAAACGGTTGTTGGGAAAGGACAATGAGTAGGGGAAATGAAATAGAATCTACAAAATAGGTTTCAGGTTGAGACCTTTATAAAAATAGTCTTTTAACGACATTTAATGCATAAAAATGCGCCATAAATTTTCAATTGACTAAAATCTTCCTCATCTTGAACAAAAGTTGGAAAATCAGAAAATTTTAGTAACTTTATATTATCGTAAGAGTCTTAGGCCGTCTGAAAGATGCTGAAATCAGCTTTCAGACGGCCTTGTCGTAAGATGGGTTTTGATATTGGCGTACTTTTTTAAATACGGATAAAATCCCTGCTAATTATTTATAACAATATTTTTAGGATACACAGTGCTTGCTTTAGATTATTGTCGTCAAAAGGCTGCGGAAAGCCATTCCAGTTTTTTATCCGGTTTTCGTTTTTTATCAGTAGAAAAACGAAATGCGATCACTGTTTTATATGCTTTTTGTCGCGAACTGGATGATGTGGTTGATGGCTGTACCGATCTGAATGTAGCTCAGATTACCTTGAATTGGTGGCGCAGTGATTTGGAGAAAGTGTTTAATAATGAGATGCCTGAGCATCCTGTTCATCAAGCTTTAAAAGATATTCGGGCAAGTTTTGATTTGCCGAAGAATGAATTTGAAGCTTTGATTGATGGGATGCAGATGGATTTGGAGCAGGCTCGTTATGGTAGTTTTGATGAATTAAAGCTGTATTGCCACCGTGTTGCCGGAGTTGTGGGGCGTCTTATTGCACGGATTTTAGGTTTTTCCAATCCGAAAACTTTGGAATATGCGGACAAAATGGGCTTGGCTTTGCAGTTGACGAACATTATTCGCGATGTGGGCGAAGATGCGCGGCAGGGAAGAATTTATCTGCCGATAGAGGAAATGCAGAAGTTTGATGTACCTGCCAATGTAATCATGCAGTGCAAACCGACAGATAATTTTGCAAAATTGATGCAATTTCAAGTGAATAGGGCGCGTGAAACTTATCGTGAAGCGATGTTGCTTTTGCCGGCTGAGGATAAGAAATCGCAAAAAGTCGGCCTGATTATGGCGGCCATTTATTATGCGTTGTTGAATGAAATCGACCGTGATGGTGCGCAAAATGTTTTGACTTACAAAATTGCGATTCCTTCTCCCCGTAAAAAACGGATTGCTTTGAAAACTTGGCTGTTTGGATTTAAACCATGAATACTCAGCGTCCAAAAATTGCTGTGATTGGTGCCGGTTGGGCAGGTTTGTCTGCGGCGGTTTCCCTGATTCAACGAGCTGATATTGCCTTGTTTGAGGCCGGGAGGCAGGCTGGCGGTAGGGCGCGTGCCTTAGCCGGGAAAAATGATGGATTCAGCTTTTTGGATAATGGGCAGCATATCTTGTTGGGCGCGTATCATGGTGTCCAAACTTTGATGCGACATATTGGCGTTCAACCTGAATCAGCCTTTTTACGCCAGCCTTTGCAATGGTACATCCATGAGGGATTGCAGTTTCAGACGGCCTCTCTGCCTGCACCGTGGCATTTGCTTGTCGGTATCCTGCGTGCGAAAAATCTTTCCTTTTCATTGAAAATCAAATTGCTGTCGGATATGTCGGCATTGCAACGTTGGGCAGGCCATCATAAAACTGATTTGACCGTTGCAAAGTGGTTGAGAACACGAAATGTTCCCCGCAGCCTGCTTGGCCAGTTTTGGCAACCTTTGGTATGGGGTGCTTTAAATACGCCGTTAGAACAGGCATCGTTACGCATTTTATGCAATGTATTGAATGATGGCGTGTGGTCTGAAAAGGCGAACAGCGATTATCTTTTGCCTAAGCAGGATTTAGGGCGGATCGTAGCCGAACCGGCTTTAGATTTTCTACACAAACATGGTGCAAAAATAAATCTTGAAACCCGTATTACACATTTAAACCATCATATCGATGGCCGAATTGAAATCAATGGCGAAGTATTTGATGCGGTGATTTTGGCTGTTTCGCCATATCATGTTGACGCGCTTTTGCCTGAAGATACACCTGACTATATTCAGACGGCCTATCAATCGTTGCATTACCATGCGATTACTACGGTTTATTTGCGTTATGCCCAAGCAGTCAAGCTGCCTGCGCCTTTAACCGGGTTTGCCGATGGTACGGCGCAGTGGGTGCTGCATCGGGGGGTGTTGGGTTTGCCGGATAATGAAGTCGCAGTCGCTATCAGCGTTTCCGATTATGTCGAGGCTTGGAAGGACAAAGATTTAGCCGAGAAAATTCATACGGACATTAAGCGGGTTTGTCCGGATTTGGATAAACCCGAAGCTATACGCATTATTACGGAAAAACGCGCGACTACGGCGGCAACGGTTGATTTTGTACAATCTGATTTCTCATGGCTGCACCATCGCCGTATTTATCCGGCCGGCGACTACCTCCATCCTCGCTATCCGGCAACATTGGAAGCGGCGGTTCAGTCAGGTTTTGCCGCGGCTGAAAAGCTTATGCTGGATTTGCGGTTTGAATAAACTGAGGCCGTCTGAATGTTCAGACGGCCTTTTTGACTTTACAAAACTTACCAAGCCGATACAATATCTAAAACCATAAAGTTCAAGGAAAAGTCATGACGACATTAGCGGACAAAACCATCTTGGTTACCGGCGCATCCCAAGGCTTGGGCGAGCAGGTTGCCAAAGCCTATGCGGCGGCCGGAGCGACTGTCATTTTGGTGGCGCGTCATCAAAAGCGTTTGGAAAAAGTATATGATGCCATTGTGGCTGCGGGCAGCCCAGAGCCGTTTGCCATCTGCTTTGATTTGATGAGCGCTGAGGAAAAAGAATTTAAACAGTTTGCGGAAACCATTGATGAAGCTACCGGCGGAAAATTGGATGGCGTGGTGCATTGCGCCAGCTATTTCTATGCTTTGTCGCCGTTGGATTTCCAAACCGTATCGGAATGGGTCAACCAATACCGCATCAATACCGTTGCGCCTATGGGTTTGACCCGTGCGCTGTTCCCATTGTTGAAGCAATCCGAAGACGCTTCTGTGATTTTTGTCGGCGAAAGCCACGGCGAAAAACCGCAAGCCTATTGGGGCGGTTTCGGAGCTTCTAAAGCCGCGCTTAATTATTTGTGTAAAGTGGCTGCGGACGAGTGGGAACGTTTTGACAACCTGCGTGCCAATGTTTTGGTGCCGGGTGCCATCAATTCGCCGCAACGCATCAAATCCCATCCGGGCGAATCGAAAAGCGAACGTAAAAACTACGAAGATGTCCTGCCGCAATTTATTTGGTGGGCAAGCCGAGAGAGCAGGGGGCGGACAGGCGAAATCGTCTATCTGTAAATCTACCTGCTCAGAGTGGTTTGAAAACATGAGGCCGTCTGAAATCTGTATTTTTAGACGGCCTTTAACTTATTGAGTTTTATATCTAAATAATATGGAAGTTTGATGTTTGACGTGTTAGTAGGCAAACATCAGGCTGGCACAAAATTAGATATAGTAATCTAAGTTATAGTTATATTGGATAAATATGACGGAATTTGACTTTATCAGACAATATTTGCAGCGACAAAAATCGGAAGGTCTGATTTTGGGCATAGGGGACGATGCCGCTATTATTCGCCCAAGTAGCGGATTTGATTTATGTTTTAGCGCTGATATGTTGGTTAAGGGTAGACATTTTTTTGAAGATGTTTTGCCCGAAGATTTGGCATGGAAAATGCTTGCAGTAAATTTATCTGATATGGCCGCTATGGGTGCCAAGCCGCGTTGGGTGTTGCTCAGTGCTGCGTTGCCTGAATTGAATCAAGATTGGCTCAAACGCTTTTGCGATAGCTTTTTTGCTTTGGCCGCGCGTTTTGATACAGTGTTGATTGGTGGCGATACCACCAAAGGCGATTTGGTCTTTAATGTAACGATAGTCGGCGAAGTTCCGACAGGGCGTGCCCTGAGGCGTGATGGGGCCGAAGTCGGCGACGATATTTGGGTATCGGGCTGCTTGGGTTTGGCTGCCGCTGCTTTGAACCAATATCTGGGGCATTATCAATTGCCGTCTGAAATCATGGCGGTTTGCGATGATAAATTGCTCCGTCCGGAGCCGCGCGTTTCATTGGGGCTGGCATTGCTGCCGTTTGCCCATGCTGCGCAAGATGTTTCAGACGGCCTGGCTCAAGATGTGGGGCATATTTTAAAAGCCTCTGCTGTCGGGGCGGAAATCTTTGCCGATTGTGTGCCGTCGTTGCCTGAATTGAAAAACGTTTTGTCGCGCGAGCAATGGTTGTCGGCAGTATTGGCCGGCGGCGATGATTACGAACTGATTTTTACTGCTGCTCCAGAAGACAGGGAACGTGTTTGTCAGGCGGCGGAACAAAGTGGCGTACCGGTCGCCCGAATTGGTAAAATGACTGACTCAGGCCGTCTGAATATTTTGGATGCCGAAGGCGGCGTATTGGAACTGACTTCTTTAGGATTTGATCATTTTGGCTGAACGTAAACCTACTTTTTCTTGGCTGTTGCACAAACCATTGTGTTTTTTAGGATTTGGTTTTGGCAGCGGCTTATCGCCGGTTGCGCCGGGTACGGCAGGAACGCTGGCCGCATTACCCTTGGCTTTTGTATTGTGCCTGTTGGGCATAGACGGCTGGATATTGCTTTTATTGTGTATCGCCCTGTTTTTCTGGGGTATCCGCATTTGCGGTTATACCGAGAGGGAACTGGGCATTCAGGATTACGGCGGTATCGTTTGGGATGAAATTGTCGCGATGCTGCTGGTGCTGTCGCTGATTCCGTTTAAATGGAGCTGGTGGCTGGCGGCTTTTGTTATTTTCCGCTTGTTTGATGCGTTAAAACCATGGCCGATCAAATGGTTTGACCGGCGGATTCATGGAGGTTTGGGCATTATGCTTGATGATTTGATTGCGGCTGTGATGACTTTATTGGTCTTGGGGCTGTTTCATTGGATTGCGTGATGTGTTTTAAGTGTTTCGACCCTTTGCAAAAATAGGGCGGGCACGCCGGAATTATCCGGTTTTAAATAAAATAAATATACGGGTGAACAATTATGAACGAAATCGAGATTAACGTGGAGCCGCGTTATATGGCCGGCCAAAGCGACGTCTATCGCGACCGCTACGCCTTCAATTATCTGATTACCATCTGCAACCGCAGCGATGAAATCATTACTTTGCGTCAGCGTTTTTGGGAAATCACCGACGGACACGGTGAAACAGAGCAGGTCGGTCATGCCGGCCTGATTGAGGAGCAGCCTGTTTTGTATCCGGGCGAAGCCTATGAGTACAACAGCGGTTCGCAAATCAGCACGCCTTGGGGCAGTATCGAAGGCGCGTATGAGTTCGAAGACAGCATCGGCAAACGTTTCGTTATCGGGGTGCCGAAGCTTGAATTCAAAGCAGGCTTTACGTTGCAATAGGCCGTCTGAAAAATGAAAAACCGGAGCATGGGAAATGTTCCGGTTTTGTTTTTTCAGACGGCCTTATCAGTCTTTGCAAGGCTGTACCAATACCCACGGCGCTACAACGACCGCCCACATTTCCTGATTATCCGCTAGAAAAGTACGCGCCATATCATCGCTGACGGCACCGAATTTGCCTTGTTCCATCCATTGTTTCAATGGCGCGGCTTCATCTTCGGCAACATGGCGGGCGACGGCAATCAAATCCAAATCGGGCGCAACATAGACGGCGGCACCGCGTGCGAAGTGGGGTTGCAGCTCTTCCCATGAAATGCGGGCGGTTTCGGTATTGAGTTTTTCGTTTAAGAGTGGAATAGACATAGGACAATCATCAAATAAAAAACGGATTGTAACCGATATTCGGCCTTTTGCCCGATGCCGTCTGAAAACGAAAGAAATTTACAGGGTTAACGTTATACAGTATCATTTTAGGGTTTTAATTTCTTTCAGACGGCCTGTTGTCCGTATTCGGGCAAGGGCGGTTTTAGGCTTATGAATTCTGTATTGTTGACCGGATTGCTGCAAAGGCTGCTGATTGCGCTTGTCGCATTGGCGGCGTTGTGGGCTGTATATTTTTGGGCGGTATCGCCATGAGTATCGTGGTGGAAAATCTGACGGTCAGCTATCAGCGCAGGCCGGTGGTGCACCATGTCGATATGGTGTTTGAAGATGGCAAGATGTGGACGATTTTCGGGCCGAACGGCGCGGGCAAATCGACCCTGCTCAAAGCCATTATGGGTTTGCAGAAGACGGATACGGGCAGCGTGCGCTATGAAAATATGGCGCGCAAGGACATTGCCTATCTGCCGCAGCAGTCGGACATTGACCGCAGCCAGCCGATGACGGTGTTTGAACTGGCGGCGATGGGGCTGTGGTATGAAATCGGCTTTTTCGGACGTATGAACGCAGCGCAGAAAAAGCGCGTGATGGCGGCTTTGGAACGCGTGGAAATGCAGGATTTTGCCACGCGCCAAATCGCGCACTTGTCCAATGGCCAGTTTCAACGCGTGTTGTTTGCGCGGATGCTGGTGCAGGATGCCAAATTTTTGCTGCTGGACGAACCGTTTAACGCAGTGGATGCGCGGACGACTTATGCGCTGTTGGAAGTTTTGCGCCAGTGCCATCAGGACGGTCAGGCAGTGATTGCCGTGTTGCATGATTACGAGCAGGTCAGGGCATATTTTGCCAACACGCTGCTTTTGGCGCGTGAAAAAGTGGCTGCCGGTGCGACGGAAAATGTGTTGACCGATGAATTTTTGGCACAGGCCAACCGAATGATGCAGAAGCAGGAAGCGGCCGATTGGTGCGCGGTTTAATGGACAAGGCCGTCTGAAAGTGAGTATTTTTCAGACGGCCTCAGGCTTTCAGAGATTAATAAAAAAGCGATAAAACATGGATTTATATGATTTGGTCGTCGCGCCGTTCGTCGAATTCGACTTTATGCGCTATGCCCTGGCGTCGATTTTCTGCCTAGCATTGAGCGCGGCGCCTGTCGGTGTGTTTTTGGTGATGCGCCGCATGAGTTTGGTGGGCGATGCCCTGAGCCATGCGGTTTTGCCCGGTGCGGCCATTGGCTATATGTTTGCCGGCTTGAGTTTGCCTGCGATGAGTGTCGGCGGTTTTGCGGCCGGTTTGCTGATGGCTTTGTTGGCCGGTTTGGTCAGCCGGTTTACTTCATTGAAAGAAGATGCGAACTTTGCCGCATTTTATTTGAGCAGCCTCGCCATCGGCGTGGTTTTGGTCAGCAAAAACGGCAGCAGCGTCGATTTGCTGCATTTGCTGTTTGGCTCGGTGTTGGCGGTGGATATTCCGGCTTTGCAGCTGATTGCCGTTTCTGCGAGCGTCACTATTTTGCTGATGGCGGTCATGTTCCGCCCGCTGGTGTTGGAAAGCATAGACCCTTTGTTCCTCAAGGCTGTCGGTGGTAAGGGCGGCTTTTGGCATGTGCTGTTTTTGGTACTGGTCGTGATGAATCTGGTTGCCGGTTTCCAGGCATTGGGTACGCTGATGTCGGTCGGTTTGATGATGTTGCCGGCGATTACCGCCAGACTGTGGGCGAAAAGCATGGGTTGGCTGATGATTTTGTCTGTAGCATTGGCTTTGCTTTGCGGCTTGGCAGGACTGTTGTTTTCCTACCATATCGAAATCCCGTCCGGCCCGGCGATTATTTTATGCTGCGGCACGCTTTACCTGATTTCCGTCGTGTTCGGTTGGGAAGGCGGCATTTTGGCAAAATGGCTGCGCCGCAAGAAACACCGTACGGCATGATTTTTCAGACGGCCGCTTGAATAATCAGGCGGTCTGTTTTATGATGATGTTAATGTTACGTTATATCAATGGAGAGAATATGAAACATTGGAAACTCGGCATCGTTGCCGCATTATTGACCGGTGCCGCTTATGCCGCTCCGTTGCCTGTTGTCACCAGCTTCAGCATTTTGGGCGACGTGGCCAAACAGATTGGCGGCGACCGCGTGGCCGTTCAAAGCTTGGTGGGCGCCAACCAAGACAGCCATGCCTACCACATGACCAGCGGCGACATCAAAAAAATCCGCAGCGCAAAATTGGTATTGCTCAACGGCTTGGGCTTGGAAGCCGCCGATGTGCAACGCGCAGTCAAACAGAGCAAAGTGCCTTTCGTCGAAGCGACCAAAGGCATTCAGGCCTTGAAAGCAGAAGAGGGCGGTCATCATCATGACCACGATCACGAAGGCCATCATCACGATCATGGCGAGTTTGACCCGCACGTTTGGACCGACCCCGTCCTGATGGGTACTTATGCGCAAAACGTTGCCAATGCTTTGATTCAAGCCGACCCTGAAGGCAAAACCTACTATCAGCAACGTTTGGGCAACTACCAAATGCAGCTGAAAAAACTGCACAGCGATGTGCAGGCTGCCTTTAATGCCGTACCTGCCGCTAAGCGTAAAGTCTTGACCGGACACGATGCCTTCTCTTACATGGGCAAACGCTACAATATTGAATTTATCGCCCCTCAAGGCGTGAGCAGCGAAGCCGAGCCGTCTGCCAAACAAGTGGCTTCCATCATTCGTCAAATCAAACGCGAGGGCATTAAAGCCGTCTTTACTGAAAACATCAAAGACACGCGCATGATTGACCGTATCGCCAAAGAAACCGGCGTCAACGTCAGCGGACGTTTGTATTCCGATGCACTGGGTGGCGCACCGGCCAACAGCTACATCGGCATGTACCGCTACAATGTCAAAGTTTTGACCGATGCCATGAAAAAATAAAGCGGTTTAAAGATAAATGCCGTCTGAAACTTGGAAATAAGGTTTCAGACGGCTTTTTATATGCTTATTTTTGAAACAAATCGTCAAATTTAAAATATAAAAATTAGTTTTGTGCTATTAAAAACTTAATTATCAAAAATTCATGCCAATTTGCTTGATAAGTACGCACCATCCGTGCGAATTGCTTATCGGCGGTCTGCCGGCCACTCACGGCTTGACTTCACCCTGTTACAATTCGGCATCTTCACGTTTCTTAATCTTACATCATGAGCAATCATTCGTCTTGGTCATCCAAAATCGGCTTTGTGCTTGCTGCGGCAGGCTCGGCCATCGGTTTGGGTGCAATTTGGAAATTCCCTTATACAGCCGGTACCAACGGCGGCGCCGTATTCTTTCTTTTGTTTTTGATTTTCACCATTTTGGTGGCTTTGCCGGTTCAACTGGCCGAGTTTTACATCGGCCGTACAGGCGGTAAAAACGCCATTGATTCCTTTAAAGTATTGCGCCCGGGTTCGCAGTGGCCGTGGGTCGGCCGCATGGGCGTGGCCGCGTGTTTTATTTTGCTGTCGTTTTACAGCGTGGTCGGCGGCTGGGTATTGAACTACGTCGTGCACAGCTTTACCGGTGAAATTCATGCCGGCGCAGACTTTGAAGCCTTGTTCGGCAACACGATTTCTTCACCGTTTGGTTCGCTGTTTTACCAAGGCTTGTTCATGCTGATTACCATTTGGGTGGTTAAAGGCGGCATTTCAGACGGCATTGAAAAGGCAAACCGCGTGTTGATGCCGGGTTTGTTTATCCTCTTTATCGCACTGGCCGTTCGTTCGCTGACCTTGCCCGGCGCAATGGAGGGCGTGGCATTCTTGTTGAAACCGGATTGGTCGTATTTGAAACCGGGCACGATGCTGACTGCTTTGGGTCAGGCATTTTTTGCCTTGAGTATCGGCGTGTCTGCGATGATTACCTATGCTTCGTATTTGGGTAAGGATCAGGATATGTTCCGCTCCGGCCATACGATTATGTGGATGAACCTGTTTGTATCATTGCTGGCCGGTTTGGTGATTTTCCCTGCGGTATTTGCTTTCGGTTTTGAACCCGGCCAAGGCCCCGGCCTGATTTTTGTCGTGTTGCCTGCAGTTTTCATGAAAATGCCGATGGGGACTTATTTATTCGCCGTATTCATGCTGTTGGTTGTTTTTGCAACGCTGACTTCCGCGTTCTCTATGCTGGAAACCGTGATTGCGGCAACCATCCGCCAAGACGAGAAAAAGCGCAGCAGCCACACTTGGATAATCGGTATTGCGATTTTCATAGTCGGTATTCCTTCGGCGCTGTCTTTCGGCGTATGGAGCGAGTTTAAAATTTTCGGCAAAACCATTTTTGACTTGTGGGATTTCATCATTTCCGCCGTCATCATGCCGATTGGCGCATTGAGCGTTGCCGTGTTTACGTCATGGGTTCAGGACAAACAGTCCGTCCTGCGTGATGCGGGCATGGGCAGTACCGTGCCGAAACAGTTGCTTTACCTGTGGCTGGGTGCGCTTCGCTATCTTGCGCCGATTGCGATTGTTGTGGTGTTCATCAACTCTTTGGGTTTGATTTAAACCGATAGTGAGCAAACAGTCCGGCGAAGCAATGCAACTTCGGGCTGTTTGTTTAAAACATCATGAAAAATATTAAGGCCGTCTGAAAAATGTTCAGACGGCCTTTTTATAGATGCGCGATGCTGGGTTAGAACTTCGCTTGCAGTCTCAGCCATGCAGTGCGGCCGGGTTCGTTCACACGCATGGTTTGGGTACCGGCAGAAGGGTCGCCGCCGCGGCTGACGAATTCGGCATAGGTTTTGTTGAACACGTTGTCCACGCCGCCTTGCAATGTGGCGTATTTGCTGAATTTCCAACCGGCATTGAGCGAGAGTACGCCGAAGCCTGAAGAGGCGCCGATGTCTTGGCCGACGATATTGCCTTGGCCTTTGCTGTAACGGTTTTGCTTGGCCACGATGCGCCACAATGCGCCTGCGCTGAATTTACCGTTGTCAAAGGCAAGGGTGTTGTTCCACTCGAGCGGCGGCGTTTGTGCCAAAGGTTTGCCGTCGGTACGGTTTTTGCCGTGGGTGTAGGCGAGGCTGGTGCCGACTTCCCAGTTAGGCGCAAATGTCCATTTGACTTCGGCTTCGCCGCCAAAGCGTGAAGCGTTGATGTTGCGCACGTTGAAATTCATGCCTTGGCGTTCCATCATGATGAAGTCTTTGATGTCGCTGCCGAATACGGATACGGATGCGTGGAGGTTAGGACGTTTCCAGATTACACCAGCATCGATTTGGCGGTTTTGCTCTGCGCGGATGGCTTTGTTTTCAGAGCGCAGGCGTTCCCAGTAGTCAGGCGCACGTTCGGCAATACCGAAGCCGGCATAGTATTTCAGGCCGTTGTCCGTATTTCTTTCCCAACGCAGGAAGCCTGAGTTCAAATTGAATTTTTGATGTTTCAAAACGGGGTCGGTTACGCGCGCGGTATCGTAATGCGCTTTGACTTGATCATGGCGCAAACCTGCTACCCAGCGTTGATTGTCGGTTTGCTGCCAAGAGGCTTCGGTGAAGATACCCCATTGTTTGAAACTTTGGTTGGGCATGTAAGGCTTGTGGCTGTAACCGTCGCCACCACGCTCATGACGCGCGACGTGGACGTCATCCAAATAATCCAAACCGGTTTGCAGGTTGAGCTTGTCCCAGTCGAAAGTGGCTTTCAGACGGCCTGTATCGGTATTGCGTTTAGGGTTGTTGGCATTTTTAATCTGCTTGCCGGCAGGATTGTAGATGGTACGCAGGCTGTATGTGTCCATCACGTGGTCGATTTCGCTTTTACCGTAGCGCAGTTCCAACTCGCTGAACCATGGGGTAAGGTTGCGTTGGGTAAAACGGATATTCCACGCATCACGGTCGAATTTGCTGCCGTCCATCATGCGGTCGGCGTAGGCAACCTTGGCCCTGCTGCGCTCGTATGTGCCGGCAATGGTGGTGTTTTCGGTCGGGGTGATGCCCAGTTGCACCATTTGGCTGTCGCGTTTGAAGTTGGAGTGAATGCGGTTGCCGTCGCCGTCTTTGTAATCGTCGGCTTCGTTATGGGAAATATTGGTACGGACGTAGCCGTATTTGCCGCCGAACTCGGCTTCCAACGAGCCGTCGCGGCGGTCGTTGCTGCCTGCTGTCAGGGTGGCGTTGATGTTGTAAGGTTTTTCAGTGAAATCAGGGTCTTTGCGGATAAATTGCACCGAGCCGCTGACCAAGCCCATGCCTTGGGTAACGGTTTGCGGGCCTTTGGTGACGACGACTTTATCAAACGAATTGGGGTGGATATAGGCAGTCGGCGGGTCCATGCGCATACCGCAACCACCATAAATAAACTGGTCGTCGGCATTGACGGAGAGGCGCGAGCCGCCCAAACCACGGAACAGCGGATCGCCCGAGCTGCCGCCTTTGCGGATGATGCTCATGTTGGGCACGGATTGTAAAAGGTCTGCCCCGTCTCCGGCAGGGAGGGGTTGCAAAGCAGCTTTGGGGTTGAAAGTAACGCGATTGGCTTTTTGTTGTTGTGTGCCGGTGACGGTGACAGGGGAAAGGGTAACTGTTTCTTCAGGTGTAGGGTTAGTCTCTGCCCATGCTTGGGATACGGCTAAGGCAATGGGTAAGATAAGTAATGGTGGGTATTTCATATTGTTTCTCTCTATTATTAGGAATTATGTTAACTAATACCTAAGTATTATACATAAAGTCTAGTAAAATAGAAGCAGTGGGATTTTAATCTAAATCAATATTTTTAGGTTTTGGGCGTATAGGTTGTTTATTAAGATTGGTCATACCAAAATATTGATTTGAAGGCATTGGTGAGGTTAGTCAATAAAAATGAATGTGTTTGAATTAAACTGCTTGCGATGGGGAGAATGGCATTTCTTGACGAAAAAATAGGGGATTGATTAGAATGGGCGGACAATTGGTCAATCCAATTTATGGCCGTCTGAATAAAACTGTCCTTCAATCATCAGGAATACAACATGACGAAATTGGTTCGTCCGCAAAAAATCAGCGATCAGGTTTTAGCCGTTTTGGAAGAACGTATCGCGACCGGCATTTATGAAGAAGGCAGTAAATTGCCTCCCGAACGTACGCTTGCGGAAGAATTCGGCGTGTCGCGTCCGTCGGTCAGGGTGGCGTTGAATATTTTAATTGCCAAGCAGGTTTTGGAAGCGCGGCAAGGCGATGGCTATTATGTTTCCGTCAAGCCGCAGCAGGATTTTTTGCAAAGCTGGCAGGATTTGCTCGGCAAACATACCAATTGGGAAACAGACGTATTCGATTTCAGCTGTCACGTTGAAGGCTGTATGGCGGCGCTGGCCGCTGAAAGACGGACTGATGCCGACTTGAAACGCATTGATTTTTGGCGGCAGAAATTTGAAGCGGCCTGCGAAAGCGGAAATTTGGAGCATCAAGCAGAGGCGGATGTCAGCTTTCATCAAACCATTGCCGATGCCGCACACAATATCCTGTTCAGCCACCTTTCCAGCAGCCTACTCAAAATGCTTTATCAGCAAACACGCAGTGGCATTATCTATATCCATCAAACCGAAGACCCGCGCCCGACGCTGATTGCCCAGCACCGCACTATTTTTGAAGCCATTGCCCAGGCCAAACCGGCCGAGGCGGCGGAAGCGGCCAAGCTGCATTTGAATTATGTCGCCCGCCGCATTTTGCAGGACAGGGAATATCAAAGCCGCAGCGAGCATGCGGATGTATTGGCGCAAAACGATTTGAAACGGGTAGATTGGTAGCCTTTAAAAATAATCAGGCCGTCTGAATTTTTTCAGACGGCCTGATTTTGCAAATAAGGTCTTTTAGTGCCACAATCTTCCCCATTCTGTCTAAAAACAAAGGAAGCACCATGTACCGTCATGTCGAGTATTATCCGGGTGACCCGATTTTGAGTTTGGTTGAAACCTTTAAACGCGACGAGCGTCCTGAAAAAGTCAATTTGAGCATCGGCATTTATTTTGATGACGAAGGCAAAATGCCGGTTTTAGAATCTGTCCGCCGGGCAGAAGCAGAGCGTGCGGCCGTACCGCGCCCATCGCCTTATCTGCCGATGGAAGGTTTGGACACTTATCGAAGTGCTGTTCAGCGTTTGCTGTTTGGGCAGGATAATCAGGCGCTGGCAGAAGGGCGCGTTGCAACCATACAGACTTTGGGCGGCTCAGGGGCGTTGAAAGTCGGTGCCGACTTTTTGCACCGTTGGTTCCCTGAAGCGAAAGCCTATGTCAGCGACCCGACTTGGGACAACCATAAAGGTATTTTTGAAGGCGCCGGTTTTGAAGTGGGGACGTATCCTTATTACAACCCTGAAACCGTCGGCGTAAAATTTGAAGAAATGACTGCGTTTTTCAAAACCTTGCCGGAAAACAGCGTCTTGATTTTGCACCCATGCTGTCAAAACCCAACCGGCGTCGATATGTCGCAAGCGCAATGGGATGAAGTGTTGGATATTATCAAAACGCACAAGCTGATTCCGTTTATGGATATTGCCTATCAAGGTTTCGGCGAGGATTTGGACAGCGATGCCTATGCAATCCGTAAAGCCGTTGAAATGGGCCTGCCTTTGTTTGTCAGCAATTCTTTTTCGAAAAACCTGTCACTGTACGGCGAGCGCGTCGGCGGTTTGAGCGCAGTGTGTCCCAATAAGGAAGAAGCAGAGCTGGTGTTCGGACAGTTGAAATTTACCGTCCGCCGCATTTATTCCAGCCCTGCCGCGCATGGCGCATATATCGCTTCCGATGTGATGAACAGCGATGATTTGCGCGCTTTGTGGGAAAACGAGGTTTACGCCATGCGCGACCGCATCCGTGCCATGCGTCAGAAACTTTATGATGTTTTGACGGCCAAAATCCCCAATCGCGATTTCCGCTATTTTATCAAACAGCGCGGCATGTTCAGCTATACAGGCCTGACCGTAGAGCAGGTATACTGCCTGCGTGACGAGTTTGCCGTTTATCTGCTGGATTCGGGCAGGATGTGTGTGGCAGGGTTGAATGCATCGAATATCGATTATGTGGCCGAAGCATTTGCCAAAGTGTTGCAATAGCCGTTTAATCTGAAATTGAATGTAGTTTTATTTGAAGTAAATCAAAAGGCCGTCTGAAAAATTTTCATCTTTCAGACGGCCTCTTTATAATTGGCGCACCCAACAGGGATCGAACCTGTGACCTCCAGCTTCGGAAACTGACACTCTTCCAACTGAGCTATGGGTGCGAGAGCCGTAAGGTTAACGCATATTGGCGCCGTTGGCAAAGTTTATCTTGAAAGTGTCAGAAAGTGGCATTGGCGGTCACGCTTTTGCATGGGTGGAATATTCAAATAACTACAAAGGTTTACAAGAATCAGACGGCCTTTTTGAGGATTTTTGCGTATCTTTTTCTCAAGATGGATTGGAAAGCCTTTGCGAATTCAGTATAATCCAGCAAAATATTGTTAACTGCGTTTAACACATAAACTATAACTTACAGCACAACCTAACCTAACGGCGAGGCCTACCAAATGAAACAACTCCGCGACTCCAAAGCCCAAGGCTCTGCATTGTTTACCCTTGTGAGCGGTATCGTTATTGCCATTGCAGTCATTTACTTCCTCATCAAATTGGCGGGCAGCGGCTCGTATGCAGACGTTGCCCAATCTTCCGAAACTGCTACCCAAACCCGCATCCAACCCGTAGGACAGCTTACCTTGGGAGACGGCATTCCGGTAGGCGAACGCAAAGGCGATCAGATTTTCAACAAAATCTGTATCCAGTGTCACGGCGCAGACAAATCCGTCCCCAACGCGCCGAAAATCGAAAATAACGGCGAATGGGCTCCCCGTATCGCACAAGGCTTCGATACCCTTTTCCAACACGCTCTGAACGGCTTTAACGCCATGCCTGCAAAAGGCGGCGCAGCCGATTTGACCGACCAAGAACTCAAACGCGTCATCACTTACATGGCGAACAAGAGCGGCGGTACCTTCCCTGATCCGGATGCCGCAGCTCCTGCCGATGCAGCCGCTTCCGGCGAAGCCGCTTCCGGCGAAGCCGCTTCAGCTCCGGCGGCTGAAGGTGCAGCTCCTGCAGAAGCCCCTAAAGCAGATGCGGCCAAAGCAGATGACAAAGGTGCAGCGGCTCCGGCAGCCGGCGGTGCAGACGGTAAAAAAGTTTACGAAGCCAACTGCCAAGCATGTCATGGCGGTGCAGTTCCAGGTGTTCCTCATGTAGGTAAAAAAGAAGACTGGGCTCCTCGTATCAAACAAGGTAAAGACACCCTGCACAAACACGCACTCGAAGGCTTTAACGCAATGCCTGCCAAAGGCGGTAACGGTAGCCTGAGCGATGATGAAGTGAAAGCTGCAGTTGATTACATGGCTAATCAGTCTGGTGCTAAATTCTAAGATTTGATTTTGAATCTCGAATAGAAAGCGCATTCTGCAAAAGGATGCGCTTTTTTCGTGCAGGAAATCCGGATCTTGCTATAATACTGAAGTAGTAAATTATTCTCATGATCAAGGGTCGTCTGAAAGATTCAGACAGCCTTCGAATACAATCAAGATTCTTTTAAAGAAGTTCAACAATACTCACATACGACAAAACAATCACGGAGTTATCTCATGGCAAAAAAATATTTCGGTACTGACGGTGTGCGCGGCGAAGTCGGTCAGTTTCCTATCAATCCTGATTTTGTCTTGAAATTGGGTTATGCGGCAGGTCAGGTTTTGGTGCAGCACGAAGGCGAAATCAAACCGACTGTCTTGATCGGTAAAGACACGCGTATTTCAGGCTATATGCTGGAAGCCGCGCTGATTGCCGGTTTTACCGCCGCCGGTGTTAATGTTATTCAAACCGGCCCTCTGCCGACTCCGGGCGTGGCGTATTTGACCCGTGCTTTGCGTTTGTCTGCCGGTGTGATGATTTCTGCTTCCCACAACGTTTATTCCGACAACGGCATTAAATTCTTTGCCGAAGGCGGTGTGAAGCTGAGCGATGAAATCGAGTTGGAAATCGAAGCCAAAATCGATGAGGAAATGAAAACCCAGCCCTCCAGCCGTCTTGGCCGTGCGCGCCGGATTAATGGTGCGGATGACCGCTATATCGAGTTCTGTAAATCCACTTTCCCAAGCCATTTGGACTTGCGCGGTCTGAAATTGGTGGTCGATACCGCCAATGGTGCGGGCTATGCGGTTGCGCCTAAAGTATTCCATGAATTGGGTGCGCAAGTGGTCAGTATCGGTAATGAGCCGAACGGCTACAACATCAATGAAAAATGCGGTGCGACCCATCCGAAAGCTTTGCAAGCCGCTGTGTTGCAAAATGAAGCTGATTACGGCATTGCCTTGGATGGCGACGGCGACCGTTTGATGATGGTTGACCGCAATGGCAAAGTGTATGACGGCGACAGCTTGATTTATGTGATTGCCAAAGCACGCGCGCACGAAGGCGTGGAAATCGGCGGCGTTGTGGGTACGGTAATGACCAATATGGCGATGGAAGTTGCTTTGAAAGAGCAGGGCGTTGATTTCTGCCGCGCCAAAGTGGGCGACCGCTATGTGTTGGAACAGCTCCATCAACGCGGTTGGCTGATTGGCGGCGAAGCCAGCGGTCATATTTTGTGCATGGACAAACACAATACCGGCGACGGCATCATTTCCGCGCTGCAAGTTTTGGCTGCATTGCAAACCTTGAATCAAGACCTTGCCACCGTTTGCGCCGATTGGCAGCCGTATCCGCAAACCATGATTAACGTCCGCATCAAAAAAGGCCAAAACTGGCAGGATGCTTCCAAAGAGGCTTTGGCCGAAGTGGAAAAAGAACTCGAAGGCAAAGGCCGCGTGGTCTTGCGCGCATCCGGTACCGAGCCTGTCGTGCGTGTGATGGTGGAAGCCAAACAGGCGGACTGGGCGAAAAAAGGCGCAGAAAAAATTGCCGCTGCCATTCAAGGTCAAAAGTAACAGTGTGTTTGATTTTGAATTGAACTAAATAAAAGGCCGTCTGTTGTTCAGACGGCCTTTGTGTTTCATTAGAAGCTTAGTTGCTCAAGACATCAACGCCTTTAGGAGGGGTGAATTTGAACATACCGCTGGAAAGGTTAGGCTTAGTGTTCAAACCGCTGAAGCTGATGCTGGTTTGGTTGCCAAAGCTGTCTTTCAGCTGCATGGCGGCAAGGTTGTCGCCTTTGAAGCCGATGCGGATGTATTGGTAGCCGGCGTTGTTTTTCTTAGGCGTAGCCAAAACGTAGTCGATGCCGTTGGCAGAGCCGTCTTCTTTCAGCGTGTAGCTGCTGTCCAATGCGGTTTTGTTGGAGAGAATGGCGGCAGGGCTGTCGCCGATGGTTTGGTCTTGTGAGGACTTGGTTACTTGCGCCAAATCTACGTCATAGAGCCAAATGGTTTTGCCGTCGCCAACGATGGTTTGTTTGTAGGGTTTGGTGTATTCCCATTTGAACAAACCCGGGCGCAGGATTTTGAATGTGCCGTATGTGGTTTGGGTTTTCTTTTTGCTGTGAACGGTTTGGCTGAAGTTGCCGCTGATACCGTCGGCGTCATTATTGAATTTTTTCAGGGCGTCCACTGCGCCGGCTTGTGCAAAGCCGATGGCTGAAGAAAGCAGCGCGGCAGCGGTCAGGGTGAACAGTTGGTTGGTTTTCATGTTTTGGTTCCTTGTTCGGAGAGATGGGTTCAGTATAGACGTTATGGTGTAACAGGCAAGGGGCTGAAGGGCGGGTTTAATTTGTGTAAATATGAAAAATCCAAGCAAGTATCTGAAATAATTTTATTTCTTCAGACGGCCTGTATTTGGTTTTGACGTTTTTTTAATGAAACGCATAAGGGCTTGGTGTGGTATTTAATGTCATTTTACGGAAAGCGTGAAATTATAGTCTTTCTGTTTGCTTTTTAAAACGGTTATAATATTTATCTTTTGAAAACAATGGTTTTGTATGTATCTGAATCCTTATCCTTTATTGGAGCAGGCTTTGCTGTCGGACAATCCGGATGAAAAAGGAAAATTGACGCAGGCCTTGTTTGCGCAGTTGGGCGAGGCGGAAGGCTTGACGGCTGAAGCGTCGAAACCCGTGGATTGCCGTTTTGCAGGCCATCCGTTGCGTCCGCGGTTGGTTGCGCCTTCGGAGGTTACGCCGCGCAAGATGAATACGGTCGAAGGCTATGCGGCGATGTTGCATGCGATTGCGCACATTGAATTTAACGCGATTAATCTGGCTTTGGATGCGGCGTATCGTTTCCACAATATGCCGTTTCAGTTTGTACGCGATTGGGTAAGGGTGGCGAAAGAAGAAGTGTTTCACTTCGGCTTGATGCGTGGCCGTCTGAACAGCTTGGGCTACGATTACGGCGATTTTGAAGCGCACGGGCATTTGTGGGACATGGCGTATAAAACCGCTTACGATCCTTTGCTACGCATGGCTTTGGTGCCGCGGGTGTTGGAAGCGCGCGGTTTGGATGTTACGCCGGGTATTCGTGCAAAAGTGGCGCAGCGCGGCGATATGGAAACCTGCGATGTGCTGGATATTATTTACCGCGATGAAGTGGGGCATGTCGCTATCGGCAATCATTGGTATCAGCATCTTTGCCGTGAGCGCGGTTTGGAACCGGTCGCCCTGTTCCGCAGCCTGATTGCGCGTTACGATATGTTTATCTTCCGCGGTTACGTCAATATCGAAGCGAGGGAACGTGCTGGATTCAGCCGTTTCGAGCTGGATATGTTGGAAGATTTTGAGAAAAGTTTGAAACAGGATAAAAAGGCCGTCTGAAACGGTAAAACCATCATGGCACATCATCACGATCATTCGCACGCGCATACGCATACCGCCAACAAGCAGGTATTGCGCATTTCATTTTTCGTCATTGCCGGATTTATGCTGGTTGAGGCGGTCGGCGGCTGGCTGACCAATTCTTTGGCCCTGCTTTCCGATGCGGGGCATATGTTCAGCGATGCGTTTTCGTTGGGCATGGCATTGTGGGCATTCAAACTTGGCGAGAAACAGACCACGCTGCAAAAGACATTCGGTTACAAGCGTTTTGAAATTTTGACGGCAATGTTTAACGGATTGTCGCTGGTGTTGATTGCGGCGATGATTTTTTATGAAGCAGTCAAACGATTGTTTTATCCGCCGGAAATTTTGACGGGCGGCATGTTGGTGGTCAGTATTATCGGGTTGCTGGTCAACATCGGCGTCGCCGTTTATATGTTGAAAAATAGTGATACCGAAGAAAACGTTAATATGCGCGGCGCGTATCTGCATGTAATCAGCGATTTGTTCGGCTCGATAGGGGCGATTGTCGCAGCAGTGCTGATAATGGCGTATGGCTGGCAATGGGCGGATACAGTTGCCAGCGTATTGGTGGCGGCTTTGGTAGGGCGCAGCGGCTGGACGCTGTTTAAACAGACTTTGCACATTTTGATGGAAGGCGCGCCGGAAAACATCCATACCAATGAGTTGCTCAGCGTGATCCGCAATACGGAAGGCGTAAAATCCGTTCACGACTTGCATGTTTGGACGATTACCAGCAATATCCACGTTTTATCCTGCCATATTGTCGTAGATGGCAGCATGACGGTTGCCGAATCCGAACAAATCGCCTACCGCATCGAACATGAATTGGCGCATCACAACATCGGGCATTGTACGATTCAGATTGAAAGCGAACGGCACCCGCATAAAGATGAAGTCTTGTGTTCACAGGAAATGCATGAACATCATCACCATTAACCATATTCAGGCCGTCTGAAACTTGTTGGATTGTTCAGACGGCCTTCTAAAATCATCAAAGGAACACTTATGACCCAAGCCGTATTATTCGACCTTGACGGCACGCTTGCCGATACCGCACTTGATTTGGGTGGCGCGCTCAACACGGTATTGCGCCGACACGGTTTGCCTGAAAAAAGCATGGATGAAATCCGTCCGCAGGCCAGCCACGGTGCGAGCGGTTTGCTCAAACTCGGTGCAGGCATTACGCCCGAGCATCCGGACTATATGCAATGGCGCAAAGAGTTTTTGGACGAATACAGCCGCTGCTATGCCGACCAAACCATCTTGTTCGACGGCGTAAACGAAATGCTGGAAGCCTTAGTTCGACGCGGTATCCAATGGGGCATTATCACCAACAAGCCTATGCGCTTTACCGATGTCCTCGTGCCTAAGCTCGGGTTTACCGTGCATCCTGCCGTCATTGTCAGCGGCGATACATGCGATGAACCCAAGCCCAGCGTGAAGCCCATGTTTTATGCGTGCGAACAGATGGGTGTCGAAGCGCAGCGATGTTTTTATGTCGGCGATGCCGAGCGCGATATGCAGGCAGGCAAGAATGCCGGGATGACAACCGTGCTTGCCGATTGGGGCTATATTTCTGCCGAAGACCAAACCGAAAACTGGCTTGCCGATTTCCGTATTGCCACGCCTTTGGATTTGTTGGCAATCTTGCGTTAAAACCCTGTAATAATCCGTTTTCAGACGGCCTGAAACGGCGTAAAATTACATGAATCTGTATTTTTTCAACCGTTTTACTACTTGTAAAGAGAAAAATCATGTTTTTCAAGCATATCGAAGCAGCTCCTGCTGATCCGATTTTAGGTTTGGGTGAAGCGTTTAAAGCCGAAACCCGTCCCGAAAAAGTCAATCTCGGCATCGGCGTGTACAAAGACGCATCCGGCGCAACGCCTATTGTCAAAGCCGTCAAAGAGGCTGAAAAACGCCTGTTGGAAAGTGAAACAACCAAAAACTACCTGACCATCGACGGTGTTGCCGACTACAACGAACAAACCCAAATTCTGCTGTTTGGCAAAGACCACGAAATCATTGCAAGCCGTCGCGCCAAAACAGCGCAAAGCCTTGGCGGTACAGGCGCATTGCGTATTGCGGCCGAGTTTGCCAAACGTCAGTTGAACGCGCAAACCATCTGGATTTCCAATCCGACTTGGCCAAACCACAATGCAATCGCCAAAGCGGTCGGTATCCAAGACAAACCTTATCGCTACTATGATGCCGCCAAACACGGTTTGGATTGGGACGGCATGATTGAAGACTTGAGCCAAGCGCAAAAAGGCGACATCGTCCTGCTGCACGGCTGCTGCCACAATCCTACCGGTATCGACCCTACGCCCGAACAATGGGAAACTTTGGCTAAACTTTCTGCTGAAAAAGGCTGGTTGCCGCTGTTTGACTTTGCCTACCAAGGCTTCGGCAACGGCTTGGAAGAAGATGCCTACGGCTTGCGTGTATTCTTGAAATACAATAAAGAATTGCTGATTGCCAGTTCTTATTCCAAAAACTTCGGTATGTACAATGAGCGTGTCGGCGCGTTCACTTTGGTGGCCGAAGATGAAGAAACTGCAGCCCGCGCCCACAGCCAAGTCAAAACCATCATCCGTACCTTGTATTCCAACCCGGCTTCACACGGTGCGAACACCATTGCGCTGGTGTTGAAAAATGATGATTTGAAAGCACAATGGATTGCTGAACTCGATGAAATGCGCGGCCGCATCAAAGCCATGCGTCAAAAATTTGTCGAATTGCTTAAAGCAAAAGGCGCAAGCCAAGACTTTGATTTCATTATCGAACAAAACGGCATGTTCTCTTTCAGCGGCTTGACTCCTGAACAAGTTGACCGTTTGAAAAACGAGTTTGCCATTTATGCCGTCCGCTCCGGCCGCATCAACGTTGCCGGCATTACTGATGACAATATCGATTATTTGTGCGAGAGCATTGTAAAAGTGTTGTAATTGTCGAATTAAAGGCAAAGGCCGTCTGAATCGTTCAGACGGCCTTTATTTTTGACTTGTCAGCTTATCCGGCAACTGCGTTCATCCCCCAATAAATCATAGCATAGCGCAGCAGTTTGCCTGCAATCAGAATAATGGCGCAATGCAGGGCATTGAGCCTGAGCCAGCCTGCGGCAAGGGGGAGGGCATCGCCGATAATCGGCAACCATGCGAACAACAGCGGCCAAATTCCCCAATGATTAAGCCTTTCCAACATTTTTTCAGACGGCCTTTTTTTATTTGGAAACATCCTGCCCATGTAATACGAAACCATACTGCCCAAGCCATTCGCCAATCCGGCACACAAACATGCGCCGAGGGCATGTTGCGGATATTGGTACACAAATGCGGCGTATGCCGCCTCGGATGTACCCGGAAGTAGTGTGGCAGAAGTAAAGGCAGAGGCAATCAGGCCAAGGTAAGCGTAAAGAAGAGGCATATTTTGAGTTATATCAAGGAGTATTGTAAAAAAGAAATAACAGGCTTAATAAGAGGATTATGCCTTTATTTTTTAATCTATCAAAAGATAAATCCAATATTATTGAATTTTTTAAAATTAAACGGTTGAAGGATAATGTAGTCGGCTGTTAGAAAATAGTTTTCAAAGTGACGGATTATCAGTATGATACGGGCGGCTGTTAATGGGTGTTAAGTTTAATGAACTGATTTAAGCTCATTTCCCCAGCGAATCTTAACAAAACGAAAGGCAAATCATGTCTGCGCATTCACAACAAAATCATACTCCTGCGCTGGTTGTCCTAACCACACTCTTTTTCATGATGGGTTTCATTACCTGCATGAACGATATTTTGATTCCGCATTTGAAAGATATTTTCGACCTGACTTATGTTCAGGCGATGCTGATTCAATTCTGTTTCTTTACCGCTTACGCGATTATGTCGATTCCTATGGGTTATTTGGTCGGCAAAATCGGCTATAAAAACGGCGTGATCGGCGGTTTCTTATTGACTGCCATCGGCTGTCTGTTGTTCTATCCTGCCGCCGGCAGCCATTCTTATCCTACTTTCTTGGGTGCGCTGTTTATTTTGGCTTCAGGTGTAACACTGTTGCAAGTAGCGGGTAACCCTTATGTGACTTTGCTGTCCAAACCGGGTAAAGAATCTGCAACACTGACTTTGGTTCAGGCATTTAACTCTTTGGGTACGACCATTGCTCCGCAAATCGGCGCATTCATGATTTTGGCTGATGCAACACAAACTGTCAGCAAAGCCGAGCAAATTTCTTCTGTTCAAATTCCGTATTTAGGGTTGGCCGGTTTACTGATTATTTTGGCTGTGTTTGTCAAAATGATTCGTTTGCCTGATGCGCGTAAAATTGCCGAAGAAGAGAGCGAACATAACCATGATGGCAAACACAGTGTTTGGCAATACCGTCATTTGGTTTTTGGTGCGGCCGGTATTTTCTGTTATGTCGGTGCGGAAGTATCCATCGGTTCTTTATTGGTCAGCGTGTTGGGCTATCTGAAAGGTTTGGACCACGCATCTGCCGCAAAATATCTGTCGTTCTACTGGGGCGGTGCAATGGTCGGCCGTTTCTTAGGCTCTGCCATCATGGCGAAAATTGCGCCTAACCGCTATTTGGCATTCAATGCTACCGCTGCTGTTGCCCTGTTGGGCGTTGCTATGTTGGCAGGTAAAGCCAGTGCAGATGTTGCGATGTGGGCATTGTTGGCCATCGGCTTCTTCAACTCCATCATGTTCCCAACGATTTTCTCTTTGGCAACCAAAGGTCTTGGCCGATTTACCAGCAGCGCTTCCGGCGTATTGTGTACTGCGATTGTCGGCGGTGCGGTTGTGCCTGTGGTACAAGGTTGGGCAGCGGATACTTACGGCTTGATGATTTCTTTCGTTGTATCAGCGATTTGTTACGTATACATTGTCTTCTTTGCTATAAAAGGCTACAAAGCTGACGAATAATTCATCATGATAAAAGGCCGTCTGAAACCCTATGGGATTTCAGACGGCCTTTTGACTTTGTGGCATAATGATTTAAATGACAGGAGGAAAAAATGGCCAAAATCATTTTGCTGCATGGCTTGCATATGCATTCGTGGGTCATGAAGCCGCTGGCGTATTTGCTGGAACAAGAAGGTTTTGAAGTTGCATTGTTCGATTATTGCAGTGTGTTGCACTCGATGAATCGGCATGTTGAGGACTTGGCCCGATGGATTGATGAGAACCATGCTGATGAAACGCTGCACTTTGTCGGCCACAGTTTGGGCGGCTTGGTTTTACGCAATTTTGCGGCGGCGTATCCGGATAAAGTCAGCGGCCGTATCGTTACCATGGGTACGCCGCACCAAGGCAGCCGTGCCGCGCAACGCGTGCTCAATTTGGGTTTGCAAAAGCCGGTATTGGGCGGCTCTTACAAAGGGGCGTTGGACGGCAGTATGCCTGAATTGCCCGTAAGTGTTGAGTTGGGCAGTATCGCCGGCAACAAACCGTATGGGCTGGGCCGTGTTTTAGGTTTGCACGGCGAACATGATGGTACGGTCTTGGTCAGTGAAACACATTGTCCGAATATGCGCGATCATGTCGTTTTGCCGGTCAGCCATAGCGGTATGCTGTTCAACCGCAAAACTGCCGGACAGGTGGTGGCATTTTTGCATGATGGATATTTTAAAAAGCAATAAAACACCATTTATTCTGATTAAAAAATATTTTATTCTAAATAATTTGTTTATTTTAAAGAAAATGGCAAGGATTTGTGAGCGTTGTTTTCTTAAAATAATCAGCAGGCCGTCTGAAACTGGTTTTTCAGACGGCCTGTTATGCTAAAATCTGTTAAATACTTATTAAAAAGGCAAAGAACAATGTTTGCTTTCAAATCCTTACTCAATATGCCGCGTTTCGAGGCCATTGCGGTGGCCTTGGCTTTGGTGGCGGCAATGGGTTATACGATTATTTCGCTTGAATGGCTGCCGCATATGTCGATTGTGACGGCGATTGTGGTCTTGCTTTTGTACGGTTTGATGCGCGGCTTGAAATATCAAGACATGCAAAACGGTATGATCGGTGCGGTCGGGCAGGGCATGGGCGCGATTTATCTGTTTTTCTTTATCGGCCTGATGGTCAGCGCACTGATGATGAGCGGTGCGATTCCGACGCTGATGTATTACGGTTTCGGATTGATTTCGCCGACTTATTTTTATTTTTCGGCGTTTGCGCTTTGCTCGGTCATCGGTATTTCCATCGGCAGTAGTTTGACGACTTGTGCGACTGTCGGCGTGGCATTTATGGGGATGGCGGCTGCGTTTCATGCCGATATGGCGATGACGGCAGGTGCGATTGTGTCGGGTGCGTTCTTCGGCGATAAAATGTCGCCGCTTTCCGATACGACCGGTATTTCTGCTTCGATTGTCGGCATTGATTTGTTCGAGCACATCAAAAACATGATGTACACCACTGTGCCTGCGTGGTTGATCAGTGCGGCCTTGATGTTGTGGCTTTTACCCAATGTGGCCGCGCATGACATGAACAGCGTCGAGGCTTTCCGCGCACAATTGGAAGCAACCGGTTTGGTGCATGCTTATTCATTGATTCCGTTTGCTTTATTGGTTATCCTTGCCCTGATGCGCGTCAATGCCATTGTGGCCATGTTGTTTACCGTTGTGGTGGCGCTGATTGTGACTTACTTCCACAGTACGCCTGATTTGAAACAGCTGGGCGCGTGGTTTTACAGCGGATACAAACTCGAAGGCGAAGCATTCAAAGACATTGCCCGCTTGATTTCGCGCGGCGGCTTGGAAAGCATGTT
The DNA here is from genome assembly GCF_001810165.1 of Neisseria sp. HMSC070A01. Classification (NCBI taxonomy): domain Bacteria; kingdom Pseudomonadati; phylum Pseudomonadota; class Betaproteobacteria; order Neisseriales; family Neisseriaceae; genus Neisseria; species Neisseria sp. HMSC070A01. Next base: position 378,866 of record NZ_KV800119.1, on the reverse strand, counting down.
CTTTACGCAAACCATCGTGATACTCGGCATGAGCTTGGGCGGCCTGTTGTTCAGTATTGGTGTGATTCCGTCTTTGTTGGAAGCCATTCGTGCGTTCCTGACCAATGCCGGACGTGCTACTTTCAGCGTGGCCATGACATCGGTCGGTGTCAACTTCCTGATTGGCGAGCAATATTTGAGTATTCTGCTTTCCGGCGAAACCTTTAAGCCGGTTTATGACAAACTCGGCCTGCATTCGCGCAACCTTGCCCGTACGCTGGAAGATGCGGGTACGGTTATCAACCCGTTGGTGCCTTGGAGCGTCTGCGGCGTATTCATCAGCCATGCTTTGGGCGTGCCTGTTTGGGAATACCTGCCTTACGCCTTCTTCTGCTACTTGAGCTTGGCTCTGACGCTGGTGTTTGGCTGGACAGGGCTGACTTTGAGTAAAAAATAAACAGTAGGCTGTTTGATCATCAGGCCGTCTGAATGCGTTTCAGACGGCCTGCTTTGTTTAAAACAGCCCCATCGGATATAATTGCCGCGCCATATAAAAACAATTCCAACCATGAACAAACAAATCCGCCAAGAAATTTTCGAGCGTTTCCGCGCTGCCAATCCTCATCCGACTACCGAGTTGAATTTCAGCTCGCCGTTTGAGCTGCTCATCGCTGTTTTATTGTCTGCTCAGGCGACTGATGTCGGCGTGAACAAAGCGACTGCCAAACTCTTTCCCGTTGCCAATACGCCGCAAGCCATGTTGGATTTGGGGCTGGATGGCGTGATGGAATACACCAAAACCATAGGCCTCTACAAAACCAAATCCAAACACATCATGCAGACTTGCCGTATTTTGCTGGAAAAATACAATGGCGAAGTGCCTGCCGACCGCGAGGCTTTGGAATCTTTGCCCGGTGTCGGCCGAAAAACTGCCAACGTGGTATTGAATACTGCATTCGGGCAACCTGTTATGGCAGTCGATACCCACATTTTCCGTGTGGCCAACCGCACCAAAATCGCGCCGGGCAAGGATGTGCGTGAAGTTGAAGACAAGCTGATGCGCTTTATTCCCAAAGAATTTTTGATGGATGCCCATCATTGGTTGATTTTGCACGGTCGCTATACATGTAAGGCTTTGAAACCGCAATGCAGCAAATGTTTGATTAATGATTTGTGCGAATATCCGGCAAAACTGTAAATAAAAACAGATAAAAAAGGCCGTCTGAATTTCAGACGGCCTTTGATTTGGCTGTGATTAGTCGGCAACTGCCATCAGGCTGGCGTTACCACCGGCAGCGGTAGTATTGATACTGCAAGAGATTTCTTCAAATACTTGCAGAATGTCCAGACCTTGTTCGGAAGTCAGGATGCGGATGAGCGCACCGTCGCGGCCGGCCAACTCTTGTTTGCGCTCGCTGCTCAAAGGTTCGATAGCGGCAACATGGCTGATGCCTGCGTTTTCAGGTTTGCTGTTGACTTGCAACAAACCGTCCAAATCGGCTGAGTAGGAAGCCAACGGGCTGTTAGGCTCAACAACGGTTTGGATGCCTGCGGCTGCCAGCTCGGTCAGGGCAGAGAAGGCTTGCAGCAGATTGCCGCCATGTACCCAAACGCGTTTTGGAGAGCGCCAGCTCAATGAGTTGCGTTCGCCGGTCGGGCCGACCAATACGGTTTCGGCTTTGCGCAGGGTACGGACGCGGGCGTGACCCAAAGCTGCGGCTGCGGCTTTTTTCTCTTCTGCGTTAAACGGCAGTTTGTGAACCAGGGTTTCCAAACGTTTGAGCGCGTCTTCGTCTGCTTGGCCGATGCGGCTGAGGGTTGGGGCAACCCATTCAGGAGTACGGACCAGGCGTTGCAGATAGAATGAACCGCCTGCTTTTGGACCGGTACCGGACAAGCCGTGACCGCCGAAAGGTTGTACGCCGACAACGGCACCGACGATGTTGCGGTTAACATAGATGTTACCGGCTTCGATGCGGTCGCGGATGTGGTCGACAGTACCTTCGATACGGCTGTGTACACCGCTGGTCAAAGCATAGCCTTTGGCGTTGATTTGGTCGATGAGTTGATCCAATTCGCTGGCGCGGTAGCGGACAACGTGCAATACAGGGCCGAATACTTCGCGTTGCAACTCGTTCAAGTTGTTCAATTCAAACAGGATTGGACGAACAAAAGTAGAGTTGTTGCTATCAACGTCGGCAGCAGTTTTGACTTCGTGGTAAGCCTTCGCTACGCCTTTCATTCGGTTGATGTGGGCCAACAGGTTTTGTTGGGCTTCAGCATCGATGACAGGGCCGATGTCTGTGGTCAGTTGGGTCGGTTTGCCGACAACCAATTCGTCCATTGCACCTTTGATGATGTTGACCATTTTATCGGCAACATCTTCTTGAACGCACAAGATACGCAGAGCGGAACAACGTTGGCCTGCGCTGTCGAAGGCAGAGTTCAATACATCAAGGCAGACTTGTTCCGGCAGGGCGGTAGAGTCTACGATCATCGCGTTTTGACCACCGGTCTCGGCAATCAGGACAGGGCTGTCGTCGCGTTTGGACAGCGCTTTGTTGATCAGGCGCGCTACTTCGGTAGAACCGGTGAAGATCACGCCGCCGATGCGGGCATCGCCGGTCAGGGCGGAGCCGACATCGCCTGCGCCGAGTACGAGTTGCAGCGCAGAAGTCGGAATACCGGCTTGATGCATCAGGGAAACGGCGTAAGTAGCAATCAGGCTGGTTTGTTCGGCAGGTTTGGCGATAACGGTATTACCGGCTGCCAATGCAGAAACCACTTCGCCGGTAAAGATGGCCAATGGGAAGTTCCATGGGCTGATGGCAACGATTGCGCCGACGGCTTTGGCATCTTTAGGCAGGGTGTTCTCAGCTTCGTTGGCATAGTAGCGGCAGAAGTCAACGGCTTCGCGTACTTCGGCAACGGCGTTGTTCAGGGTTTTACCGGCTTCGCGGACGGCCAGCATCATCAATGCAGGCGTGTGTTGTTCCAACAAATCGGCAAAACGGCGCAGGCAGTCGGCGCGTTCTGACGCAGGTTTGGCGCTCCACTCCGGCAGGGCGGCAACGGCTGCGCCAATAGCTTCTTGAGCCAAGGCTGCATCGGCAAAGCTGACAGTGCCGACAACATCGTTGTGGTCTGCAGGGTTGCGGACGGGTTGCGCTTCGCCCACGTTACGCGCTTCGCCATTGACGATAGACGCGGCGTGGAAGTCTTCGGAAGAAGCTTGGTTGAGTTTTTCTTGCAGGTTTTGCAATACGTTTTCGTTGCTGAAATCGACGCCTTGGGAGTTCAGACGGCCTTTGCCATACAAATCGCGCGGCAGAGGCAAGGCCGGATGCAGGTGGATGCCTTGTTCGGCGATGGTGTCGAACGGGCTCTTAATCAGGCGGTCGATGCTGATGTTTTCGTCAACAATTTGGTTCACGAAAGAAGAGTTCGCACCGTTTTCCAGCAGACGGCGTACCAAGTAGGCAAGCAGGGTTTCGTGTGTGCCGACCGGGGCATACACGCGTACGCGGCGGCCTAAGTTTTGCGGGCCGACCACTTGGTCATACAGGGTTTCGCCCATGCCGTGCAGACATTGGTGTTCGAAGTCTTTGCCTTTACCCATTTGGTAGATTGCGCCCAAAGTGTAGGCGTTGTGGGTGGCAAATTGTGGGAACACGGCATCTTGCGCATCCAAGAGTTTGCGTGCACAGGCAAGGTAGGAGATGTCGGTGTGGACTTTACGGGTGTAAGTCGGATAGCCTTCCATGCCGTCTACTTGAGCCCATTTTACTTCGCTGTCCCAGTATGCGCCTTTAACCAAACGGATCATCAGTTTTTGGTTGTTGCGGCGGGCCAGGTCGATCAGGTAGTCGATAACGAACGGACAACGTTTTTGGTAGGCTTGAACAACGAAACCGATACCTTTGTAGCCGGCCAAGTCAGGATCGGAAACCAAAGCTTCCATCAAGTCCAAAGACAATTCGAGACGGTTGGCCTCTTCGGCATCGATGTTGATACCGATATCGTATTTTTTACCCAAAAGGAACAATTCTTTCAGGCGCGGCAGCAGTTCGCTCATCACGCGTTCGTGTTGGGCGCGTGAGTAGCGTGGGTGGATGGCGGAAAGTTTGACGGAAATACCGTTGCCTTCGTAAACGCCTTGGCCTGCGGCATCTTTACCGATGGCATGAATGGCTTGAACGTAGTCGTTGTAGTAGCGGTTGGCATCTTCTTCGGTGTAGGCGGCTTCACCCAACATATCGAAGGAGAAGCGGTAACCCATTTTCTCGCGCTCTTTACCGTTTTGCAGCGCTTCTTCAATGGTTTGACCGGTGACGAACTGTTTGCCCAGCAGGCGCATAGCGTAGTTAACGCCTTGACGGATCAGAGGCGCGCCGCCTTTGCTGATCAGACGGCTCAATGCGGAACTCATCTGTTTGTCGTTTGTCGCGGTCAGTTTGCCGGTAATCAGCAGACCCCATGCGGCCGCGTTAACGAAGAGGGAAGGGCTGTTGTTCAAGTGGCTTTTCCAGTTGCCTTCAGAGATTTTGTCGGCAATCAGGCGGTCACGGGTGGCATTGTCCGGAATACGCAGCAGGGCTTCGGCCAGACACATCAGTGCAACACCTTCTTCACTGGAGAGGGAAAACTCATGCATCAAGGCATCTACACCGCTGGCTTTGGTACGGCTGGCACGGACTTGGGTAACCAAACGACGGGCAAGCTCGGAAGCGGCGTTGCGCTCTTCGTCGGTCATCTGTGCACGTTGCAACATATCCTGTACGGCTTCGATTTCATCGCGGCGGTAGGCATCGGTTATCGCTTGGCGCAGAGGAGTTTGTGTTGGAAAAGCAAAGTTAAACATTATTTAAGTTCTCCAGAGGTTTTTTCATGATTTCAGACGGCCTGGATAGGATTGCTAAAACAGGTATTCTGAAGGATAGTAATATCGTAATAAATTTATGATGCGGATACAAGATGCATCCGCATAAATTGCTGTTTTTTCTGATAAGTATCAGATTATTTTGAAACAGTTTATGTCGTAAAAACGGCCTGCACGGAATCATGCAGGCCGTCTGAAAACACCTTATTTAGAGGCGCGGTATTCTGCGTCTGCTTTTTCAAAGCGTTCTTGCAATTCACGTGAAGGTTTTTTGTCGATCAGGGACACCAAAACAATCACGAGTGTGCAAATGATAAAGCCGGGGACGATTTCATAGACGGTAGAGAAGCCTGTTTCTTGTGCAGCCAGAGCAGGTTTTTTGATCCATTCGGCCCAAACCACTACAGTCAGCGCACCTGCAATCATGCCGGAGAGTGCACCGTAGGCAGTAATGCGTTTCCACAGTACAGACAGGATAACAACCGGACCGAATGCGGCACCAAAACCTGCCCATGCGTAAGCCACCAAGCCCAATACTTTGCTGTTAGGATCAGAAGCAATCAGGATGGAAATCACGGCAATCGCCAAAACCATCAGACGGCCAATCCATACCAACTCGGCTTGTTGTGCTTTTTTACGCAGGAAGCCTTTGTAGAAGTCTTCGGTAATCGCGCTGGAGCAAACCAACAATTGGCAAGACAGGGTGGACATTACGGCGGCGAGAATCGCGCTCAAGATGATACCGGCAACCCAAGGGTTGAAGAGCAGGGTGGCCAAAGCGATGAAGATGCGTTCGTGGTTGCCGTTCATTTCATCAACGTGGGCAGGGTTGGCACCGAAGTAAGCGATACCGAAGTAGCCGACAGCCACGGCACCGGCCATACACAGAATCATCCAAGTCATACCGATGCGGCGTGCAGAAACCAAGGATTTGGCACTTTCGGCAGCCATGAAGCGGGCCAAAATGTGCGGTTGGCCGAAATAGCCCAAGCCCCAAGCCGCGGTGGAGATAATGCCGATGACGGTCGTTCCGGCAAACAGGCTGCCGTATTCTTTACCGGTAGAAGCGGCAACTTGTTGCATAGCGGCATTCATTTGATCTGCACCGCCCAAGCCCAAGTACACCATTACAGGGGTCAGGATCAATGCAAAAATCATCAAAGAAGCCTGCAGGGTATCGGTCCAGCTTACGGCCAAGAAACCACCCAAGAAGGTATAGGCGATGGTTGCGCCGGCACCCAGCCACATGGCTTGATTGTAAGACATACCGTGGAACAGGCTTTGGAACAGGGTAGCACCGGCCACGATGCCTGAAGCACAGTAAATAGTGAAGAAGAACAAGATAATCAGTGCGGAAACCACTTTCATCAAGTGACCGCCGGCACCGAAGCGGTGGAAGAAGTAGTCAGGCAGCGTCAGTGCGTTGTTGGCGTATTCGGTATGCACGCGCAGGCGGCCTGCAACCAAAAGCCAGTTGAAGTATGCGCCTACAATCAGACCAATGGCAATCCAAGCTTCATTCAAACCGCTCAGGTAAATGGCACCGGGCAAACCCATCAAGAGCCAACCTGACATATCGGAAGCACCGGCAGACATCGCGGTCACGAACGGGCCCAAGCTGCGGCCGCCGAGGATGTAGTCGTCGAAGTTGCGGGTTGAAAAATAGGCGGCAAGGCCGATCAGTAGTACGGCGACCAAATAGATCGCGAAAGTGATATACATGGGATTCATGTACTTATTCCTCATCTAACTTTTAAAAGGGGTTTGAAATTGCAAGCAATTCATACCCAAACTTTTTTCTAATAAAAATACAGCTTAAAAATCCTGTTTTTTGCGAGAGAGACAGGATAAATTATTTTCAAATACAATAAGATACGAAATCTTAATGCATTAAATTGTAAATAATTTAAACCAGCATACCGTAAAAAGTCGCTTTTGCAAAGCGAAGAACCCTGCCTTTATTCAAAATTGATGCCGTCTTTTGGCTAAGTCATTTAAAAACATAAAAATATATAAATTTTTACCGATGATGACGAAGGAAAGTGTGTGAAACTATCTTTCCTGATGTTTTTTGGGGATTAAAGAGAAAAAGTAATTAAACGACTTGGACTTTCAGACGGCCTTGTGCAGAAACCCCGTATCTGTGTCGGGCAGATACGGGGGTTTTTAGAGAAAAAGACTATATTAAATAGAAAAATCGTCTTTTAATAAGTGTTTGTAAGCAAAGAGATAAGAGGCCGCGACAAAGGATGATCCGCCCAGGACGTTGCCTAAGAAAACAGGAATCATGTTGTAGAAAAATTGACCCCAGCTGACGTTTGCGCCCGCCCAAATGCCGGCCGGAATGATGAACATATTAGCAACAAAGTGTTGAAAGCCGATTAATACGAAGATCATAACCGGGAACCACATGGCCAAGATTCGTCCTGAAGTATGGCGTGCGCCGAAGTAAAACCAGATGCCCATACACACCATCCAGTTACATGCGATGGCGGAGACGAATGCGCGGCCGAAGTCCATATTGACTTTGGCTTCGGCAATGGCAATGGTTTTCGCTGCGGCCGGCCCTTCGGCAAGGCCGACGTAGTGGCCAAGGAAATAGGCCATAGCTACGGCGCCTGCCAGATTGCCCAAGCTGACAATCAGCCAGTTGCGCACCAGTTTGTGGGTGCTGACGCGGCCGGTCAGCTTACCCAAGGCCATAATCATCATATTGCCTGTTGCCAACTCGCCGCCGCCGATTAAGATACAAATCAGTGCGATAGGGAACACGGATGCGCCCAACAGGGCGGCCAGACCGTTCCATTCGGCAGGAATGCCGCTGATGACGCGCAGGCAGGCAAGATAGCCGAAGCCGACATAACCGCCGCCTAAGAAACTCAAAATCACCAACATCTTGATGCTGAATTCAGATTTGGCGCAACTCTTGCCGATGGCGTCCTGCAAAATTTCATGAGGGAACAGGTCTCGTGTATCCATGAAGTTTCCTTAAGGTTAATATAAGAATAAAAATATCTTTCTTTATCATGCGGATGGCGAGTTTGCCTGAGAATATGGCGGACAGGAAATAACGGCTGATTGTAAGGATAGAAGCGTAGGTTATATATTGGCAGCCGATGTGTGAAAGGCCGTCTGAAAGCAATACTTTCAGACGGCCTTTAGATGGGGGAATGGGAATTATAAGCGCGTTACGCTTAAAACGCCTTTGATGTCGCCCAGACTGGCCAATACACGCGGCAGGTCGTTGACTTGGCGGACTTCAAGGGTAAAGCGCATGCTGGCTTCCAAATCGCGTGATTGGGTTTGCACCGCGGTAACGTTGAGTTTGTGCCGCGCCAGCGCATCCGAAACGTCGCGCAGCAAACCGGAGCGGTCTTGGGCGCGGATTTCGACATCGACGGCAAATACTTGTCCTTCCTGCAAGGCTGCCCAGCTTGCGTTCAACACTTTTTCCGGAGCCTGTTCGGCAAGGTGGCGGAAAGAAGGGCAGGTGCAGCGGTGGACGGAAATGCCGCGGTCGCGGGTAACAAAGCCCACAATATCATCGGGTGGCGCGGGTTTGCAGCATTTGGCAAGCGTGGTCATCAGGCCGTCTTCGCCGTCAATCAGAATGCCGTTTTTGCCGCCTTTTTTGATTTTAGACTGTTTGACGATATTGGTCTCGTCAACCGGTACCGGAGCCGGTTCGATCAAAGCACCGCAGGCCTTACTGATGGCGCGGTTGGAAATTTCGCCCTGACCGATGGCCGTATAGAGTTCGTCAGTTTTTTTGAAGCCGAGTTTTTCCGCCAATGCTTGCAGATTGGGTTTGGGGAAGATTTTTGACAACTGTTTGTCCAGTTGGGCCCGGCCTGTTTCGCGCACGGTATCCGCATTTTGCTGGCGGATGAAGGCACGGATTTTGCTGATGGCGCGGTTGGATTTGACCCAGCCTTCGTAGAGCCAGTTGACGGAAGGATTGCCTTCTTTTGCAGTAATGATTTCAACGCGTTGTCCGTTTTCCAAAGGCGTGGACAGCGGTACGATTTGTCCTTCAACTTTTGCACCGCGGCAACGGTCGCCCACGCTGCTGTGCAGGGCGTAGGCAAAGTCGATGGGGGTCGCGCCCGTAGGCAGGGAGAGGACTTTGCCGTGCGGGGTCAAAACATAAATCGTGTCGTTGAAAAGTTCGGTTTTGAAGGCGGCGGCGAGGTCTTCCTTGCCGCTTTCGGCCATGTTTTCGCGCCAGTCCAAGAGTTGGCGCAACCAGGCGATTTTCTGTTCGTAGGCGGAATCGCCCTTGCCGCCTTCTTTATAACGCCAGTGGGCGGCGACACCGAATTCGTTGAATTGGTGCATGTCGAAGGTGCGGATTTGGACTTCCACACCTTTGTCTTCCGGGCCGACGATAACGGTGTGCAAACTTTTGTAGCCGTTGCCTTTCGGGTTGGCGATGTAGTCGTCGAACTCGCCCGGAATCGGCTGCCAGAGACTGTGGACGATACCCAGCGTGGTGTAACACTCGGGAACGGTATCGACCAAAATCCGTACGGCGCGGATGTCGAACAGGCCGTCAAAAGTGAGCTTTTTCTTCACCATTTTTTTATAAATGGAGTAGATATGCTTCGGTCTTCCGGCAACTTCAAAATGAATATTGTATTTTTTCAGTTCCGTACGCAGGATATTGAGGAAATTCTCGATATATTCGAGGCGCTCGGTGCGCTTTTCGTCCAAAAGCAGGGCGATTTCGCGGTATTTTTCCGGCTCTTGATGGCGGAAGCCCAAATCTTCGAGCTGCCATTTGAGTTGCCACACGCCCAAGCGGTTGGCGAGCGGGGCAAAAATGTCGAGGGTTTCTTTGGCAACGGCGCGTTTTTCAGGATTGTCGGGAACGTTGCTTAAGAATTGGAGGGTGCGCGTGCGCATCGCCAGTTTGATCAGGACGACGCGGATGTCGGTAACCATCGCCAACAGCATTTTACGCATGGTTTCGGCTTGTTGGGCGCGCTCTTCCGGCGTGGCAAGGCTGTCCACGCGTGCGAATTGGGTCAGTTTTTGTACTTCGTCTACGCCTTTGACCAGCTCGCAAACGGTGCTGTTGCAGCGTTCGGCAACCAATTCTTGCCAAGTGGGAACGTATTTGCCGATGTCGGACAAAATCGTAGCGGCTACGGCATCGGGCAAGAGGTCTAGTTCGCTGACGATTTGCATCGAGCCGAGAAAATGTTCCATTAAAGGCTCGCCGTAAGTCGTTAGGGCATCGGCGGGATAATGTTCTTTAGCCAGGTCAAAGGCCGTCTGAATCAGGTTTTTATCGGGATCAGGCAGCGCGGCAACATAGCCGTCGAACCATGCGAGGAGGCCTTCCAGCGTTACGCTCGATGTTTGGGGCGTTTGGCGAATAGTGGTCATGGCGTGCGTTTTTTTCTTTTTGATAAAAACGTTGCTATTGTAACAGTTTATTGCGGGCAGCCCTAGATTTGTATGCGAATGCTGCACTATGTTTCAGGAAGCCTTGTTTCAGACGGCCTTGGGTGTTATGGTTAACCGTTTTGAAATTTTAAGGAGCATTGCCATGAAACTGTATATTTACGACCATTGCCCATTTTGCGTCCGTGCGCGGATGATTTTTGGCTTGCGCGATGTGGCGGTGGAAGAGGTTGTTTTGGCGAACGATGACGAAGCTACGCCGATTGGCATGATTGGCTCAAAACAAGTGCCGATTTTGCAAAAAGAAGACGGTTCGTTTATGGGCGAGAGTTTGGATATTGTCCGCTATATCGATCAAGGCCGTCTGAAAGAAGAGGTTCGTCCTGAGGTTCAGGCTTGGTTGGACAAAGTGGGCGAATACAATAACAAATTGGTACAGCCGCGCATGGTCAAAATCGGCCTGCCCGAATTTGAGACCGATGAAGCGAAACAATACTATATTGACAAAAAAGAGAAAAATATCGGCAATTTCGAGACTAATCTGAACAAAACGGCGCAGTATCTGGAGCGTTTGCATCAAGACTTGGCCGAACTGAAAACGCTGGTGTGCGAAGGCGAGGGTTTGGGCGGTGAAATCAGTTTGGAAGATATCCTGACTTTCCCTATTTTGCGCAATCTGACCGTTGTGCGCGGTATTCAATGGCCGCAAAAATTGATGGATTATTTGCTGGCGATGAGCGAGCGATCCGGCGTGGCTCTGTATTTTGACCGTGCGTTGTGATGAATGTTTGAAACATAAAAAAGGCCGTCTGAACATCTTTCAGACGGCCTTTGGGTTTAATAGGCAATCGTATCGGCAACCTGTGACAAACCGTTTTCCAACGATTCAAGCATGGCGGTATAGCCGTCGCCTTGTTGTGGCGTGATGGCGTTAAACGGTTTGCTGCGTCCGTCCGGCCATTGTGCATAACCGCTGATGGTGGTCTGCCCCTGATAGCTGCCTTGGAAGGCTTCGATATAGACTTTCAGGGTTTGGCTGCTTTGGCTGCGTGAAGCAGGGACGAAAGTATAGCGCGGATTGAGGCGGTTGAGCTTGTTGCTGAGGTTGGCCGCCAACGCGCCATCGAGTGGCGCCGCCCAAAGGTGGTTTTTCGCCAGATTCACATGATAGGCGTCGGTTTGGTAAACGAGGCCGCCGTTGGCAAGCGGTTCGGCAAGGTTGACTTTGACCGCGATTTCGTTGCCTTGTGCAGCCGGACGGATGTACTGGCTGTCGGGCAGGACGAAATATTGTGTGCTTTGCGCGGTGCCGCAGGCGGCAAGCGTCAGGGCGACGGCAATCGGGAAGAGGCGCATTATCGGCTTCCTTTCGGGATGGGGTCTTTGCTGCTGCTGTTGAAAATCAGCGCATTGGGTTTTTCTTTCAAAGTATTAATCACGGGTTGAACGTCTTTTAAGGTTTTGTCCAAACTTTGCAGCGTATTTTGCACGTCGCCGTAGATAGGCGATTGCGGCGATACACCTTGCAGGGTTTGACGCAATTCTTTCAGGGTTTGGTTCAGCTCGTTCGGAATGTTTTGTGTCTGCGGTTTACCGACCAGTTTGTCAATAGAGCTTAGGGCGGCATTGGCAGATTTGAGTGTGGACTTGAGCTCGGCAAGCGAGCCGTTCAAGCCGGCAACGGTTTTATCCAATGGCAGGTTGTTGAACTTGTCTAACAAATCGGCCACTTTTGCCTGCAAATCGTCCAAACCACCGCCTTGTGTGGCGATAACGGTATCGCCGGCATAAATGGTATGCGGTCGCAGCTTGGGCGAGGCGGAAGGCTGATCGTTCAACTCAATCATTTTGCTGCCGGTCAGCAGGTTGTTGCTGGAGATGGTGGCAGTCAGACCTTTGTTTAAGGCCGTCTGAAATTGTTGTTTCCAATGCTCTTTGCTTTGCTCGTCGGCATTGATTTCCAAACGGGAAGGCTCAATGCGGATGCGCACGGGAATCCAGCCGTTTTCAAACAAATGCAGGCTGTCGTTGCGGTCGAAATAGGGAACGTCGGAAACCACGCCGACATTCAGGCCTTTGTATTCGACGGGCGAACCGGCAGTCAGGCCGCGTACGGATTGTTTGAAGAATGCGGTGTAATACAGCGAGCGGTTGTCAGGCAGATTGGCCACTTCGCTGCGGCTGTCATAAAGCGTGAAGCTGTCTTCGCTTTTGACGTTTTTACTGTTTTTGGTTTTCGGCGAATCAAACGAAATCGCGCCCGACAGCAGGGCAGGCAGAGGAGCGGAGTTGAGTTTGACGCCGCTGCCTGTGGTTTCGATATTGATGCCGTTCTCCAACCAGAAACGGCTTTCCGAATTAATCAGTTTGTCGTTGGGGCTTTGGATGAAAATGGTGTAATGCACACTTTGGTCGGACGGGTCGAAATGCGCGCTTTCTACTTGGCCGACCATAAAGTTTTCATACAAAATCGGGCTGCTGGCATTGAGGATGCGGTCGTTTTTGCCGATCAAATTCAGGCGCAGGCCGCTTTGACCGATGGCGGCAATCGGCGGAATGTCTTGGACGACAAATACATCTTTGGTTTCTTGGCTTTTGCCAGGTGTAAATGCGATATAAGAGCCGGAAAGCAAGGTTCCCAAGCCGGTAACGCCGCTTTGGTCGATACGCGGTTTGACCACCCAAAATTGGGTATCGCTGCGGATAAGGTCTTTGGCATCGGCGCTGAGTTGGGCGGTAACTTCCACGCCTTTTTGGTCGTCGCGCAATTTGATGCGGGTAACGCGTCCGACATCGACGTTCAATACCTTAATAACGGTGTTGTTGACTTCGATGCCTTCGGCGCTATCCATCAACAGCGTAACGACAGGGCCGCGGTTGCGGATGTCTTTAACCAAAAGCCAGCCGCCGGCAATCAGCGCAATCAGCGGAATCAGCCACACGACAGAAGTGAAGACATTGGTTTTCTTGACACGCGCCGGGGCGTGATAATTGGGTGAAGAATCGTGTTTTTTCATTGTTTTAAGGTCTGGTCAGAATCAAGGCCGTCTGAAAGCTGCTGTTGTTTGTCCCAAATCAGACGGGGATCGAAATAATAGGCCGAAAGCATGGTCAAAATAACGACCAGGCAGAAGTAAACCGCCGCACCACCCGGCACGACGCGCGCCATATTGGTGTGGAACGAACTCATCAAAATAATAATCACAAAAATATCAATCATCGACCAGCGGCCGATGGATTCGGTAATCCGATACAAAACCGACATTTTGTCCGCGCTCATTACAGGCTTGAAGTATGCGGAATAAATCAAAACCGCCATCGCGATAATCTTCAATACCGGCACCATAATGCTCGCGCTGAAAATAATCACCGCAATCAACCGGTCGCCGTCGTCCCACATATAAACAATGCCGTTGAAAATCGTATTGATCTCCAAAGCCGTCGGGTTGGACGAAATCATAATCGGCAGGATGTTGGCAGGGAAATACAGGATAAACGCCGCCACTAAAAACGCCAGCGAAATGCTCAGGCTTTTCGGGCGGCGGCGGTATAAGTCCGCACCGCAAACGCCGCAAGGCTGCTCGTCTTTATCGCGGAAATACAGGCAGCGGCTGCAACAGATTTTGTCTTCAGAGGCCGTCTGAACCGCATGGCCGCCGGTTAAACGATGAATCTTATAATAAACCCAATGCTGCGGAATCGATACCGAAGTCCGAATCAGCATGACCGACAGCGGAAACATCAGATAAAACGCCGAGCCGAACTCTACCGTAGCAACGGACGAGAGTTTGATATACGCCACCAAAGTGGAAATGAAAAACACATCCACCATAATCCAATGACGCAGCCGCACCAATACACGCGTCGCAAAGCGCAGCGCAGGGTAGGCCTTTTCGCGTATCAAAGCCGTATAAACATAAAGGCAGAGCAGCAAAAACAGTAAAGGCGCGCCGAAAGTAAGGATAAACATCACTTCCGCCAGAAAACCGTAATCCAGCGAAATTAAAAGCCGCATCATTTGTGGTAGCGACAAAATCGATGTCACGCCGAACAAATCGACGCGGATATACACCATATTGTACGCAAACGCCATCAGAATCAAGGTTGTCAGCGCATAGGCGATCGGCGCGATATACGGATTGTTTTCCACCTCCACGATTTCATGGTTGCACACCGGACAATGCGCTTCCTGCCCCTGACGCAGGCGCGGAATATCCATACGGCAGCCGCAATCGGGGCATTCCACCGTATGTGCAGGCAGCGTCGCATCAGGAAGATAAGACTTGTAGCGCCACCAGCGATGGTAGGCAGGAATCCGTTTCATGGTTCGGCAGGGGATAAAGAAGGTGCAAAGAGTGTCGCATTATAAAGGAAAACAGCAGGATAGCCCAAATTTAGCAGATATTTGGTTGAATGGCGGCTGCTTCATAAGAAGGCCGTCTGAAAAGGCAGCAAAGGTTTCAGAAGACGCTGGCTATGGGCCGTTAGATTTTATTAATAAGACCCAATTGAATTTATTGTCATTGAAATAGAAATGATATATATTATATTTAAAAAAGATGAGACTTATTGAATTGCAAAAGGCACGCCAACACTGAGCCGGAAGCATTTAAAAAGTTACATTCTTTATTTTTAAAACGATTTTTTCAAAGAAGACGGCATTTCAACACAATAGAGGCCGTCTGGAGCCGTTTGTCCCCTATTCAAAGGAAACATCATGAGTGAAACCCAAGAGCTGACTTTCGCCAAACGCTTGAAAGAGCAAACCACAGTTACACACGACAGCGTTGATAACTTGGTTATGTTTGTCCAGCCTTTCGTCAGCAAAGAAAACTACATCAAATTTTTGAAACTCCAATCAGTTTTCCACAAAGCTGTCGATCACATCTATAAAGATGCCGAATTAAACAAAGCCATTCCCGAACTCGAATACATGGCGCGTTACGATGCCGTAACCCAAGACCTAAAAGACTTGGGCGAAGAGCCTTACAAATTCGACAAAGAATTGCCGCATGAAACAGGCAATAAAGCCATCGGCTGGCTCTATTGCGCCGAAGGTTCAAATTTGGGCGCCGCTTTCTTGTTCAAACACGCTCAAAAACTCGAATACAACGGCGAACACGGCGCACGCCACCTGGCCCCGCATCCCAACGGCCGCGGCAAACACTGGCGCGCCTTCGTCGAGCACCTGAATGCCCTGAACTTAACTCCGGAAGCCGAAGCAGAAGCCATTCAAGGCGCGCAGGAAGCGTTTGCCTTCTATAAAGTGATTCTGCGTGAAACTTTCGGTTTGCCGGAAGGCACAGAAGCCCCCGAAGGCATGACGCCGCACAGACATTAAAAATAATGAAACAAACAAGGTCTCGGCATGGATGTTTGCAGAGACCTTTAATTACACGACACAGATTTAGTTGTACGGGTTGCTGTCTTATTAATCATTAATGATTATCAGAAATTTTTTATGCATTAACTGATGGATGAACAATCCATTACATCTTGAGTTGATAATATGAAACCATTACAAATGCTCCCTATTGCCGCGCTGGTCGGCAGTATTTTCGGCAATCCAGTCTTGGCAGCGGATGAAGCTGCAACCGAAACCACACCCATTAAAGCAGAGATAAAAGAAGTCCGCGTTAAAGGCCAGCGTAATGCGCCTGCAACCGTGGAACGTGTCAACCTCGGCCGCATTCAACAGGAAATGATACGCGACAACAAAGACTTGGTGCGTTACTCCACCGACGTCGGCCTGAGCGACAGCGGCCGCCATCAAAAAGGCTTTGCCGTGCGCGGTGTGGAAGGCAACCGTGTCGGTGTCAGTATTGACGGCGTGAGCCTGCCTGATTCGGAAGAAAACTCACTGTATGCCCGTTATGGCAACTTCAACAGTTCGCGCCTGTCCATCGACCCCGAACTCGTACGCAACATCGAAATCGTGAAGGGCGCTGACTCTTTCAATACCGGCAGCGGCGCATTGGGTGGCGGCGTGAATTACCAAACCCTGCAAGGCCATGATTTGCTGTTGCCTGAGCGTCAGTTCGGCGTGATGATGAAAAACGGTTACAGCAGCCGCAACCGCGAATGGACAAATACACTTGGGTTCGGTTTGAACAACGACCGCGTGGATGCCGCTTTGCTGTATTCGCAACGTCGCGGTCATGAGACTGAAAGCGCGGGCGAGCGTGGTTATCCGGTAGAGGGCGCCGGCAGCGGAGCGAATATCCGTGGTTCTGCGCGCGGTATTCCTGACCCGTCCAAACATAAATACCACAGCTTTTTGGGTAAGATTGCTTACCAAATCAACGACAACCACCGTATCGGCGCATCTCTCAACGGTCAGCAGGGCCACAATTACACGATCGAAGAGTCTTATAACCTGACCGCTTCTTCTTGGCGAGAAGCCGATGACGTAAACAGACGGCGCAATGCCAACCTGTTTTACGAGTGGACGCCCGATTCGAATTGGTTGTCGTTGTTGAAAGCGGACTTCGATTATCAGAAAACCAAAGTAGCGGCGGTTAACAACAAAGGCTCGTTCCCGATAGATTATTCTACCTGGACGCGCAACTACAATCAGAAGGATTTGGACGAAATCTACAACCGCAGCATGGATACAACCTTCAAACGCATTACATTGCGTATGGACAGCCAGCCGTTCCAATTCGGCGGTCAACATCGTTTGTCCCTCAAAACGTTTGCCAGCCAACGTGATTTTGAAAACTTAAACCGCGACGACTACTACTTCAGCGGCCGTATTTTACGCACGACCAGCACGATTCAGCATCCGGTGAAAACCAACAACTATGGTTTCTCGCTGTCTGACCAAATCCAATGGAACGACGTGTTCAGCAGCCGCGCAGGTATCCGTTACGACTACACCAAAATGACGCCGCAGCAACTGAATGCCGAGTGTCATGCTTGTGACAAAACACCACCTGCAGCCAACACTTATAAAGGCTGGAGCGGTTTTGTCGGCTTGGCTGCACAGCTGAGTCAGACATGGCGTTTGGGTTACGATGTAACTTCCGGTTTCCGCGTGCCGAATGCGTCTGAAGTGTATTTCACTTACAACCACGGCTCAGGTACCTGGTTGCCTAATCCGAACCTGAAAGCCGAGCGCAGCACCACCCATACCCTTTCTCTGCAAGGCCGCAGCGAAAAAGGCACTTTGGATGCGAACCTGTATCAAAGCAATTACCGCAACTTCTTGTCTGAAGAGCAGAAGCTGACCACCAGTGGCGATGTCGGCTGTACTCAGATGAATTACTACTATGGTATTTGTAGCAATCCTTATTCCGAAAAACTGGAATGGCAGATGCAAAACATCGACAAGGCCCGAATCCGTGGTCTTGAGCTGACAGGCCGTCTGAATTTAGGTCAAGTGGTTTCTTTTGTACCTGAAGGCTGGAAATTGTTTGGTTCTGTCGGTTACGCGAAGAGCAAACTGTCAGGCAACAACAGCCTGCTGTCCACCCAGCCTCTGAAAGTGATTGCCGGTGTCGATTACGAAAGCCCGAGCGAAAAATGGGGTGTGTTCTCCCGCTTGACCTATCTGGGAGCGAAAAAGGCCAAAGACGCTCAATATACCGTGTTTGAAAACACTGGTTGGGGTACGCCTTTGCAAGAAAAAGTAGTAGATTACCCATGGCTGAACAAATCGGCTTATGTGTTTGATATGTACGGCTTCTACAAACCAGTGAAAAACCTGACCCTGCGCGCGGGCGTGTATAATGTGTTCAACCGAAAATACACTACTTGGGACTCTCTGCGCGGTCTGTACAGCTACAGCACCACCAACGGGGTTGACCGCGATGGCAAAGGCTTAGACCGCTACCGCGCACCCGGCCGCAATTACGCCGTATCGCTGGAATGGAAATTCTAAGCAGTTAACGGATAGCTAAAGGCCGTCTGAAAGTTTTGATGACTTTCAGACGGCCTTTTTTAGTTAAAACGAAATCCTTAATCGGATAACAACGGTTGCTGCCGAACAATCGCGCGGATGATGGCGCGGTTGGGGTGTAGTGCGGTTCTCAGCCTTTGTGATAGCGGATGCGGCAAGCCGAGTATTTCGGCTGCAATGGCAGCGGCGCAGATGGGGGCTGTCGCCAGGCCGCGTGTGCCGTGTGCCGTATTGATGTAGGCATGGGGCAGGTAAGGGCAGGGAATATTGTCGAGGCGGTAGTTCTTGTCCAATGCCAGTTTGGCGTAGGCGGACTGCATGGCGGCGATGTCGCCGAGTGCGCCGACAACGGGCAAGTGGTCGAAGCTGTCGCAACGCAGGGCGGCATGGCCTTGTGTGTCTTGAAGGCCGTCTGAAAACGAATTTTGCTCAAACAGGGATTGTGCCAATGGCGGATTGAGCTGGTGCAGGGCGGCACGGTTGTCGGCTTCTTCGTGCGGATACCAAGTTTCATCGTTGCTGTTGAGGACAAATGTTGCGCCGTAGCAGTGGCTGCCTTGCCAGCTCGGGCTGATGTAGCTTTCGCCGGAAATAGCGCAATGCAGCTTTTGTGAAAACGGGCTGGCGGACACAACGCCGGTTTGGCCGCGGATTTGGCGGAAAGGCAGGGCGGAGACATTGGTGTCGGCAGCAGTCGGGCTGTGCGCACCCATGCAGTAAACGATATGGCTGGCGTTGAAATGCGCGTTTGGCGTGTGTGCCGTCCATTGTGCGCCGTTATGTGATACGGCGGTCAGCGGCGAGTGTTCGTGTAACTCGATCAGCGGATGGTTCAATAAGGCATGCACGACGGCAGGCGGATTCAGCCATACGCCTTGCGGCCAGTAAAGGCCGTCTGAAAATACGTCTATGCCTGCGATGGACGCAGCCTCTTCGGCGGATACGCTGCGGTAAAGGTGCTTATGCTGGTGTTGCAAACCCAAGGCTTGATTGCGTTTGCGTTCGCTGTCGTCAAAATTCAAATGCAATACGCCGTCGCCTCCCCATGCGTCGGAGTTGGGCAGCAAGTTTTCCAGTAATCGGCGCGTGTAGCCGTAGCCTGTCAGCAGCAGCTCGGTTTGTTCGGTATCGTGCGGCGAGATTTTGGCGTAGAGCAAGCCTTGGCGGTTGCCGCTGCCTGCCTGCGCCGCTTTTCCGGCCTCTAAAACGGTAACGCGTACGCCGTGTTCCGCCAGTTTGCGTGCGGTCGCTGCGCCGGCAATGCCTGCGCCGATAATCAGGACGTGTTCGGGCGCGGCTTGATGTTCAGGCCGTCTGAACCAAGGTTTTAGAGGAGTTGGGATGGATTGGGGTATGGCTTCGGTTTGCCATTCGATATGAGGGAAATGTTCGTGCAAGCAGTCGGCGCGGTGTGGCGGAACCAGCCAAAGGTGCACGTCAGGCAAGAGGTTTTCCAAAACATTGACGCTGTTGAACTGAAGGCATTTCATGGCTTGAACGAGGCGGCTGTTCAGACGGCCTTCAAGCTCGGATGGCCGATTCGATAATGGAAAATCGGGAATATGGTTTTCAGGCAGGCAGACAATCAAATAAAGCGGCGCGGTATGTTGTTCGATGGCGCGGCAAAGGGTAGCAAGGGAAGGTGTGGTGTTCCAAGCAAGGCAGGTCATGATGAAAGGCCGTCTGAAAAAAGAGGCTTTATTGTAACGCGGTTTGCGCGGATAGAATATCCGGACGGGTTTTGATAAAATCTTTCGATATTTGTTTTCCCATTGATTTTCATACAGGAATTTTATGCGCCGTCTTTTATTGTGCCTTCTCGCTTCCGGCTTGCCCGTTGCCTGTTTATCCGCGCCGCCGGATAACGGCGGCAAAGCCTTTCAGTCCAAACGGTGGGCAACACCCATTAAACACGATGCCAACCTTTATCGCATCGATGACAAGCTTTACCGCAGCGAGCAGCCCGTTGCCGAAGATGGCGAAGCCATTGTCAAGCTGGGCATTCAAAGCGTGATCAACCTGCGCTTTTTCGACCGCAACGATGACGACCATTTGAAGGCGTATGGTTTGAATTGCTAAACCGTCCGTTGCTGTCATGGAGCATTAAGCCGAAAGAGATTGCGGAAATCCTATACCTGATTGAAAAACAACAGCAAAACGGCGCAGTGCTTATCCATTGTTATCATGGCGCGGACCGTACCGGTTTGATTGCCGGAATGTACCGCATCATCTATCAAGGCTGGCCGGTGGAAGAGGCAAAAGCCGAAATGCAACACGGGCCTTACGGTTATCACAGCATTTGGAAAAACATTGCCAAGCTGTTTACCGAGGAGAAAGTCAAGCAGGTTAAAACGCATTTGGAAGCCTTGCGCAAACGCGGTTGACGCCAAGATTCAAAACATAAAAAGGCCGTCTGAAAGATTTGTTTTTTCAGACGGCCTTTTTAATGACAGACGGTTTAAATCACAAAATCCGTAGATGATAATTGAATGCTTTGATCCATATCGGCAGACGGGGTTTTGGAAGAGCGGCCGACCGGTTTGGCCGGTACGCCGACAACGGTAATCGAAGACGGTACGTCGGCAACCACCACGCTGCCTGCGCCGATTTTGGCATTTTTGCCGATGCGGATGTTGCCCAAAATCGAAGCGTTCGCACCAATCATCACGCCGTCGCCGATTTTCGGGTGGCGGTCGCCGCTTTCTTTGCCCGAGCCGCCCAGCGTTACGCCGTGGAGGATGGAAATATTGTTGCCCAAGACGGCGGTTTCACCGGCCACAAAACCGGTGGCATGGTCGAGCATTAAACCATGACCGAAACGCGCAGCCGGGTGAATGTCGACGCCGAACACTTCCGACATGCGGTTTTGCAGGAAATACGCCAGCGTTTTGCGGCCGTTTTGATAAAGCCAGTGGTTGATGCGGTGCGCCTGTACGGCGTGAAAACCTTTGAAATACAACAGCGGCAGCGAATATTCATCACAAGCCGGGTCGCGCTCGTAAATGGCTTTCAAGTCGGCCTCGACACATTTGCTGATGCGGGTGTCCGCACTTAAAGCCTGCTGATAAATTTCAAACAGTGCACGTACGTCCATAATCGGACTGCCGAGCTTGCTGGAAAGATGGTAGGCCAATACCGAATCGAGAGACTGGTGGCGCAATACGGTTTGATGCAGGAAGCTCGCCAGCATCGGCTCGGCCGCGGCGGCGGCTTCGGTTTCTTCGCGGATGGTGTGCCACAGATTAAAATCAGTTGAATTCAAATGGTCTTTTTTCATGTTTGAGGCCGTCTGAAGAATACAATCAGATGGTTATCTTACCGTTTTCCAACGTATTTTAACAAGGCATTTGATAATCGGCATTCAAATGCTTGAAGTTTTTTCAGACGGCCTTATATATGAAACATCGAATATCAACACGCTAAAAGGATGTCAGAAATGACGGAGCATAACGAACAACATCAACACGAAGCAGAAGAAGCGGCAGCCGTAGAAACTGCCGAAACCGTTGAAACCGAACAGGCCGAACCGACTTACGAAGAGCTTCAGGCGCGTGTCGCCGAGTTGGAAGGCCAGCTCAAAGACAGCGAATTGCGCGGTCTGGCAAACGAGCAAAACCTGCGCCGCCGCCATCAGCAGGAAATCGCCGACACCCATAAATTCGCCGGACAAAAATTTGCAGCAGAAATGTTGCCGGTTAAAGATTATCTCGAAATGGCGCTGCTGGACCAAAGCGGCAATTTCGATGCGCTGAAAATGGGCGTGCAAATGACTTTGAACGAGCTGCAAAAAGCATTTGATGCCACACATATTAAAGAAATCAACCCGCAGCCGGGCGACAAACTCGATCCGCACCAACATCAAGCGATGCAGGCAGTCGTCAGCGAGCAAGAGCCGAATACCATCGTCAGCGTGATGAAAAAAGGCTATACATTGGCCGACCGCGTGCTGCGTCCTGCAATGGTTGTCGTGGCGAAAAAAGAAGATTGAAGGCATCGCTTGATACAGTTTATCAAGCATAAAATCTTCAGACGGCCTTATCCGGTTTCAAAACCCGATGTTCCGCTATTGGAAAATCATTCCGATAAACCGGAATCGGAAAATGAAAACCGGGCCGTCTGAAAAAAGAATAAACGGCTTGTGGATAAATAAATCAAGCACTTGAATTTAATCTTAAAAAAAATTCAAAATAGGCCTTGAAAAAAAATGAAGCAACCTTATTTACAAGCCATCGGAACGAAATGTTCCACAGGATTATTAATTAAGAAAAGTTTATTTAGGAGCAACATAATATGGCAAAAGTAATCGGTATTGACTTAGGTACAACCAACTCTTGTTTGGCCATTTCTGAAAACGGTCAAACCAAAGTAATCGAAAACGCAGAAGGCGCACGCACCACTCCTTCCGTTATCGCTTATTTGGACGGCGGCGAAATCCTCGTCGGCGCACCTGCAAAACGCCAAGCGGTAACCAACGCTAAAAACACTATTTACGCGGCCAAACGTTTGATCGGCCACAAATTTGAAGACAAAGAAGTACAACGCGACATCGAGTCCATGCCTTTCGAAATCATCAAAGCCAACAACGGCGACGCATGGGTAAAAGCACAAGGCAAAGAGCTGTCTCCTCCTCAAATTTCCGCAGAAGTTTTGCGTAAAATGAAAGAAGCAGCCGAAGCTTACTTGGGCGAAAAAGTAACCGAAGCCGTGATTACCGTTCCTGCCTACTTCAACGACAGCCAACGTCAAGCAACTAAAGACGCAGGCCGCATCGCAGGTTTGGAAGTAAAACGCATCATCAACGAACCGACTGCAGCCGCTTTGGCATTCGGTATGGACAAAGGCGACAGCAAAGACCGTAAAATTGCCGTGTATGACTTGGGTGGCGGTACTTTCGATATTTCCATCATCGAAATTGCCAACATCGACGGCGACAAACAATTCGAAGTATTGGCAACCAACGGCGACACCTTCTTGGGCGGCGAAGACTTCGACCAACGCTTGATCGACTACATCATTGACGAGTTCAAAAAAGAACAAGGCATTGATTTGAAACAAGACGTCATGGCTCTGCAACGCCTGAAAGAAGCTGCCGAGAAAGCCAAAATTGAATTGTCCAGCGGTCAGCAAACCGAAATCAACCTGCCGTACATTACTATGGACGCAACCGGTCCGAAACACTTGGCCATGAAAATTACCCGTGCCAAATTCGAAAGCCTGGTTGAAGATTTGATTCAACGTTCTATCGAGCCTTGCAAAATCGCATTGAAAGATGCCGGCTTGAGCACCAGCGACATCGACGACGTGATTTTGGTCGGCGGTCAGTCCCGTATGCCGAAAGTACAAGAAGCCGTTAAAGCCTTCTTCGGCAAAGAGCCTCGCAAAGACGTGAACCCTGACGAAGCCGTTGCCGTAGGTGCAGCAATTCAAGGCGAAGTATTGAGCGGCGGCCGCAGCGACGTATTGCTGCTGGACGTAACGCCTCTGTCTTTGGGTATCGAAACCATGGGCGGCGTGATGACCAAGCTGATTCAAAAGAACACTACTATCCCGACTAAAGCGTCTCAAGTGTTCTCTACTGCCGAAGACAACCAAAGCGCGGTAACCATCCATGTGCTGCAAGGCGAACGCGAACGTGCTTCTGCCAACAAGTCTTTGGGTCAGTTCAACTTGACCGACATCGCACCTGCACCACGCGGTATGCCTCAAATTGAAGTTACTTTCGACATCGATGCCAACGGTATCTTGCACGTTTCTGCCAAAGACAAAGGCACCGGCAAAGCTGCCAACATCACCATCCAAGGTTCTTCCGGTTTGAGCGAAGAAGAAATCGAACGCATGGTGAAAGATGCCGAAGCCAATGCTGAAGAAGATAAAAAACTGACTGAATTGGTCGCTTCACGCAACCAAGCCGAAGCCCTGATTCACTCCGTGAAAAAATCTTTGGCCGACTACGGCGACAAACTCGATGCTGCCGAGAAAGAAAAAATCGAAGCTGCGTTGAAAGAAGCTGAAGAAGCCGTTAAAGGCGACGACAAAGCCACTATCGATGCTAAAGCCGAAGCTTTGGGCACAGCCAGCCAAAAACTGGGCGAAATGGTTTACGCTCAAGCGCAAGCCGAAGCACAAGCAGGCGAGGGCGCACAAGCCGAGTCTTCTGCTAAGAAAGACGACGACGTTGTAGATGCCGACTTTGAAGAAGTAAAAGACGACAAAAAATAATTGATGCCGTCTGAAAAAAAGCGCGAATCGAAAGGTTCGCGCTTTTTGTTGTTTGGGGAATATGTAAAGACGCTTTGTCAAAATTGACGGTAAACTTTCAAAACCTTGCTACATCATCGTGTTACCATATTTCTATTGTCGAATTTTGAACAGATTTCGCCGAATGTTGACAGCAGCTGACAGTCAAAGCCATTAATATTTGTCCATCGATTGAGTGCGAATAAATGCTTATTTTTGCCTCAAATCAACCTCTTGAAAGAAGATAAATATGAAAAAACTGATTCAAATGACCTCTTTGATGGTTGCCGCTGCAGGTTTGGTCTTGACTCCAGTCGCTTCTGCGCATGGCAAGCACGACATGCATCCGAAACAAGAGTGTATGCACAAAAAAGCCAAACCGCAAAAAATGAAAAAACCTGCACCTAAAGCCAGACACCACGCAGCTAAGCCCAAACATCATCAAGAGCATCACTACGAACCTCATTAAGATGAATCCTCAACAATATATAAGGCCGTCTGAAACCCAAACATCAGTTTTCAGACGGCCTTCGGTTTATCTGTCAAATAGCGCTTTGCCGTTTTTCTTGTGCCAAACGGGTCGGCTCCAGCCAGGCAATGTTTCTTTCTGCCAGCGCATCGCGCCAATAATCCAGTTTGGTATCCAAATCTTCAGAGAAACTGTCTTGATTCAAAAGCTGAATGATAACACCGCCATCCGTGGCTTCGGCCAAGCGGCTGATTTGACGCAAAATGCCGCGATCGGGAACAGTTTGCGTGCGTACGCCGATGAGAAGTTGCGCCGGAGTTTGTTTCAATTCGGCTTCCAATTGTTCCAAATCTTTTCTGCCGGCGACTACGCCTTTGTCTATCCATTCTTGCGCCAAAACGCCGGAAAACCAAAGCGGCTCAGGCCATTCCGTTTCCAGTGTAACAGCCCATTTAGGCGCATTGTTCAGCGTAATTTTAGATGAAACGGGAACGATGTTTTCCTGAAAATCATCGGCATCGACAATCTTCGTTTGCCATGCGCGGAGGATGTTTTGATAGTAGGGCTGATTCAAATCCAAACGTTCGCGAAGGGTTTTTAAAGTAATCTTGCAAGCCAGCCAAGCAATCAAGCGCGGCAGAATGCCATAGCAGATAATGCTGCCGATGAGTAAACCCGCCCAAGCGCGTGCATCTTCGATATGATTGTTCAGACGGCCTGCAATTACGGCCTGACTGTCGGGAACAGGAAAGCCCAAACGTTCCGGCAGCCATGACAAAGCCTCAACCGTTTTCACCAATGCCGTATTGCTTAAAAGCGTACTTTCCCAGTTGAACGTATATTGACGCACCAAAAGTAGCAGCAAAACAGAAACCAACATCCCCGACAGCGTACAAAGCCACAGACTGTGTGAGGTTGCGCCAATCAGCCAACGCGTTTGCGGTTTGCGCCATTCGCCCATATAAAGCCGCAAAATAGCCTGATTGACCGGGTCTTTACCTCGGAACCAAGTTGCCGGACTGCTGATAAAGTGCACATTTTTCAAACGCAGGAATAAAGTCGCCAGCCACACCAGCAGCATGACCGTATTCATGCCCAAAATTCCGGCCAACACCAGAAAAAAGTTCAGTCCCTGATGGTCCATCAACAGATAAGTGCTGGAAAAACCGACCGTAAACAACAACGTCGCCGCAACAATCCAAAGCCAAAACGAGCCTGTCTCCACCTGTTGCAACACATATTTCAAATGCTTGTCGCGGTCAATAATTTGAGCGCGGCGTATCAGTTTTTCCTCATTGCCGCCGTCAATATGTTGCAACGCTTCCGTCGCCTGCACAGGATCTCCCGGAAAAATATAGGCACGCTCTTCAAGGATACGGACCAATTCGACAAGTTTTTGCGATGGATTCAACATAAATGATAGGCCGTCTGAAAGATAAAATGGAAACGTCTGTTATACCCCCAAATAAACCCTTTTTTGCAAAGGTCAAAAAATTAAAAGCAGTTTTGATTTTGAATAGGGTATATAGTGGAATAGATGTAAAAAAAGCAGCCCGAAAGCTGCTTATTTTTAGTGTGGTGCGGACGGAGAGACTCGAACTCTCACACCTCGCGGCGCCAGAACCTAAATCTGGTGCGTCTACCAATTTCGCCACGTCCGCACTAATTTGAGTTGTGGATTATACACAAGATTAATGGGGGCGCAAAGTCTTGTTTGCTTGAATTTGTCGGTTTATCCCTTATATAATGACTTATTCCGGCCGTCTGAAAGCAGGGTTTGTTTTCAGACGGCCTCAACTTTCCATTTGGTGAGGAAGGGCTGATGCCTGCTTTATTGATTAAAGATTTTTTGCAGACGCAAGGTTTGAAGCTGCCTGCGGATGAGATACATGTTGCTTATTTGACTGCCCAGGCTGTGATTAAAATGGGTAATGCTTCGGTTGAGCGTTCGATTTTGTGGCCGTCTGAAGACGGTTGGCAATTGGCGGATTATGTCGATGCCGAACATGAATTATTGCTGAAACAGATTTTTATGGCTTTGGATTCGGTTGCCGAGCGCACCGAGCATTTGAAAAGCGCAGCCGTTTATACTGCGTTTCCGAAAGATGGCGCGTTGTCGCTGGTTCGGCTGAGCCGTTGGGGCGTGCCGTTGGAAAATGTGATTCCAATCGATGAGCCGACCGGGCAGGCTTTTTTGGCTGTGCGTACGGCGCAAAGCGGTTGGATGAATGTTTGTCAGAATGTGGCGTATTGGCAGGAAATTGGTGAATTGTCAGCCGAACGCAATCATCCCGGCTTGAGCCAGATTTCTGTTCCTGTCTGTATGCCCAGCGGTGCGGTTTTAGGCGTGGTACATGCTGAGTTTGATGTCAAGGACGGTGCGCCGGACGAAGTATTGGTGGCCTGGATTGCCCTTGCATTAGCCTTGGCGGAACCTTTGAAAAACCTCTTGGGCGTGGCTGAAAACGAGGAAGCGGAAAATGAGTAAGGCCTTGAAGTTTGTCGCGTCATGCCGTTTGCCTACGGAATGGGGCGAATTTACCATGCACGGCTTTGAAGAAGAGGGCGGGCAGGAACATGTCGCATTGACGATGGGCGATGTTTCAGACGGCCTGCCTGTGTTGTCGCGTATTCATTCCGAGTGCTTGACCGGCGATGCTTTATTTTCGGTGAAATGTGATTGCGGTCCTCAGCTTCAAGCGGCGATGCAGGCCGTTCAGAAAGAAGGGCGTGGTGTTATCGTATATTTGCGCCAAGAAGGCAGGGGCATTGGTTTGATAAACAAAATCCGTGCGTATCGTTTGCAAGACCAAGGCTTGGATACGGTTGAGGCCAATGTTGCACTCGGCCTTCCTGTTGATGCGCGCGACTTTACTTTGGCCAAGCAGATTTATGATTATCTGCATATTCGTGAAGTCAGGTTGCTGACTAATAACCCTGAGAAAATTCAAACGTTGAAAGATTCCGGCATTAATGTGGTTGAACGCATTGCATTACATGTCGGCGAAAATGTGGAAAATGAGCGTTATCTGCATACCAAGGCGGATAAATTGGGGCATTTGATTTTTGATTGATAGATGGGCATAACGGTTATTTTTATTGTTAAATAAAATATTCTATATTCTTTCAATGGGATATATTTTTATTTAAATAAAAACCTTGCGCGTAATCTGATTTTTTGATTTAATGTCGGCTTATCGGGTGATTAGCTCAGTTGGTAGAGCGTCTG
>NZ_KV800119.1:308314-350664 GCF_001810165.1 Neisseria sp. HMSC070A01 | reverse complement strand
CGAGCCCCGTCCGCCGCGCCATTATTTAAAAAGCACTGATTATATCAGTGCTTTTTTGTTTGTCTTATTAAAGGTTAAAGGCAAAATTAAGCCGCGAAAATAGAAACCGGTAAATAACCACAGTGTATAGAAATTGAAATACTGTTTAATCTTAATTTTCTTATGTTTTAAAAAAGGCCGTCTGAAACTTTTAACGTTTCAGACGGCCTTTAGTCTATTGAAACAATGGATTAAATATCCAATTCTGCCGTATCGCCTTCTTTTTCCATCCATGCGCGGCGGGCGGCGGCTTCGCCTTTGCCCATCAGTTTGACGAAGATGTCGCGTGTTTCATCATCTGCGCCTTCGGGGATTTGTACCTGCAACAGGCGGCGGGTGTCGGGGTGCATGGTGGTGTCTTTGAGCTGGTCGGGGTTCATCTCGCCCAAGCCTTTGAAACGGCTGATGGAATAGGCGGTTTCTTTAACGCCTTCTTTTTGCAGTCGCTCCAAAATGCTGTCGAGTTCGTTTTGGTCGAGGGCGTAGAATTTGCGGGCGGGTTTGCTCTTACCTTGTGCGTTGACATCGACGCGGAACAGCGGCGGCTGGGCGACGTAGATGTGTCCGTCGGCAATCAGTTTCGGGAAGTGGCGGTAGAACAGGGTCAACAGCAAAACTTGAATATGCGAGCCGTCCACGTCGGCATCGGACAGGATGGCGATTTTACCGTAACGCAGGCCGCTTAAATCGGGATTGTCGTTGATGCCGTGCGGATCGACGCCGATGGCGACGGAAATGTCGTGGATTTCGGCGTTGCCGAAAAGTTGGTCGGGGTGGACTTCGAAGCTGTTGAGCACTTTGCCGCGCAGGGGCAGGATGGCTTGGGTGGCTTTGTCGCGGGCGAGTTTGGCGGAGCCGCCGGCGGAATCGCCTTCGACGAGGAAGAGTTCGTTTTCGCGAATGTCTTCGCTTTCGCAGTCGGTCAGTTTGCCGGGCAGGACGGCGACGCCGCTGCCTTTTTTCTTTTCAATCTTTTTAACCGAACGCATCCGCGCTTGTGCCTGACGGATGGCGAGTTCGGCGATTTTTTTGCCGAAGTCCACGTTTTGGTTCAGCCACAATTCCAAAGGGTCGCCCGATACGGCGGCAACAAGTTTCAACGCGTCGCGGTTGGTCAGTTTGTCTTTGGTCTGACCTTGGAACTGCGGGTCGAGGACGCGGGCGGAGAGGACGAAGGCAGTTTTGCTGAACACATCGTCGCTTTGCACTTTTACGCCGCGCGGCAAGAGGTTGTGCAGGTTGATGAAGTTGTTGACCGCGTTGAACACGGCTTGTTTCAAGCCTGCTTCGTGCGTGCCGCCCAACGGGGTGGGGATGAGGTTGACGTAGCTTTCGTTGGCACACGAACCTTCTTCCAGCCAAGTCAGGGCAAATGCTGCACCTTCGCCGATGCTGAAATCGCCGTTGTGGCCGTCTGAAATGTAGTTTTCACAGGAAAAGATAGGCACGGCTTCCTGCGCGTCGGCAATGAGGTCGGTCAGATAGCTTTTCAAGCCGTCTGGATAGTGCCAAGTTTGGGTATGCGCTTCGTCTTCGCCTTTGACCGGACGGGTTAGGGAAACGCGCACACCGGGCAGCAACACGGCTTTGGCGCGCAATAATCGCTCGAGTTCGGGAATGCTGTAATTCGGGCTTTCAAAATATTTGCCGTCCGGCCATACGCGCACTTCGGTGCCGCTGTCTTTGACGGCGCATTTGCCCACTTCAGTCAAAGGCTCGATGACGTCGCCACCGGAAAAGACGATGCGGTGGATTTTGCCTTCGCGTTTGACCGTTACCTCAAGGCGGGTGGAGAGGGCGTTGGTCACGGATACACCGACGCCGTGCAGGCCGCCCGAAAAGGCATACGCGCTGCCGCCGTCTTTTTTATTGAACTTGCCGCCTGCGTGCAGACGGGTGAACACGAGTTCGACTACGGGTACGCCTTCTTCAGGGTGCAGACCGATGGGAATACCGCGGCCGTTGTCGCGCACGGAAAGCGAACCGTCTTCATGAATTTGCACGTCAATTTCAGTCGCGAAACCGCCTAACGCCTCGTCCGCCGCGTTATCAATCACTTCCTGACAGATATGGGTCGGGCTGTCGGTACGGGTGTACATGCCGGGACGTTCTTTGACCGGCTCCAAGCCTTTGAGGACGGTAATGCTGGATTCGCTGTATTGATTGTTTTTAGCCATAGGAATAATGTAAAGGCCGTCTGAAAGGAAGAAAAACAACGCTTTCAGACGGCCTGAAAGCGTTGGGGTTATAGGTTTTCTATTGGATTGCGACGGATAAATTCTTCATAGCTTTCTATGCCGCGCAAGAAACGGGAAAGTTCGGTCAATGCGCCCAAATACACGCCGCGCTTGAAGTCGATGACTTCGTCAACCGGCGCCCAGTATTGATGCCAACGCCAGCCGTCGAATTCAGGATGATGGCAGGCGCGGAGGTTGACGTCGCTGTCGCGGCCGACCAAACGCAAAAGATACCAAATCTGTTTTTGTCCGCGATACGAACCGCGCCATTCGCGGCGCACCCAGTGGCTGGGCACGTCATAGCGCAGCCAGTCGCGCGTGCGGCCGATAATTTTGACATGTTGCGGCAGCAGGCCGACTTCTTCGTACAACTCGCGGTACATGGCGGTCTCAGGGCTTTCGCCCGGCTTGATGCCGCCTTGCGGAAACTGCCAAGAATGTTCGCGTACGCGTTTGCCCCAAAAGACTTCGTTACGTTCGTTAATCAGGATAATACCGACATTGGGGCGATAGCCTTCTCTGTCTAACACGGGGTCGCCCTTCATTAAATTCAATCGTGCAATTTTCCCACAAATTGGGCAGTTTTGACAAATCTTGAGGCCGTCTGAATAAGCACACAGTTTTTTCCAGACGGCATGAAACCGTTTCTGAAAAAAATGTTGTTTATGAATAAAACCATAGCTTCAGGCCGTCTGAAAAGGGAGAATTTTTTCTGCTTTAAGGTCTTGCATTCAAAAGCTTTTTGCCGTTTAATGCGAACCTTGCTGAATCAAGGGCAAAGGACACATGCCGGCCGCCCCCACAGTTTCCCTTTTGTAAGTGGCATCTGCCACCGCTGCAATATTTTTACCCCCCGAACAAAAGGTCTGAAACCATGAAAAAATCTTTGATGGCGGCGGCAATCGTGAGCCTCGTCTTGACTGCGTGCAGCGGCGGACAAGGAACCGCCGCAGAATCTTCCGCATCTCAAACTTCCTCTTCCCAAACCGATAAACTCAATATCTACAACTGGTCGGATTATGTCGATCCGGCCACGCTGTCTGCGTTTGAAAACAAAACGCATATCAACGTCCGCTACGATTACTACGACAGCAACGAAGCGCTGGAAGCCAAGCTGCTGACCGGCAAGTCGGGTTATGACCTGGTTGCGCCGTCTATTGCCAATGTCGGCCGCCAGATTAAAGCCGGCGCATATCAAAAAATCGACAAATCGCAAATTCCCGATTATGCCAATATCGATCCCGATTTGTTGAAAATGATGGAAACCGTCGATCCGGGCAACGAATATGCCGTCCCTTATTTCTGGGGCATCAATACGCTGGCGATTAACAAGCAGCAGGTTCAAAAGGCTTTGGGTACGGACAAGCTGCCTGAAAACGAATGGGATTTGGTGTTCAACCCTGAATACACCCGAAAACTGAAATCCTGCGGCATCAGCTATTTCGACAGCGCCATCGAGCAGATTCCTTTGGCTTTGCATTATTTGGGCAAAGATCCGAACAGCGAAAACCCTGAGGACATCAAAGCCGCCGTCAATATGATGAAAAAAGTGCGTCCCGACATCAAACGCTTTACCTCGTCGGGCTATATCGACGATATGGCGGCCGGCAACCTTTGCGTATCGGTAGGCTATGGCGGTGACCTCAATATTGCCAAAACCCGTGCCAAAGAAGCCGGAAACGGCGTAGAAATCGAAGTATTGACACCGAAAAACGGCGTCGGTATTTGGGTGGATTCGCTGATGATTCCGCGTGATGCGCAAAACGTGGCCAATGCACACAAATACATCAATCACACGCTCAATCCGGAAACGGCGGCCAAAAACGGCAACTATGTGACTTATGCCCCGGCCAGCCGTCCGGCGCGGGATTTGATGGATGAAAAATACACCTCTGACGAATCGATTTTCCCAAGTAAGAAATTGATGGAAAAAAGTTTCATCGTCTCTCCCAAGTCAACCGATGCAAGCAGGCTCAGCGTTCGCCTGTGGCAGGCTTTGAAAGCAGGGCGATAATGAACATTGAAATTTGAATACTCAGGCCGTCTGAAACAGTTTTTCAGACGGCCTGAGTGTTATAATTGTCAACACTTTTCAAATATCCTATCAGGAGAAACAGAGTTATGAACAATTCAGTCATCACCGTCATCGGCAAAGACCGTGTGGGCATTGTGTACGACGTTTCCAAAATTTTAGCGGAAAACCAAATCAATATTCTCAACATCAGCCAACAGCTGATGGACGATTTTTTTACCATGATTATTTTGGTGGATACTTCAAAATGCACCAAATCGCGTCAAGAAGTTTTGGATTTGTTTGCGGAAGAAAGCAAAAAACTCGCGCTTGATATCCGCATGCAAAACGAAGAAATTTTCCAAGCCATGCACCGTATTTAAGTCGGAGGGAGAGCCATGAGTATTCAATCCGGCGAGATTTTAGAAACCGTCAAAATGGTGGCCGACCAGAATTTTGATGTCCGCACCATTACCATCGGCATTGATTTGCACGACTGCATCAGCAGCGATATCAATGTGTTGAACCAAAACATTTACAACAAAATTACCACTGTCGGCAAAGACTTGGTGGCGACGGCAAAATATCTGTCTGCCAAATACGGCGTACCGATTGTGAATCAGCGCATTTCCGTTACGCCGATTGCCCAAATCGCCGCGGCCACTCATGCTGATTCTTATGTCAGCGTGGCGCAAACCTTGGATAAGGCTGCCAAAGCGATAGGCGTGTCCTTTATCGGCGGCTTTTCCGCGCTGGTGCAAAAAGGCATGTCGCCTTCGGACGAGGTGCTGATCCGTTCCATTCCCGAAGCGATGAAGACTACCGATATCGTGTGCAGCTCCATCAATATCGGCAGTACGCGTGCGGGTATCAATATGGATGCGGTCAAGCTGGCAGGCGAGACCATCAAACGCACGGCCGAAATCACGCCCGAAGGTTTCGGCTGCGCCAAAATTGTCGTGTTCTGCAATGCAGTGGAAGACAACCCGTTTATGGCGGGTGCGTTTCACGGTTCGGGCGAAGCGGATGCTATTATCAATGTCGGCGTATCCGGCCCGGGTGTCGTAAAAGCTGCGTTGGAAAATTCAGATGCAACGACATTGACCGAAGTTGCGGAAGTAGTGAAGAAAACTGCTTTCAAAATTACCCGTGTGGGCGAACTCATCGGCCGCGAAGCCTCAAAAATGTTGAATATCCCGTTTGGTATTCTCGACTTATCATTGGCACCAACCCCTGCCGTCGGCGACTCGGTGGCGCGCATTCTTGAGGAAATGGGTTTGAGCGTCTGCGGTACGCACGGCACAACAGCGGCTTTGGCCTTGCTGAATGATGCCGTGAAAAAAGGCGGCATGATGGCTTCCAGCGCGGTCGGCGGTTTGAGCGGCGCATTTATCCCTGTTTCCGAAGACGAAGGCATGATTGCCGCTGCCGAAGCCGGAGTGTTGACGTTGGACAAACTCGAAGCGATGACCGCCGTTTGCTCCGTTGGTTTGGATATGATTGCCGTTCCCGGCGATACGCCTACTCATACCATTTCCGGCATCATCGCCGACGAAGCCGCTATCGGCATGATCAACAGCAAAACCACTGCCGTGCGCATTATTCCGGTTACCGGTAAAACCGTCGGCGACAGTGTCGAGTTCGGCGGCCTGCTGGGCTACGCGCCTGTAATGCCGGTTAAAGAAGGTTCGTGCGAAGTGTTCGTCAACCGAGGCGGCAGAATCCCTGCGCCGGTTCAATCGATGAAGAATTGATTGGATTGATAAATAAAAGGCCGTCTGAAATTGATTTTCAGACGGCCTTTTATGTTTGCAGGCTGATTATTTGAACATATTTTTAATAATGCCCATTACGCTGCGGGAAATGGCGTTGGTGACTTGGCGGTTGATTTGACTGCCGATGGCGTCGGCAACGTTGTAGCCCAACCCTTGGCCGGATTTTTTACGTCCGCCGCTCAAGCCGCCGAGCAGTCCGCCGAGGATGCCTGGATCGGCATTTGCGGCTTCTTTTTCTGCGGCTTTTTGTGCTTTTTCCTGCTCTTTGGCAGCATTTGCGGCTTCTTTTTCAGCGGCTGCTTGGCTGTCTGCTTCGGCTAAGGCTTCAAAGGCGGAATAGTTGTCCACCATGTCTTTGTAGGTCGGATACAAATCGTCGTTTTGGAACAAACGGTTGCGCTCTTCTGCGGCAAGCGGGGTCAAGGAAGATTGCGGCGGCAGGACGAGGGCGCGCTCTACCGGTTCGGGCATACCTTTTTCATCAAGGAAGGAAACGAGGGCTTCGCCGACGCCCAGTTCGGCAATCGCTTCGGCAACTTTGATGTTTGGGTTGCTGCGGAAGGTTTCGGCAGCGGCCTTAACCGCTTTTTGGTCACGCGGCGTGAAGGCGCGCAGGGCGTGTTGTACGCGGTTGCCGAGCTGTCCTAGGATGGTGTCGGGCAAATCGAGCGGGTTTTGGGTGACGAAATATACGCCCACGCCTTTGGAGCGGATCAGGCGCACGACTTGTTCGATTTGTTCGACCAGTGCATTGGCGGCGTTGTCGAACATCAAATGCGCTTCGTCGAAGAACATCACAAATTTCGGTTTGTCCAAATCGCCGACTTCGGGCAGGGTTTCAAACAACTCCGCCAACATCCACAGCAAAAACGCGCTGTACATACGCGGTGAGCGCATCAGTTTTTCGGAGTTGAGGATGTTGATGATGCCTTTACCGTTGTCGGTTTGCATCCAGTCTTGCAGGTTGAGGGAAGGTTCGCCGAAGAATTTTTCTGCACCTTCGTTTTCCAAAGTCAGCAGTTGGCGTTGAATCGCGCCGATACTGGCGGCGGAGACGTTGCCGTATTGCGTGCGGTATTCCGAAGCGTGGTCGGAAACGTGTTTCAGCATGCTGCGCAGGTCTTTCAAGTCCAGAATGTGCCAGCCTCTGTCGTCAGCGACTTTGAACACGAGGTTCAACAGACCTTCCTGCGTGTCGTTCAGATTCATCAGGCGGGCCAAAAGCATAGGGCCCATTTCTGAAACAGTTACGCGTACGGGAATACCGGTTTCGCCGTAAACATCCCAAAAACGCACGGGGAAATTTTGCAGCCAATGTTCGCCTAAATCAAACTCGGCAATGCGTTCGCCCACCTTGCCGCTGGCGGCACCCGCTTGCGCGATGCCCGACAAATCGCCTTTGACATCGACTAAGAATACGGGGACGCCTTCGCTGCTAAAGGCTTCCGCCATGCGGCGCAGGGTCACGGTTTTACCCGTACCGGTCGCACCGGCGATCAAGCCGTGGCGGTTGGCCATTTTGCCTTGGATTTCGAGCGTTTTCCCGTCGGCACGCGCAATTTGAAATGTAGTCATGATTATTCCTTAGAATCCGTGATGTGAAACAATTTGTTGTCTTAAAAAACAAGCATTTTAACGTTTGCGGCGAGGGGATTCAACCAAGCAAAGTTTCAGACGGCCTTAAGTTTTGCAAAGGTTTTTTTTGCAGTGATTGGATAGGGTTGAAATCTGCTATAATTCCATCCAACACGCAACCGTCTGACAAGGCGGTTGTTTTCTTTGTTTTTTGAATATTTGTTACGAAAGCGAAAATCGGAATGACTGCACAACAAGCCCCTTTGGGCGAAAAAACCATGGCCGTGCTGATGGCGATGTTGGTCGCGCTGATGCCGTTTTCTGTCGATGCCTATCTGCCTGCGATTCCCGAAATGGCGAAGTCGCTGGGTTCGGACATCCACCGCATCGAGCAAAGCTTGAGCTTTTTTATGTTTGGCGTGGCGTTTGGCCAGGTAGTTGGTGGGTCGATTTCGGATATTAAAGGCCGCAAACCGGTCGCCTTGGTGGGCTTGAGCATTTACTTTGCCGCCGTTGTCGGTTTGACGATGGTGAATAATGTCGAGCAGCTGCTGAACTTGCGTGCCGTGCAGGCGTTTGGTGCGGGGATGACCGTGGTGATTTCCGGCGCGATGGTGCGCGATTATTATTCCGGACGCAAAGCCGCACAGATGTTTGCCTTAATCGGCATTATTTTGATGATTGTGCCGCTGATGGCGCCGATGATTGGTGCGGGCTTGCAGAATTTGGGCGGCTGGCGCATGATTTTCGGTTTTCTGGCCTGCTATTCGCTGCTGCTTTGGGGATTGATGTGGTATTTCCTGCCCAAGCCGCACCAAAAAGGCAAAATCAGCATGGACGTGTTCGGCGTGGTGGCCGGCAGGTTTAAACGCGTTTTGAGGACGCGTGCCGCGATGGGCTATCTGTTTTTCCAAGCTTTCAGTTTCGGTTCGATGTTTGCCTTTTTGACCGAATCGTCGTTCGTGTACCAACAACTGTATCATGCTTCGCCAAACCAATATGCTTGGATATTTGCGCTCAATATCATTACCATGATGTCGTTTAACCGCGTTACCGCATGGCGTTTGAAAACCGGTACGCATCCGCAAAACATCCTCAAATGGGGCATTATCGTCCAATTCGTCGCCAATCTACTGATGGCGGTTTTGGTGTTGTTGCTGTCTTTACCGCCTTTGTGGGCTTTGGTGTTGTGCGTGATGTTTTCAGTCGGTACGCAAGGCTTGGTCGGTGCGAACACTCAAGCCTGCTTTATGGGCTATTTTAGCGAAGAGGGCGGCAGCGCAAATGCGGTTTTAGGCGTGTTCCAATCCCTTATCGGCGCATCGGTCGGTATGGCAACGACTTGGCTACATAATGGTTCTGCCTTGGTAATGGCCGGTATGATGTTGAGTTCGACCGTGTGCGGTATCGTACTGTTGTGGGTTTGCTCGCATCAGGCTTGGATGGAAAACGATAAAAAAGAATATGTTTAACCTTCAGGCCGTCTGAAAAACGGTTTCAGACGGCCTCGACTTTATATTGAAGAAATTAACCATGAGTACCAGCAAACAACGCCCCATCGGCGTATTTGATTCCGGCGTCGGCGGCTTGACCAATGTCCGCGCCTTGATGGAACGCCTGCCGATGGAAAACATCATCTATTTCGGCGATACCGCACGCGTTCCCTACGGCACCAAATCCCGCGCCACCATCGAAACCTTCGCCATGCAGATTGTCGATTTCCTGCTGGAAAACGATGTTAAAGCACTCGTCATCGCGTGCAACACCATCGCCGCCGTTGCCGGACAAAAAATCCGCCAAAAAGCAGGCAATATGCCCGTATTGGACGTCATCTCCGCCGGTGCGGAAGCCGCTTTGCAAACCACCAAAAACAACCGAATCGGCATTATCGCGACCAATACCACCGTCAACAGCAACGCCTACGCACGCGCCATCCATTCGCAAAACAACGACACACTGGTGCGCACGCAAGCCGCGCCCCTGCTTGTGCCATTGGTGGAAGAGGGCTGGCTTGATCACGAAGTTACCCGCCTGACCGTGCGCGAATATCTCAAGCCGCTTTTGGCTGACGACATCGACACGCTGGTGTTGGGTTGTACCCACTTCCCACTGCTCAAACCGCTTATCGGCCGCGAAGCGCAAAACGTTACCTTGGTCGATTCCGCCATTACTACCGCCGAAGCCACCGCCAAAGCCTTGGCGCAAGCAGGTTTGCTGAATACAGAAAACGACAATCCGGATTACCGCTTCTACGTCAGCGACATCCCACTGCGCTTCCGCACCATCGGCGAACGCTTTTTGGGCAGAAGTATGGAGCAGATCGAAATGGTTACATTGGGTTGATGGGTAATATTAAAGGCCGTCTGAAATTTCAGACGGCCTTTGCTTTTTTATAGCCAACTCAAACTTAAGCCACGAAATCCAAACCTATGTCCAACGAGCGGCTGCTGTGGGTCAGATAGCCGAGGGCGATGCCGTTCACGCCGGTTTGCGCCACGCGCTTCAGGCGGTCGAAGCCGATGCCGCCCGATGCTTCGCAATAGACGGTGTGGGGGTGGGCGGTTTGCGTGTGGCAGCGGTTTGCGGCTTCTTTCAAGGTTTCGTCGTCCATGTTATCCAGCAAAATCCGTTCCGCGCCCGCCGCGATGGCTTTGTCCAGTTGTGCCAATGTGTCCACTTCGATTTCCACGCAGGTCAACGGTCCGACTGCCTGTTTTGCCTGCTGCACGGCTTGGGCGATACTGCCGCAATAGGCGAGGTGGTTGTCTTTGATGAGCACGGCGTCGTCCAAGCCCATGCGGTGGTTTACGCCGCCGCCCGCCCTAACGGCGTATTTTTGCAGGACGCGCAGCAGGGGGATGGTTTTGCGGCTGCACACGATGTCTGTACCGTATTCGGCGACTTCGGCGACGGCACGCGCGGTGGCGGTGGCGATGCCGCTCAAGTGCGTAAGGTAGTTGAGCGCGGTGCGTTCGGCGGCGAGCAGGGTGCGGGCGTTGCCTTCGACGGCGGCCAGCGTCTGACCTGCGCGGACGGCTTGTCCGTCTTGGATTTCGGCTTGGAAGCGGACGGACGGATCTATCGTCTGAAAGGCGAGGCGCGCCAAGTCTATGCCGGCGATGACACCGTCTTCGCGGCTGACGAGGAAGAGTTTGGCGGTTTTGTCGGGTGCGATGACGGCGGCGGACGTAATGTCGCCGCGCCTGCCCAAATCTTCGCTCAAGGCTTGTTCGATCATAGGGCGCAACAGGGTGTCGGGCAGGGGGAAGAGGGTGTTTTCAGACGGCATGGGGTTTCCTTTGTTGAAAAATATTGGTGTTGCACCGATGGGGTAAAACTTCATTTTATAGTGGATTAAATTTAAACCAGTACGGCGTTGCCTCGCCTTAGCTCAAAGAGAACGATTCTCTAAGGTGCTGAAGCACCAAGTGAATCGGTTCCGTACTATCTGTACTGTCTGCGGCTTCGTCGTCTTGTCCTGATTTTTGTTAATCCACTATAGGCCGTCTGAAAACGGGCTAACGGCTGCCCAGCGGCAGTCCGATGTCCGAAATCAACCTGTCGGGCAGGACGTCGTCGCGGAAGCGGTAAAGCTGCGCGGGACGGCCTTTGCTGCCCGATACGCCGGTATCCGACGGCTCGATGAGGTTTTGCTGCTGAATCTGGCGGCGGAAGTTTTGCTTGTGCAGCAATCTGCCGCTGATGGCTTCGACGCTGTTTTGTAGTTGCAGCAGCGTGAATTCGGGCGGCATCAGTTCGAAAATCACGGGGCGGTATTTGATTTTGGCGCGCAGGCGGGACAGGGCGGTTGCCAACACGCGGCGGTAGTCGTGGCACATGGGCTGCCCCGTGAGCGCGAAGTCGAAGTTTGCCTGCGGCTCGGCGGCTTCCGCTATCAGGCCGCTTTCATACAGCATTTCATAGCGTTGCAAAACGTATTCTTCCGACCAGTTTTCCGGCTCGACCCCCCAACACAAATGAATGCGCTTGAGCCGCTTTTGGCGCACTTCCTCCGTGTCCGCCGAGTTTGCCCAAATGCGCAGGCGGCTGACGATGGCGTCGCGCTGCCCGCCGTCGGTGCGCAAATCTTCCCACGGGAAATAGCCGTAGCAGTCCTGCCATTTCGCATCCGGGTGCAGGATGCTGTCGGCGGCCTCGCGCACCAGCCCCAGATAGCTGACGTACAAGACAGGCAGGCCTTGCTCGTTTTGACGGCGCGTATCGACAAAGGTGTAAAGCTGTTCTACATAACCCATGGGCTGAGATGTCTGCTTGGCGACCCACATCCTGACCCCTGCCTGCAGAGAGTGGCGAAGCGGTGCAAGCAGGCCGTTGGGCAGCAGCGCTCCTTGGGCGACGGTCAAAACCCTCAAGCTGCTGTTTGTAATGGCGATCAGTACAGGAACCAGCTCGACGATACTTTGCGTATTGGCTGCTGTTTCAGGATAGGCATCCATGCGTGGCTTTCATTCAAGAGAAAACCTTATTGTAAACCAAAGCGGTTTTCAGACGACCTTGCATATTATACTCAAGTTGAGCATAATATAAAAACTATTTGAAACATAGACGGCAAACCTTTATGCCGTCTGAAAAACAGCCACAAGGAAACATCATGCAAACCGCCGCCCGCCGCTCGTTCGATTACGATATGCCCCTTATCCAGACGCCGACTTCTGCCTGCCAAATCCGTCAGGCGTGGGCTAAGGTTGCCGACACGCCCGACCGCGAGACGGCAGGCCGTCTGAAAGATGAAATCAAGGCTTTGTTGAAGGAGAAAAACGCGGTCTTGGTGGCGCATTATTACGTTGATCCGCTGATTCAGGATTTGGCTTTGGAAACGGGCGGATGCGTGGGCGATTCGCTGGAGATGGCGCGTTTCGGTGCGGAACACGAAGCCGATACATTGGTGGTGGCGGGTGTGCGCTTCATGGGCGAGAGCGCGAAAATCCTCTGCCCTGAAAAAACAGTGCTGATGCCTGATTTGGAAGCAGAATGTTCTTTGGATTTGGGTTGCCCGGAAGAGGCGTTTTCAGCGTTTTGCGACCAACACCCCGACCGCACGGTGGTGGTGTACGCCAACACTTCCGCCGCCGTGAAAGCGCGTGCCGACTGGGTGGTCACGTCTTCGGTGGCGTTGGAAATCGTGTCGTATTTGAAATCGCGCGGCGAGAAGTTGATTTGGGGACCCGACCGCCACCTCGGCGACTACATCCGCCGCGAAACGGGCGCGGATATGCTGCTGTGGCAGGGTTCGTGCATCGTCCATAACGAATTCAAAGGGCAGGAATTGGCGGCGTTGAAGGCGGAACACCCCGACGCGGTGGTGCTGGTTCATCCCGAATCGCCGCAAAGCGTCATCGAACTGGGCGACGTGGTCGGCTCGACCAGCAAACTACTCAAAGCCGCCGTATCGCGCCCTGAAAAAAAATTCATCGTGGCAACTGACTTGGGCATCCTGCACGAAATGCAAAAGCAGGCGCCCGACAAAGAATTTATCGCAGCCCCGACGGCGGGCAACGGCGGAAGCTGCAAAAGCTGCGCGTTCTGCCCGTGGATGGCAATGAATTCGCTGGGCGGCATCAAACACGCCCTGACAAGCGGGCACAACGAAATCCTGTTGGACAGAAAGCTGGGCGAAGCCGCCAAACTGCCTTTGCAACGTATGCTCGACTTCGCGGCAGGACTGAAGAAAAAAGATGTGTTCAACGGCATGGGGCCCGCCTGATTTGCCGTCCATATTGCCGTTTCAGACGACCTCTCAAACAAGGACAACACCATGCAAACCGATTGCGACGTATTGATTGCCGGAAACGGGCTGGCGGCACTGACACTCGCCCTGTCGCTGCCTGAATCGTTCCGCATCGTCATTTTGTGCAAGAACCGGCTGGACGACACCGCCAGCCGTCATGCGCAAGGCGGGATTGCGGCGGCGTGGTCGGGAGAGGACGACATCGAAAAACACGTTGCCGACACCTTGGAAGCGGGCGCGGGTTTGTGCGACGAAGCCGCCGTCCGCACCATCCTGTCGCAGGGCAAACCGGCAATCGAATGGCTGCTGGCACAGGGCGTGGCGTTCGACCGAAATTATGACGGCCTGCACCTGACGCGCGAAGGCGGGCATACCTGCCGCCGAATCGCCCACGTCGCCGACTACACGGGCGAAGCCGTCATGCAGAGCCTGATTGCCCAAATACGCCGCCGCCCGAACATCCGCGTTTGCGAGCGGCAGATGGCGTTGGACGTCCAAACCGAATCAGGCGCAGCGTGCGGACTGACCGTCCTCGACTGCCGAACGCAAGAAACCTACCGCATCCACGCCTGCCATACCGTACTCGCAGGCGGCGGCCTCGGACAAATTTACGCCGCCACCACCACGCCACCTGAATGTACGGGCGACGCCATCGCCATGGCGATACGCGCAGGCTGCGCAGTCGAAAACCTCGAATTTATCCAATTCCACCCCACAGGTTTAGCAAGGCCGTCTGAAAACGGACGTACCTTCCTGATTTCCGAAGCCGTGCGCGGCGAAGGCGGCATCCTGACCAACCAAGCAGGCGAACGGTTTATGCCGCATTACGACCGCCGCGCCGAACTCGCGCCGCGCGACATCGTTGCCCGCTCTATCGCCGCCGAAATCGCCAAGCAAACGCAAGACTTCGTCTCGCTCGATATCAGCCATCAACCCGCAGAGTTCGTCCGTCAGCATTTCCCGTCCATCCATCGGCACTGCCTGTTCCAATGCGGCTTGGACATCACGCACCAAGCCATCCCCGTCCGCCCAGTGCAACACTACACCTGCGGCGGCATCCAAACCGACCCCGGCGGCAGAACCTCCCTGCCGCAGCTCTACGCCTTAGGTGAAACCGCCTGCACAGGGCTGCACGGAGCCAACCGCCTCGCCAGCAACTCCCTGCTCGAATGCGTCGTGACCGCCAGGCTTGCCGCCCAAACCATCGCGGACGGACAAGCGTTCCAAACCGAACCATTCCAAAGGCCGTCTGAAAGCCCCTCCGCCGAAACAGACATCTTTTCAGACGGCCTCCAAAACGTATTCAGCCGCCCCACCCTGCAAGCGTTCAACCAACGCCATCTCGGCATCCTCCGCAACGATACTGACCTACGCCGCGCCATCGCCCAACTGCAGCTTTGGAAGCAAAACCAAACCGAACCGCACACCGCGTCCGAATACGAAAACCGCAACCTACTCGAATGCAGCCTCGCCGTCGCCCAAGCCGCATACGCTAGACGGCAAAACATCGGCGCGCATTTTAATAGTGATTGTTAAGGTTGGCTGGCCAGTAAAAATCGTTCAAATAAATTTGAATAGCATGGTTGAAAAGTTGGTATTCAGTCTTTATGGTTGCGTAAGTTGGGTTATCACTCTGTTTTAAAAGCAGAAAGGCCGTCTGGAATGTTTTTCAGACGGCCTTTTACTTCCTTAATATTTTATCTACCCGACTGTTCCCACACGGTTTGCAGGTAGGTGTAGGTCAGCTCTGAGGTGCCGGACACCAGCGCGATGTCGCTGCCCAAGTCTTCAGCTTTGCCCACGCCGATGGGCAAGGAGCCGGCGGCTTTGATGGCGGCGACGCCGGCTGCTGCGTCTTCGATGCCGATGCAGCGGCGGATGTCCGCGCCCACGCCCTCGGCGGCGGCGAGGAAGATGTCGGGGGCGGGTTTGGAATGCGCGACGGCGGCAGGGTCGGCAATGGCGTCGAAGAAGTGGGTCAGCCCCATGCGTTCGAGCAGGAACGGACCGTTTTTACTGGCGGACGCGAGGGCGATTTTTTTGCCGTTTGCCCTCAATGCTTCCAGCAGCGGCAAAATGCCAGGGTACACGTCTTCGGGTTTGACTGCCTGAATCATCTCGACGTAGTTGTCGTTTTTGCGGCGGGTCAGTTCGGCGAACTCGGCTTCGCTGACGGTTTTTCCGCCGTGCGCGAGGATGCGTTTGAGCGAATCGTCGCGCGACACACCTTTGAGTTGCTCGTTAAACTTGCGGTCGATGCTGATGCCCAGTTCTTCGGCAAGCTTTTTCCATGCGCGGTAGTGGTATTCGGCGGTATCGGTGATGACGCCGTCGAGGTCAAAGAGGACTGCGGTAAAAGTCATTTTTCGCCCTCCTTATTTTTCCAACGCGACGGTGTGGCTGCTGTTGAGTGTGATGTCTTTGCCGTACACCTGCAAATCGAGCGGCTCGCCTTTGAGCAGGGTGAAGACGACGTTTTCTTTGCCGACGGCAACTTTAATCAGACGGCCGCGGTAGTTGATGTGGAAGGCGTAGCCTGTCCATGCGCTCGGCAGGAACGGTGCGAAGCTGAGTTTGCCGCCCCAGGTTTTCATTTGGGCGAAACCTTGGACGATGGCGAGCCACGAGCCGGTCATGGAGGTGATGTGCAGGCCGTCTTCGGTGTCGTTGTTGTAGTTGTCCAAGTCCAGGCGGGCGGTGCGCTGGTACATTTCCACGGCTTTTTCTTCTTTGCCCAGTTCGGCGGCGAGAATGGCGTGGATACACGGCGACAACGAGCTTTCGTGCACGGTCATCGGTTCGTAGAAGTCGAAGTTGCGGCGTTTTTCGTCCATGTTGAAACGGTCGCCGAAGAAGTAGATGCCTTGCAAGACGTCCGCCTGTTTGATGAAGGGCGAACGCAGGATTTTGTCCCACGACCATTTCTGGTTGAGTGGCAAATCGTCGGGCGAAAGCGCGGACACGGGGCGGATGTCTTTGTCGAGGAAGCCGTCGTGCTGCACGAATACGCCGAGTTCTTTGTCATGCGGACGGTACATATTTGCGCTGATGTCCGCCCATTTTTCCAACTCGGCGGCACTCACGTTCAAATCGGGGCGCGGATATTTCGCCAGAGCTTCGCGGGTGTAGTCCAATACCCATGCGGCGAGGGTGTTGGTGTACCAGTTGTTGTTGATGTTGTTTTCGTATTCGTTCGGGCCGGTTACGCCGTGAATCATGTATTTGCCGTTGCGTTTGGAAAAGTGGACGCGGTCCGCCCAGAAGCGGGACACTTCGACCAAAACTTCCAAGCCTTCTTTGGCAAGATAGCTTTCGTCGCCGGTGTAGTTGGTGTAGTTGTAGATGGCGTAAGGAATCGCGCCGTTGCGG
This sequence comes from Neisseria sp. HMSC070A01, assembly GCF_001810165.1. Lineage (NCBI taxonomy): Bacteria > Pseudomonadati > Pseudomonadota > Betaproteobacteria > Neisseriales > Neisseriaceae > Neisseria > Neisseria sp. HMSC070A01. The sequence continues at coordinate 333,909 of NZ_KV800119.1, read as the reverse complement.
TGGATTTCCTCGAAGGTGATTTCCCATTCATTGTGGCACTCGATGCCCGTAAACGTCACCATCGGATAGAGTGCGCCCGCCAAACCCTGTTCGCGCGCGTTGTGTTGCGCCTGCGGCAGTTGGTTGCGGCGGTATTGCAGCAGGTTGCGGGTAACTTCGGGTTCCGCCAGTGCGAGGTAGAGCGGCACGGCATAGGCTTCGGTATCCCAATAGGTCGCGCCGCCGTATTTTTCGCCGGTAAATCCTTTGGGGCCGATGTTCAGGCGTGCATCTTCGCCGTAGTAGGTGGAGAACAGTTGGAACAGGTTAAAGCGGATGCCCTGCTGCGCTTCGTCGCTGCCTTCGATGACCACGTCGGCGATTTCCCAACGGTGCAGCCAGCCTGCTTTGTGCGCCTCCAGCAAGGTTTCAAACGCAACGCCTGCGACTTTTTCCGACAAGGCGCGACCTGCGGCTTTCACCGCTTCCAAGCCTTGATAATCGCGGCTGGTGGTAACAATCACGCGTTTTTCAAAGGTTTCGGGCGTGCCGCCGACTTCGGCTTCAAAAGAATTGGAGACTTGCCAGTCGGTTTGGCTGCCGCCGAGGGCTTTGAAGCTGCCGGCAAAAGTTTGCTCGGCGTTGACGATGAATTGTTCCACGCCGAAAGGATTGGCGACGGTTTGGGTGGCAATGTAGGAGCGGTCGTCTGAAACGCCTTTGTCCAATACCTGCCAGAATTTTTCTTCGTAGTTGGAGTCTTCGTTTTTCACGTCGGCGTCGATGATGGAATCGATGCGGACTTGGTGGGTTTTGCCGTCAATAGATACGGCTTCCCAGCGGATGAGAGCCAGCTCTTTTTGCGCGACGGACAGGAATTTGCACACATCGAAACGCACGCCGAATACGGTGAATGAGCGGCGCAACACGCCGTGCTGCATATCGAGTTCGACGGAGAAGTCGGCAACGTCGTTTTTCGCTAAGTCCACTTCTTGACCATCGACAAAGATTTTGACTTTGCTGAAATTGAGCGCATTGATGGCTTTGCCGAAATATTTAGGATAGCCGTTTTTCCACCAGCCGACGCGGGTTTTGTCGGGGAACCACACGCCGGCGATGTAGGTACCCAAGTGGCTGTCGGCGGAATAGGTTTCTTCAAAGTTGCCGCGCATGCCCATATAGCCGTTGCCCAAGCTGGTCAGGCTCTCTTGCAGCCGTTTGTGCTCTTTTTCCAGTTTTGTCGAACGCAGTGTCCAAGGGCTGACTTCCATGATTCTCGTGTACATTTATGAAGCTCCTGTTATTAAAATTGTCAGATCGGCAAAGGTTTCAGACGGCCTTTGCCGATGGTGTTGAAACGGATTATTCGCCGTGGGTCTCTTTAATCAGGCATACTGAGAAAGCCCCCATCAGCAAGACTGCGCCGGCAACCAAGAACATGGTTGCCTGATGGCTGCCCAGCATAGGGAAGAGGACGAAACTCAGCAGCGAAGCGACGATTTGAGGCATACAGATAGAGCCGTTGAACAGGCCCAAATAAGTACCCATGTGTTTGCCTGAGAGGGCATTGGTCACAATCGTCAGAGGATAGGTAATGATACCGGCCCACGCAATACCGATTAAGGTGTAAGACAACACCAGCGCGTATTGATTGCTGATGAAGAAAACGGAGAAGAAACCGAGCGCACCCAAAGCCAAGCAACCGAAATAACCGGCTTTATGGTATTTATTCGGTACTTTTGCCAGAATAAACGAGCAGATAACGGCGGCAATGGATTGTACCGCCGCCAAAACGCCGTACCAGTTGCCTGCTTCTTGGTAGCCTACGGAAGAGGCATCAGTTGTCTGCCAAACGTTTTCCGCAATCGCGCCTGCCGAGTAAGTCCACATATATTGGAAGGCAAACCAGCAGAAGAATTGTACCAAAGTAACCGTCCAAAACGCTTTAGGCGCGGTTTTCAAAAGTTCGAACCAGTTGGCTTTTTCCTGATTCGCGGCGACATCGATGCCGTGATAGCGGGCGTAGGTTTCCGGATCGTATTCTTTGACTTTGAAGATGGTGAACGCACTGGTAATAATCAGTAACGCCGCGCCCACATAGAATGCTACGACCACGGTCTGCGGCACAACGCCTTTTTCGGCCGTGTTCGCCAAACCGATATACGCGAACACAAACGGCAGAATCGCCGCCACAACCGCGCCCGTATTCGCTAAGAAACTTTGAATCCCGTAGGCGTAGCTTTTCTGCTCCTCGTTGACCATGTCGCCGACCATCATCTTAAACGGTTGCATCGCCATATTCGACGACACGTCCAACAGCGCAATCATCAGCGCGCCAAACGACAAAGCCGCCAAAGAAGCGTAGCCAAAACCGAAGCTGCCCGAGTTCGGCATCAGAATCATCACGATAACCGCAATCAGCGTGCCGTAAAGCAGATAGGGCAGGCGGCGGCCACCCAGGCGCGGCATCCAAGTGCGGTCTGAGTAGTAGCCCACTATCGGTTGAACCAGCATACCGGCCAGCGGCGGCAGGATGAAAAACCAGCCTAAATTGTGCGGGTCAGCGCCTAGCGTTTGAAAAATTCGGCTCATTTGCGAGCTTTGCAGGGTAAAGGCCGTCTGAACGCCGAGATAGCCGAAGCTCAGCATCCAAATCGTACTTTTTGCCAGTGAGGGCAAACCTTGTTTTGTTGTTTTTTGCGTATGTTCAGACATGAGGCAAATCCTTATTTTAAAAGTATTTGTATTGGGAAATCTGAAATTGTTTTTAGCGCGGTGTTTCTTTGTCGTTATTATTTGTTTATGTACTTTCAAGGATATAGGCGCATTTTATGGAGCGTATTGAATATTGGCAATGTTTGTTCAAAGATAAACTGGCTTAAATCAAATTTTTTACGGTTTCGTGTTGAAAATTTTGGAGAATGAAAGCATTGGTTCGGCTTTGCTGCATATTGTGATGCCGATTTCTATTTTCAGACGGCATTTGAACAAGCAGGTATTTGAGCAATCGGTTAAAATGGGCCGTCTGAAATTTGTTTGACCGAATCGAGAAAAAACCATGTCCCAACAATACGTCTATTCTATGCTGCGCGTGAGCAAGGTTGTGCCGCCGCAGAAAACCATCATTAAAGATATTTCCCTTTCCTTCTTCCCCGGCGCGAAAATCGGCCTGCTCGGTTTGAACGGCGCGGGTAAGTCCACCGTGCTGCGGATTATGGCGGGTGTGGATAAGGAATTCGAGGGTGAAGCCGTGCCGATGGGCGGCATCAAAATCGGCTACCTGCCTCAAGAACCGGAGCTTGATCCTGAGAAAACCGTGCGCGAGGAAGTGGAAAGCGGTTTGGGCGAAGTGGCTGCGGCGCAGAAACGTTTGGAAGAAGTGTATGCCGAGTACGCCAATCCCGATGCGGATTTTGACGCGCTGGCGGAAGAGCAGGGCCGCTTGGAAGCGATTATTGCGGCAGGTTCGTCCACGGGCGGCGGTGCGGAACATGAATTGGAAATCGCCGCCGATGCGCTGCGTCTGCCGGAATGGGATGCCAAAATCGGCAATCTGTCCGGTGGTGAAAAACGTCGCGTCGCTTTGTGCAAACTCTTGTTGAGCAAGCCTGACATGCTGCTGCTGGACGAGCCGACCAACCACTTGGATGCGGAATCGGTCGAATGGCTGGAGCAATTCTTGGTGCGCTTCCCCGGTACAGTCGTTGCGGTAACGCACGACCGCTACTTCCTCGATAATGCTGCCGAATGGATTTTGGAACTTGACCGCGGCCACGGTATTCCTTGGAAAGGCAATTATTCGTCTTGGCTGGAACAGAAAGAAAAACGCTTGGAAAACGAGGCGAAATCCGAAGCCGCGCGCGTGAAAGCGATGAAGCAGGAATTGGAATGGGTACGCCAGAATGCCAAAGGCCGCCAAGCCAAGTCCAAAGCGCGTTTGGCGCGTTTTGAAGAAATGAGCAACTACGAATACCAAAAACGCAATGAAACTCAGGAAATCTTCATTCCCGTCGCCGAGCGTTTGGGCAATGAAGTAATTGAATTTGTGAACGTTTCCAAGTCGTTTGGCGATAAAGTGCTGATTGACGATTTGAGCTTCAAAGTACCTGCGGGCGCGATTGTCGGCATCATCGGCCCGAACGGCGCGGGTAAATCGACGCTGTTCAAAATGATTTCGGGCAAAGAGCAGCCCGATTCCGGCGAAGTGAAAATCGGCCAAACCGTGAAAATGAGCCTGATTGACCAAAGCCGCGAAGGTTTGCAAAACGACAAAACCGTGTTCGACAACATCGCCGAAGGCCGCGACATTTTGCAGGTCGGGCAGTTTGAAATTCCCGCCCGCCAATATTTGGGACGTTTCAACTTCAAAGGCAGCGACCAAAGCAAAATCGCAGGGCAGCTCTCCGGCGGCGAACGCGGACGTTTGCACTTGGCAAAAACCTTGTTGAGCGGCGGCAATGTGTTGCTGCTGGACGAACCATCCAACGACCTCGACGTGGAAACCTTGCGCGCGTTGGAAGACGCATTGCTGGAATTTGCCGGCAGCGTAATGGTGATTTCGCACGACCGCTGGTTCCTCGACCGCATCGCCACGCATATCGTGGCTTGCGAAGGCGATTCAAAATGGGTGTTCTTCGACGGCAACTATCAGGAATACGAAGCCGATAAAAAACGCCGTTTGGGCGAAGAGGGCGCGAAACCGAAACGTATCCGTTACAAACCGGTAACACGTTAATTAGATTTGAACCAAAAGGCCGTCTGAAACTTTTAATGTTTCAGACGGCCTTTTATTTTTGATGTTTATGATTGTTTTCTTAATTGAGGATGGTTTTCCAAAGTATCAATGTTGATTTCAATCATGCGGGGGGCGGTTTGCGCCAAATCGAATCCTTGCTCGGAAGAGAGCCAACGCCAAATCAAGCCGTCTAGTGAAGACTTGATGAAGATGACCGCCATGTCGATGTCTAAGTTATCCGCCAGGGCTTTTTGTTGTACCGCATCGGTCAGTACCGCAACGATTTTTTCACGCCATATGGATTGGTGTTTTTTAGCGATGGCGATGACTGCCTCGTTTTGCTCGGTGTGTTCGCATTTTAAAAACAAAATGCTGTGGAATTTATAGTGAAGCTCGTTGTGTTGCAGTCGCTCAAAAAAACGGGTCAGGGTCAGTCGGAAGCTTGGCCAGGCCTGTTCGTTATTGTTGTTCGAGTCTTCTTTCATGCAGCTTTCGATGTCGTCGCAAATCCGTTGGAACAAGGCGTCAAACAAATCTTCTTTGTTTTTGAAATGCCAATACAGCGCGCCGCGCGTTACGCCTGCGGCTTGGGCGATTTCGTTGAGCGAGGTGCGGGCAATGCCTTTCTGATAAAACGTATCCAATGCGGCAAGCATGAGATATTCTTTGGTTTTTAAGGCTTCGGTTTTGGTTCTTCTCATAGTTGTTTTGTAGGAAATGTAAATTTATGGTTCGGATTATAAAAAATTACTTCTGAACATGCAAGAATGTATGTATAATTCAATTCAATACTTGATAGTGTTTCTCAACACTATATAATCAATAATCAGCCTGTTTTTTTATAAAAGCAGGCAATTTCTGCTTGTGAAATATGAGATTAAAGTAATCAATTTTTAATTAGTCAAACCCTTATTTATCATAGAGATAGGAAAATTATGGCTCTTTATGCTTCTAAAATGATGCGTGTCGCGGCAATTGCAGCAGCTACTGCGTTGGCGCTTTCCGCTTGCGGCAAAGGCGATGAAAAAGCAGCCGGTCAACAGGCGCAAGGCAGTCAGCAACAGCAAAAACAACCTGCGCCTGAAGTCCGTGTGGTTACTGTGCATCCGGAAACCGTTGCATTGACAACCGAGTTGCCGGGCCGTCTGGAATCGTTGCGTACTGCCGAAGTCCGCGCCCAAGTCGGCGGTATTTTGCAAAAACGCCTGTTCCAAGAGGGCAGCTATGTTAAAGCCGGTCAGCCTTTATATCAAATCGACAGCTCATCTTATGAAGCAAACTTAGAAAGCGCACGCGCCCAGTTGGCAAGTGCGCAAGCGACTTTGGCCAAAGCGAACGCCGACCTGGCCCGCTACAAACCGCTGGTTGCCGCCGATGCCATCAGCCAACAAGAATATGATGCGGCCGTAACGGCCAAGCGTTCAGCAGAGGCAGGCGTCAAATCCGCTCAAGCAGCCATCAAATCTGCCGGTATCAGCCTGAACCGCTCCCGCATTACTGCGCCGATTTCCGGCTTTATCGGTCAATCTAAAGTTTCTGAAGGTACGCTGCTGAATTCCGGCGATACCACTGTTTTGGCCACCATCCAACAAACCAATCCGATGTATGTCAACGTTACCCAATCTGCGAGTGAGGTCATGAAACTGCGTCAACAGGTTGCCGAAGGCAAATTGTTGGCGGCAAACGGCGCGATTGCAGTGGATATCAAATTTGACGACGGTACGGTTTACCCTGAAAAAGGCCGTCTGCTGTTTGCAGATCCGACTGTCAACGAAACGACCGGTCAAATTACCTTGCGCGCCGCCATTCCTAACGACAGAAATATCTTGATGCCGGGCTTGTATGTGCGCGTGTTGATGGAGCAAGTGGCAGTAGATAATGCATTTGTAGTGCCGCAACAAGCAGTTACCCGCGGTTCGCAAGATACGGTGATGGTGGTGAATGACAAGAGCGAAATGGAAGCGCGTGTCGTGACCATTGCCCAACAGCAAGGTAGCAATTGGGTGATTACAGACGGCCTGAAAGACGGCGACAAAGTGATTGTTGAAGGCATCAGCATTGCCGCTATGTCGGGTGCTAAACAGGTAACGCCGAAAGAATGGACGCCGCCCGCAAACGCTGCGGCAGCAACACCGGCAGTTTCAGACGGCCAGGCTGCATCCGAGGCCAAGCCTGAAGCTAAAGCTGCTTCTGAAGCCAAATAAGGAACGCGTGAATGTCTAAGTTTTTTATTGACCGCCCCATCTTTGCATGGGTTATTGCGATTTTTATCATCGCAGCGGGTATTTTCGGCATTCAAAAACTGCCGATTTCCCAATATCCGTCCGTTGCTGCACCGACTATTACTTTGCGCGCTACTTATCCGGGCGCTTCGGCTCAGGTAATGGAAGACAGCGTACTGGCCGTTATCGAACGTAATATGTACGGTGTGGAAGGTTTGGACTATATGACGACTTCTGCCAATTCCAGTGGCAGCGGCAGCGTCAGTCTGACGTTTACACCGGAAACCAATGAAGATTTGGCGCAGGTGGACGTGCAGAACAAATTGTCGGAAGTGTTGTCCACATTGCCGTCTACCGTACAGCAATATGGTGTAACCGTATCTAAAGCGCGTTCCAACTTCTTGCAAGTGGTCATGCTTTCTTCTGAAAAGCAATCCATTGAGGAAATGAACGATTACGCCCAGCGCAATATCATTCCTGAACTGCAGCGTATTGACGGGGTAGGGCAGGTACAATTGTTTGGTGCGCAACGCGCCATGCGTATTTGGGTTGACCCGAAAAAACTGCAAAACTACAACCTGTCTTTTGCAACGGTAACCAATGCGCTTGCGACACAAAATATCCAAATTTCTGCAGGCTCTATCGGTTCTTTGCCGGCGGCTGCAGGTCAGACTATTTCAGCAACTGTGACGGCGCAAGGTCAGCTGAGCACTGCTGAAGAGTTTGGCAATATCATTCTGGTATCCAATACCGATGGTTCTAATGTCTATCTGAAAGACGTTGCCAAAGTCAGTTTGGGTATGCAGGACTATTCTACTTCCACTCGTTTGAACGGCGTGAATACCACCGGTATGGCAGTGATGCTGTCTAACAGCGGTAACGCTTTGGCAACAGCGACTGCTGTGAAAGAAAAAATGGCGGTTTTGCAGAAGTATTTCCCAGACGGTATGAGCTGGAAAGTTCCTTACGATACTTCCAAATTTGTGGAAATTTCGATTGAGAAAGTGATCCATACGCTTTTGGAAGCCATTGTTTTGGTATTCTTGGTGATGTATCTCTTCCTGCAAAACATCCGCTATACGCTGATTCCGACTATTGTTGTACCGATTTCCCTGTTGGGCGGTTTTGCCTTTATCTCATACATGGGTATGTCGATTAACGTATTGACCATGTTTGCGATGGTATTGGTGATCGGTATTGTGGTCGATGACGCGATTGTGGTCGTTGAAAACGTTGAGCGTATTATGGCGAGCGAAGGTTTGTCGCCTAAGGCTGCCACCAAAAAAGCGATGGGTCAGATTTCCGGCGCGGTTATCGGTATTACTGCCGTGTTGATGTCCGTATTTGTGCCACTGGCAATGTTTAGCGGTGCAACCGGTAACATTTACAAACAGTTTGCCTTGACCATGGCGGCATCTATCGGCTTCTCCGCATTCCTTGCCTTGACGCTGACTCCGGCATTGTGTGCCACCATGCTCAAACCGATTCAGAAGGGTCATCACGAAGAGAAAAAAGGTTTCTTCGGTTGGTTTAACAAAAAATTCGACAGCTGGACACACGGCTACGAAGGCTGGGTTGCCAAAGTCTTGCGCAAGACTTTACGCATGATGGTTGTCTATATTGGTTTGACTGTTGTGGGCGTATTCCTGTTTATGCGTCTGCCGACTTCCTTCTTGCCGACTGAAGACCAAGGTAACTTGATGTTGAGCGTACAGCTGCCTGCCGGCGCGACCAAAGAGCGTACCGATGCAACTTTGGCTCAAATCACTCAACTGGCGAAATCTGTACCTGAGATCGAGAACATTATTACCGTTTCCGGCTTTAGTTTTAGCGGTTCCGGCCAAAACATGGCTTTGGGCTTTGTCATTCTGAAAGACTGGAGCGAACGTACTGCTCCGGGCAGCGATGCAACTTCTATTTCCGGTAAGTTGACCGGTATGATGATGGCTACGCTGAAAGACGGTTTCGGTTTGGCGATTGTGCCTCCTGCCATTATGGAATTGGGTACAGGCTCCGGCTTAACGATTTACCTGCAAGACCGTAACAACAGCGGCCATGCTGCATTGTTGGCCAAGCGCAATGAGTTGATTGACAAAATGCGCAAAAGCGGTTTGTTTAACCCAAGTACCGTTCGTGCGAGCGGTTTGGAAGATGCGCCGCAGTTGAAAATCGATATCAACCGTGCCGCAGCAGCCGCACAAGGTATTTCGTTCTCTGATATCCGTACTGCTTTGGCTTCTGCTTTGGGTTCGTCTTATGTAAACGACTTCCCGAATCAAGGCCGTCTGCAACGCGTGATGGTACAAGCTGATGCGAGTGCCCGTATGCAGCCTGCCGATATTCTGAACCTGACTGTACCGAACAAATCCGGCGTGGCCGTACCGCTTTCTACCATTGCTACTGTTTCTTGGGAAAACGGTATGGAACAAAGCGTCCGCTTCAATGGTTATCCGGCAATGGAGCTTTCCGGCTCGCCTGTTAATGGCGTATCTTCCGGTCAGGCCATGGCTGCGGTGCAGCAAATGGTTGATGAAATGGGCGGCGGTTACAGTCTGGAATGGGACGGTCAGTCTCGTGAAGAGGCTAAAGGCGGCTCACAAACTGTCGTGTTGTACGCATTGGCCGCTGCCGCTGTATTCTTGGTATTGGCTGCTTTGTACGAAAGCTGGTCTATCCCGTTGGCGGTTATCCTTGTGATTCCGTTGGGTTTGATTGGCGCGGCATTGGGCGTGACCGGCCGTAACATGTTTGAAGCACTGCTGGGCAGTATTCCGGCATATGCCAACGATATCTACTTCCAAGTCGGTTTCGTTACGGTGATGGGTTTGAGTGCGAAAAACGCGATTTTGATTATCGAGTTTGCCAAAGACTTGCAAGCGCAAGGTAAGAGCGCGCTTGAAGCTGCACTTGCCGCCGCACACCTGCGTTTCCGTCCGATTATCATGACTTCGTTCGCCTTCATCTTGGGCGTGGTACCGCTCTATGTTGCCAGCGGTGCCAGCTCCGCCAGCCAACGTGCAATTGGTACGACCGTGTTCTGGGGTATGTTGATCGGTACGATTCTGTCTGTGTTCCTTGTGCCTTTGTTCTATGTGGTTGTGCGCAAATTCTTTAAAGAAACTGCACACGAGCATGAGATGGCCGCCAAACACGCCGCTGAAGCCGGCATGATTGAAGACGGTAAACACGATTCAGACAAGCACTAAAGCAAAGGCCGTCTGAAAATTTTCAGACGGCCTCAAAATGCTAAAGGATTCTAAAATGAAGAAGATTACATTCAAACCTGTACTGACCGCCGTTGCCGCCGCCGTGGCTTTGTCGGCCTGTACCATGATGCCGAAATACGAGCAGCCCCAAGTTGCCGTAGCCGATACGTTTAAATACGACACTGTTGACGACGGTATCCGCGCCGCTGAATTGGGTTGGCAAGACTATTTTGCCGATCCGCGCCTGCACCGCTTGATCGACATCGCATTGGAACGCAATACCGATTTGCGCACCGCCGCGCTGAATGCCGAAATCTACCGCAAGCAGCACATGATTGCGCGCAACAACCTGCTGCCGACCGTTAACGCCAGCGGTACAGGTTCGCGTCAAGGCAACTTGAGCGGCGGCAACGTCAGCAGCCAATACAGCGTTGGTTTGGGCATAACCTCTTATGAACTCGACCTCTTCGGCCGAGTCCGCAGCACCAGCGAAGCCGCTTTGCAAGGTTATTTTAATGTGGCTGCTAACCGTGATGCCGCACATCTGACCTTGATTTCTACCGTGGCCAAAGCCTACTTTAACGAGCGTTACGCCGAAGAAAGCATGGCATTGGCACAACGTGTGTTGCAAACCCGTGAAGCGACGTACAAGCTCTCGCAATTGCGCCATAAGGCCGGCGTGATTTCCGCCGTTGATTTGCGCCAACAGGAAGCGTTGATTGAATCGGCCAAAGCCGATTACGCCTCTGCGGTGAAAAACCGCGAGCAAGCGCGCAATTCTTTGGCCATGTTGATTAATCAACCTCTGCCCGAAGATTTGCCTGCCGGTCTGCCTTTGAGCAAACAGTTCAAAATCACCAAACTGCCTGCCGGTTTGAGTTCGGACGTATTGCTCAACCGCCCTGATATCCGCGCGGCCGAATACTCGCTCAAACAAGCCAATGCCAATATCGGCGCGGCACGTGCGGCCTTCTTCCCTCGCATCAGCCTGACCGGTTCGGTCGGTACGGCTTCCGGCGAGTTGAGCGGCCTGTTTAAGAGCGGCACGGGTGTTTGGGCGTTTGCACCGTCCATCACGCTGCCTATCTTTGACTGGGGTACCAACAAAGCCAATCTTGACGTAGCCAAACTGCGCCAACAGGTACAAATCGTTGCTTATGAAGCCGCTGTTCAATCCGCATTTAAAGACGTTTCCAATGCTTTGGTTGCGCGTGAACAGTTGGATAAAAGCTATGAAGCGTTGAGCAAGCAAAGCCGTGCCTACAACGACAGCCTGCGCCTCGTCAGCCTGCGTTACAAACATGGTGTGTCCAGCGCATTGGATTTGCTGGATGCCGAACGCAGCAGTTACAGCGCAGAAACTGCTCTTTTGGCCAATCAGCTGACCCGTCTGGAAAACCTTGCCGACTTGTATAAAGCGCTTGGCGGCGGTTTGAAACGCGAAACCAAAGCTGCCGAATAAGTTTTGTCAGCTAAAATCAAGAGGCCGTCTGAAACGTTTGGGTTTCAGACGGCCTTTTTGTTAAACAGAGATTTTAAACTTTTAATTTCTCGCTTAAAGAACCGACATAAGCTGCGCGTTCATTACGGCTGAGTTCGGGCTGGTGTGTGTTGAGCGAAGACCATTTGCGGTTGCTGCGCGCTTTGTTGAGTTCGCTTGGCAATTTGGCCGCATTCCATGGCGCTTTGCGTTCGTTTAGCTCGATATGCGATTGGGCGGCATGGCCGCGCGTTTGCAAGACGTGCAACAAATCCAGTGCGCGCGCAGCGAGTAGGGTAAGGGTTTCCGGATCGGTATGCAGGGTTTGTCGGCCGTTGATTTTGTCGGTGATGTCTTGGGCGTTGGGCAAAATGCCGCCCAACAGTCCGCCGATGGCCGTACCCAAACCAAGCGAACCGCCAAGCGTGGCAATGTCCAAGCCTAAGCCGATGAGTGCGCCTGCGGTTGCGCCGGTACCGGTACGGATGCCGTAATGTTTGAGCAATTCGCTGTCAAACGGATCTTGTTTGAAGGCTTTGGGCATCCATGTGCTGTCGCTGCCGACTTCGTCGTGATAGAAGCGGTAAAGTGTGAACAGGCGTTGTTGCATTTGCCGCTCAAGTTGGCGGATTTCCGATTGCATGACTTCCAAAGTCGGGGCAGGGTCGTCGTTTTCGGCAATTTCTTGGGTGAATGCGGCGGCATCCAGCAGAAAATCGGCAATTTCACGGCGTGCTTCCATATCCAGCCGTTGCCACTCGCGACGGCGCATATTGATGAGGCGGTCGAGGATGTCGCGCTTAGGTAACATGGTGGCAAGGTTGTCCCACAATCGGATTTCGCCTTCAAAGTCAAACGCAACGGTATCGAAACCGGCGTAAACATGCAGGGCGCGGCGGGCGAGCATATTGGTCCAAGCAGTCAGGTCTTGATTTTGGGTGAAGTTGAACACGGGCATGATGGGCTTGGCACACCAAGACAAAATGGTCAGCTCGTCTTTGTATTTGTTAAGGACTGGCTCCCGTGCATCGATGACATACATGGCCATGTCGCTTTGCATGACTTGGCGCAGCACTTTGGCCTCTTGGTTGAATTCGTGATGCGCTTCATGGTTGTTGAGGAATTGCTGAATGCGCTCGATGCCGTCATCGCGTGCGGATGTGTGGGTTTCCAGCCAGTCCAACACGCCGCCGGCATCTTCAAGGCCGGGTGTGTCGTAGAGGTAAACTAGGCTGTCGTCACCGTCGTTGATGAGGGCTTCTTCGACATGGCGCGTGGTAGATGGCGCGTTTTTCACTTCGCCGAAGGTACTGTCGCGCAAAAGCGTACGTAAGAGTGAGGTTTTGCCTGTGTTGGTATGGCCGACGACGGCAAGGGAAAGTGGGGTGGTCATGGTTGTGGGTTGGGACGGATATGGGCTATGAATGTGTGAGTATGGGGCTGTTTGCCTACAGTGGCAATATGTGTTTCAGACGGCCCTAAATTTCCTTTATATATGGGCGAAAATAGCCAGAAAAAGAGGGGAATAGCGGATTTGTTGTTTTTTGGCAAAATGCTTGAAAATAGGTAGGAAAACAGTTGACAGTCGGGTAGAAGGCTAGGATAATTCGCGCCGTTGAGTTGCTTGATGCAGCTTGATTTTTCTCCTCTATTTCTCCTTTGTAGACTTGGCGCATATCGAAACGGTATGCGCATTTTTTTGTCTATATTGAAACATGATTACATTTAAGTTCTGTAAATTGGATAATTAAGAAACTTTACAAGAAAAATACTTGCACGGTTGAATCTCTTGTTGCATAATTCGTTTCGTTAGCTGGTTCGAGTAGTCAGTTAATAGTTTCTCCTCTATTTCTCCTTTGTAGACTTGGCACACATTCTATCGGATGTGTGCATTTTTTTTTGCCTGTTTAAAACAAAGGCCGTCTGAATGTTGTAATATTTCAGACGGCCTCTGTTGGTTGAATGGAATTAGATGTCTAATACTACTTCTTCTTTGACTTCTTCCATTACGACATAGCTGCGGCTTTCGGCTGCTGCCGGCAGTTGCAGCAGGATATTGCCGAGCATATCGCGATAGGCGGACATATTGGGCAGGCGGACTTTGATGAGGTAGTCGTATTCGCCGGAGACCAAGTGGCATTCCAAAATTTGCGGAATCTTCAGCACTTCGCGTTTGAAGTCTTCAAAAATATTGCCGGATTTGGAACGCAGTTTCAGTTCGACAAAGACCAAGAGGCTTTGACCTAAGGCATGTGGATTCAGATGGGCGTGATAGCCGGTAATGAGGTTGTCGCGTTCCAAGCGGCGGACGCGTTCGGTTACCGGCGTAGTGGAGAGGCCGACTTTTTCAGCCAATTCGGTCATGGGGATGCGTGCGTTTTGTTGCAGGAGCTTGAGAATTTTTAAGTCGGTTTTGTCGAGTTCTTTCATGGCTTTGATGCTTGTCGTTTTCAATTTGGATGACATCATAACCTTAAAACAGGCTCAGAAGAAGCATAAATCCTTAAAGGTAAGGCAAAAGGAAGATATTAATCTTGTGTATTTCATGGAATCCTGTATGGTTTTTGACCTATAATATTCGCTTCAAAGTAATAGGGCAGGCCGTCTGAAACGGATGCCGATAAGAGGAATACATTATGCGTCCGCTCAATGCGCAAATCCGTTTGGATAATTTACGTCAAAATTATCGTTTTCTCAAAGAGTTGCACGGCAATAAATTGTTGGCTGTGATTAAGGCCGATGCTTACGGGCATGGTGCGGTCAGATGTGCACACGCGTTGGCGGATATTGCCGACGGCTTTGCGGTGGCAACGGTAGATGAAGGCGTGGAATTGCGTCAAAACGGCATTAAAAACCCGATTGTTTTATTGGAAGGCGTGTTTGAGGCTGCAGAGTATGCGGATGTTGACCGTTATGATTTGTGGCCGGCAATCGGCAGTCAATGGCAGTTGGAGGCGTTTGCACATCATGAGTGGCAACGTCCGACAACCGTATGGCTGAAAATGGACTCTGGTATGCACCGTGCCGGTTTCTTTCCGCATAACTATGCCGCCGCCTATACGGCATTGAAACAATCCGAATCGGTTGAAAACATTGTGAAATTCAGCCATTTTGCCTGTGCGGACGAGCCGGAAAACGGCATGACTGAAATGCAGCTTGAAGCGTTTGATTTGGCGTGTGAGGGTTTGGAAGGCGAAGAGAGCTTGGCCAATTCCGCCGCGATTTTGAACGTGCCTGAAGCGCGCCGCGATTGGGGTCGTGCCGGTCTGGCCTTGTATGGCATTTCGCCTTTCGGCAGCGTGGATGAGCGTTTGAAACCTGTTATGCGTCTGACTTCCCGCGTTTTCGGCGAACGTGTGTTGCAACCGCATTCTCCGATTGGTTACGGCGCAACGTTCTACACCAGCAAATCCACCCGTGTCGGTTTGATTGCCTGCGGCTATGCCGACGGTTATCCGCGTCGCGCTTCCACTAATTCTCCGGTCGCCATCGATGGCAAACGCAGCCGCATTATCGGCAGGGTGTCTATGGATATGATTACGGTTGAGCTGGAAGCCTCGAAAGAGGGCTTGGGCGCGGAAGTCGAGCTTTGGGGCGATGTGATTAATATTAATGAAGTTGCCGAAGTTGCCGGTATGATTCCGTACGAAATCCTCTGCAATATTAAACGTGCGAAGTTTACTTATATCGAGTAGGCAGTCAAAAATCAGGCCGTCTGAAATGTGTTTTCAGACGGCCTTTTTGTTATCTGCAATTAAAACGATTCGTCAGCGCGTAAATAACGCCATTTGCCCGGCGGCAGTCTGCCGAGTTTGACTTTGCCCATGCGGATGCGTTTCAAGCCGACAACGCGCAGGCCGACCAGCTCGCACATGCGGCGGATTTGGCGTTTTTTGCCTTGTCGCAAAATAAAGCGCAACTGGTCTTCGTTTTGCCATTCGACTTTGGCGGGGCGCAATTTTTCTCCGTCCAAACTCAAGCCGTGGTTGAGTAGGGCGAGGCCTTTGTTGTCCAGTTTGCCGCGGACGCGGACGAGGTATTCTTTTTCGCTGCTGCTGTTTTCGCCAATCAGTTGTTTGGCAATGCGGCCGTCCTGGGTGAGTACCAACAATCCTACAGAGTCGATGTCCAGGCGGCCGGCAGGGGCCAAACCGAATTTGTGCTTTTCGCTGAAAGGGATACGGCTGTCGTCGCCTTCCCAATGGTTGTCGGCGGTAATGAGTTCGGCTGCGGATTTATAGCCTTTTTCTGCCTGCGCGCTGACGTAGCCGACGGGCTTGTTCAGCAGGATGGTTACGCGCGCGGCTTGTTTTTCATGGGCTTGTTTGTTGAGGTCGATGCGGTCGCGCTCGGTGACTTTTTGACCGAGTACGGCGGTTTGGCCGTTGACTTTGACCCAGCCTTGCTCGATGTAGCTGTCTGCCTCGCGGCGCGAGCATAAGCCTAATTGCGCCATGCGTTTGGAGAGGCGCATGGTTTCGGAATCGTTGTTTTGCATGGTATGGCAATATAGAAGAAATGGGAATGTCGGATTATAGCATTGACCGTTTGTCAGGCCGTCTGAAAACTGAATTTTTGGGTTTTCAGACGGCCTTGCGTTTGCTATATGTTAAGGAATATTTGGATTTGAAGTAAAAAATGAAGGGTATATTGTCTGTTTGTGTTAACCTTACGGGCGAACTAATCATTTTGTTTTTTGTCGAATTCGGGTTGAAATGACATTTCACTCATAAAATCTATAAAGACTAAAATGATTGGTCTTTCTAAAGCGCATGAAGGCAGTTTGTTGCTAAAACCAGCTTTCGTGTATCACGTTTTAAGGATAAATCAATGAAATCGCTCAAATCATTTTTGATTTGGGGCATTGTGGTTTTGGTAGGCCTGGCCTCCTTTACCACTTTGGCCCTCAGTCGCGGCGAGCAGGTCAGTGCGATTTGGATGGTTACGGCCGCCATTTCGGTATACTGTATTGCCTACCGTTTTTACAGTCTTTACATTGCCAACCGTGTGATGCAGCTTGATCCTAACCGTCTGACTCCGGCTGAACGCCATAATGACGGCTTGGACTATGTGCCCACACATAAAGGCGTACTGTTCGGCCACCACTTTGCCGCGATTGCCGGCGCAGGTCCTTTGGTCGGTCCTGTATTGGCAGCACAAATGGGTTATCTGCCCGGTACTTTGTGGATTATCTTCGGCGTGGTGTTTGCCGGTGCCGTACAGGATATGATGGTCTTGTTCGTCTCCATGCGCCGTGACGGTAAGTCTTTGGGCGATATCGTGAAACAAGAACTCGGTACCGTTCCCGGCGTGATCGCGTCCATCGGTATTTTGATGATTATGGTCATCATTATGGCGGTGTTGGCGTTGATTGTTGTGAAAGCATTGGTTCACAGCCCTTGGGGTACGTTCACCATCGCAGCAACTATGCCGATTGCCCTGTTTATGGGTATTTACACCCGTTATATCCGTCCGGGCAAAATCGGCGAGATTTCCATCGTCGGCTTTATTTTGCTGATGTTGGCCGTGATTTACGGTGAAGATGTTGCCCGCAGCTCCGTCGGACACTGGTTCGACCTTGACGGCATTCAGCTGACTTGGGCGATTATGATTTACGGTTTCGTGGCTTCCGTATTGCCGGTTTGGCTCTTGCTGACTCCGCGCGACTATCTGTCCACCTTCCTGAAAATCGGTACGATTGCAGCTTTGGCTTTGGGTATCGTTATTGTCAACCCAACCCTGCAAATGCCTGCAGTTACCCACTTTATCGATGGTTCAGGCCCGGTATTCTCCGGTGCATTGTTCCCATTTTTGTTCATTACCATTGCTTGTGGTGCGGTTTCAGGCTTCCATGCGCTGATTTCTTCCGGTACTACGCCAAAAATGGTGGAAAACGAAACCCACGTCCGCATGATCGGTTACGGCGGCATGATTATGGAAAGCTTTGTGGCCATTATGGCGCTGGCTGCCGCCGCTTCGCTTGAGCCAGGCGTGTACTTCGCGATGAACAGCCCGGCTGCGCTGATTGGTACGGATGCCAACACTGCTGCCGAAGTCATCACCACTAAACTGAACTTCCCTGTTGATGCCGCAACCTTGTTGCACACTGCTAAAGAAGTGGGCGAAAACACCATTCTGTCCCGTGCAGGCGGCGCGCCAACCCTTGCAGTCGGTATGGCACACATCATGAGCCGTCTGATTCCGGGCGAAGCTATGATGGCGTTCTGGTATCACTTTGCCTTGCTGTTTGAAGCCTTGTTCATCCTGACCGCGGTTGACGCCGGTACACGCGTTGCCCGTTTCATGATTCAAGACTTGGGCAGTATCTTCTACAAACCATTCGGTAACACCGACTCTATCCCTGCCAACCTGGTTGCAACATTCTTTGCCGTGGCATTGTGGGGTTACTTCCTCTATACCGGCGTAACCGACCCTCTGGGCGGCATTAACTCGCTCTGGCCTCTGTTCGGTATCGCCAACCAAATGCTGGCAGGCGTAGCGTTGATTATGTGTACCGTTGTCTTGGTGAAAATGAAACGCGACCGCTATGTTTGGGTAACCTTGGTTCCTGCTGTCGGCGTATTGTTCGTAACCTGCTATGCCGGTTTGCAAAAACTGTTCCACAGC
Organism: Neisseria sp. HMSC070A01; assembly: GCF_001810165.1. Classification (NCBI taxonomy): domain Bacteria; kingdom Pseudomonadati; phylum Pseudomonadota; class Betaproteobacteria; order Neisseriales; family Neisseriaceae; genus Neisseria; species Neisseria sp. HMSC070A01. The sequence goes on along the minus strand of NZ_KV800119.1, from coordinate 315,660 downwards.
GATCCACGCGTCAGCTTCTTGGCGCACGCAGGCAAATACCGCGATGCCTTGGCTTCAGGCGAAGTCCTTGCCCCTGCTAAAGACATCGGCGAAATGTCACAAATCATCTTCAACGACCAAATCAATGCCGGCCTGACCGCTTTGTTCCTGGCAGTTGTCGTGATTGTCGCCGTGTACGGTTTGCGTACCGCCATGAAAGCCCGGAAAGTCGGTTGGCCAACTGCTAAAGAAATTCCAGCAGTGTACCGCGACGGTAAACAGCCGGAGGCTCAGCATGAAGCATAAGCTCGCATCTTGGTGGAAAACCATCAAGTTGACAGCAAACTTGATGGCCGGTGTCCCAGATTATGAAAACTACGTTGCCCGCCAGCGCAAACATAATCCCAATGCGCCGGTCATGACCGAGCTGCAATTCCAAGACTACTGCCGCAAACGCCGTTGTGGCGGCAACGGCGGACGCTGTTGTTAATGAAGGCATAAAAAGGCCGTCTGAAAATATTTTCAGACGGCCTTTTATTATGGAATATCAATAAACATCAAAGATTTTGTCTTGTCATCAATATTTAAGCGAACAACTTGCTAATATTTACTCTTCTTCGAGCAGTACCAGCGGACGCTGTATTTTTCTGAGTTCTTCTACCTCGTCTAACAGCCGCATAATCAGCCCCAATGCGGGGATGCCGGCTTCAAAATCACGGCTTAAGCGTTGTGCGCGACGGATGCGGGCAAGATGAAAACCACTGAAGGTGCTTTTTTCGGGAGCACCATCGATGCTGATGATATCTTCTGCTATAAGTTCCAACAGCCAATCGCGACGGCAGCGGCTGGCGGCAACGATTTCTTCAAAAGTAAGGGTAACATCGGAGGATTGAATCATAATTTATCCTTTCTCTTATGCTTGTTTCGCGGCAAAGTGTTCGGCCAATTTTTCCCATGCGGCACGGTCGGCTTCGCTCTCTACTGGCGGAACATTAATGCGGATATTGAGATAAAGGTCTCCGGCTTCTTTTGCTGGAATACCTTTGCCTTTAAGGCGGATGCTTTTACCGCTTTGGCTGTTGGCAGGCAGATTGACCTGCAAGCGGCCTGATGCGGTAGGGACGATGATTTTGCCGCCCAATACGGCTTCCCAAGGTTTGACATCTATTGTTTGATATACGTCTTTCCTGTTTTTGACGTATAAATCAGGTTGGTCGTGGAACTTGATTTTTAAGTATAAGTCACCGTTTTCACCGCCGTTATATCCCGGCAAACCTTGACCGGCCAAACGGATTTGTTGGCCTTCTGCAATGCCTTTGGGGATTTTAACGTTGAGGGTTTTATTTTGATAAACCGCACGTCCGTATTCGTCTAGGGTCGGCACATTCAAAGTCATGCTACGTTCTGCGCCAACATAAGCTGCATAAATATCAATACTCAATTCAGCATGTTGATCCTCGCCTTTTATTGGGCCGCGGGGTTGCTCGGAACGAGTGTGGGATTGGCGGAATGATGAAAAAAGATCTTCAAAATTGAAATCTCCCGCTCCGAACGGCTCGCCTTCATGACGTTCATAGCGGAAGCCGCCTCCGTTAAATCCATTGCCAAACGGATTGCCGCCTTGACCGAACGGATTGCCTCTGGCGCTGCGTCCGTAAGGATTAGCCAACATTTCATCGTATTCGGCCCGCTTTTCTTTGTCGGAAAGCGTTTCGTAGGCACGGTTGATTTCTACCGTACGTTCGGCTGCGTCAGGTTCTTTGCTGACATCGGGGTGGTATTTGCGCACCAGTTTTCGGTAGGCTTTTTTGATTTCGGCCTCATCCGCATCTTTGGCAACGCCCAGTATTTCATAATAGTTTTTTTCTGCCATGTTATTCCTTTGACTGCTCATATACAAAATTCTTATAGTTTTAATAATTGAGGGTAGATATTCTAAAATCAAGGGCGTTGGAAATAAAATTCTCTATTTCTGATAATGATTAATGGATAATTTATTTCTTTGTTTCTAGAGAAATAGAAAATATAAAGGCCATCTGAAATACGGTTTTTCAGACGGCCTTTATCAAATTGGGGTTTTATTTGTCTTGAGCATTTTTTTGTTCGCGGACCACCCATTGGGCAATATCTGAACCCAATACTTTAGAAGTGCGGTTCAGGACGGCGCAAGAGCTCTTATAAGCACCAAACATGCCACCGGAAGAGTTGCGGGTAAAGGTTTTTTTGCCGACTTGTTTACCGTCAACATACAAAGTAGCAGAAACAGCCATCCCTTTGGCGTGGCCGATAAAGGCATTGCCTGCACTCATGGCGGAAGTAATGGCGATATCTGCGTATGTACCTTGTTTTTTACCGTCACGGACAACCGTTACATCGCTTTTGGCTGCGGTTTCTTGCAAAGATTTGGACATGATGCTGCCCACTTCTAAACACTCGGAAACAATACGGGTATCGATTTCTTCTTTGTCGCGGTAAGGAATGCTTTCATCAATATGGACATCCGCGCTGGCAAATGCAGATGCAAACAAGAATGCGGTTGCAAGGATACGGTTAGGAGACATAGTAGAACACCTGAAATGGAATGTTAAAAAGAGTTGTTATTGTATAACGGCGTTTACACTCAATCAACATAAGTTAAATAGGAAAAGATTTTGTTGAAATAGCTGTTATAGCAAGATAATCAAAAGGCCGTCTGAAATAACAGTATTTCAGACGGCCTTTTGATTGGGACATTAATTTGTTCTGGTCAAATAAGGCAGGGGATCGACTGCTTTGCCGTTTAGACGAACTTCAAAATGGAGCTTGACGCTGTCTGTATCGCTGCTGCCCATGGTGGCGATAACTTGGCCGGCTTGGACTTTTTGATCTTTTTGTACTAAAAGCGTGTCGTTGTGGGCATAGGCGGTAATGGTGTAGTCGTTGTGGCTGATTAAAATTAGCTTGCCGTAGCCGCGGACTTCTTCGCCAACGTAGATAACGGTACCGGCTGCGGCAGAACGGATTTGTTGGCCTTGTGTGCCTGCAATATCTATGCCTTTGCTGGTTGTGCCGTTGTAGCGTTGGATAATGGAGGATGAGGCGTTATCGGTCGGCCATTGCAAGCTTAACCGATTGATCGGGGTAACGGCGGTTGCTTGGCGTTGCTGCGTAGCAGTATTGCGGGAGGCAACATGACGGCGGACGCGCAATACTTGGCCGACTTCGATTTGTGAGGCGTTGGGAAGATTGTTCCATGCAACCAGTGTATTGACGTTTTGTCCGTAGCGTTTGGCGATTTGGGTCAGGGTATCGCCGGGACGGACTTTGTAGTAGCCGTCGGGTACGGCGCGGTTGGAAGAAGTGTTGTTGCCGGCGCAGGCTGCTAAGACGGCAATGGTGCTGATGAGTGCCAGACGTTTCAAGGCCGTCTGAAAGGTGGAAATAAAGGTTGTATTCATGGGTTGTTTCTAAATGTATCGTTATGCTGTGTATGATAGATAGGAAGAGTGAAAAAAGGTTCACTCAAAAGGCATGGGATAAAATGCGGAAAGGCAATATAGTACCATTGAGAATTTGTAGATATGGCTGAATATTTTTATATCTTTTTGATGCAAAGGGACTTTTTTGAAAAGGTAAAAGAACGTGAAAGTTCTTTCAGACGGCATTGAATAAGGCAATAAAAATCCCCTGCCGAGATAGACGGGCAGGGGATTTTTGTATCATCGAACTTATTTGTTCAATTCGTTAGCCAGATACAGCCAAGTTTCAATCACGGTATCAGGGTTGAGCGATACGCTTTCGATACCTTCTTGAACCAGCCATTTGGCAAAGTCCGGATGGTCTGACGGGCCTTGACCGCAAATACCGACGTATTTGTTTTGTTTGCGGCAGGCAGAGATTGCCAAGTGCAACATCACTTTAACGGCAGGATTGCGTTCGTCAAAGGAGTCGGATACCAAGCCACTGTCACGGTCGAGGCCGAGGGTCAGCTGGGTCATGTCGTTAGAGCCGATGGAGAAACCGTCGAAGTATTGCAGGAATTGTTCTGCCAATACTGCGTTGCTCGGCAATTCGCACATCATGATCAGGCGCAGCCCGTTTTTGCCGCGTTCCAAACCGTTTTCTTTCAGGGCTTTGACAACAGCTTCGGCTTCACCCAAAGTGCGGACGAATGGAATCATGATTTCGACGTTGGTCAGACCCATTTCGTCACGGACGCGTTTCAAGGCTTTGCACTCGAGTGCGAAGCAGTCTTTGAAGCTGTCAGCGACATAACGCGCCGCGCCGCGGAAGCCCAACATTGGGTTTTCTTCGTGCGGTTCGTAAATGCTGCCGCCCACCAAGTTGGCGTACTCGTTGGATTTGAAGTCAGACATACGGACGATGGTTTTGCGTGGGTAAACCGAAGCAGCCAAAGTTGCTACGCCTTCCGCGATTTTATCGACATAGAAGTCGACAGGAGAAGCGTAGCCGGCGATGCGGCGGGTAATTTCCGCTTTCAATTCGTCGTCTTGTTTGTCAAATTCCAACAAGGCTTTCGGGTGGATACCGATTTGGCGGTTGATGATGAATTCCATACGTGCCAAGCCGATGCCTTCGCTAGGCAGGTTGGCGAAGCTGAATGCCAACTCAGGGTTACCAACGTTCATCATCACTTTGACAGGGGCTTTAGGCATGTTGTCCAAAGCAACATCGGTAATTTGTACGTCCAACAGGCCGGAGTAGATGAAGCCGGTATCGCCTTCGGCACAAGATACGGTAACTTCTTGGCCGTCTGAAAGCAGATCGGTTGCGTCGCCGCAGCCGACTACGGCAGGAATACCTAATTCACGCGCGATAATCGCTGCGTGGCAGGTACGGCCGCCGCGGTTGGTCACGATGGCGGAAGCACGTTTCATTACGGGCTCCCAATCCGGGTCGGTCATGTCGGTAACGAGTACGTCGCCTGCTTCAACGGAATCCATCTCGGAAGCATCTTTCACCAGGCGTACTTTGCCTTGGCCGACTCTTTGACCGATGGCACGGCCTTCGCACAAGACAACTTTTTCGCCGTTTATGGAGAAGCGGCGCAGGTTGCGGCTGCTGTCTTCTTGGGATTTCACGGTTTCAGGACGGGCTTGCAGGATGTAGAGTTTGCCGTCCAAACCGTCGCGGCCCCATTCGATGTCCATTGGGCGGCCGTAGTGTTTTTCGATGGTCAGCGCGTAATGGGCCAACTCGGTAACTTCGGCGTCGGTAATGGAGAAGCGTTGACGGTCTTCTTCAGGTACATCGATGTTGGTGACAGATTTACCGGCTTCGGCTTTGTCGGTAAAGATCATTTTGATTTGTTTCGAACCCATGGTTTTGCGCAGGATAGCCGGTTTGCCTGCTTTCAAAGTAGGTTTGAATACATAGAATTCGTCAGGGTTGACCGCGCCTTGTACGACGTTTTCGCCCAGGCCGTAAGAAGAGGTAACGAAAACGACTTGGTCGTAACCGGACTCAGTATCGATGGTGAACATCACGCCGGACGCGCCGCTGTCGGAGCGCACCATGCGTTGTACGCCTGCGGAAAGGGCAACGATGTCGTGTTCGAAGCCTTTGTGGACACGGTAAGAAATGGCACGGTCGTTGTACAGGGAAGCGAATACATGGCGCATGGCTTCTTTAACGTTTTCCAAGCCGTTGATGTTCAAGAAGGTTTCTTGTTGACCGGCAAAAGAAGCATCCGGCAGGTCTTCTGCTGTTGCGGAAGAACGTACGGCAACGGAAATGTCCGCACCACCGGCATCGGCAACCATTTTGTTCCAAGCTGTTTCGATTTCAGCATCCAGCTGCTCAGGGAACGGAGTATCCAAAATCCATTGACGGATTTCTTTACCCACGCGCGCCAACTCGGCAACGTCTTCAACATCCAGTTGTTTCAGGGCTTCGGAAATACGCTCGCTCAGACCATTGTGAGCCAGGAAAGCGCGATAGGCTTCGGCAGTGGTCGCAAAACCACCGGGAACGCGTACGCCTTTTTCAGTCAGTTGGCTGATCATTTCGCCCAAAGAGGCATTTTTACCGCCCACTCGCTCAACGTCAGTCATACGCAGGTTTTCAAACCAAATAACGTAGTTTTCGGCCATTTGTGTGTCCAATCCAATCCAAAAATGTTAAAAAAGAAACAAATCCGCCTGCTTATTGTAGCCATTCGTTTGATGGCTGTCATGTGTTTTATCTTTTTTAAAATCACAAATTCGTCTGTGATACTGTGCTTTTCAAGCGTGTAGTCTTCTGAAATGTGAATATCAGATTCATGTTTTTGTGAGTTATCCTATTGTTAAATATGGAAAACAAAATAAGTTAATAAATTTAACAAACAAGATTTATTTTGCAATTTTAGAATAAAATTCCACAAAAAATCAAAAAATAAAATTTTGTGCCAATCTAAAAATTGTTCAAATTTGTTGTAATCCTGTGTAATCTGCCGGGAATCGCTTTATTGCAAAGGCTGTAACTGCTATGATTGTCGTCTGAAACGTTACCCTCAAGAGGATTCATTATGACTGATCCACGCCAAGTCTTCTATATTTCCGACCGAACCGGCCTGACCGCCGAAAATATCGGTGAAGCCTTGCTGAACCAATTTGGCAATGTTGAGTTCAAACGCCATACCTATCCGTTTATCGATACGCCTGAAAAAGCGCGTGCTGTTGTAGATAAAGTCAACCAGTCCGCCGAGAAATTCGGAGTGCGCCCGATTGCTTTTGTCAGTGTGGTCAATGACGAAATCCGTGAAATCATCAAGAAAGCCAATGCGTTCCATATTAATTTCTTTGAAACTTTTCTCGGTCTTTTGGAAAAGGAACTCAATACGGAGGCGGTTGCCGCCCAGCAGGGGCACCACAGTATCGGCAATACCCAACGCTATGATGCGCGTATGGAGGCGGTCAATTTCTCACTGAATCATGATGACGGTGTCAGCGATAAAAACCTGCAGGAAGCGGATGTAATTTTGATGGGCGTGTCCCGTTCGGGTAAAACGCCGACCTGTCTCTATTTGGCCCTGCAATACGGTATCCGCGCCGCAAACTATCCATTGATTCCCGATGACTTGGAATCAACCGATTTGCCGCGTATGGTCAAACCTTACAAAGACAAGCTGTTTGGTTTGACCATTCAGCCTGAGCGTCTGCAGGCTATCCGTCAGGAGCGTCGTCCTAATTCGACCTATGCCAAAATCGATACTTGCCGCAGCGAGATTGCCGATGCGCAAAATATGTTCAAACGCCACGGTATTCCGTTTACCAATACTACGGACAAATCTGTGGAAGAACTTGCCGTCCATATTTTGCAGGCTTGCAAGCTGAAACGCCGTTTTTAACTGAAATGATAAAAGGCCGTCTGAAAGTTTCAGACGG